>NZ_CP026304.1:7104392-7750246 GCF_003054555.1 Streptomyces lunaelactis | reverse complement strand
GCCGACGGCCACCACCAGGCCACCCCAGGCGCCGAGGGCCAGTGCTCCGGCGGCAACCGCCTGAGCCGCCACCTCCGCGCCGACGACCGGCGGCGTGGTCGGAGTCCCCCAGCGGTCCGTCCAGAACACGATCTTCATTCCGGCAGGGCCGCTTGCCTCGATACTCACCGTCGCGGTACGGACCACGCCGTATCGGTCCCGCCAGCGCACCGGCGCCAGGACTCGCGACTTCATGCCGTCTGCCGCGGGCATAGCCGCCGGCACGGCCTCGGTGAGCACGGCCTGGACGGCGTAGCGTTCCGCCCGATGCCGCTCTTGGGTGTGCACGACGGCCAAGCCCGCTGCGAGGGTGACGGCTGCTCCGCCAACGACCGCCAGCACCCATACGCCCAGCACGATCCAGGCCTCGACCACGTCGCTGCGGCGCCTGAGCGGGCTGCGCCGCCATCGCCAGAACCTCGTACTCGTACGCCCGTTGCTCCTCATCTTGACTCCACACCCCCTGGTGAGCGGGGACGAACGTGACACTCCGGGCCTGTACCCGTGAACGGCGGGCGAGCCATTGACGAACGGGCCGTAAAGATCCAACCATCGCCCGCCCAAAGGCCGTTCAGTCCTCCTGCGCCCGAAGCGTCGCGTCCCGGTGGGGCACGACAGCCACTGGACATCGCGCGTGGTGCTGCAGGACCGCGTGGGCGTCAGGTCGTTGAGAGGCTGATTCCGGGCTTCGGCCTCGCCTGCGGCCCAGAGCACTGTCCTTGTCGCATGGGCCAAACCGTCCGTGCCGACCACGACGCGCCCGGGTGTCCCGTACCAGGCGCCGAAGCGCTGCCGGCCATCGTGTCCTCCTCCTCGTGTCGCGATCGCCGGGGGTGACATCCGCTCACGCTGCCACGGTGCCCGCGAGGCCGGGAGTGCCTCTCAGGCCCAACGTGGGGGCCGAACGTCCCCCTCCGGGCGGAGAGCCGCACCCAGGTGCTCGTGCTGCCCGCGACAGTGGCTCGGCCTGCGAAACCGGCGACGCGGTCACACACTGTGCCCGGTGGCCGTCGTACCGTCCTCATCCTGGCGCTGCTCCTGGGGCAGGGTGAGCGTGCAGGATTCCCCGGGCGCCACCGAGACCGTGCGGTCCGGCAGGGCGATGTCGATCGGTGAGCGGTCGGATTCGGGCACAGTGATCTGCAGCTCCCCCGCGCGCAGCCGGAGCCGTACGCCCCAGTGGCCCTGGTAGCGGATCGCGAAGCCGTACTCCGACAGCTCCGGCAGCGGCACCGGGTTGAGCCGCAGCGCGCCGCCCCGGGTCTCGAGGCCGGTCAGTCCTCGTTGCACGAGATCGAGGGTGCCGGCCATGGCGCCGAGATGAATGCCCTCGCCGGTGGTGCCACCCTGCAGATCGGCGATGTCACTTGCCAGTGCCTCCTGGCAGAACGTCCAGGCTTCCGCGCGCCGCACTCTCGCCAGCACCCAGCCGTGCACGAGGCTGCTGAGCGTCGAGCCGTGGCTGGTGCGTCGCAAGTAGTAGTCGACGGTGCGCTGCCAGATGGTGTCGTCCACCTCGTGGCCGAGCCGACGGAAGAGCCCTTGGAGCTCGGCCGGTGAGAAGAGATAGCCGAGCATCAGCACGTCGGCCTGTTTCGATGCCTGGTAGCGGTTGACCGTGTCGCCCTCGGCCTCCAGGATCCGGTCGAGGCGCCGGATGTCGCCGTAGCGGTCCCGGTAGCGGTCCCAGTCGAGTTCAGCGAGCTCGCCATAGCCCTCGAACTGGCTGATCACCCCGGCATGGAAGGGGACGTGGAGCTTACGGGAGACCTCCTCCCACGTGGCGGGTTCGCCGTCGTCGAGCCCCATGCGCTCGGCCAAGTCCCGGCGGCGCGGTTCCGGGAGAGAGTGCAGCACGTCGAGGGCGCGGGCGAGCACCCATGCCGCGGCGACATTGGTGTACGTGTTGTCGACGAGGCCCGGTTCCTTCGCCTCGGGATAGGCGTCGTGGTACTCGTCCGGGCCGACGACTCCGCGGATCCGGTAGCGGCCGAGCGTCTCGTCGTACGCCGCCGCGTCGGCCCAGAACCGGGCGATCTGCAGCAGCATTTCGGCGCCCTTGGTGTGCAGGAACTCCGTGTCGCCGCTCGCCTCGCAGTACTGCCACACGTTGTACGCGATCGCCGATCCGACGTGGTGCTGGAGCCTGGAGTGGTCGGGCAGCCAGCGCCCCGAACGCGGGTTGAGGTGTAGCTGCTGGGTCTCCTCCCGGCCGTTGCTGCCGCTCTGCCAGGGGTACATGGCCCCGGCGCGTCCGGCGTCCCGGGCCGCGAAGCAGGCTCGCTCCAGGCGCCGGTGGCGATAGGTGAGCAGAGCCCGTGAGACCTCGGGGAAGTGGAGGTTCAGATAGGGCAGGACAAACAGTTCGTCCCAGAAGACATGACCGCGGTACGCCTCGCCGTGCAGTCCCCGGGCCGGGACTCCGACGTCGAGGTCCGCGGTGTGCGGGGAGAGCGTCTGCAGGACGTGGAAGAGGTGGAGCCGCAGGACCGGGCCCGAGCTGTTCGGCACGTCGAGTTCGGCGGTGCGCCACAGCTGGCGCCAGGCCGTGCGGTGCGAGGCCAGCAGGGCGTCGAAGTCCGGGGCACGGCTCACCCGGTCGACGGCGGCGTGCAGCGGGTCGCTGATCGCCCGGTCCCGGGAGGTGTGCAGGGCGGCCGTCTTGTCGACGGTGACGGTCCGGCCCGCGGCCAGGGGAAGGCGCAGGACGTGGGCAACCCGCAAGTCCTCGTGGCGGATGGTGGGCTCGGCCGGGACGTCGGCCACGGTGCGGGCGGCCAGGCCGACCCGGATGTCCGAGGTGCTGGTGCGGCAGCGAAGCCACATGGTGTCCGACGCGGAGGTCCCCGTGTGAACGTGGGTGAGATGACGGCCGGCAAGCTGTCCGTAACGCTCGACGCCGGTGTTGGCAACGGCGCCGTCGAGCGCCGACTCGACCTCAATCTCCCCGGACCATCCCTCCGCGGTGAACTCGGTGCGCAGCAACGCCAGATGGGGGTGAGCCATGTGGACCAGGCGCAGCTGTCGCACCCGGAGGCGCCGGCCGTCCTCGTCCTCGTACCGCAGCGTGCGCACCAGGGCGCCCGCACGCATGTCCAGCGCCTGGTGATGGTCGAGGAGCCTGTGGGTGTCCGGGGAGAGCCAACTCCCGGAGCCCGTACGGAAACGCAGGGGCAGCCAGTTGGGCAGATTGGCCATGTCCTCGTTCTCGAAGCGCCGTCCCGCCACGTCCGAGATCAGCCGGTTGTAGCAACCCGCCGCATACGTGCCCGGATAGTGGACGGAGTCCGCCGTGCACTCGGGGGCCGCGCCACGGGTCGCGAAGTAGCCGTTGCCGAGGGTGCACAGCGACTCGCGCAGGCGCTCCTGTGCCGGGTCGTAGCCTTCGTACTCCCAGGTCCAGTCACGCATCGTCAACCCTTTTGGCAGTCGCTGTCGGTGAGAAGTTCCGCGAGGTCGCGGACCACCACATCCGCGCCGTGCCTGAGCAGTTCAGCACGCGTCTGTGGCGTACGCGCCCGGTCCACGCCGACCACCAGGCCGAAGCCACCGCGGCGCCCGGCCTCGACTCCGGCCAGAGCGTCCTCGACGACAGCGGTACGGGAGGCTGGGACACCAAGGCGGCGGGCCGCCTCCAGGAACAGCGCGGGATCGGGTTTGCCGGGCAAGTGCAGGCGTGCCGCTTCCCCGCCGTCCACCAGGGCATCGAAGAGGTCCAGCACTCCCGCGTGTTCGAGGAGTTCGCGGGCGTGCCGGGAGGCGGAGGCGGCGGCCAGGGGTACGCGGGCGGAGCGCAGGGCGTGCAGCAGCCGGACCGTGCCCCTGTAGGCGTTGACGCCGTGTTCCCGCAACCGTGCGGTGAACAACCGCTCCTTGCTCCCGGCGACGGCCTGCAGCTCCGCGTCGGGCAGCCGCAGCCCCCGGGACTCCAGGAAGGCCGCGGCACCGTCCATCCGTGACTTGCCGTCGACGTACCGCAGATAGTCCTCCCGCACGTCGAAGGGGTGCCGCTGGGCGGGATCGGCGGGCGGGTGATTGCGCAGGTAATCGTCAAAGGCCCTCTTCCAGGCGGCGGCGTGCAACCGCGCGGAGTCGGTGATCACTCCGTCGGTGTCGAGGACCACGGCCGCCATACCCCGCAGCGCGCGGGGCATGGCTGTGTTGGGCTGTGTCGGATTCATGAGTCGTCGGCCACCATGGCGGGGAGTTCGAGGAGCCGGTTGCTGTAGCCCCATTCATTGTCGTACCAGCCGAAGACTTTCACCTTCTCGCCGTTCGCCTGAGTCAGGGCGGGGTCGAAGACGCACGAGGCGGGGTCCCCGATGAGGACGCGGGCGGCGCCGGTGCTGGTCGGAATGATGCCCAGGGCGCTCATGTCGTCACGCCCGTTGCGGTACGACGGCCACGGGGCACACGGAGTGGTGCAGCACCGCGTGGGCGACCCGGCCGAGCTGGAGTCCAAAGTGCCCGCGCCGCCGCTGGGCGCCGACAACCAGCAGATCTGCCGCGGCCGAGGCGTTCATGAGCACCATGCGGGCGGGGCCCTCGGCCGTTGCCCGGTGCAGCTCCACGGTGGGGTGGTCCGCTACGGCTTCACGTAGCGCCGCTTCGAGGATCTCCGCGGCCTGGCTTTCGTGGTAACGGGCGGCGTCTTTGGCGACCAGAGGATGGTCGACCGCCTCGTGCGCGGGGCGGCGCCACGCCCGGATGGCGTGCAGGGCGGCCCGGCGCCTCTCCGCCTCGCGGAACGCGAAACGCACGGCGGCCGAGCCCTCCGGGGGTTCATCGACGCCGAGGACGATCCGCCGGTGCGTGCCGCTCTGCGGGTCGTGGTTGCCGCGAATGACGAACACCGGGCAGTTGGCGCGGGCGGCGACTGCCAGGCTGACCGAGCCGAGCAGCATCTCGGCGAGTCCGCTGCGACCGTGCGAGCCGGTGACGAGGGCGGAGGCGTTGCGGCCCTCGCTCAGCAGGGCGCTCACCGTGTCCTCGGGCAGGATGTCCGTCTGGATCTTGAGGTCCGGGTCGCGGCGGCGGGCGCGTTCCGCGGCGGTACCGACGATGTTCTCGGCCATGACCCGCTCCGTGGGGCGTCCCAACTCCTGTGCGAGCGCGGCCCCTTCGTACCGTTCCCACATCGACGCGTTCACCAGGCGCAGCGGCACACCGTGCAGGGCCGCCTCGTCGGCCGCCCAGTCAACGGCCCGCAGGCTGGACTCGGATCCGTCCACGCCTACGACGATGGGCAGCTCCATTGTCCCCACCTTCTTTCTTCTCGTTCGGAGTGCGGACTTCTTGGGCTCAGTCGTGGGGGACCACCGCAACGGGCGAGGTGGCGTGGTGCAGCACGGCATGTGTGACGGGCCCGATGTGGGCGCCGAGCGGCGAACGGCGAGTACGGCGGCCGACGACGACCAGGGACGCGTCTCGGGAGGCGTCCACCAGGTGGTTGGCGGGTTTGCCCGATCGCGACCGCTCGATGACCTCGACGGCGGGGAACTTCTGCCGCCAGGGGCGCAGCGTCTCGGCCAGGGAGTCCGCCTCCTGGGCGGCCAGTTGGGCGTTCATCCTTGGGTCGGCAGGAAGTCCGTATGCGAAGTAGGGCGGCAAGTTCCAGCCGTGGACGACGTGCAGGGCGGTGGCACGGCGCGCAGCCGCGTCGAAGGCGAACTCGATCACGGAGTCGTCCGGGTGCTCGGTGTCGAGGCCCAGCACAACGGGCCGGTTCGCGGTGGGACCGGGCGCGCGCTCGTCCTCGGTCTTCTCCTCTGCCCGTACGAGGACGACGGGCCGCTCCGTGTGGGCCACGGTTGCCATGCCGACGGACCCGACCATGAATCCGGCGACGCCGCTCAGGCCACGGGAGCCCAGGACCAGCAGCTCGGCGCCCCGGGCCTCGTCGGGCAGGACGGTACCGGGCCGGCCGGCGACCTGATCCGCGGTGATCTCCACGTCGGGGTGACGGAGCCGCAGCTCGTCGGCCGCCTCGCGGGGAATGCGCTCCGCCCAGTGCTGCGGCGTCTCGCCGCCCAGGAGCGGAGCCTGAATGTAGGGCTGCGGTTCCCGGACGTTGACGAGCCGCAGTGGCAGTCCGCGCAGCCGCGCTTCGCGGGCGGCCCATTCGGCGGCGGCCAGGCTCTCGTTCGAGCCGTCCAGGCCGACGGTGACGGTGCGGGACATGATGCGTACCTCCTGGGTGGCGGGCGGATCTGTCGGACGACCCACTTCCAGCGTCGTGGGCGGGGCGGGCGTCTTGGAGGGGCCGCAGGTCCCCGGCCGGGGCCGACCGGCCCATACCTGGGTGGTCGGCGGCCGGAGACCGGCAGCCCCCTCTTCGGAAGATGGCACAGGGGTCAGCGCAGCCGGCCAGGCTCAGTGACCACCCGGCGAGCCACGCCCGCGAACCCTTGCTCTCCGACGAGTTCACGCCCTGCCTATTCCGCAGATAGGCCTGATGGCATGGGCTGCTCAGGCCGACCGGCCCTCGAGGGCGGCGCGTCCCGCTTCGAGTCGGGCGACCGGGACTCGGAACGGGGAGCAGGAGACGTAATCGAGTCCGACGTCGTGGAAGAAGTGGATGGAGTCCGGGTCACCCCCGTGCTCGCCACAGACGCCGATCTTCAAGCCCGGGTGGGCTGCGCGGCCCTCTTCGACGGCTATACGGATGAGCCGGCCGACGCCGTCCCTGTCGAGCGTCTCGAAGGGCGAGGTGGCGAAGATCCCCTGGTCGAGGTAGGCGGGGAAGAACGAGGCTTCTACGTCGTCCCGGGACAGGCCCCAGGCGGTCTGGGTCAGGTCGTTGGTGCCGAAGGAGAAGAAGTCGGCGGCCTCGGCAATACGGCCGGCGGTCAGCGCGGCGCGAGGCAGTTCGATCATTGTGCCGACCGGGCACCGCACAGCGATGCCGGATGCGTCCGACACCTCGGCGAGGACGCGCTCCGCGGTGGCCCGTACGATCCGGAGCTCCTCGGCCGTACCGACCAGCGGGACCATGATCTCGGCCCGTGGGTCGCCGCCGGCCCGCGTTCGCTCCACGACGGCCTCGGCGATCGCTCGTACCTGCATCTCGACCAGGCCCGGGACGACGAGCCCGAGGCGCACGCCGCGCAGCCCGAGCATGGGGTTGCTCTCGTGCATGCGCTCCACGGCCGCCAGCAACCGCCTGTCGCGGTCGGTCGGGGCGGTGGCGACGCGCACGGCGAGTTCGGTGCGGTCGGGCAGGAACTCGTGCAGGGGCGGGTCGATGAGGCGGATGGTCACCGGCAGGCCGTCCATGGCGGCGAGGATTCCGGTGAAGTCGCTGCGCTGGAGCGGCAGTAGGGCGTCCAGCGCCGCGCGCCGCCCGGCCTCGTCCTCCGCGAGGATCATCGCCTCGACGAGGCTTCGGCGCTCGCCCAGGAACATGTGCTCGGTGCGGCAGAGCCCGATGCCCTGGGCGCCGAAGCGCCGGGCACGGGCCGCGTCCTCGGGGGTGTCGGCGTTTGCGCGCACCTCCAGTCGGCGCACGGCGTCGGCCTGTTCGAGGGTTCGGGCCACAGCGCGCGTCAGCTCCCCGTCCTGCTCGCCGGTCTCCAGGAAGCGCGCCACCGGCGATTCGGTGAGCGGCAGCGCGCCGAGGTGGACCGTGCCCGCCGTGCCGTCCACGGAGATCACCTTGCCTTCGGTGACCACGGTCCCGTCGGCCGCGGTGAACTGCCGTGCCCCGGGGTCCACCGCGAGTTCCTCCGCCCCGCACACGCAGACCTTGCCCATGCCCCGCGCGACGACGGCCGCGTGGCTGGTCTTGCCGCCCCGGCTGGTCAGTACCGCCTCCGCAGCGATCATCCCCGGCAGGTCGTCGGGCGTGGTCTCACGCCGTACGAGGACTGTCTTCTCCCCGGCCGCGGCGCGGCGCACGGCTTCGGCGGAGTCGAACACGGCCGCTCCGACCGCCGCGCCCGGCGAGGCCGGGACACCGTGTGCCAGCGGTTGGCCGGTCGCGTCCTCGTCGAAGCGGGGGAACATCAGCCGGGCGAGCTGGTGCCCGCCGACCCGGGTCTGGAGCATCCACAGCGTGCCGCGCTCGATGGTGAACTCGACGTCGCACAGGTCCCGGTAGTGGCGTTCCAGGGTCCGCAGGTGGTCGCCGAGCTCCAGATAGGAGGACGGGTCGAGGCGCTTGAGCTCCTGGAGGGGTACGGCGTTGCGGATGCCCGCGACGACGTCCTCCCCCTGCGCGTCGGACAGGTAGTCGCCGTAGACGCCGGGCGCTCCGGTGGCCGGGTCGCGGGTGAATGCGACGCCCGTGCCGGAATCGGGACCGAGGTTGCCGAACACCATCACCTGGATGTTGACGGCGGTGCCCAGGTCGTCGGGAATGTGCTCGCGCCTTCGGTAGAGGCGGGCGCGCTCGCCGTTCCAGGAACGGAAGACGGCACGGATCGCCTGGTAGAGCTGCTCGACCGGGTCCTGTGGGAACTCCTCGCCGGTCGCCTCCCGGATGAGCGTCTTGAACTCTTCGGCCAGCACGGCGAGATCGTGCGCGTCGAGCCCGGTGTCGCTCGCCACGCCGCGGTCCGCCCTGTGCCGGGACAGGGCGTCCTCGAACAGCTCCGGGTCGACGCCCAGCACCGTGCGGCCGAACATCTGCAGCAGCCGGCGGTACGAGTCCCAGGCGAACCGCTCCTGCCCGGTCGCCTGGGCGAGTCCGCGTACGGATGCGTCGCTCAGGCCGATGTCGAGGATCGTCTCCATCATGCCGGGCATCGAGAACCTGCCGCCCGAACGCACGGACAGCAACAGCGGGTTGTCGCTCTCGCCCAGCCTCCGGCCGACGCGCCGCTCCAGATCCGCGAGTGCCCGTGCGACCTGCACCCCGAGCTCCACCGGTTCTTCGCCGGTGGCCAGGTACTCACGGCAGGCCTGCGTGGTGACGGTGAACCCCGGGGGCACGGGCAGCCCCAGCCGAGTCATCTCGGCCAGGTTGGCTCCCTTGCCGCCGAGCAGGTCAGCCATCTCACGGCTGCCCTCGCCGAATCCGTACACGTACTGCCTCATGGGTCTCGATCTCCTGCAGGGGGTGGGTCAGACGTGCGGGACGACGGCCACGGGGCAGCCGACGTGGTGCAGCACCGCATGGGCGACGGGGCCGATGTGGATGCCAAGGTGCCCGGCGCGGATGTGGCGCCCGACGACGACCAGGCCCGCCCCTGTCGAGGCGCGCGTGAGCTCGGAGGCCGCCCGGCCTTCGGTGACGGTCCCGGTGACAGTTACCTGGGGGAACTTCTCCCGCCACGGGTGCAGCGCCGCACTCACGGCGTGTTCGTGCTCGGCGAGCAGTTCCGGGCCGGGCGTCGGGACGAGTTGGTCGATGGCGGCAAACGGGGGCGGGGCGCTGAAGGTGTGGATCACGCGCAGTGCGGCACCACGGTGCTGTGCGGTGTCGAAGGCGAATTCGATGAGTTCGTCGCAGGGGCTGCTGGTGTCGAGGCCGAGGACAATGTTGCGGTACGGGGTCTTGACCGAGTCCCGGTCCGGGGAGGCTCCCTCCGGGGCCGGGAACTGTTCGTCGGCCGCTTCCTCACCGGCGCGTACGAGGACCACGGGGCGCGGCGCCCGCGCGACGACCGCCTGGGACACCGAGCCGACCAGGAACCCCGGGACGCCGCTGAGTCCTCGGGACCCGAGCACGAGCATCTCGGCCTGCTCGGCCGCCGTGAGCAGGGCGGTGACCGGCGATTCGGCCACCGACTCGTCATCGATGCGCAGCGCGGGGTGTGAGGCACGCACGCTGTCGCTCGCCTGGCTCAGGGTCCGGTGCGCCCAGTACCGCTGGGTCGTGCCGGCGGGCACGTAAATGGGCGGACGCGGCTGCCACTGCCAGGCGTGCACCAGCCGCAGCGACAGGCCGCGGCGCAGAGCCTCCCGGGCCGCCCAGTGCGTTGCGGCGAGGCTCTCGGGGGACCCGTCGATTCCGGCGACGACATGTCGATGCATGATCCGCACCTCCTGTGCAGGGCTCCGCTTCGTGCCTTGCCCCGTTGAGCCTGGCGTGTGCGCGGTCGGGTGCGCAGGGGCCACTCAGACCCTTCCTGGGGCCCTTCGGCCCAACGCCCCCCGGCAGGTCCGCACGCAGGCTGGAAGCGAACGCAGCGGAGGGAGAGGATCATGTCCGGCTCCACGCATTCCGTCCGTATCGCCATCATCGGGGTCGGCAACGAGTTCCGCCACGACGACGGGGTGGCCTGGGCTGTGATCGCCCGGCTGCGGGAGCGGGCTGCCGGTCGTCCCCTGCCCCCGGGAACAGTCCTGTCGGTGTGCGACGGAGATCCGGGGCGACTGATCGGGCTGTGGGAGAACGCGGACCTGGCCGTGGTGCTGGACGCCGCACACGCGCATCCCGGCCACCCGGGGCGGGTGCACCGGCTGGAGCTGGACGCGGCCGAGCTGGGGCGGCCGCACACGACGAGTTCGCACGGGCTGGGCCTCGGTGAGGCCGTCGAGCTGTCGCGGGCGCTGGGGCGACTGCCGGGCCATCTCGTGGTGTACGCCGTCGAAGGGGCGGACACCATGCTCGGCACGGGCCTGTCCGAGCCGGTTGCCGCGAAGGTCGAAGCACTCGTCGAACGGGTGGAGGACGAGATCGTCCGCCACCGGGACGCGGCCGCCCGCGGCCCCCGCGATACACACAGCGGAGGCCCACCATGACCGGCGAGCGCATCGCCCGGCGCGTCGAGGTCTTCGGCACGGTCCAAGGCGTGGGCTTCCGCCCACACGTGCACCGCCTGGCGACCGGCCACACCACCATTGCTGAGGCGACCGCCGCCCTCGTCAAACGCACCGTTGCCGCCGGGGCGCCGCGGACCGTGTGCCTGTCCGGCGGTTGCTTCCAGAACCGGCGGCTGCCGCTGCCGCAGGCGCCCCTGGACCGACCGGACGCGCCCCGAGGGCCGGTCCGCCCCGCTCACTGGCCCGGCCGACCCCTGCGGCCGGCCGCGCTCCTGCCCGAGTCTGGACATGGATTCCCCACGAGGAGGACACCGTCATGACGCAGATCCACAGCCCCGCGAGCAACGCCCGGCAGGTGCACGCGCTGCTGACGGACGGCACGACAGTGCGGATACGGCAGGCGGGGCCAGCCGATCACGACGCCGTCCTGGCCCTGTACGAGGGCATGTCGGCGGAGAATCTGCGGCGACGCTTCTTCACGGTGAGCCACCTGTCCGCCGAACAGGCGGCCGGCCGGCTCACCCGGCGCGACCAGTCCGGCTACCGCGCTCTGGTCGCGGAGAGCGGCGGGCGGCTCGTCGGACTGGCCGAGTACGACGCCATACCGGAATCGGCCACGGCCGAGATCGCACTCACCGTCGCGGACGACTGGCACCACCGGGGCCTTGGCACCCTGCTGCTGGAGCATCTCGTCGACGCCGCCCGCCAAGCGGGCATCACCGCCTTCGCGGCCGACGCACTGTCCGAGAACCACGAGATGCTGAAAGTGTTCGCCGACCTCGGCCTGCGTACGACCCGACACTTCGACGGTCCCGAGGTGCGCTGGACGGTCCAACTCACCGTGGACGAGGACTACTTGTCGGCAGTCGACAACCGGGGCAGCACCGCCGACGTGGCGAGCCTGAAACCGCTGCTGCGGCCCCGCACTGTCGCCGTGGTCGGCGCGGGCCGCAAGGCGGGCTCGGTCGGCCGGGCCGTGCTGCGCAATGTGCGGACCGGTGGTTTCGCGGGCCGTCTGGACGCGGTCAATCCGCAGGCGGAGGCGATCGAGTGGGTGAGTTGCCACCACTCCGTGGCCGAGCTGTCCTTTCCGCCCGATCTCGCCGTGCTCGCCGTCCCCGCGGCCGCCGTACCGCAGGCCGCCGAGGACTGCGGGAAGCTTGGCGCGAGGGCGCTGCTGGTGGTCTCCTCCTGCCTCGACGCCCACCAGGCGGCCGCGCTGCTCGCCACGTGCCGTGCGTACGGGATGCGGCTGGTCGGCCCCAACTGCCTCGGTCTGGCCAACACCGACCCGGATCTGCGGCTGAACGCCACATTCGCCGCCGACCGCCCCCTGGCGGGCACGGCCGGGGTCGCCGTGCAGTCCGGAGGAGTGGGCATCGCGCTGCTCGACGGGCTGTCCCGGCTCGGCATCGGGGTGTCCACCTTCGTCTCGCTGGGCGACAAATACGACGTCAGCGGCAACGACATGCTGCAGTGGTGGGAGAGCGACGGGCAGACCGACCTCGCTGTGCTGCACCTTGAATCCTTCGGCAATCCGCGCGCGTTCTCGCGAACAGCGCGGCGGGTGGCCCGCACGATGCCTGTCCTGACCGTGGACGCCGGGCGCTCCGAGGCCGGTCGCCGGGCCGCCGCCTCCCACACCGCGGCGGCGGCCACGCGGACCATGACCCGGCAGGCCCTGTTCACCCAGGCCGGAATCATCGCGACCCGCACGATCGGCGAACTCCTCGACAGTGCGGCCCTGTTGCACTCCCAGCCGCTGCCGTCCGGCTCCTCGGTCGCCATCGTCACCAACGCGGGCGGGGCAGGCGTACTGGCCGCCGACGCCTGCGCAGAGGCCGGGCTGAGGATTCCCGAGCTCGGCAGCGAGCTGGTCGCCGAGCTGCTGGCCGGGCTGCCCGCAGGGGCCTCCGCCACCAATCCCGTCGACGCCACCGCCGCCGTCACCGAGACGCAACTGCAGGAGTGCGTCGACCGGCTCGCGGCGCACGGGGCCGTGGACGCCGTACTGGTGGTGCTGGTCCCCACCGCGGTCGCCGCGGCGACCGGCGACGATCTCGTCCGGGCCCTGTCCCCCGGCCCGGACCGCCGTCGCTCCCGAACGGTCGCCGCGGTCCTGCCCGCCCAGGCGGCGCGGGTCGAGCTGCTGCCCACCGCGGACGGCGGATTTGTACCCTCCTACTCCGACGCGGCGGACGCGGCCCGCGCCCTGGCACACGCCGTGACGTACGCACGCTGGCGCGCCCGCCCGGAAGGCACGATCCCCGAGCTCGCGGACGTGGACACCGCGGCGGCGAAAGCAACGGCCGACGCCTTCCTCGCCGAACACCCCGACGGGGACTGGCTCGACCCCCGTGCGACGGCCGAACTCCTCGGCCACTACGGCATCCCGCAGATTCCCTGGGAGTGGGCCGAGGACGAAGAGGCCGCCGTCACCGCAGCAGCCAGGCTGGCGGGACCTGACGGGCGGGTCGTGATGAAAGCCCACTGGCCGGGCCTGGTCCACAAGAGCGAACAGCGCGCCGTCCACCTCGATCTTCAGAATGCCTCGCAGGTGCGGGCTGCACACCGCGATCTGGTCACCCGTTTCGGAGACCTGATGACCGGAGTGGTCGTCCAGCCGCTCGCCGAACGCGGCATCGAGCTCTTCGCCGGCGTCGTTCAGGACGAAGTCTTCGGCCCGCTGGTCCTGTTCGGCCTGGGCGGCACGGCGACCGAGCTCCTGGCCGATCACGCCGCCCGGCTCGCCCCGCTGACCGACCACGACGTGCACGACCTCATCACCTCGCCGCGGTGCGCGCCGCTGCTCTTCGGCTACCGCGGCGGCGGCGCCGTCGACCTCGAAGGACTGGAGCAGCTGCTGCTGCGGCTGTCCCGGATGGCCTGTGACCTTCCGCAGCTCGCCGAGGCCGATCTCAATCCCGTGATCGCCCGCCCGGGCGGCATCACGGCCCTGGACATCCGCGTCCGGCTGATGCCGCGGCAGGCCCGCGACCCGTATCTGCGCCGGCTGCGCTGAGAGGAGCAATGGACATGAAGCACATGAAGATCGGTGCGCTGATGGTCGATGACGTCGTCAAGGTAACGTACGACACTCCGTTCAAGGAAGTGGCCCGGCTGCTCGGCGAGCACCGCATCAGCGGACTGCCGGTGGTCGACGAGGACGAAAAGGTCATCGGAGTGATCTCGGAGACCGACCTGATGGCCCGGCAGGCCGAGGAACCGGCGCTGGACGAGCAGGGACGGCCGCACTGGCTCAGCTGGCTGCACATCTCCAAGGGGCATGATGCGGACAAGGCCCATGCGCGTACTGCGGGAACCCTGATGTCCGCGCCTGCCATCACCGTGCGGGCCGAGTCGACCATCGCGGAGGCCGCCAGGACCATGGCGCAGCGCCGGATCGAGCGACTGCCCGTGGTCGACGAGGAGGACCGGCTGGTCGGCATCGTCACCCGCCGGGATCTGCTCCAGGTCTTCCTGCGGCCGGACGAGGAGATCCGCCGCGCAATGGTGGACGAAGTGATCGTCAACACCCTCTGGCTCGACCCGGAGACCGTAACGGTCGACGTAAGCGAAGGCGTCGTCACGCTCAGCGGCCAGTTGGAGCGGCGCAGCGACGTAGCGATTGCGCTGCGGATGGCCAGCCAGGTGGACGGAGTCGTGGCCGTCGTCGACAAGTTGACGTACCGCATGGACGACTCGCATCTGCGGCCCGACGAGCCGGCCGTCCATGGCGTCGGCGAGGAGTGGCTGCGCAGGCACTGAGGAGGTGTCCGGAATGAACGCGAGACACACCATGACCGATGTCCACCCGCCGTTCCGCCTCGCGATGCGACGGATCGATGCCGAGGACCATCGGGACGTGTGGCGTGAGTGTGGAGCGCCCTCCGTCGGGGCTGGGCACGTAGTCGCCCCCGGCCGCCGTGCCGGTTCGCACCGCGCGAGGGGCAGCCCGGCCGAGTGGTCATCCGGACCTGGTCGGCGCCCGCCGGGTGGTGGACATGCCGCTGGGCGAACTGCTCCCGCGGATCTGCTGAGCCGACCGCCGTCTCGGTCTCCAAACGACCGGCACGCCGTCGCTCTGGCCAATAGCCCGCCGCTGTCCGAAGAGCACTGAGGAGGCACTCATGAGCATCAGCTGGAGTTTCGAAGAGCAGCGCGGTGTGGCGGTGATGCGTTTCGTGGGTCTCCTCGGCAGCGGCTCGGTCGACCGGTCTCGGAGGGGTTCGCCCTGTTGGTTTTCGAGGGGCTTGTCCCGGTTGGGTTGAGGCCCCGTCCAATGCGGTCCCAGGAGGTCAGCAACGCGACCGGATGGTTCCCTGGGGCTCTTACTCGGCATCGCGAGCACATGACCACGAATCAGGCATCACGACCTCACGCCGAAGCCCTGACTTGGCAAGGCCGGACCGTTCTGCGATTTCCTTGACGGGAATCTCTGCGCCCGCCGGTCCTTCCTCGAGCAGTTCGACCGCAGCGGCCAAATTCGATTCCGTTGCTCGAGGTTGTGCCACTCCAAGCGCGCATCGTGACGCGTCGACGTTCGACGTTCGACGAGTGTACGACGGCAGCCCCACCTTCCCGGACATCAACGGGGCCTGGCGGATCGCCGAACAGACCGGCGCCACTATGGTCGGCGTGGGCGCGGCCTACCTCGCCGCCGTGGAGAAATCGGATACGCACCTCGCGGCCCAGTTCAGTCTCAAGCGACTGCGCTCCACCGGATCGTCCCTGCCGCCCAGCACCTGGCGGTGGGTCTACGACCGGCTCGCACCGAACGTCTGGCCCAGCCTCGACGGCTTTGACACTTGCGTGTAGGCCGTTCACCGCAGCGGACGGCCGAAGTTGGTCAGGGACGTCCAGGACCATCGGGGGTCAGCAAAGCCGCCGCGCCGACGGCCGGGGAGCCGGGCGCCCAGCACCTCGTGGGCACGGGGCCCGGTGGGTTCCCCGCCAGGACCAGCCAACGCGAGGCAGGATGCGGCGAACACGCCCAACACCGCCCCAAAGGCCCGTCGCCCATGGCGCGGCTCGGCGACGTTCAGTAAGGCAAGGGTGTCGTCGCCCTCCAGGGCCCCTCCGAGGCGCTGGAGCACGCAGCCCCCGTGCTCCAGCCCCTGATCTTCACCGACGTGCCTGGATTCCCTGGGACATCAGGACTCGACGCAGTGCTCGCAACGCGTGGCTGGTGCGGGACTTCACCGTGCCGGTCGGGAGTTTCAATTCGGCCGCGGTGTCCTCGACACTGCGATCCAGGTAGTACCGGTGAACCAGTACCTCGCGGTGGTGCGGGGACAGGTCCACCATCGCCTTCCTCAGCACATGCGCCGTGAGCGTGCTCTCGCCGACGTCGGGCACCACGTCCACGTCCAGGTCCGACGGGCACATCTCCACCGGACGTGCGCGACGGGCGCGGAGACCGTCGATGGCCAGCCGCCGCACGACGGTGAAGAGCCAGGGCCGCGCCAGTCCTTGGGTGGAGATGAGCCGGTCCGCGTGCCGCCAGGCCCGTAGCAGCGCCTCCTGGACGAGATCCTCGGCGCTGTGGACGTCACCCAGGGTGAGTGTCCTGGCGAAGCGCAGCAGGGCGGCTTCCTCCGCCGCATTGATGACTCGCATGAAGGCCTGTCCTCTGTCCGGGACTGCCTGCCCGACTCCTGCAACATGCTCTGCGACGCCGCCGGACGACGAATCGCCCGAGGCCGCGACAAAGGCAGCGGTCAATGCGGCTGTGGCCGCAACCTCGGGCAGCGCCGCCGGTACCAGGGTCATCAAGGATCCTCGGAAGGTGGTTGGACGGTTGAATGTGATGGGTGCGGTGAGCAGTTGCCGGCTCTGGAGCCGTGGCCCAGGCCGCACGTGGTGATCGCTGACGGTTGGAACGGCCGCGGGTCGGTGCACGGGTACGACAGCCGTGAAACGTCTCTCGCGAGGGTGTCCGCGTCGGGACGCCCGAGACGTCTCGCATGCCCTTGGCCCGCGATCGACGCACCATTGCTTTCTGAAGCTCAGTCAGTTACGTCGTGCCGTCCCGGGCTCCGGCAAGCACGGCGACCTCGCGTCGCCTGGCCACGGCCGTGCTCGCAGCGCGAACGATGGGCGAACCGCGACCGGCGTGCGGACGACTGCGCCGTATCCCGGTCGTGGTCGGCGCCGGGTCAGGAGTGCAGCGGCAGGCGGTCGTCGGGCCTGCCCTGGGCCCAGTTGGGGTAGGGGTCGGGCTGTGCGCTGACAGCGTCCAGTTCTGCCAGGTCCTCGTCGGTGAGTACGAGGTCGACGGCGGCCAGGTTCTCGGTGAGCTGGTCGGGGCGCTTCGCGCCGACGATGACGCTTGTGATCCCCGGCTGGGCCAGTGCCCAGGCGAGGGCGACGCGGGCCACGCTCACGCCATGCCACCCGGCGACGACGCGCAGCGCGTCCACGATGTCCCAGCCGCGTTCCCGGTCCACGGGCGGGAAGTCGGCGAGGGCGCGGCGCGCGGTGTCGTCGCTGGTGCCGTTGCGGTCGAAGTTGCCGGACAGGAACCCGCCGGCGAGCGGGCTCCACACCAGCGTGGCGAGCTTCTGGTCCGCAGCCATCGGCAGGATCTCCCGCTCGATGTCCCGTCCGGCCAGCGAGTAGTACACCTGCTGGGACACGAAGCGCTCCAGCCCGCGCGACTGCGAGGCGCCGAGGAACTTCATCATCTGCCACGCGGCCAGGTTGGACGCGCCGATGTAGCGGATCTTGCCCTGCCGGACGGCGTCGTCCAGTGCGGCCAGTGTCTCCTCCACCGGGGTCAGGGGATCGAAACTGTGGATCTGGTACAGGTCGATATGGTCGGTACGCAGCCGGCGCAGGCTGTCCTCCAGCGCCCGGGTGACCCACAGCCGGGACAGGCCGAGGTCGTTGGGGCCGGTGCCCATGCGGGCGAAGAGCTTGGTGGCGAGCAGCACGTCCTGCCGTCTCGAGCCCAGCACCCGGCCGACGATCTCCTCGCACTCGCCCGCCGCGTACATGTCGGCGGTGTCGACGAGGTTGACACCCGCGTCGAGAGCCAGGCCCACAAGCTCGTCCGCGGCCTTCTCGTCCAAACCACCTACGAGGCTCCACGGCGGCTTGCCCGCCCCGCCGAACGTCATCGTGCCCAAAGCGATCCGGGACACGAAAACCCCCGTGGCGCCAAGCTGCTCGTACTGCATGTTCCGCCTTCCACTGATGCGTGTTCGGGCCGTGGACGGTGCCGCTGCGGCCGTCCGGACGGCTGCCTGCGACGCTACGGGCGGGCGGGAGAGCAGGCCATGATCAAGCGTCCGGAGAACCTGCGCGTTCGTCTGAGGCGGCCGGGAGACGGAAGGGCACTGTCGGCCAACCGTCCAGCCTCGCGATCACTGCTGCGGGCGGAGCGCTGCGGAACTGCGCCGGCGAGAGGCCAGTGATCCGTTTGAACGCGGTGCTGAACGCACTCTCCGACGAGTACCCCCACTCGGAGGCCAGGGAGGCCACAGTCCGCTCGCCGCGGCGCAACTCCCGGCCGGCGGCAAGAATCCGCCAGCGCTGGAGGTAGACGAGCGGCGGGAGCCCGACGAGTTCCTTGAAGCGGGCGGCGAAGCTCGCCCGGGACATGCCCGCCTGAGCACCGAGCGTCGCGACGGTCCATGGACGACCGGCCTGTTGGTGCATCAGCAGCAGCGCACGGCCGATACGCGGATCGCCCAGGGCACCGAGCCAGCCCGGCAGGGCCGTCCCGTCCGTTGCATGCGCTCCCGCCACGACGGCCCGCAGCGCCTGTATGAACAGGATCTCGGTGAGCCGCTCCGACATCACGGAGGTGCCCAGGCGCACGGCGCTCACCTCGTCGAGGAACATCCCGAGCAGCGGCTGGATCGCCTTCGCCTGGGCAGTTCCGGCGCGGATGGCGACCATGGGTGGCAGTCCGCCGAGCAGCAGGGCGACGGTGGCGTCGAGGAAGTCGACGCTGCCGCCGACGATGAGTGTCCGCTCCTGGTCGGCAGTGCTGCGCGTCTCCCGGAGCCGCACGATGCGGCTGTCGGATCGCTTGTAGAGCTCCTCCGCGCTGCGGTACGGCGTGTCCAGGTCCCCGGAGACCGCGAACGACTCACGCGCTGCCAGCAGGAAGCAGTCGCCGGTCTCGAAGCGCACCGGATCGGCTCCGTCGACACCCAGCCAGCAGGAGCCGTCAAGTACGGCCCCGATCTTGATGTGCTCGTGGACGCCGAAGCGAAGTGCCCACCTGCCCCACGCCTCCAGGCCGGACAGCGATCCCGTCCGGACGTTCAACGAGGCGAGGACATCCGACAGCGGCTCAGCCGGTGATTTCATGTCATTCACGCTAGCGGAGCGGTTGCCCATGCCCGCCGAGCAGTGCAGCCGCCAGCGGGCGGCCCCGCGGCGGAATGCGGGACAGGTCGTGCTCCGGCGGGCGCGCTTGGAGGGCCGTCGCGTGGTTGATGCCGTGCACCCGTCCTACGAGCGTCGGGACACAGGTTTCGCTGACCCCTGGCTCGAGGTCCGCCTCCGAACGGTCAGAAACCGGTGTCGGGGGTTGGCCCGGCCCGAGAGGTGCCGTAGTCGCCGACTGTGGCTCTCGGATTGCGAACCGGAGTTACCCAGCTTCTCCAAGGGAGATATTCGCGAGAAGGGCAGCAAGTTCTGCGGGCATCGACAGGAACGGCGAGTGACTGCTTTTCAGCCGGTGAATGCCATTTGCTCGGGCAGCGAGTCTCTCCTGTGCCTGGGGCGGCAGAGCCTCATCCTGCTCACAGATGATGTACGTGGAGGGCGTGGTTCGCCACCCCGCCTTTGTCACCCGCTCGCTGAACGATCTCGCACTTTGCGGCACGAGCTGCCGGACCGCTCGCACGGTCTCCTCCTCGGATACATCGGCGTAGAGCTCCTTATCACTGTTTTCCAAAGGCGGGATGACGCCCTTCGGCTCCTCCGGTTCAGGAGCACCGTGGAAGCCGAACAGGCTTTCATCGACGTCCAGTTGATATGCCGCCAGATAGATGGCATGCGAGACGTTGGAGGCGTCGGCGATGGCTTGGGTCACTGGAATGCCACCGTAGGAGTGACCGACGACCACCACGGGGCCCTCGATATCTTCAAGGGTCTCCAGGACGGCTCGCGCGTCTTCATGAATGCCGGGGAGCGGTTCGGCGGTCGGGGCTTCCGGCCTCACGGCACTGGGCAGTTCAACCGTTCGAGTCGTCCAGCCGTCGACGACGAGCGCGGACTCCAGCTTCTCCCAGCACCAGGGGCCGTGCCATGCTCCGTGCACCAGGAGCAGAGTGGGACGGGATGCTTCGGTGGTAACCAAGTTGAATCTCCTCGATGTTCCAGAAAATTGCCGGAGAGGCCGGCGTCCGCGCCGGCCCCGATGTGCCGGGCGTGCAGGGTCCTCCACCGCGGTGCCGGAGCACACGCCATCCTTCAGCTCGTGTGGAGCCCGGGGCGGGCGGCGCAAGGGGGATGCCCGACTCGAAGGTGAAGCCGACAACCCCCGCTACGAGGCCGGTCCCGGCGGGGTTCTCCCACAACGGCCCGATACACAACCGTGACAACCCCCGCGCCCCGCTACAGCCGTGGCTCCTTGCCGCCGGGACCCGCCTCCCCCTGGGACGGGCACGACGCCGCGCGCGTACAAGGTGGCGGCAGGGCCGGCGTCAGGGCAGGTCGCGCAGCGGGGCGTAGCCGCGCTCGTACAGGCCCTTGGCGCCGTAGCGGAGCGCGATGTTGCGGACGGTGGGCGGCATGGACCTGGTCCGGTCGCGCTGGTGGGTCTGCCGCTGGACCCACCGGGTGCGGGGGAGCCTGCGCTCGACGTACTGCTGCAGGAGGTGTTCGGTGTCTCCCCCGGTGGCCAGCACCTCGGCGAGGACCTGGGCGTCCTCGACGGCCATGGCAACGCCCTGGGCCATGTTGGGCGAGCCGGCGTGGGCGGCGTCCCCGACGAGCACGACGCGTCCGTGCGCCCATGCCTCGCCGCTGACCTCCTCCACCGGTGAGAAGTACGCCTCACCGGCGGCGGGTGTGGCCAGCAGGTCCCGTACGCGCTGGTCGTAGCCGGAGAAGAGCCCGGGGAGACCGGCGCGAGTGGTCGGGTCCTTGGGTGAGGCGGCCGCCACGTCGGCGTAGCAGCACACCCGGCCCCCGCCGACGGGGTAGGCCAGGAAGGCCGTTCCCGGGCCCAGCCACACGGTCCACCGGTCGATGTCGGGAGCGTCGGTCAGGAAGCGCCAGCAGACCTGCCCGAGGTAGCGGGCACCGGTCGCCGGATCGACCGACTCCCGCAGGTCCGACCGTATGCCGTCCGCTCCCACGACTACGTCGTACTGGCCGCTCCCGCCGTCGCTGAACTCGACGTGCACACCGTCGTCGGACTGCTTGAGCGAGACCAGGGTGACCCCGTGGCGGACGGGCACCGGCACGATGTCCTGCAGGGCCGCATGGAGGTCGCCTCGGGTGATGCCGACGCAACCGGCGGTGCCTCTCCACAGTTCGGCCATGGCGATGTCGGCCAGCACCCTGCCCCGGTGGTCCATCAGCCGCTGCCCGGGCACGGGCGCTCCCAGCGCGGTGAGGTGGTCCCCCAGCCCCAGTGCGGTCAGCGCGCGGACGCTGTTCCCGGGCAGGAAGAGCCCAGCCCCCATGGCTCGGCGCTCGGGAGAACGCTCGATGACATCGACGGACATTCCCTCGCGGTGCAGAGCGGTGGCGGTCGCCAGGCCGGCGATACCGGCTCCGACCACAAGGACGTCAAGGTGACTGGACATGCGAATCTCCTGTACGGCTTCCGGGGGTACGTTCAGCACTACGGCTCGGTCAGCGGCCAGGTTCACGGCCGCGGGCCGCCAAGCGCTCCCCTGCCGCGTCGTCTTCACGACCAGCACCGTTGACACCCGCCGCGCTGTGTCCGAAACCGAGTGCCGAGAGCGGCCACGTACAGCCGCCACACCAAGGCGCCTTGCCGGGGCTGGTGAGGCGAGGGCTCAGCACACCAGTTCGCCTCCAGGTTGTCCACCCAGGCTCGTAGCGTACGGGCGTCGTTCATGATGGCTGGGCGCGCAGTTCCGGCGGCTATCGCGTGGATGTGGGGCCCAACTCCACTCGCGCGACCAAATCGTGGGGCCCGAATCGAACGACCTCGTCCTTCAGTTGCGCAAGCGCGGCGTCTCACAGGTTCTTCTCGCCGGCATGGCCGCCAATCTCTGCGTCGAGGGCCATCTGCGTGAACTCGTCGAGCAGGGCTTCGAAGTGGTCGTCGTCCGGGACGCCACCGTCGGCCCGCGGCTTCCGGAGGGAGACGGCTATCTGTCCGCCCTCATCAACTTCCGCTTCCTGGCCAGCGCCACGTGGTCGACGGACGAGGCCCTCGCTGCACTGCGGGAAAGCAAATGAAAAGGAATCAAACGGGCTGACGTCGCCGCCGAACTCGACGCGAGCAAGGAATGGGGCGACCACCGCCTGCGATCTGGCAGTTGGCCTGCCGGCCCAGCGCGCCGCAGTATTGCGGAGCGACCGCGACTGACATCCGACCGTCCTTGGGCACCGACACGTCATCGATGGACCAAGCGTCCGGCCCGACCAGCGCCACCATGCGATCGGCGATCCGCCGCCGCACCGGCAGCGGATCCCACGTCGGCTGGTTCACGAACTGCCGCAGGTTCTGCTCGTTGCCGTCCGGCAGCCGCCGGCCATTGCCTGGATGGATTTCCGCTCTACAGGGGCCCTACACGCTCATGCCCGGAGATCCGGAATTCGGAAGCCACGCCCTCGAATGGACGAACCATCCCTGAAGTTCGCGCACAAATGATCAGGTCGAACCTGCAGGCCCAGTAGATTGCTCAATCGGCAATGAATGGACGACATGCCACATGCGGTATGCCGTACCCAAATCAGAAGGGTTCGTCATGGCCCAGGACCTCGAGTACGAGAGCAACGCCATTGTCGATCTGATGGGGGTCCTCCCCGCGGACCGCGATGCGGAATGGCTGAAGAACTCCCTGCAGCAGGCGATCATGGTCGAGCTCGCGACCATCGGCCCTTACGCGAGTGGCCTCTGGTCGATCAAGCAGCCTGGCCTGACGGTCTACAACGATATCCGGGAGATCATCTTCGACGAGATGACCCACATGGGGTTGGTGTGCAACATGCTGACCACCATCGGAGGGACTCCGATCATCGCCGACCCGAAGGTGGTGCCGAAGTACGAGGGCACTCTGCCGGGTGGCGTGCGGCCCGAGTTGATCGTCTTTCTTGAGGGCCTGAACAAGGATTCGGTCGAGATGTTCTCCGAGATCGAACGCCCGGACAACCCCGTGGCCCAGTTCGAGACCTTCACCACGATCGGGGCCTTCTACACCGCGATCGAGGAGGCGTTCGAGGCGCACCAGCACCTGATCCGGGGAACCCGACAGATCGACTACTCCCTGGCGCACCACGGCGAGGGCAACAACATCGTCCCGCTCGACACCATCGAGAAGGTTCGCGATGCCATCGAGGTCATCAAGGAGCAGGGCGAGGGCACATCCGCCTCACCCGAGAACCCCTTCCCCGGAAAGCCCGGGGAGCTGGCGCACTTCTATGTATTCCGGGAGCTGTTCCACGGCAAGAAGCTGATCAAGATTGCGGAGTCTCCGGACGTCTGGGACTTCAAGGGCGACGACGTCCCAATGCCCCCGGCCTACCCCATGGGGAGGGTCCCCCGGGGCGGTTGGGCCAACGACGAGCTGAACACGCCCACTCCCGAGGTCCAGCAGACTCTTGACGAGTTCAACGCAGAATTCAGCGCGATGCTGCGAGCGCTGGAGAGGGCGTGGCAGACAGACGATTCGACTGTGGGCAAGAACGAGGTGAATACGGCGGTCCGCCACATGTTCAACATGGGCCCGAAGGCAAGAGCCCTGGTGGTGCAGGAGCTGCCCGACGGCAGCGGGAAGACCTACGGCCCGGAATTCCTGTACGTCGACGAGTGAGAAGTCCAACCCGGCCGATCCCATTCGATGCACGCTTCCATCGGTTCCGCCCCGCCCTGCCCCTTGGGCCTACTGGAAAGTACCGACCGAATGCCCGATAACATCGTACGTGCCGCAATCCACCCCGCCATCGGGGTGGCGCGCGTCGGAAACAGCCAGGACGAATACTTCCTCGCTCCCGAAATCCTCGATCCCGAACCGAAGGCTCCGGGCTTCTACAAGGATTCCGCGGGTGCCGTCAAACGCCAGGTGGCACGCTTCCGCGTCTACGGGTACGACGCGCAGGGCAACGTCGTCGCCGAGCTCACGCCGGACAACGCCGACATCCGGTGGACGGTGCACATGGCGAACAAGAAGTCCGGCTGGTACCAGTTCCAGCTGGCGCTCGACATCCCGGAGGCCGCGCTCGCCAAGCCATCCGAGCTGCGAAACAAGGATGTCACGGGGGACCGCCGGAAAGACCTGGTCATCGATCCCGGGCCGGTGAGCATCTCCGGGAAGAACAGCGCCGGCGCGGACTTCCAGCTCAAGAACGGCACGTTCATGGGCAAGGAGGTCTATCTGGGGGAGCTGCGTACCGACGATGCCGGGCGACTGCTGGTCCTGGGCGGCTACGGCCGGTCGGCCTCGTACGACGGGCGCCCGGCGACCACGTACGCCAACAACGACGGCTGGCACGACGACATCGCGGACGGCCCGGTCACTGCGAGCGTGACCGTCGACGGTCGGCAGCTGGCGGTCGACCCGGCATGGGTACTGGTGGGCCCGCCGAACTACGCGCCCGCGCTGAAGGGCATTCGCACGCTCTACGATCTGCTGTACGACGTCTTCGTCAGCAACGGATCGCTGCCGTTCCCCGAGAAGGTCTCGTTCACCCGGGACATCGAGCCGCTGCTACGCCGCTTCTGCGATCACCAATGGGTCAACCAGGGATTCGCAGCCTTCTTCGGGCACAACGGCCTCGGCCACTTCCTGACTCCGGGAATGCTTGAGCGCCTGAGCAGTACTAAGCCGATCTACAAGGCGCTGCGTCGGCAAGTGTTCAACGCCCTACGGGACTTCGACCGCGACGGCGCCTCGCCGGTTCCGTGGCCCTGGCTGTACGGGGACGCGATGGCCATCCCCCCGCGTTCGCCGCTCCAGCACATGGCGCTGTCCCCGACCCAGTGTCGACTGCTCCAGTACTGGGCCGACGGGGAGTTCGAGGGCGATTGGCAGCCCGTGGGAGCAGCGGCGAAGCCGACCCGTGAACTCGCCGATGTCCCCCTGGCCGAGCAGCCGGCGGCCCTCGACCGTGCAGCGCTGGACTTCTGCCTCGCCGACGCGTTCCATCCCGGGTGCGAGGTGACCTGGCCCATCCGGCATCCCTCCATGTACATGGCGCCCTTCCGCATCCGCCACCACGACACTAAGCAGGGCGAGCCCTCCTACGGAACGCAACTCACCCCCAAGGCAGCGCTCTCCGTGAACGGACCGCTGTACGCCCAGGGTCCCGGCGATGTCACCCGATGGATGGCTGTTCCCTGGCAGACGGACACGGCCAGCTGCCGTTCCGGGTATGAGGCGGCACTCAGCCCGCGCTACGACCCCTACCTGCCCACCTTCTGGCCCGCCCGCGTCCCCAACCACGTGCTCACCGAGCTCGACTACCAGGTGGTGATGGACCCGAGCCGACCGCCGCAGGAGCGTAGGGAGGCCTTCGAGCGACGCGCCACCTGGCTGCGTGGGCTCAAAGGAGACAACCCCGAGCAGCTGAATCAGATGATCGACGACTGGTACCGGCTCGGCATCGTCGAGCTGCGCGACGGGATCGAGGGCAGCACCGACTTCCCCGCCCTGATCCAGGTGGAGTCGACACCGTCGATGGACCTGGCAGGCGTCCTGCCCACACGGAACCTGGTCAGCCTCCACGTACCCGAAGCCGCGGACCCGTCCCTCGCGCGCGCCGCGATCAGCCAGGCCGTCGCGGCCATCGGCTACCCACCCGAAGAGGTGACGGCTGGCTACCTCGACAAGGTCGTCCCCTTCCGCGACAACGCCTGATGTCCGGCCGCGCAGCTGACGCCGGCCGACGGCAACGTCGGCCGGTTCCCGCAGAACTCCCCGCCCGCCACCACGTCCGGTACGACGTCGTGGTGGCGGGCGGGGGACCAGCCGGAACGGCCGCCGCCCTGACCCTCGCCCGCGCGGGCCGCTCCGTGCTTCTCGCGGACGCCGGCACAGGAGCACCCAAGATCGGCGAGGCGCTGCCGTCAGCAGCGCGGCCCCTGCTGCGCGACCTGGGAGTGGACGAACTGGCCATCAGTGCGGGCCACTTGCCGTGCTACTCCAACCTCTCAGGCTGGGGCTCATCCGCCCTCGGATGCGTGGACTTCATCAATGACCCCAACGGACACGGCTGGCACCTCGACCGCCCGCTGTTCGACCGGCGCATGCGCGAGGGGGCCCGCGCGATCGGCGTCCACCTGCGGGAACGCACCGCCGTACGTCCCGAGTCCCGTCGGCAGGACGGCAGTTGGACCGTGACTCTGCGCGGGCCGGCAGCCGCGGAGACCGTGCATTGCGACTGGGTGGTGGACGCCACCGGCCGCGGCCGTGCGATCGCCTCCCGCTGCCGGGCCCGGCACCGCACCCGGGACCGGCTGGTCGCCACCCACGTGACACTGGGAGCGGGCACCGGTGCCGACGAGACCTCCTCACTGGTCGAGTCCAGTGAGGACGGTTGGTGGTACACCACGGTCCTGCCTTCCGGTGGACGCCTCGTCGCCTACTTCACCGATGCCGACCTCGTCACCCCCGACCTGCGAACCTTGCACGGATTCCGGGCACTGCTGCGGCAGACCCGGCATGTGCTGGCCCGAACCGAGGCACATCCCTTTCCCCCGAACGCCGCGTCCCGGCGGTCACCCGCCCACACCGCGCACCTCGACAGCCCCTACGGCGACGGCTGGGTCGCGATCGGAGACGCGGCCGTGGCATTCGACCCGATCTCGTCGCAGGGCATCCTCACCGCGCTGTACACCGGCATGACCGCTGCACGGGCCCTCCACGCCCGCCTCGAAGGCGACGACCGCGCTCTCACGTCCTACGCCACCAACGTGGCAGCGCTGCTCGCCGCTTACCAGCGCAACCGCCACAGCGTCTACGCCCTGGAGCGCCGCTGGGCCGAACGGCCCTTCTGGCAACGCCGACTCACCCCGACCCGGACGTCATAGGCACAGTGTGCCGATGCCCCGCATCCGCCCGCGTCCTGAGACAGCCGCTGACACACAGCAACTCCCCTACCCCCGAAGGAGAACCACCAGATGGCCACCCGCCACGACCACGAGCACGAAGACCCGTCCGTGCACTCCTTCCTCCTCGCCGGCAGGAAGACCATCCACGGCTACCACCTGGCCATGTTCGGCATGGCCGAGCACCGGTACCAGGTGCTGCTCAAGTACAACCTGCCCACCGACGTCATCAACACGTACCTCATGGACGCGCAGGCGCACCCCGAAAGCTTCTACGCAGTGCGCAACACCGAGCCTATGCTGCTGCCCCCCGTGGGAGACGGCACGCTGACCGAGTACCCGGCCCGACTGGACCGGGTCACCCAGACAGGCAATGGCGAGGACCGTGTGTTCGAGCCCATCAAGGAGGGCTTCACCGCACGGATCAAGGAGGTCCTGAACTTCCGCAGGTTCACGCAGGAGGACTTCCCCGCTCACCTCACCTACCTGATCTACGGCGAGGGCGACGAAGCGCACATCGCCCACCGCCTGGTCGACCGGCCCCACTTCGAACAGATCATCACCCTGCGACACGTCCCCGACGGCCTCACGCAGGACGACCTGGCACGCGCCGTCGAAGTGACTATCCCCTCGGTCCCCGACAACGGCCACGGGAACGAGCCCTGGACCACCAGGCCCCTCCCCAACTCCGACTACGAGGCGGTCCTCCACCGCAACGGGACCGCCCAGCCGATCACACTCCCCCTCGGTGACGAACGCTGGTGGAACATCACCACCCTCAACGCGTGAACTGACGTCCCGTAGACAACCTGAGCGAGCCGGTGCGGTCAACCATCGCACCGGCTCGCTCCACCCGTGAATCAGCCACCACCGCGGTGTCCCGGAGGTGGTGGACGCCAACCAGGTCGAGGCCGCCCCCGGTGGCTCTTCCCCGGCCGCCAGCCAGGGCAGCCCATGAACCCGGTCAGCCTCCAAGACCACCTGCGCGAGATCGGCGTCCCACCGCAACGGGGCAGGGCCGCTCCGCAATCCGCCAGCTCGTCCTCCAGCCCCCGGCCCCCAGACAGCCCGGCACCTGCTGCCCCCTGCGTCGCCGGCGATCGAACGCCCGCGTCGTCAAACGCAAGAGGTCCAACTTCGGCGTCAAACGCACCACACACCGGCTCTGGCCGCAGCCCACACTCGACCCAGCCGAAGCCGTGGCCATCGCCCCACACCACAAACGGCCCCGATCAACCCACCAGTGAAGGTCCCACGCGCCTGGGATTCTTAAGTCACTGGTATTGGCTCTACAGGAGAAGCCTCGCGGCACGTCAGACGCACGAGACAGCACCGAGACGGCGTGTGTCACTCACCCCTGGTCCACGGGCGGCTGGACCTGACGCCCCACTAACCACGGCCCGTGAGCCGGCCAAGGCGTGGCCGGACGCCGAGTTGAGGGTCCTCGCCGGCACTGGCCACGCCGAGGACGACGAGATGCGCACCCAGATACTCGGCGCCCTGGCGTTCGAGGACGGGCACAGCTGAACCTCCGGGGCCGGGTCGATCGGAGACCGAGCTGTTTCAGTGCGACTCGAGTCGAGTGCGCCGGGCGTAGGCACGGGCTGCGCGGACGCGATCGCCGCAACGGGTGGAGCACCATTGGCGGCGGCCGTGGCGCAGCAGGTAGCGGGTGCAGGGGCTGGAGCCGCAGGCGGCGAGGCGTTCTGCGTCGGGGCCGGTGAGCAGGTCGGCGGCGTTGTCGGCGAGGGCGGCCAAGGCGTGGTCGACGATCTGGGTGATCGGGTGCGAGTCGGCCCGGAACAGGCCGCGGGTGGGGCCCCAGTGCAGCAGGGAGGCCGCGGGAGCCCTGGAAAGGGCGCCGTTGACGGCGGCGAGAGCGCTCGGCGGGGCGGGGTGCCCGTCCACCCGGGAGGCGAGCAGCGCCCGGATCTGCTCACGCAGCGTCCGCAGTTGCGCCGCGCACGTCTCCTGCAGTCCGGCGCCGGTCGGGGCGAGGTCGTGTTCGGTGAGCCACTGGTTCGTGGCGGCGGGCGTGCCGAGGAGGTCGAGGAACCGGCCGCCGGGCATAGCGATGGCGCTGTTGGCGAAGTCGAGGGCGCGGTACTGCTCCGCGCCCGGTGCGGGCGGCAGCACGGGCTCGGCGGTCACGGTCTCCTCCATGACTCTCATGTTACAGCTTGCATTCTTCCGTGAGAAGCAATTAACGTCTCTCACGGATGAACCGCTTGCGATCCGTGAGGTGTTTCCTGCATGTCCGCTGCCAGCACGCCCCCTGAGCAGATCCCCGTCCGCGTCTTCGGCGGCCCGACCGCGCTCATCGAGTACGGCGGGCTGAGGTTCCTGACCGACCCCACCTTCGACGCCCCCGGCGACTACCCCCTCGGCCCCGGCCTGGTCCTGACCAAGACCGCGCCTTCTTCCGCCTCGCCCGAGGACCTCGGTCGCATAGATGTGGTCCTGCTCTCCCACGACGAGCACCCCGACAACCTCGATCACTCCGGCCGGGCCCTCCTCGCCGACGTGCCCGTCACCCTCACCACCCCCAGCGGCGCGGGCCGCCTTGGCGCAGACGCCAAGGGGCTTGAGGACTGGGAGTCCGTCGAGCTGGACCGTCCCGACGGCGGCACCGTGACCGTGACGGGCGTGCCCGCCATCCACGGCCCTGGGACGCGCGAGGAGGTCGAACCGATATCGGGCGAGGTCGTGGGCTTCGTCCTCACCGCAGCCGACCTGGCCACGGTGTACGTCAGCGGCGACAACGCCTCGCTCGCCCTGGTCAAGGAGATCGGCGAGCGGTTCGGCCCGGTCGACACCGCCGTTCTCTTCGCAGGTGCTCCGCGCCTGCCCGTCTTCGACTCGACGGTGGTGCTCGACAGTGCCCAGGCCGCCGAGGCCGCTCAGCTCCTCGGGGCGCGCCGGGTCGTCCCCGTCCACTTCGACAGTTGGGCCCACTTCACTGAAGGCCGCGACGACCTGGTGGCCGCCTTCACCGCCGCGGGACTGGCCGACCGCCTTCAGCTGAACTGAGCGAACCCCGGCCCGCACCGCGGCATCAGGCCTGTCACTCCTGTCGACCTCCCTGATGGATCGCCCTCACGGCCCCGCGCGTTCCGCCACCCCGGCGAAACTCCGCGGGGCCGGAATGCTCGTTCGGCTCCTGCACCGCGGACAGCGCGTGCGGGCCCCCGTTCTGTGCTCCCCGCACCCGCGATCCGCCGCCGCAAAGCGCCACGACTCCACTGCAGCGCCCGCTGAACGACCGTCCCCACGAGGGGGTGGGCGGCGCAAGCGCGGGCTCACACCAGGATCGGTCCTCCCTTCCAGTGGTGCACCCCTTCCGGAAGGTAACGCGAGTCGCGAAAGCAACACGCGCCCGCTGCAGCTTGGCTCGACACTTGCAACTCGATCCGCACGTCAGAGTGGGTCACTTCGAGGCACGGGCACCCCGTGCCGTATGGCAGGCGAAGAGAGCCGACACTCGCACCTCTCGGCAACGCGAACCAATGCCCGTAACCCCAGGTCAACGTACTCGTCCGCGCGGCTTCAGGGCCACCGGCGGGAGTTCGGGAGCAGCCAGCGGACCTCCGTCGTACCCCTTCACCTCGCCGAAGCGGGAGCCGGTCATCCAGTCCGAGCGGGTCTGCTCGATCTCCCCATGCGAACGGCCTACGAAATTCCACCACACCTCACACGGACACGATGTTTCCCCAGGTCAGACTCGCATGTGGTCCCAATGGGTCAGCAAAAGGTCAGCATCGAAACCTGGAGGCTCCACTTCGGTGCGCACTTCTGCGCATCAGGCGGCATAGCCCATGCCACTTGTCCTCCGTGAGCCGGTCAAGGCCCGCCAAGTGGCGGTCAGTGGTCGATCAAGCCAGTCTTTGGATCGAATTTGCGCCAAACCGACCAGACGGATCGTTTTTTCTGTACAAACCCGCTCTGATCGCGGGCCGAGGACCACTGCGCGGGGTTGCGGATCGGCCAGGGTGGGCAGGTTTGGAGCGCCAAAGGACGGGAACGGTTCGGCGTCCGTCCCCGTGGCAGTAGTGGATCGTCAAGCTATGGGCCGTCTCGGAGGGAGAAACGATGCTCCAGGAGCTGACATTCGCGAGCCCCTTCCAATCCCCGATCAAGGGGCACGACTCAGATACGCCAGAGACCCGCCACAGGATGATCTTGGGTTCGTACGGTGGCCGGAGAACTCCGGCGCCGAGCCGGTCGACCAACAAGATTTCCCGATGTGCAGCGCGTTCACGTCCTCGCTTGTTGCATGCGGGTTCTGCCAGGCCCCTGTAACTGCTTAGGGCGTGCCGGGGCGTACGCAACGCGCCCCTCTGACGTGCCGTCCACGCGCGTGACCGTTCTCCACCCGAGGCGAGTTGAGAAAGGCAAGGAGGGCTGCCTTCGAGGGGCAGCCGCTCGCGGTTGTGGTCCGCACACCGATGTGCGCCCAAGGGGAGGCAGGGATCCCATGACAGTGCAGGCCATCGAACTCCCCATGCTGCGGATGCCGTACCCGGTGCGGGTGAATCCGTACCTGCCGGCCCTGCACGAGGAGACCGAGACGTGGGCGCGAGAGATGGGCATGCTGGCCAGCGACGAAGCACCCTCGGCCCGCCGGGCGATCTGGACCCTGTCCCAGTTCCATGCCATGGCCGTTGACCAGCTGACTGCCTGGGCTCTTCCTGATGCCTCACTCGCCGGCCTCCGGCTCAATCACCGGTTCAACCTCTGGGCTCTGGCCTGGGACGACTACTTCGCCTCCGCCTTCAAACAGACGGGCGACCTCGCAGGCGCACAGGTCTTCACCGCCCGTCTCCATGCCTTCCTGCCGCCGGAGCCGCGCGCCCGGTTGCCGGAGCCGGCCAATGCCGTCGAAAGGGGAATGGCCGACCTCCAGCAACGCCTGTTCCTCCCGAGACTGGCGCACTGGCAGCAGGGGCTCAACCGGGCCCTGACAAGGTACATCGACGCGGGAGTTCAGGAACTGGCCAACAGCCGCGCCGGCCGTGTCCCGGACCTCATCGAGTATGCCCAGTTCCGCCGTGAGAGCTTCGCCGCCTATACCGCCCCCTATTCCGTCGAACTCTCCACCGGCGCACGCATTCCTGAGCAGATCCGGCACAGCCGGACCGTGTGTGCTTTGCTCGACGCCTTCATGGACTACATGGGTCTGGCGAACGACATCGCCTCCTATCAGCGGGAAGTCCATGACGAACACGACGTCAACAACCTCGTCGTAGTCCTCGAAACATCCCTGGGCATCACCGTCCAGGAAGCGATGCATACCGCCGCCGATCTGGTAACCGCCCGACTGCGCCACTTCGAGCACCTCACACAGAGCGAACTGCCCCCGCTCGTCCAGCAAGCCGGGCTGAACCACGGCGAACGGATCGAGCTGGAGGCGTGGCTCCGGGGAGCCTGCAGTTTCCTATCCGGCCTCCATGCCTGGTACATCGGGGCACCCCGCTACGCTGCCGCAGGCGGTCCGTTCCAAGAGCAACGGACTTCCACCGCCACTGTGCCCGCTGGCGAGCGGTATCCCTCAGCGTCATGAGGCGCTCACAAGGTCGACGTACGCGCGATGGGCGCCGTACAACGAGCCCGACGTGGGCGCGGAGTGGTTCATCGTGGTCCTCCTCTGTGCGGCTGGTCGTAGCCGTCGGGGGGCGGGCCGTCACCACGCAGCGGGGTGAAGTCGACGTCCAGGGACCGCTCTCGCCGCACAGGGCGTCGACGTGCACGTACTCGGCTTGCTTGGCGGGGGCGGTAGAAGGACAGGTCCTTCCAGTTCCTGATACTGGGCATCAGGTCGAATCCGCACTGGATAGGCGGCGACTACGACTGGGCGCTGTCCACAGGGCGCTACGCCGCGGAGAAGTCCGGCCCGGCCGCAGACGCCGAACGCCTGGCCCGGGGAGCTGTGGACGACCTGCTGTTCCCGCACAGCCGTTCCGACTCATGAGCCGCGCCTGACGGTACGAGCACTCGGTTGGTGCCCGCCCAGCTCTGAGGGGGCTGCCGATCCACGCTGTCCGGCAGTCCCCCTCGGCTGTGGTGGTCGGCTCTGAAGCGACCTGCGACGCCTACCGCCTCCGCAGGAACCGCCTCAGCCACGCCCGCCACGAGGCGCGGGGTTCGGGTCGGCGCATCAACTCGGGCTCGGATGCCGGCCATTGGGGCTGCGTCGGCATACCGCTGCTCGGCGGGGGCGGGGCCGGCAGCGGTGTCAGCACATCATGGGCTTCCGGACTGCGGGAGGCGAACTTCGCGGGCAGTGCCGTCAGATGCCGGGCCCAGGTGGAGGAGCGCCAGGTGAGCTCGTCCTCGGGGACGGCCAGGCTGATGTCGGGAAGCCGGGTGAGCAGGACGTCGATGCCGGTGTCGGCGATGACACGGCTGATGTCCTGGCCGGGGCACTCATGGGCGCCGGCGCTGAAGGACAGGTGCGCGCGGTTGTGGTGCACGCGGGTCGAGGGATCCGGGCGGACCGCCTGATCGACGTTCCCGGCGGCCAGGCCCAGCAGGAGCATGTCTCCCGCCTTGATCTCCTGTCCTCCGAGGGAGGTGTCACCAGTGGCCCAGCGGCCTGGGCACACCATCAGCGGTGGCTCGTCCCAGAGCACCTGCTCCACTGCTTCGGGCAAGGTCATCTGGCCGCCGGCCAACGACCCGCGGAACCGCGGGTCGGTGACCACCATCCGTAGCACATTGGACATGAGATTGGCGGTTGTCTCATAGCCCGCGAGCAGGATGAGGCGCAGGTGGTGCTGCACCTCCTCGTCCGTGAGGTCGGCCGGGTGGGACATCAGTACGGATGCGATGTCCTGCCCGGGCAGGGCGCGCTTGGCGACGACGAGCTGCTCGAGGGTCTCCAGCACATAGGCGTTGCTGGCGAGCGACGTTTCAGTGCCCTTGAAGAGGTCCCGGGAGGCATGCACGAGCTTGGGACCGTACTCGTCCGGCATTCCGAGCAGGTGGGTGAGAACGAGCATGGGCAGGTGCTCGGTGAACTGACCGACCAGCTCCGCCTTGCCTCTTTCGCAGAATTCATCGACCAGCTGGTGCGCAAAGCGGGTGATGTGGCGGCGGATCCCGCGTTGATCGAACTGGTTGAGGCCGGCCGTGACCGCGCCGCGCAGGCGCTGGTGCTCTTCGCCGTCCGCACATACGCAGTCGGGACGCCATCCGATCATCGGCACCAGCGGCGACGCGGTGGGGTCGATCTCGCCACTCTTCCAGCCGTGCCAGATGCGGGGGTCACGGGAGAACTGGGTGGAGCGGCTGGCCACATCGCGGTTCTCGAGGTACCCCAGGACGAGCCAGGCACGTACGTCCCCGTCGAGCAGGACGGGCGCCACCGGACCGTGGGTGGCACGCAACTTCTCATACAGGCCCATGGGGTCGGTTGCGGCAGCGGCGCCAAAGAGCCGGGTCACTCCGTCGGCTCCCGTGGCGGTGTGGGCCGGGCAACCCGGGGGCGGGGTGAGCCCCGGTTCTGTGGTGGTGCGGTCAGAGGGTGGGACGGTCATACGGACTCCTGAGCTGCGGCGAGGGTGCACAGGTAGCCCATCAGCGAGAGCAGGGCGTCGCGGCTGGACGACCGGTCGCGTGCGTCACAGGTGATGATGGGCACGGATTCGTTGAGGGCCAGAGCAGTGCGCAGGGCTGGTATCGGGTGCTTCGGGGCTTCGGGGAAGGTGTTGACGGCCACGATGAAGGGGACGCGGCGGTCTTCCAGGCGGGTGATGATCTCGAAACAGACTTCGATACTCCGGGTGTCGACGAGGACCACGGCGCCGAGCGCGCCTTCGAAAATGCCGTTCCACAGGAACCAGAAGCGCTCCTGTCCCGGCGTGCCGAAGAGATAGAGGATCAGCTGCTCATTGATGCTGATGCGGCCGAAGTCCATGGCAACGGTCGTGGTGTTCTTGCCTTCCGCACCGGGATTGTGGTCGATCCCGACGCCGGCCTGAGTCATGGTTTCTTCGGTGGTCAGTGGCGGGATCTCGCTCACCGCCCCGACCATGGTCGTCTTGCCGACCCCGAAGCCGCCGACAATCACCACCTTGACTCCCCTGGCGCCGTGCGGCAGCTGCACGTCCGTGCTGCGGGGGCCGGCGGCGGGTGCGTCAGAGCTTACGTAGTCCATGGATCACCGCCTCCAGAAGGCCAAGTTCGGGGACCGCAGCGACAGGAACGGGAGCAATGGCCTCAACTCGCTCGTTGTCGACGAGCTTGGAGAGCAGCACCGTGACGACGCTGAACGGCAGACTCAGATACGCGGATATCTCGGCCACCGACAGCGGGTATTGGCACATGGTGAGGATGGCCGCCTGCTCGGGCTGCATACCGGGTTCGGGTGCGGACCTCGATGCGACGAGGGTGACCAGGTTGAAGGCCTTGGCTGAGGAACCTGGGCCACCGGAGATGACATACAGCGGCACGGGACTACCTTCATCCCATGCGCCCTGGTTCTCTGACGTCACATCGCCTGCCCGACGTCATCACGAGGCGGGCTGGTCATGTGCTGGCCGATCCGGACCACCAGCGTACGCATGCGGGCGCCCAGCAACCCTGCGTCCACTTCCTCATCGGCCAGCACTGCGAGATAGGCCCCGGGCCCGGCAGCCATCAGGGAGAAGTATCCGCCGTCGACTTCGATCCCGACCATGCGCGTCGAGCCGTCTCCGTGCGGGAACTTCAGCGCGATGGCCTTCGCCAGGCTCTGCATGCCCGAGCAGGCAGCGGCTATCGCGTCAGCGGTGTCGGTCTCCGTGTTCGCTTGACCGATGCACAGACCGTCCGATGACAACACGACCACGTGTCGCACGTACGGGACGCTGGCCGCGAGCTCGTTGAGCATCCAGTCCATGTTGGGCAGTGGCGGCACGGTTACTCACCCTCTGATGGCTCGCTGGTTTGGATGGAAGGGTCGGTGCTCGGTCTCTTTTCGCCGCTGAACGCCTCCCACATCAGGCCCGGCTGCCGGGGTGCGCCGGCCGTTCCCGGGGAGGCGGCCGGAGCAGCGGGGGGATGGGGGGTCGTGCGGACGACCGGTGTCGGGACGGGCGACTCGCGTCGCCGCTGCGGCAGTCCGTTGACGGTCTGTTTGACCTCGACGGAATCTGCTGCGGCATCGCGCGTCATCGTCGGCCTCGGCACGATCGGTGCGCCCGTGTGCTTCGGCGCGAACTGTTGGGCTTTCGGGGCAGACTGCTGAACTGTGGTGATCAGGCGCCGCGGAACGAGTACGACGGCCCGTACTCCTCCGTACGCGGAGGTGCGCAAGTCGACGTCGAAGCCGTTCTCACGGGCCAGCCTGCTGACGACGGACAGGCCGAGCTGCGTCGCCTCGCCCAGGTCGGCCAGATCGATGCCGGATGATGCCTGAGCCATGACGCGGTCGATGCGCTGCCGGACCTCTTCGGTGAGCCCAACCCCACGGTCCTCGATCTCGATCGCGATACCGGAAGGCACCTCGCTCGCGGTCACCTCGACCGGGGTGTGCGGCGGCGAACAGGTCGTGGCGTTGTCGAGCAGCTCGGCGAGCAGGTGGATCAGCGGCTCGGCTCCCTGGCCGATCACAGCCACCTCCGTCACCGACTGCAGCTTCACGCGGGGATAGTCCACGATGCGTGACATGGCCCCCCGCACGACGTCGTAGAGCGGGATCGCCTTCGCCCACTGACGCCCGGGCCGGGCGTCACCCAGTACCGCAATGCTGGCCGCAAGGCGCCCGATCAGGGCATTGCGATGGTCGATGTCCTGCAGGCCGTGGGAGACCACGACATCCGTACCGTGGAGAATCTGCATGTCGCGGAGGTCCTTGGCGAGTTGATGCACGATCGCCTGGACCCTGCGCGCGATCGCCACCAGTGCCCGCTGAGAGGAGTCCCGCGTGTGCTCCTCGGCCTCTACGGCTTCCAGGAGCGTCCGCAGAGCTGCCCGGAGCGCTTCGGCGAACTCGCTCTCGAGATGTTCCCCGAACGTGACGGACTGCAGGATCTCCGAAGCAGGCTCACCCTTCTGCAGACGGGCGACAGCCGCGGGGAGGAGCTCTTCGGCGAGCCATACAGTGGTGGCCCGCTGATCGGACAAGCGCCCGAACAGCGCGGCTTCGCGCTGCGCGTAGTACTGCTGTACGTCGGCACTCGCCCGGGCGTAGCGAGCCGCCTCTGCCGAGCGCACCCGACGCGCCGTCTCAGCCGAAGTGACGGCCGTCAGAACGACCGCGACGAGGCCGCACCAGGCAACCGACGTGCGTATCTGGGCGGGGACGAAGATCAGCGCTACACCGCAGGCCCCAGCCAGAACACCAGGGGAGATTAGCCATGCTGGAGCCACTGCACGTGGCAGGGCTCTAGGGGTTGAACCTGCACGAACCATCGAGGGGTCCCTAAACAGTCTGGAATTAGTGGACTGGGGGTGATGCGGTGCGCCGACAAGAACGGTCGGGACTTCGCTCGGCCGAGCACAAGTGTTCCGATGGGTGCCCCCGACGGGTCGGTTCGAGATCGCATCGGTGGTCACGCCTCCTGCGGCCAGGCTCCGTCCGCGCGCAACACAGCGTTCGGTGACTCGCTGTGACTGCAGCGCAACACGCAAGGGGAGCATAGTCAGTTCGGGTTCGCCAGGTGACCTTGCTGGAACGGGAACCTCCGTTGACCGACCTGGACCCATAGTTGATCGATCACCGCCATGACACGCACTGAAAATGCATGGAGTCGACCACGTCCAGCAGCCTGCTGGTCATGGCTCCCCAACTCCGGCGTCCGCCGCGTGCTTCCGCGGGACATACGCCCCGGGGGACCGCCGGCTCTGGGGCCGGTGCGGCTGAGTCTGGGCCTACCGCGATAATCACCATCTGACAGTCCCTCACGACACCACGCCTACAAGCCCAGTAGCGCTCTGCTGGGTCTGGACTCTCATCAGGCTGAGCGCCGTCTTGAGGCCCGCGCGCCATGGAGCAAGGACGCTTCTGCAGGCACGACGTTGGCTTCGTCGGACGTCACGTGTCTGCCTTGACGGGAATCCGTGAATTTCTGGCATTCCATTCACTGTCGGAGACCCCCCTTCGCGAATAGCGTCGACCGAACTGATGGAGAGGGCTTGCGTGATCACGGCTGTCACACGCGCCCACGCCGCCCGCCGAGAGCGTGCACCAGCCCCCTTCGGACAGCTCCGGCCAGCCCCACCAGGATGCCGGTGGCGACAAGAGCCGCCCGAGATCCGGGCCTCCCGCCTGCACGGAGTCCGGTGGGCCGATTTCGGCACCTCCAAGGCCGGCCGCCTGCCCGCCTCCAAGGTCACCGGCCACCGCCGGACCCGCTGAGCCAAGGATGAATCCCAACGATGACCATCATCGCGCCGACCCTGATCGGCATCGTCTACGTGATCCTCATGTCTCCAGTCCACGAGCCGGACCGGCGCCGATTCAACGCGATCACGGTCTCCGGAGCCGGTGCCGCCTATCTCAGTGGCGGAGACTTCGGCGCCCCTGGAGTTCGCCTTCACAGCCGTTGTCACCTACTGCGCCTACCGCGGGCTCGACTCGTGGACGTTCATCGGCATCGAATGGCTGCTGCACACCGGCTGGGACATGCTCCACCACCTGAAGGGCACCCGATCATCCCCTTCGCCGAACACTCATCCCTGGGCTGCGCGATCTGCGACCCGTCGTCGCCCTCTGGTGCCCTTACAGGTGGCCCCTCGGTCACCGACCGCCTCCGCCACACAGGCACCAGCCAGAACCGGGCGCAAACCGCCGGGCTCAGGTAGCAGCCGGACACCAATTCCACGTACGCAAACCCAGGTCAGCGCACCCGCCCGCGCGGTTTCAGGGCAACGGCGGGTAGTTCCGGGGCCTGCAGCGGAGGACCGTCGTAGCCCTTCACCTCGCCGAAGCGGGAGCCGGTCGTCCAGTCCGCGCGGGCCTGGGCGATCTCCTCGTTCGTACGCCCCACAAAATTCCACCACATGACGATCTCCTCCTCGAAAGGCTCGCCGCCGAGGAGCATCAGACCCGCGTCGGATTCGGCGCGCACGGGGAGTTCGGTGCGGCCGCAGCCGAGGTAGAGCATCGAGCCGGGGAGTACGGGCACGCCGTCAACATGGGCCTCACCGGACATGGACAGCACGGCGTACTCGAAGTCGGGGTCCAGCGGCAGGCTCGTTGTAGTGCCCTGGGCGAGCGCCAGATCGGCGCCGACCAGCGGCGTGTACGTGGTCCCGGGCGAGGCGGCACCGTCGAGGCTGCCGAGGATCACGGTGGCGGTCAGACCGGGCGCGGTGACGGTCGGCAGGTCCGTGTGGTGCTGGAACCGCGGCTCGACGTGCCGGTCGCCGTCGGGGAGCGCGACCCAGAGCTGGGCTCCGTGCAGGAAGCGGGCGTGCGGCTTGGGGCTCTCTTCGGAGTGGCTGATCGCCCGCCCGGAGGTCATCAGGCCCAGCTCGCGCGGGCCGATCGTCACCAGGCTGCCGGTGCTGTCGCGGTGCAGCACCTCGCCCTCGTGGAGCCAGCTCACGGTCTGCAGGCCCATGTGGGGGTGGGGCGGGACCTGCATGCCGGACTCGTCCGCGATGTCGTCGGGACCGTAGTGGTCGACGAAGGCCCAGGCTCCCACCATCCGGCGGCCGAGGTTGGGCAGCAGCCTGCGGACCACGGTGGACTCGCCGAGCTGGACCCGGCGGGGGCTGAGGAGTTCACGGACGGGCTCGGCGACGACGAAGCCACGACCGCCGCAGACGGAGAGGGCGGCCTGAGGATCGAGATTGCTCATGGCGCTCAACCTATTCCTGTACGGGCGCGAGCCGTCAGCCCTCCACGCCCGGAACCGATAGTGGAATGTTCAAGCACCATCGTATGTTGAGCGGGATACAGACAGCAGGCCATGTCCGCGAGGAGGACAGCAAGTGAAGGACACGTACTACGAGTTCGGTACCGCGGCCGAGCGCTGGGACCGCGCGCAGCTGTTCTTCGACGCGAAGGAGTACGTCACGGCGGTCCGCATTCTCGGCGGGCTGGTCGAGGAGGCGCCGGAGCAGATCGCGCCCCGCCTGCTGCTCGCCCGTGCCTACTACCACTCGGCGCAGCTGCGCCGGGCCGAGGCCGAGCTGCGCGCCGTGCTGGAGCTCAGCCCGGTGGAGCACTATGCGCGGCTGATGCTGGGCCGCACGCTGGAGCGTCAGGGGCGCGAGAAGGACGCGGCGCCGCATCTGCGGATGGCGGCGGCGATGTCCGGGGACCTGGTCCCGGGTATCTAGGGCCGCCGTCGCTGATCGCCTGGCTGCTGGCCTGACGCGCTTCGGCGTCTGTTGTCGCCAGTGTGGCGGGCGCGTACCGCCGGTGTGGCGTGGCGCACGGTGACGACGTACCGGCTCGCGGAGGACAGCGCCGACGGGGTGTTCACCGCGCGGGCCGATCTCGCCGCGAGCATGCTGGGGCAGCCGACCGACGACCGTTACGTGCGTAAGGCGGTGAGTGTGGCGCGCATCGACGTGAGCGCATCGGCGGACATCGTCGGGGCTATGTGGCACAAGTGGGTCTTCATCACCACCGTCGGCGCGCTCACGTGCCTGATGCGCGGCACGGTCGGCGACGTCGTCGCCGCCCCGGTGGATCCGGCCTGGGCCCCGCCATCCTGGCCGAGGCCGCCGCGGTGTCGGCCGCAGCGGGTTCCCCCGTCCCCGACGACCAACTCGCCGCCATCACGGCGACGGTGACCCAGGCGGGATCCCCGTTCGCACCCTCCATGTACCGCGACGTCGCGCACGAGCGCCCCACCGAGGCCGAGCACGTCTTCGCCGATCTGGTGACGCGCGCCCGCACCCTGTCGGTCGGCACCCCGCTGCTCGACCTGGCCACTCTGCATCTGCGCGTCCACCAGCACCGCACTGCCGACAGGGCACTTGAGCGCCTCGGCGGCTAGGGCGTGTTTTAGAAGTAGCGCCGTCCGCCCGGAGGGCGGGCTCTGCGGCGTCTGGTGCGTGCAATCGCAAGGCGGAGGATCGCCCTCGTACTGGACGTACTTGGGCGACTCCGACAACATCGCGAGTGCGCGTGCCAGGCGTCGCGGGGCAGGCGGGACTTCTAAAACACGCCCTAGGGCTTACTCAGCGGCCGGCCCGCGGAACGCCTAAGCGGTGTCGGGGAAGTCCGGGTGGGTGAAGGTGGGGGCACCCCCGTGCCCGCAGGGCTACGGGGGAGGGTCGAGGGCCGAGTCTGGCAAGGCGGAGGAAGGAGTCCACGCGGAGCGTCGGCGACTGACGACAACGCAGCCAGGCGACAGCCATCGGCCCGCGACGCCGCCCGGACTTCCCCGGGGCCGCTCAGGCATCCCGGTACGTCTCCAGGAGGCGCAGCCAGATCTCGCTGATCGTCGGGTACGCGGGTACCGCATGCCACAGGCGCTCGATCGGCACCTCGCCCGCGATCGCGACCGTCGCCGAGTGCAGCAGCTCGCCGACCCCCGGCCCCACGAAGGTGACGCCCAGCAGGATCTCCCGGTCCAGGTCGACGATCATCCGGGCGTGGCCGCGGTACCCGTCGCCGTACAGGCCCGCGCCCGCCACCGAGGCCAGGTCGTAGTCGACGGCGCGCACGCGGTGGCCCGCCGCCTCGGCCTCCGCGAGCGAGAGCCCGGCGGCCGCCGCCTCGGGGTCGGTGAAGATGACCTGCGGCGTCGCGGCGTGGTCGGCGGTCGCCGAGTGCGCGCCCCAGCGGTCGGTCTCGAGCAGCGGCACGCGCCGTGCCCGGGCCGCGATGGCGGCTCCCGCGATACGGGCCTGGTACTTTCCCTGGTGGGTGAGGAGCGCACGGTGGTTCACATCGCCGACCGCGTACAGCCAGTCGCTTCCCTCGACGCGGCAGCTGTCGTCGACGGACAGCCAGGAGCCCGGCTCCAGCCCCACCGTCTCCAGGCCGAGGCCGTCGGTGCGCGGTGCGCGGCCGGTGGCGAAGAGGACCTCGTCGGCCTCGATCTGCTCGCCGCCTTCGAGGACCAGCGTGACGGGTCCTGTGCCGTCGGCGCGTACGACGGCGGCGACGTCGGTGTGCGTACGGATCCGGGCGCCGGCCTCTGTCAGCGCGTCGGCGACGTGCTCGCCGACGAACGGTTCCATCCGGGGCAGCAGGCCCCCGCCGCGTACCAGCAGGGTGACCTGCGAGCCGAGCGCGTTCCAGGCGGTGGCCATCTCCACGCCGACCACTCCCCCGCCGACGACCGCGAGCCGCCCCGGCACCGTTTGGGCGCTGGTGGCCTCGCGGCTCGTCCAGGCCTTGGCTCCGGCCAGGCCGGGGATGTCGGGCAGGACGGCACGACTGCCGGTGCAGACCGCGACGGCGTGCCGGGCGGTCAGCACATGGCGCTCGCCCTCGGGGCCGTCGACGAGGACCTTCTTCGGTCCCTGCAGCCGGCCCTGCCCCCGGTAGAGGCGGGCGCCGGTCGAGTCGATCCAGGCAGCCTGGCCGTCGTCCTTCCAGTGGGAGGTGAACTCGTCACGATGGGCCAGCACGGCCTCCGCGTCGAGCGGGCCCTGTACCGACTGGCGCAGGCCCGGGACCCGGCGCGCGTCGGCGCGGGTGATCGCCGGGCGCAGCAGCGCCTTGCTCGGCATGCACGCCCAGTACGAACACTCACCGCCGACCAGCTCGCTCTCCACGAGCGCCGTACTCAGGCCCGCCGCCCTGGCCCTGTCCACGACGTTCTCCCCTGTCGGGCCGCCGCCCACGACCACCACGTCATATTCCACAGCTTCCGTCATGGGGCCAGTCTGGTTCCTGGTGTGCGTCATGGCCACATGGGCAGGGGGTGGAATAGCACGGCCCTGGGCACCGTTGTCGGGGGCGAGTCCGCTGGACATCAGGAAGAGGTAGCACGTCATGAGCACTGTTGAGCTCACCAAGGAAAACTTCGATCAGGTCGTGACGGACAACGACTTCATCCTGATCGACTTCTGGGCTTCTTGGTGCGGTCCTTGCCGACAGTTCGCCCCCGTCTACGAGGGTGCCTCGGAGCGCCATCCCGACCTGGTCTTCGCGAAGGTCGACACGGAGGCCCAGCAGGAGCTCGCCGCCGCCTTCGAGATCCGTTCCATCCCCACGCTGATGATCGTGCGTGACAATGTCGCGGTCTTCGCCCAGCCCGGCGCGCTGCCCGAGGCCACGCTCGAGGACGTGATCGGTCAGGCGCGCGCGCTGGACATGGACGAGGTCCGCAAGTCGATCGACGACGCCAAGGGCGGCGCCGAGGCGGAGACCTCGACAGAGGCCTAGGGCGGACTTTAGAAGTAGCGCCGTCCGCCCGGAGGGCGGGCCCCGCGGGGCAGGCGGGACTTCTCAAACACGCCTGAGGGCTTCCTCAGCGTTCCAGGACCAGGGCGAGCCCCTGGCCGACGCCGATGCAGAGGGCGGCGAGGCCGGTTCCGGAGCCCGCGGCAGCGAGCTGATGGGCGACGGATCCGGCCAGCCGGGCTCCCGAAGCGCCGAGTGGGTGGCCGATCGCGATGGCCCCGCCGCGCGGGTTGACCAGGGACGGATCCAGCTCGGGCCATTCGGCGAGACAGCCGAGCGACTGGGCCGCGAAGGCCTCGTTGAGTTCGAAGGTGGTCAGGTCCGCGAAGGACTTGCCGGCCTTGGACAGAGCCCGGCGCACCGCCTGAACCGGGCCGAGGCCGAAGAGCTGCGGCTCGATGCCGGTGACAGCCGAGGTACGGATCCGGGCCAGCGGCTCGCGGCCGGTCGCCCGCAGCCCGTCCTCGTCGACCAGCAGGAGCGCCGCGGCGCCGTCGTTGAGCGGCGAGGAATTGCCCGCCGTCACGGTGCCTTCCTGGCGGAAGGACGGCTTCAGCTTGGCGAGCGCCTCCATGGACGTGGAGTCGCGTATGCATTCGTCGCGTGCCAGGTCCACACCTTCGTACGGGACGACCTCACCGTCGTACAGCCCCTTGCCCCAGGCCTCGGCGGCCTTCTGGTGGCTGGCGAGAGCGAAGGCGTCCTGCCGCTCGCGGCTGATTCTGTGCTTACCGGCGATGAGTTCGGCGCTCTCGCCGAGCGGGATCGTCCACTCGGCCGGCATCCGCGGGTTGGTCATACGCCAGCCCAGGGTCGTCGAGTGCAGCTGCTGATGCCCTGCGGGAAAGGCCCGTTCGGGCTTCTGCAGCACCCAGGGGGCGCGGGACATCGACTCGACGCCGCCCGCGATCGCGATCGACGCGTCGCCGAGCGCGACGGCGCGGGCGGCCTGGATGACCGCTTCCAGACCCGAGCCGCACAGCCGGTTGACAGTGACGCCGGGCACGGAGGCGGGCAGCCCGGCGAGGAGAACGGCCATGCGGGCAACGTCGCGGTTGTCCTCGCCCGCGCCGTTGGCATCACCGAAGACCACATCGTCGATACGGGCCGGGTCGAGCTCCGGAGCGCGGTCCACGAGCGCCTTGACGACATGCGCGGCGAGATCGTCGGGACGTACGCGGGAGAGCGCGCCCCCGAACTTTCCGATCGGGGTGCGGACGGCGTCGACGACATAGACGTCGCGGATACTCATCGGATCTCTCCCAAAGCCGGGCTGTTCGGCTGATTCGCCCGGTGAACGCTCGTTCACACGTGCCCGCCCCGAGTCTCTGCCGGGTGCTGCCCCCTGTCAACGGTGAGGTGCGTCGTCACCGGCGAGGTGTCAGCGGTCGGTCGCGTCGACGACGCGCGCCGACAGCCCGTAGTCCAGCTCCGCCCCGTCCACCAGCAGGGCCTCGACCGTGCGGGTCGCCGGATCGATGTCGGCCTCGATGCCGTCGCCCACATAGCGCGGGTAGCCGGAGGATCCCTGCCGGCCCGTGGTCTCCACGACGGCGGAGCGGATGGCGAACTGCGCCAGGGTGGCCGCGTCACGGCCTTCGACATGCTCGGGCACCAGCAGGATCTCGAAGCGCTGCGGAGGAGTACTCATGCAAGCGACGCTAGACACGCACCGCCCGGCCCGCACGTCGTCGGCGGAACGTAAGACCCCCTAGGCCCTGCCCGCCGGGTCAGCTGGACTCCCGGTGGACGGCCCGCGCCCTCATGAGGTCGTGCCGCTCGGGCTCGGCACCGGGGTCGCGTACGACGCGGTCGACGAGTCCGGCCAGCCGCTGACCGGTGACCAGATCGATCTGCACGGTGCTCAGACGAGGTCGCAGCAGCTTCCCCAGCAGCAGATCGTCCGCGCCCATCACCGCCGTCTCGCGCGGAATGGCGACGCCCTCGTCCTGCAGTGCGCGCATCAGGAGCATGGCGTACTCGTCGTTGTACGCGTACACCGCGTCGAGGCCGAGTCCGCGCCAGTCGGCGGCGAGTGCGGCGGCCGACTCCTCGTCGTACGACATGGTCAGCGGCTCGATCCGGGCGCCGGTGCGCATCGCGGCCTCGGTCGCGCCCTCCAGCCGGGGGCGGGAGAAGAGCTCCAGGCCGGGCTCGTCGGGCATCAGGACGCCGATGTTCCGGTAGCCCCGGCCGATCAGATGCGCGGCCGCGCAGCCGCCGACCTCCCGCTGGTCCATCACGAGGGAGTGCGCTCCCTCGACGCGCTCGGGGCCCAGCGTTATGACGGCTTTCGCGCCTGAGCGCTTGAGGACGCCGACGCCGTGCGGGGTGAGCGCGACCTCGCCGAGCGAGACGACCGCGACCGGGCGGAGTTCGGCCCAGGCGCGGGCGGCCTCGTCGCCGTCGAGGCCGAGGCTGCCGTACTGGACGACGGTGTAGTCGAGGCGCCGCAGCGCCCACTGCAGCTCGTTGAAGAAGCGGCTGTAGAGCGGGCCGACCGGGACGTGGGCGGCGGGCAGCAGCACCATCCGGGTGTGCCCGGCGCGCAGACTGCGGGCCGCGGCGTGGGGCACATAGCCCAGCTCCTCGGCGGCCTCGCGGACGCGGCGGCGGGTGGGCTCACTGATCCGTACGGCCGAGGTGTTGTTGAGGACGTAGGAGACGGTGGCTCGCGAGACTCCGGCCAGCCGGGCGACATCGGCACTGGTCGGGACGGGGTGTTCTGCGGACTGCTTGGGTGTCTGGCTCATCGCTCTCGGCATCCTTCCAGAACCGTTTCGCGCGGGGTCTGGCGGATGGCCGGAAACGAGTGCTACGGGATGTTGACACGTGTAACTTTGGGACCGTCGAGGACACCACACCGGAAAGGCACCAACTGTGCAGCTCCACACCACCACTTGGGGCGAGGGCGACCGCGTCGCGCTCCTCGTCCACGGGATCATGGCCGACCACCGCACCTGGCGGAGGGTCGGACCCGAGCTCGCCGAGCGGGGCTACCGCGCCATCGCCGTCGATCTGCGCGGCCATGGTGCGAGCGCCCGCGGCGAGTACAGCCAGCAGCTCTTCGCCGACGATCTCGTCGAAACACTGCCCGTCGGCGCCGAACTGGCCATAGGCCACTCGCTGGGCGGCCTGGCACTGTCGCTCGCTGTGGAGCGGCTCGCGCCGCGGCGCGCTGTCTACTGCGACCCGGCGTGGCGTATCGCCGCTGCCGACGGGGGTTTTGGACCCGAGCAGTTCGCCGAGGCCAAGGCGCTGCGGCGGGACCAGATCATTGCCATGAACCCGCGCTGGGAAGCCGCGGACGTCGAGATCGAGCTGGAGACGGTGCGGGTCTGGGACGAGGGCACCGCGTTCGGCATCGCCGACGCCTTCGGCGCCGACCTGCGTCCGGCGAAGCCGGCGGTGCCCTCGCTCGTGACGCTCGCCGACCCGAGTCTCCTCATCTCCCCAAAGGACGCCGCCGAGTTGGCGGCGCGCGGCTTCGAGGTCCGTACGGTCAGGGGCGCGGGCCACACCATCCACCGCGACGACTTCGACGGTTTCATGAGCTCGCTGGACGGCTGGATCTGACGGGCCCCGGCGCGGGTAGGCTCCCCACCATGGACGACCAGTCGATGGTGGGGCTGCTGGGGCGGGTGACCGGCACGGTCGGGCCGGGGCTCGTCGGCGAGGTCATCGTCCGCATCCGCGGCGGGGCCGAGCACTTCCTCGCCTATCCGGCCACCGCGAAGGAACGCATCGAGACCGGCACGGTGGTCACCGTCGTGGAACATCTGCCGCCGCGTACCGTCTATGTCACGGCCGCGTACGGCAGTTGAGCCCCGTCCCGATCAGGAGGACACTCCCGGTCATCCGGTACCGGGCGGTACCGGGCGAAGGGGGCTGTGCCGATGGTCGTCGGCGTCGCGGCGGGACTCGTACTCGCTGCCATCATCATCCTGATCGGCCTGTTCAAGCTCATGTGGCGAGTCGCCGAGCCGAACGAAGCGCTGATCATTTCCGGTTCCACGCACAGGACCGAAGGTCTTGGCGAGGGCATGGGGTTCCGTATCGTCACCGGACGCGGAACGCTCGTCCTGCCCGGTATCCAGGCGGTGCGCAAACTGTCGCTGGATCTCAATGAGACCGAACTGTCCGTGGACTGCGTGACACACCAGGGCATTCCGCTGAAGGTGCGCGGGGTGGTCATCTTCAAGGTCGGCGACGACTTCGTGTCGATCGCCAACGCCGGACGCCGCTTCCTCGATCAGCAGAAGCTGATGGCGGAGCGGGTCCACAACGTCTTCGCGGGCCATCTGCGGTCCATCGTCGGCGGGTTGACGGTCGAGGACATGATCCGCGACCGGGAGAAGCTGACCGGTCAGACCCGGGCGGCCTGCGGCACCGAGATGGAGAAGCTGGGTCTGATCGTGGACTCGCTGCAGATCCATGAGATCGAGGACCCGACCGGTTACATCAAGAATCTCGCCATGCCGCACGCCGCCGCGGTGCAGCGGGACGCCCGTATCGCGCAGGCCGAGGCGAACCGGCGGGCGACGGAGGCCGAGCAGCAGGCCGCGGCCCGGATGTCGGAGGCGACGAGGGACAGCGAGATCCTGCAGGCCGGCTATCAGGCGGAGCGTGAGGCGGCAGCGGCGAAGGCGAAGCAGGCCGGTCCGCTCGCGGACGCGGCGGCGCGCCAGGAGGTCGTGGTCCAGATGACGCGGGTCGCCGAGCTGGAGGCACAGCGCCGTGAGCAGCAGCTCCAGGCGGATGTGCGCAAGCCCGCCGACGCGGCGGCATACGAGAAGCGGACGCTCGCGGAGGGCGAGCGGGACGCCCGTATCTCGGCGGCGCAGGCGGAGGCGAAGGAGACCGAACTGGCGAGCGCGGCGCAGGCCACGGCGACCCGGGTGACGGGTGAGGCCGAGGCCGCGGCGAACCAGGCGCGCGGGCTGGCGGTGGCCGCGGCGGTGAAGGCGAAGGGTCTTGCGGAGGCCGAGGCGATCAAGGCGCGCGCGGCCGCGCTCGCCGAGAACCAGGAGGCGGTCGTCGCCCAGCAACTGGCCGAGAAGTGGCCGGAGATCGTCGAGGCGGGCGCCGGCGCGTTCAGCAATGTGGACCACATGATCCTGCTGAACGGGGCCGACGGAATGTCGGAGATGTTCGCGAAGGCGCTGACGATGGGCGGTACGGGTCTTGGTCTGGCCCGGCAGGTGCTGTCGACCATGAACCAGAACGGTGGACCCAGTGCCCAGAACGGCGCGGCGGCCTCGGTGAAGGGCGCGGCGCCGCCCGCCCCGCGCACCGAGGAGATCAGCGAAACGATCAGCGAGAAGATCCCGGTGACGGACGAGCCGAAGGACTGAGACGCGGCACCCGCCCTGCGGCAACGATCCCGCAGGTCCTACCGTGGGGCGGGTGACGATCCTCCCCGGCGTACCCGGCGCATTCGACGGCCCGTCCGGCCTTCCGGGCAGCAGCGGCCCCACCGCCACCACCGAGGCCGATCCCGCGGAAGTGGGCGCGGTCCACACCTCGTACGCCCCGGACCGCGACGGCGATCCCGACCCCGGTGAAATCGTCTGGACCTGGGTGCCCTTCGAGGAGTACGACGGGCGCGGCAAGGACCGGCCGGTGCTCGTGGTGGCCCGCGAGGACGCGGGCACACTGCTCGCCGTACAGCTGTCCAGCAAGCGCCACGACCGCGACCGCGAGTGGGTGGCGATCGGCGTCGGGCCGTGGGACCGCGCCGGACGCGAGTCCTGGGTCGATCTCGACCGGGTGCTGCGGGTCCACGAGGACGGCATGCGCCGCGAAGCCTGCGCGCTGGACCGGCCGCGTTTCGACGTGGTCGTGCGGCGGCTGCGGGAGCGCTACGGCTGGAGCTGACCGGCGAAGGCGCGGTGGAAGGCCCCCAGGGTCGGCCCCTCTGCCGTACGGTCCAGTACCGCGAAGACGATCTCCTCGAAGTGGCCGGCGAACCGGCCGCCCGCGGTGAGCAGGGCGTGGAACGCGCCCGCGACCGCCTCGGGGTCGTTGCGGAACACCCCGCAGCCCCAGGCCCCCAGTACCAGCCGCCGGTAGCCGCGCTCGGCCGCCGTCTCCAGCACGCGCTCCGCGCGCGAGGCGAGAGCGGCCGGGATGCGGTGCGCCTGGTCCGGTGTGCGGCTCGCGATCACCCCGGCGTTCGGCGCGGGCGAGGTCAGAAAGCCAACCGTGTACGGCACATCCAGCAGTCGGCCGCGGTCGTCGCGGAACACGGGGACGCCGGGAGAGTGGATGACGCGGTCGGTGTAGAAGGGGCTGCGGTCTGCCCGGTGGTGGTCGTAGAACTCGGGGGCGCGCCGCAGCGTGGCGTACAGCGCCGAGGCGCGGCAGAGGGCCTCTTCCTGGGCCTGTGCGCCGTTGAGGTAGCCGCCGCCGGGGTTGCGCGCGGAGGCGAAGTTCAGCACGGCGACGGGCCCCGGGCCCGCGGCTGTCAGGCGCTGGGCGGCTTGGGTGCTGCTCTCGCCGGTGACCTCGAAGCGGGTCCTGCGGTCCGTGTCCGGCGTGACCCGTACGGCATCCGGCCCGTACATCCGTGTGCCCGCCAAGGCGGCGGCCACCTCGGGCCCGATCGGCACCCGGCGTCCGTCCGAGGCCAGGTAGTGGCCCGCTTCGACGATCTCCTCGGTCTGCTTCGCGATCCCCCGCAGTCGTGCGCTCATGGCGGTCATCGTCGGTGACCACAGGCCTACGCGGCAATCGGTTTTCGACCCGCCGGGGGGCACTCTTGTGCGAACCGGCGGGCGTGGCCTTAGGTTGGTGAGAGCCTTCTACAGGAGGAATCGATCATGCATCAACCCGATGCGAGCGAGTACGGCCGGCCTATCGCCGAGACCGAGGCGGAGGACCTGCTCCGATGTATTTGCTTCAAGAACGGGCCGCCCCGCGCCGTGGGCGTGGAAGTGGAATGGCTCGTTCATGACCTGCACCGACCGCAGCACCCGGTCGGGGCCGACCGTCTCGCGGCGGCTTTCGACCAGGTGCGTTCCCTGCCCCTGAATTCGGCTCTCACCTTCGAACCCGGCGGCCAGCTGGAGCTCAGCTCCCCTCCCGCCGCCTCCCTGATGGAGTGCATCGACTCCACCGCCGCCGACCTGGACGCCGTACGCGGCGCGCTCCACCCGGCAGGCCTCACCCTCACCGGACTCGGCCTCGACCCCTGGCATCCCCCGCGCCGGCTGCTCCACGAACCCCGCTATGACGCCATGGAGGCGTATCTCGACCGGACGGGTCCGGCCGGCCGCGCCATGATGTGCAGCTCCGCGTCCATACAGATCTGTCTGGACGCGGGCGACGAGGAGCCCGGACCGCTCGGCCACGGCCGGCGCTGGCAGCTCGCGCATCTGCTGGGCGCGGTGCTGATGGCGGTCTTCGCCAACTCCCCCGCCCGGGAGGGTCATTACACCGGCTGGCGCTCGACCCGGCAGGCCGTGTGGGCCGATCTCGATGCCGTACGGCCTCTGGCACCCCCGCTCGACCAGGAGCCGCGCTCCGCCTGGGCCGCCCACGCGCTGGACGCGCCGGTGATGTGTGTCCGTACGGCAGAGGGGCCGTGGGAGCTGCCGGAAGAGCTCACGTTCCGGCAGTGGATGCGCTCAGGGGCGCCGCGCCCGCCGACCCGGGAGGATCTCGACTACCACTTGACCACGCTCTTTCCGCCCGTACGCCCCCGTGGCCATCTTGAGCTTCGCATGATCGACGCCCAGTCGGGCGAGGACGGCTGGATGGTGCCGCTCGCCGTCACCACCGCGCTCTTCGACGACGCCGAGGCGGCCGAGACGGTCTACCGCACCGTCAAACCACTGGCGGAGACGGCCGGTTCACTGCCCGCGCCGCGCAATCCGCTGTGGGTCAGTGCCGCCAGGGACGGACTGACCGATCCCGAGCTGCACGCGGCGGCGGTGACCTGCTTCGCCCTCGCCCTGGAGGCACTCCCCCGTATCGGCGCGTCCGACGCCGTACGGGACGCGGTCGCCGCCTTCAACGAGCGCCATGTCCTGCGGGGCCGATGTCCCGCCGACGATCTGCGCATCCCGTCCCTCGGGAAGGAACTCCGCACATGACCGACGACCTACGGCGGCGCGCCCTCGATGCGCTGACCACAGCCCGATCCCGGACGGCCACGCTCACCTCGTGCGTCGACGACCATGAACTGACAGCCCAGCACTCTCCGTTGATGTCCCCGCTGGTCTGGGACCTGGCGCACATCGGCAACCAGGAGGAGCAGTGGCTGCTGCGCACCGTCGCCGGGCGCGAGGCAATGCGGCCCGAGATCGACTCGGTCTACGACGCCTTCGAGCATCCGCGCGCGCTGCGTCCCACACTCCCGCTGCTCGCCCCGGCCGAGGCGCGCGCCTACGCCTCTGATGTACGCGGCCGAGTCCTGGACGTCCTCGACCGCACCCCGCTGGAAGGCGGACCCCTGGTCGATGCCGGGTTCGCCTTCGGGATGATCGCGCAGCACGAACAGCAGCACGACGAGACCATGCTGATCACCCATCAGCTGCGGAAGGGCCCTGCCGCGCTCACCGCGCCCGAGCCGCCCGCGGGCAGCGCGAAGGGTCTGCCGGCCGAAGTCCTCGTCCCCGGCGGCCCGTTCACCATGGGCACATCCACCGAGCCGTGGGCGCTCGACAACGAGCGGCCCGCGCACCAGCGCCTCGTGCCGGCCTTCCACATCGACACCGTGCCGGTGACCTGCGGCGCGTACCAGGCCTTCATCGAGGACGGCGGCTACACGGACCGCCGCTGGTGGGCGGCCGAGGGCTGGGACCAGGTCCGCCGGCACGACATCGCAGCGCCGCTGTTCTGGCGGCGCGAGGGCGGCCAGTGGCTGCGCCGCCGCTTCGGCGTCACCGAGCCGGTGCCGGCGGACGAGCCCGTGCTGCATGTGAGCTGGTACGAAGCCGATGCGTACGCCCGCTGGGCCGGGCGGCGGCTGCCCACCGAGGCCGAGTGGGAGAAGGCCGCTCGCCATGACCCGGACGCCGACCGCTCGCGCCGCTACCCGTGGGGCGACGCCGATCCGGGCCCCTCGCAGGCCAACCTGGGCCAGCGCCATCTGCGGCCCGCCCCGGCCGGCAGCTATCCCGAGGGTGAATCGCCCCTCGGAGTACGGCAGTTGATCGGTGACGTATGGGAGTGGACGTCGAGCGACTTCCTCCCGTATCCGGGCTTCGCTCCCTTCCCCTACCGCGAGTACTCCGAGGTCTTCTTCGGCAGCGCGCACAAGGTGCTGCGCGGCGGTTCGTTCGCCGTGGACGCGGTGGCCTGCCGCGGGACCTTCCGCAACTGGGATCTGCCGGTGCGCCGCCAGATCTTCTCCGGATTCCGTACCGCACGGGACGCGGATCCGCAGGAGGGCCGCCGCTGATGTGCCGCCATATCGCCTACCTCGGTCCGCCACTGCCCCTCGGGCAGCTGATCGTCGAGCCCGCGCACAGCCTGTACCGGCAGTCGTGGGCACCGCGTCATCAGCGGCACGGAACGGTCAACGCCGATGGTTTCGGGGTCGGCTGGTACGCCGAAGGCGATCCCGTGCCCGCCCGGTACCGCCGCTCGGGACCCGTCTGGGCCGATCTCTCCTTCGCCGATCTCGCCCGGGTGGTGAGCAGCGGGGCGCTTCTCGCCGCCGTCCGCGACGCCACCGAGGCGGGCGCCGACGGTGAGGCGGCGGCCGCGCCGTTCGCCGCCGGGCCCTGGCTGTTCAGCCACAACGGCGCGGTACGGGGCTGGCCCGGCTCCCTGGAGCCGCTCGCCCTGACCCTGCCCGCGGCCGAGCTGCTGTCGCTGGAGGCGCGCTGCGACTCGGCGCTGGTGTGGGCGCTGGTGCTGCACCGGCTGCGCGACGGCGACGAGCTGGGCCAGGCGCTCGCCGACACCGTCCGCGAGGTCGCCGGGGCCGCGCCGGGTTCCCGGCTCAATCTCCTCCTCACGGACGGCGAGACGATCGCGGCGACCGCGTGGGGCGACACCCTCTGGTATCTGGCCGAGCCCGGCCGCCGCACGGTCGTGGCCTCGGAGCCGTACGACGACGATCCGCACTGGCGAGAGGTGCCCGACCGCACACTGCTCGCCGCAACCCGCACCGATGTTCTACTGACCCCGCTCAAGGAGCCGACGGAGTGAGCCCGTTCCTGCTGACCCGAACCCTGCCCGAGGACGCGACGGAGGCCGCTCTGCGCGCCGATGTGCTGCACGGCCTGACCCGTACGCCCAAGGCGCTGCCGCCCAAGTGGTTCTACGACGCCCGTGGCAGCGAGCTGTTCGAGGAGATCACCCGGCTGCCCGAGTACTACCCCACCCGCGCCGAGCGGGAGATCCTTCTCCACCGGGCCCCCGAGATCGCCGCCGCGAGCGGGGCGCACACCCTCGTGGAGCTCGGCTCGGGCTCCTCGGAGAAGACCCGGCATCTGCTGGACGCCCTGCCGTCGCTGCACAGTTATGTGCCGGTCGATGTGAGCGAGAGCGCCCTGACCGGCGCGGCGAAGGCGCTGCTCGAGGAGCGGCCGGGGCTGAACGTCCATGCCCTGATCGCCGACTTCACCCGCGGCCTCGCGCTGCCCGGCACCCCCGGGCCGCGCCTGGTCGCCTTCCTGGGCGGCACGATCGGCAATCTGCTGCCCGCCGAGCGCGCCGTGTTCCTGCGCTCCGTGCGTTCGCTGCTCGCACCCGGCGATGCGCTGCTGCTCGGCACGGATCTGGTGAAGGACGAGGACGTCCTGGTCAGGGCGTACGACGACGCGTCCGGGGTGACGGCCGCGTTCAACAAGAACGTGCTGTCCGTCATCGCCCGGGAGCTGGGCGCGGACGTCGACCCCGACGACTTCGAGCATGTGGCGCTGTGGGACCGGGAACAGGAATGGATCGAGATGCGGCTGCGCGCCCGCTTCGCGCTGACCGTGAAGATCCCTGAGCTGGATCTCGTGGTCCCCTTCGAGGCGGGCGAGGAGATGTGTACGGAGATCTCGGCGAAGTTCCGTCAGGAGGGGGTACGCACCGAACTGGCCGCCGCCGAGCTGGAGCTGACCCACTGGTGGACGGACACGGAGGGCAGGTTCGCGCTGTCGCTGGCGACGGCCAGCTGAGCCGCGCGGGCCAGTGAACGGCGGTCGGGGCAGCTCCCCGCGGGGATGGCCGGCAGCAGCCGGATCTCCGCGGTGAGCCCGCCGGCCGCCACCACCCGCCACAGGGAGGCGCCGAGCGAGTCGTCCCCGACGAACGCGGCGGCGCCGGTGGGCAGATAGCGGATGCGTACGGGCTGGACGGCGGCGCCCGCGTCCAGCGCCGCCTGGAAGACGGCGTGCCGGAATCTGCCCTGCTCACGACCGCACCAGGTGGAGCCTTCGGGGAAGGCTATGACGCGCGCGCCGCCGTCGAGCGCGGACGCCATCTCCCGCACGGTGGCGGGCAGCGTACGGAGCCGGTCGCGCTCCAGGAAGAGCGTGCCGCCCCGCGCGGCGAGCGGCCCGAGCACCGGCCAGCGCCGGATCTCGCTCTTGGCCAGCATCCGTCCCGGGAGGGAGGCCGCGATCAGCGGTATGTCCAGCCAGGAGATGTGGTTGGCGACAACCAGGGACGCCCGGGGCGCGTACGGCCTGCCGATGACCCGTATCCGTACGCCGAAGGCGCGCACCACCGCGCGCGCCCAGCAGCGGGTCATCAGGTGCCGGAACCGGGTGCCGAGCACCACCGCGAGCAGCGCGACCAGCGGCCCGAGCAGCAGGCCGGCGAGCACGGTCACGATTCCCGCCAGCAGCCGGGCGGCCGCCGTGAGGTAGCCGGCGGCCGGGCCGTGGTGGGTCGCGCAGCCCCGCGGGGTGCAGGGCGCACTGGGCAGCCAGACGCTCACCGTACGGGCGCGAGGGAGAGGAAGTGCCGCAGGTAGCGGGGGTTGGTGCGGCGCAGCGACAGCAGGACGTAGAGGTCCGCGACGCCGAAGTCGGGGTCGTGGGCGGGCGCTCCGCACACCCAGGCGCCGAGCCGCAGGTAGCCGCGGAGCAGCGCGGGCAGCTCGGTGCGTCCGGCGGGCCGCTCGACGGAGTCGGGGTTCCAGAGCTTGTGGGGGGTGACCCAGTACTCCTCGGGCGCGAGGTTCTTGGCCTTCACGGTGTCCCAGGTGGCGGCCGCGAGGGTGCCGCCGTCGGCGAGCGGGATCGAGCAGCAGCCGGCCAGCCAGTTGTGCCCGGTGCGGGCCATGTAGCGGGCGAGACCGGCCCAGATGAGCGCGATGACGGCGCCGTTGCGGTGCCGCGGGTGGACACACGAGCGGCCGACCTCGACGAGGTCGTGGCGGATCGGGGAGAGCCTGGCGAGGTCGAACTCGGTCTCGGAGTAGAGGCGTCCAGCGACCTGGGCGCGGTCGGGCGGCAGCAGCCGGTAGGTGCCCACGACCTCGCCGGTGTCGGCCTCGCGGACCAGGAGGTGGTCGCAGTACGCGTCGAAGGCGTCGATGTCCAGACCCGGCTCGGGACCGTCCAGCCTGGCGCCCATCTCGCCGGCGAAGACCAGGTGGCGCAGCCGCTGCGCGGCCCGTACGTCCTCCTGGTCGCGGGCGAGCCCGACGACATAGCGGGGCTGGTCGGATTCGGCGCCGGGCGAGGGGAGCGGGGCATCGAGGGGCGTGACGAGCTGTGCGGGGAGCGGGGCGGGGACGACAGCTGGCAGAGCGGGCATGACGGTCTCCTGTGCCGGACGGAAGGGACGGACCGCGGGTGCGGCGGCCCGGCTCCTTACTTCTTCCGTGGCCGACTGGATTCGACATGACCGCTCGGCGGAGAGTGGATGTGCGACGGCTGAATGCCGGGGATGTGGTGCCACAGGAACTGCACAGAGCGTGAGGGTCCGTCCTCTGGTTCAGCCCGATGAGCGAGCGGCCCGCTCGCTACGGACGGTCCGGACCCTCGTGCTCAGCGGGGCAGGAGCGCCGCGGTGATGCGCGCCGACGCGGCCCGCGCTTCGCGCCGGGGCTCCTTGCCCTGCAGCACGGCCGTCATGTACGGCTTGATCGGGTTGTCGGCCTCGACAGTGCCCCACTGCGGAGAATTGGGCGTCGCCTTGCCGTGTGCGGCTCCCGCGGCCATCGCCGCCGTACTCTCCTCGCCCCTGATGACGCCCGCGAGTGTCGTCTTGTTGGGCACGTAGTTCATCGTCCGGGCGAGATCCGTCTGCCACCGCTCACCGGCCAGCGCCTTGACCACCTCGACCGCGGCCGTCCGTTCGCGCGCGTTCTCGGGGACGATCAGATCGGAACCGCCGGTGAAGACGGTGCCGGGTCTCGCGGCCGTCTTGCCCGGTACGGGGAAGAAGCCGAGCTTGCCCTTGAGCTCGGGGTTGGCCTTCTCGATGACGGTGGCGGCGCTCGGTACGGCGATCATCTGGGCGACGTTGCCCTTGGCGAAGACCTCGGCCTGCGGCGGTGTCTCCTCGTCCCCGCCCTTGGGCCCTTCGCCGTGCGACTGAAGCTGCTTGTAGAACTCCATGCCGCGCAGCGCCGCCGGGGTGTCCAGCGCGCCCTCCCAGCCGCCCTTGTCGACGGCCAGCTCGCCGCCCTCGTCCCAGATGAACCCGGCCAGGCTGTACCAGTCCTGACCGGAGAGATAGATGCCCTGCACGCCGTTGCCGTTGAGTCTCTCGGAGTACTCGAGCCACTGCGCTCTGGTCTTCGGCGGCTGCTTGATCCCGGCGCCGGTGAAGAGGTCCTTGTTGTAGATGACGACGCGGTTTGCCGCGTACCAGGGAATGCCGTACTGCGAGCCGTTGATGCTGCCCGGTTCGGCGAGGCCGGGCAGCCAGTCCTCGTTGCCGAGGTCGCGGACCGATTCAAGGGTGAGGTCCCACAGTCCGTCGCTCTCCGCGTACTGCGCGACCTGCGTATTGCCCACCTCGATGATGTCCGGCGCCTCGTCGTCCTCCAGTGCCGCGGTGACCTTCTTGCCGATGCCGGTCCACTCCTGGAAGGTGAACTCCAGCTTCACGGAAGGGTTGTCCTCCGTGTACGCGGCGGTGAAGCGCTTCAGGAAGTCGTCGGTGACGCTGTCCTTCATCAGCCAGATCCTGACCGTGCGGGTGTCGGATCCGGCGCCCGGCACAAGCCCGCAGCCGCCGAGGGTGAGAGCGGAGACGAGCGCGACGGACAGGGCGAGCGAGTGGTTCTTCACAGGGGGTCACCTTCTGCGTGAGGGCACGGGAGCGTGAACCCGACATGGGGGGAAAGCGCGCTCCGCGCTCGCACGGGTGTGGCTGGAGTTTGGTCTGTACCAAAGAACCGGTCAAGCCCCGGAAGGTGTGCTCGGATGCGGCGGAGGGGCGGACGCGCGCCTGGCGTCCGCCCCTGGGCATGCTCACTGACCGCCCGGCACCGTGTCCTCGAAGGTGGTCCCGGCCGCCCGGTAGGCGGCGATCCGGTCCGCGACCTGGGCCGGAGTCAGCACCTGATCCTTTACATGCAGTACGTAGTCGACCTTCTGGTCGTACGCCCGCGGTGCGGTGCTGCTCTGGCCCGCCAGATCGATCAGCCACTGGTTGAAGTTGATGGACATCGGCCGCTCGGGCAGATAGCGGGCGTCGTGACGGCCGAACCCCTGGCCGTCGACGTAGTAGGTGATGTTGCTGTTGTCGATGGTGACAACGAGGTCGTGCCAGCCGGCGTAGCTCGCGCGGACCTCGGAGTGCTGGTTGACCGCCTCCCAGGGGTCGGGCCGGTAGGTCTCCCAGGAGGTGGTGTAGAGGATGTTGGCGGGCTCGCCCCAGCCGCCGTTGGGCAGATACTCGAAGTCGTACTCCGCGTAGTCGTCGGCCATCGGGGCCTTGAGGTCGTTGGTGGTGAAGAAGGTCTGGACGAGGTGGTCGCCGTCGGGCCCCGACTTCGGCGCGTCGGAGAACTTCACCCGGGCAGCGTAGGTGCCGTTCTTGAACTTAATGGCCCGGGTGAGGACTTCGGTCTGCTCGGTGGACTCTCCGGTGCCGGCCGTGGAGGTCTCCAGGTTCATGATCGAGTTGGTGCCCTCCTTGGCGAAGGTGACGTTCTGCGGCGCCCAGGTCGCGCCCGGCACGCCGGGACCGCCGGAGTTGGAGCGCACGTACCAGCCGTGGGCCCCGATCGCCGGGTCGGTGTGGGCGGCGTAGTTGAAGTCGTCGAAGAGCGTGTCTCCGTCGACGGGCGGGTCGGTCGGGTCCGGATCGGGGTCGTTGCCCGCCGGGGCCGTGCCCCAGACCGTTGTCCCACCCACACTCGCGGTGACCTTGGCCCAGTCCCCGTACGCCGTCTGCGACGCGGCGAAGGAGTAGTCATCGCTCTGGTTCAGCGGCTGCCAGTTGGAGCGGTGGAAGCGCAGCTGCATGTCTCCGGTGTCCGCGCCCGGTGCGAGCGAGCCCGCTCCCGCCGTGAAGCCGATCTCCAGATAGCGGTCCGCTGTGGCGGTGGTCTGCGCGAGCGTGCCGAAAGTGCCGGTGATGTTTGCGCAGCCCTTGACCGCCCAGGAGCAGGCGAAGGTGTACGAGGCGCCCGCGTCGGCCTTGAAGTAGTACCGGATCCTGACCTGGTTCAGCGGGACGGAGCTGCTGCCGGTGTTGACGACCTTGAACCAGGGCTCGGCCTGGTCGCCACCGGTGGAGCTCTGCCGGTACTGGACCTTGACCTGCTCTCCGGCGGCAGCGGCGGGCAGCGCGGTCAGCGCCGCGCAGCCGAGGCCGGCCGCCACTGCGGCGGCAACGACGGCACGTTTGCGCAGGGGACTGTGGCTCATGGGGTTTCCTCTCCGGACGGGTGGTGCATGGGGGGTCGGCTCGGCACGGCGAGCGCGTCGAGCCGGGCTCTGTGGGAGTGCATCCGCGCCTGGAATCCGGGCCGGTCACGACCGCCGGACCCGGCGTCCAGATATGAGGGAAGCACGGGAAGACCCTGGGGCTGCAGCAGCGGCGATGAAGCGGATCTTCACGCGGTCACCTCGAGAGGGAGTTGACCAATTGGTCAACTGGCCAATGGCGTGGCTAGAAGGTGGCATGGACCAATGAAGTCGTCAAGTGCCCTGAAAACATTGGCTGTTCACGCACCACACCGGATGGGCCACGGGGTCACTGGTCAGAATGCCGCTTACCATCTGACCAGTGGTCATTGGTGTGGAGCAGAGAGGCCAGGTCCATGGAGAGCAGCTCTTCGGGTGCCGTACTGAAGCGGGAGCGGGTCAGGGAGTTCCTGCTCGGCCTCATCGAGGCGGGCCGTCCGGGCGACGCGATCCCCTCCGAGCGCAGCCTCAGCGCCCAACTCGGGGTGTCCCGCCCCACCTTGCGCGCCGCCGTCGACGAACTCGTCGCCACGGGACAGCTCGTACGCGAGCACGGCCGCGGGATGTTCGTCGCCCCCGCCAAGATCACCCAGGAACTCGTCGCCGACGACGCCACGTTCGCCGTGCCGAGGGCCGCGGGCACCTGGTCCAGCACCGTCCTGGAACTCGCCACCATCCGCGCCGGCGCCCGCATCGGCCGCAAGCTGCGTGTCTCCCCCGCCGCCGAGCTGGTCTACATCGCCCGTCTCCGGCTGGTCGACGGAGCTCCGATGGCCATCGAGCATCTGCACATCCCGGCCGAGCTGGTCCCCTCCCTCACCCCACACGAGCTGGAGGCCGGCGATCTGTACGACCATCTGCGGGAGCACCACCAGGTGTACGTCGACGAGGCGGTGCAGTCCATCGAGCCGACCGTCGTCAACGAGGCCGAGGCCGCGGTGCTGGACGTCCCGGTCCTCTCCCCCGCGCTGCTCGTGGAACGGCTGACCACCGACACCGCCGGCCACCCGGTCGAGTACGTCCACTCCGTCTACCGCGGCGACCGCTACCGCATCGTCTCCCGGCTCGCGCTCGGCACTTCCGTGCCGCATCCACGCCCGGAGGGCCACCATCCCGGCATTCCGCCGGGCGACTTCGCGCACGGCGACATCATCACCTCGTCGACGACTGGCGACGCGTACTGACCGATTGCGGTCGGAATCCAGGCGCTAGGAAGCCCGATAGACGAACGACGGGAACGGGTCCGTCGTGGCCCGCTGCCAGGCCTCCCCGACCTCGTCGGGGGCCTGCGCGCGGGCCCGGGCGAAGGCGGTGAGGCAGGCCGCGTGGACATCGCTCCGGTCGGCACGCAGGGCGAGGGCGAGCAGGCGGCGCAGGGCGGTGACGGCCTCGTCGGCGCGGCCCGCGGTGAGGTGGGCCTCGGCAGTCGTGCGGAGGGTGGCGGCAAGGGCGGAGAGGGTGGCGGCGAGCTCGGCTTCATGGGACTCCGGGTCGGCGTCCGCCATGAGCGCCCGAAGGACGGTCTCGGCCTCCTCGTAGCAGGCCAGCGCCCCCGGGCCGTCGCCGGTGCGGCGCAGGGCCTGGGCGAGGAACTGCAGGCGTTCGGCGATGAGGGGCTGGTACGTGTCCCCCTCGGACTCGGCCAGCCGACGCGTGATCGCCAGTGCCTCGCGGCCGTTGGCCACGGCGGCGTCGGCGTTGCCCCTGCCGCACTGCCGGGCGCTGAGGTCGGCCAGCACCCGGGCCAGTTCGGGTTCGTACGCCTGGGGATTGCGCCCGGCGGCGCTGCGGTAGGCGTCGGCACTGCGCTCGGCGGCCTCAACGGCCTTGCGGTGGGCGCCCTGCCTCCAGTGGCGGAAGGCCAGGACATCCAGGGCTGTGGCGAGCCGCGGCTCGTAGTCGTCGGGGAGGGTGCGGGCGAGCCGGGCGCAGAGGTCGACCAACTCACCCAGTACCCGCCGTTCCCCCGCGGGGACTTCCAGTTCGCCGAGGTGGTGTGCCAGGCATTCCAGGGCGAGGACGAGGCAGGGTTCGCCGGTTGCCGGATCGCGCTCGGCCAGGGCTCGGCACAGGGCGACGGCCTGCTCGGCGGTGTCGCACGCCCGGGGGAGGTCGCGGGTCGCGCCGTAGCTCCATGCCAGGTCGGTCAGGAGCTGGGCGCGCAGCGGCTGGAGCTCGGGGTAGAGCCGTGGGCCGAGGCCGTCGGTCCACTCCCGGGCGTCGGTACCGGCGGCGACCGCCTCGTCGTACCGGCCGAGGTCGCACAGTCCGCCGGTCAGCTCGATCCGCACGCGGGCCTGCACCGACTGGATGCGGATCAGTTGCCACAGGGACATGTCCCGCAGCAGCGCGTGGCACTCGAGGTAGACGGCCACGGACTCCGCCACGCGGGGCAAGCGGCCCAGCACCCACGCGTACGTGCGCAGGGCACCGAGGTGGCTCCCCAACGACCTGTCCCGGCGCCTGGGCACAGCGTGCCGGTACGCCGCCACGCACTCCCGGGCCACGGTGAGCGCCTCGTCGAGCCGGTTGGTCTCGGCAAGCGCCTGCGCGCGGACGTGGAGGGTGTAGGCGTTCTGCGTCGCGGAGGCACGGGCGCCGGGGACGGCCAGGGACTCGTCCGCAGCGGCGAGCGCCTCCTCGTAACGGCCGCTCAGCTGCAGCACATGGGCGTACAGGGCAAGGGAGCGGGCCAATCCGTTCCGATGTCCCTGACGGGGGCGCCCGCCGACCATGAGGGCGCGGTACACCGCGACGGCCTCCTCGCCCCAAGCGAGGCGCCGCGCCATCGCCTGCGGCCGCACCAGCACCCACATGGGTGTGAGGCACCGCAGCAGCGCGACCCCGAGCAATTGCCCACCCGCCCGGACGCTGACCCGGGCCAGCGTCCGCAGCAGCGGCAGCAGGATCCACACCGCCCCCATCCGCTCCCCCTCACATCTGAAAAGGCCACCGACCCGAACCCGCCCCGCACCAGCCATATCTTGCCCAGCAGGGCATTCCGGGTCACACGCAACGCCCCGCCCTCGGTGCGTATATGCAGCAGCTGGGTGCGGAACACGCGGCCGTGCGTCCGAACCTCGCCGATCGGGCGGCTCCGGCCGTCGGACCGCACACCACGGAGTATGACGGTCAATCAGCACCACGTGAATGGCCTGAACACTGCGTCCGGCCGGATTCGGCAGGGGCCCTCTCCGGCGAGCGGAGATGCATACTGACCCGCAGGATCCGGCGTGGGGGCGCCCTGTTGGGGAGGCAAGCATGCACGACAACCGCTCACCCAGAGCGGTGCTCAAGCGGGAGCGGGTGCGCGCGCATCTGCTCGCCCTGGTCGAGGACCGGCGTCCCGGGGACGCGATCCCCTCCGAGCGCACCCTCAGCGCCCAACTCGGCGTGTCCCGCCCCACCTTGCGCGCCGCCGTCGACGAACTCGTCGCCACCGGACGACTCGTACGCGAACACGGCCGCGGCATGTTCGTCGCCCCCGCCAAGATCACCCAGGAACTCGTCGCCGAGAGCCGCCCGGCCACGGCCCCGCACGCCCCGGGCTCCTGGACAAGCCGGGTGCTTGAATTCCGTGCCGTCACCGCCGGCGCCCGCGTCGGCCGCAAGCTGAACGTTTCCCCCGCCGCCGAGCTGGTGTACGTGGCCCGGCTGCGGCTGGTCGACGGTGCGGCCATCGCGCTGGAGTATCTGCACATCCCCGCCGACCTCGTGCCGGGGCTCACCCCGGAGCAGATGGAGACGGGCTTCTACGCCTATCTGCACAAGGAGCGCCGGGTCACGACCGCCCGGGCCGTGCAGTCGATCGAGCCGACCGTGCTCAGCGAGGGCGAGGCGCAGCTGCTCGGCGTCCCGGAACTCTCCCCTGCCCTGCTCTTCGACCGTGTCACCTCGGACAGCGCCGGCCGTCCGGTGGAGTACGTGCGCTCCCTCTACCGCGGCGACCGCTACCGCATCGTCTCCCGGCTGGCCCTGGGGCCCGCCGGGGACGACCGTCCGGCGCCCGACGCCTCGCGCAGCGCGTCCTGGTGGGGCACCGTTGAGTGAACGTATCGAGAGGAGTGCGCCACCCATGACGAATCACACCTACCGGGTCACCGAGATCGTCGGCACCTCACCGGAGGGCGTCGACCAGGCCATCCAGAACGGCATCACCCGTGCGGCCCAGACCCTGCGGGGACTCGACTGGTTCGAGATGACCCAGGTCCGCGGCCAGATCGTCGACGGGCAGATCCAGCACTACCAGGTCGGCCTCAAGGTCGGCTTCCGCCTCGAGGACGGCGACTGAGCAGGGCGGCGACCGAGCCCGTCGGCGAGCGGGCAGGGCGGCGACTGAGCCCGTCGGCGACCCTCCTGAGGAGTGCCGGGATCAGGTACGGCCCTCCCGCTCCTGCGCGTCCTTCAGCGCCTCGGTCGTACCGGCCGCCCACCGGGCCCGTACGACCGGGAAGCCGGCCCGCTCGGCCTCGTCGCACACCAGCTCGTCGTCGTCCACCAGCATCCGGATCTCGCGGTCCCGGCCCAGCCGCCGCAGGATCTCCAGCTTGGTGGTGCGGGCGGGCCGGCGGTCGTCGTTGCGCCGCATGAACACCTTGCCCGCGGGGAGGTCCTGTTCGGCCAGCCAGGCCAGGGTGTCCCTGCGGCACCGCTCCGGCCTGCCCGTGAGGTACATGACCTCGCACGCCTCGGCCGCCGTGAGGCACAGCTCGACGCCCTTCGCCAGCGGCGGGTCCTCGGGAGCCGCGGCGAAGAAGGCGTCCCAGTCACGCGGCTTGCGCTCCAGGAAGTGCTGTCGGTGTCCGGAGTCGGCGAGTGTCCCGTCCAGGTCGAATATGGCCAGTGGCCTGCTGTTTCGCGTCACGCCCCCAGCCTAGGGCGTGTCTTTCGGATCGTGCCGGGCTCGCGTGCCCTGGCACGGCGCCTCGCTGCGTTGTCGTCAGTCGCCGACTCTCCGCGTCGGCTCTTTCCGCCGCCTTGCGACGCACCACGCCAGACCTGGGGAATCCTCGCGCGGTGCTGACGTTGAAGCAGACGTGAGCGCATTGATCGAATCGACCCGGATCTCCGTACTCGACCGTTCCCGCACCCGCGAGGGGCACGACGGGCCCGAGGCCCTGCGCGGCACCGTGCGTCTCGCCCAGGAGCTGGAGGCGCTCGGCTATCACCGCTTCTGGGTCTCCGAGCACCACAGCGTGCCGGGAGCGGCGGGCTCCGCGCCGACCGTCCTCGCCGCGGCCGTCGCCGCCGCGACCTCGACGATCCGGGTCGGTACGGGCGGTGTGATGCTGCCGAACCATCAACCGCTGGTCGTGGCGGAGCAGTTCGGGGTGCTGGAGTCGCTCTTCCCCGGCCGGATCGACATGGGGCTCGGCCGCTCGGTCGGCTTCACCGACGGGATACGCAAGGCGCTGGGCCGGGACAAGCAGGACGCCGTGGACTTCGCCGCGCAGCTCGACGAGCTCCTCGGCTGGTTCACAGGCGGGCAGAGGGCGCATCCGCAGGTCCACGCCCGCCCGGCGGAGGGCCTGCGCGTCCCGCCGTATCTCCTGGCCACCGGCGAAGGAGCGACGATCGCTGCCGAGGCCGGGCTGCCGCTGGTCATCGGCGACATCCGGGGCCGCGACAGGATGCTGGCCGCCGTCGACCGCTACCGGCAGGACTTCCGGCCGTCCACCTGGTCCGAGCGGCCCTATGTGGTCGTCTCGGGCACGGTCGCGGTCGCCGCCACGGAGGCGGAGGCCCACCGGCTGCTCATGCCGGAGGCCTGGTCCATGGCCTACTCGCGTACGCACGGCGTGTTCCCGCCACTCGCCCCGCCCGAGCGCATCGAGGCCCTGGCGATGACGGCGAAGGAGCGCGAGTTCTACGAGTCCGGGCTGACCGGCCACATCGCGGGCACCGAAGAGCAGGTCACGGACGCGCTGGAGGCTGTGGTGAAGGACAGCGCCGCCGACGAGGTGCTGGTCACGACGAGTACGTACGACCGTGAAGCCCTGCTGGACTCCTTCCGCCGGCTCGCCCGGATCGCGGGGCTGACCCCGCCCGCCGCGCAGGTCTGACCAGCGCGGACGCGCAGGGCGTGTCCGGACAGAACCTAGAATCGTCCGCTATGCACAGCCCCCACGACTCGTATGTCCGCGTCCGAGGACTCCAATTCGCTGCGGATGCTGTTCTCGCGGGCGGGCGAGTATCCCGAGGGCGCCGAGCGTCGCGATCCGTCGCAACGACAACCCAGGTGCCCAATCCACGGGCTCACAGACGAGTGGTTTTGAGAGGGTCAGGGAGCGGGTGACGAGGGCCCGAGGATGACAATCGGTTCCGCGGACTCGGCGCGGGCGCGCGCCACGGCGGCCTCGACCTCCTCGCGTGTGACTTCCTTGTAGAGGCGTTCCCCGTGGGCGTCGGTGATGTCGATGACGATGCCGGTCCACTCCTCGGCGGGCTCCTCGGGCAGGTGCCCGAGGTGGTACTCGGCATCCCGGAGCAGTTCCTCCGTCACCCGCACACCGGTCAGCCGCTCGGCGAGGGCGAGGACCACCGCCTTGGTGTCGACTCGCGCGCCAGTGTCGCCCTCGTCGTCGGAGAGATCGAAACCGACCTCACGCATCACCGAGTTGAGAGCGTCGGGGGTGCTGCCGTCCCTGGCCGTGGGCCACTCGAAGGTGGTCCGAAGCTCCCCGTCCTCGTACCAGTGGAACAGGTGGATGGGTTTGCCTCCGTTGCTGGAGTGCACCACGGCACGCCCGCCTGCCGACAAGGCCTCCAGAAAGCGTGGCCGCATCCCCACGCCACCGTCGAAGTGCAGGACAAGCGTCCAGTCGCCGCCGACGCCTGGCACGGTGAACGCACCCGAGATGAAGGACTCGTCCCAGTAGTCCGTCGCGTCAAGCAGTTCCTCCTGCCGCTCGATCAGCGCGTCCGCCCCTGTGCACGTGCCCTGCGGCTCCGCCTCCATCACCCGTAGCACATCCACCGGGGTGACGCCCCGCACCAGGGTCAGGGTGTACCCGGTCTCCAGCGCGTGGCGGAACAACGGGGAGGAACGTATCCAGGCGTAGTCATGTGCGGTTACCGAAGTCATGCACCACAGTCTGCTTGCCACCACTGACAAGGGCCCGTGAATCAGGCTCGGTGCTGTCGCAGCCCGTACACATTCCGCGTCGGCTGCGGCTGGCGAACGCCTCCCGAACCAGCGCTCAGGCGCTGCCCGCTGCCTGTCCGTGCGCCCGAGGCCAGCCAGGAATACCGCACTCACGGAACAAGTGCTCTGCGCCAGTAACGCTCGGCGTCCGTTACCAGGGGCTGAGCATCGCCGAGGTGCTTGATCTGACCGTCGAAGCCGCCGCGGACTTCTTCGACGGTGTCCCCGCCGCCGTACGCAGCCTCCGCGCCCTGCTTGATGTGGGGCTCGGCTATCTGCGTCTCGGCCAGCCCGCGACCGAGCTCTCCGGCGGCGAGGCCCAGCGCATCAAGCTCGCCTCCGAGCTGCAGCGGCTGCGCCGCGACCACACCCTCTATGTCCTGGACGAGCCGACGACCGGGCTGCATCCCGCCGATGTCGAGGTGTTGATGCGGCAGTTGAACGGTCTGGTCGACGCGGGCCACTCGGTGGTGCTCGTCGAGCACGACATGGATGTGGTCGCGGGCGCGGACTGGGTCGTCGACCTGGGGCCCGGGGGCGGCGACGAGGGCGGTCGTATCGTCGCCGCCGGTACCCCGCCGGATGTGGCGTCGGCGGCCGGGAGCCGCACGGCGCCGTATCTGGCGAGGTCCCTCGGCCTCTAGGCCGCGTCGTAGGTGTAGTGGCGGGTGTGGTCGAGCATGTCCGCGGGGGTCACGTCGTTCCACGGGCGCATGGTGTCGCGCAGGTCGACGACGTCCGGGGTGCCGGCGGCCGGGAGGTAGGGCGAGCCGGGGTGGCGGGCCTGCCACTGCGCCCAGAGCCGGTCGATGAAGGCATGGTGCAGCCAGAACACCGGATCGTTCGGGGAGACACCGGTGGCCATCTGGCCGCCCACCCAGACATGCACCCGATTGTGCAGATTGACGCCGCGCCAGCCTTCCAGGTGGTTGCGGAAGCCGTCCGACGCGCTGTTCCACGGCGGCGCGTCATAGGTGGACATGGCGAGTACGGAGTCGGTCTCGGCCCGGGTCGGCAGCTGTCGCCCGCCGGCGCCGAGGGCCCGCCGCAGATAGGTGCGCCCGTCGACCCCTACATTGACCGGCCAGCTGCCGGAGGCCGCCGAGAAGGGGCCGTCCATCACCTGGCCGTCCCTGCTGCGGCCTGTACCGCCGAGGAAGTCCGCCGCCCAGAGCGAGGAGGCGGCGGTGCGGTCCGCCGTCCAGTCCCAGTACGGCAGCGCCACGTCGGGATCCACGGCCTGGAGCTGCTGCTCGAACTGTATGAGGAATCGGCGGTGCCAGGGGAGGAAGGACGGGGAGCGGTGGCCGACCCGGTCCCCGTTGTCGGTGTCGCTCATGATGAAGGCGTTGTGGGTGGTGACGAATGTGTCGTACTGCCCGGTGCGCTTGAGCTCGAGCAGCGCGTCGACGAAGCGCCGCTTCTCGGTTGAAGTCAGCTGGGCCTGGTTCTTGCGTACGGTCATGACGGTGCTCCGGGATCAGACGGTGACGAGCGGGACGAGGTCGGCGCCCTGGAGTTCGGCGACGGCGGCGCGGGCCACCGCGCGGGGCGTGGCGAACGGCTCGTAGTGGTTGACGACGCTGATCCAGGTGCCGTCGGCGTTGCGCATCACATGCAGCTCTTCGCCGTCTATGTGCACGGAGTAGCCGCCACCGTGTCCCCCACCGTGGCCGCCGTGATGTCCGCCGCCGTGCGACGGCGTGCCTTGTATACGGCGACCCTTGTAGACCTCGTCGAACGACGCGGGATCGGCTGCGGTGTGTTCCTTCCGTGCGGCGGCCGCGGCGGCGGCGGTGCCCGCTACGGCGAGAGCGGCGGCCGCTCCTGCGGCGGCGCCCAGGGCGCGTCGGCGGGTGAGTTCAGGCATGGCAACCCCCAGAGATGGCAGTGGTTCGGCAGGTCACGGGCGTGGTCGGCGCCCGTGACCTGGCCATACCTATCGGCTCACCCGAACTCCGGCGAAATCTCCGGGATTTGGTTGGCTGCTATGCGGACATGTCGCGATAGACAGTGCAGCGTTGAACAAGAGTGATCTTGCTGTCCGTGCGTCCCGCTGCTGCTGCAGACGTAAATTCTGCGGTGGATGTGACAGTTGAGTGAAGAGTTTGTTGCTCAGGTCGGGAAGACGTGCGCGTCCTCACACCGGAAAGCTGTCCTGATTCTCATGGCCCCAGCCTCATCAGCATTCTCAACAGCCTTCTCAGCGCCGGCCTTGCGCGTCGCGCGCAGCCACTCCTTGTTCATCGCCGAGATCGACGGCAGCGGGATGCCTTTGGGGCAGGCCGTGGCGCACTCGCCGGTCAGAGTGCAGACACCGAACTCCCTCCGCGTCCATCGTCGCGACCAGGTCCTTCACCACCGGGACGCTGAGGCGCGCCCATAGACCACCAGGGGTGGGAGTGTCGGCCCGCTGACCGCCGTCGACGGGCACGGCCTTCGGCCGTTGTCCTCAATCGCCGGACGGGCTGGATTTTCGGGCGCCCGAAAATCCAGCCCCGCCGGCGTTTGAGGCGCGGGGTCCGGGGCGGAGCCCGGGGGAAACTACACCGCGTCCGCCAGCACCAGCGCGTGGATCCGGTCGGGCGCGCCCGGGCGGGCGTAGTACCAGCCCTGTGCGGTGTCGCAGCCGAGCTCCCGCAGCTGCTCCGCCTGCGCACCCGTCTCCACGCCCTCCACCGTCACCGCCAGCTTCAGGCTGTGCGCCAGCGAGACGATGCCCTCGACGATCTTCAGATCGACGGGGTCCGCCGGATGCCGCTGCATGCCCTGGGTGAAGGAGCGGTCCAGCTTGAGCACGCTCACCGGCAGCCGGCGCAGATTGGCGAGGTTGGAGTAGCCCGTGCCGAAGTCGTCGAGAGCTATGTCCACGCCCATCTCGGCGAGTTGACGCAGCGGCTTGAGCAGATCCGCGTCGGCGCCGATCAGCGCGGACTCGGTGACCTCCAGGCAGAGCGCGCCCGGTTCGAGGCCGGAGCGCTCGAGGACGTCGACCGTGTCGGCGACCAGGCCGGGGTGGTGGAGCTGGGCGGGCGAGAGGTTGACGTTGATCCGCAGCGGGCCGCCGTCGGAGTGGCGTCTCTGCCAGAACCGGGCCTGGCGTACGGCCTCTTGGAGCACCCAGCGGCCGAGCGGCACGATCAGTCCGGTGTGCTCAGCGAGCGGAATGAACCGGTCCGGGCCAAGGACGCCGTGCTGCGGGTGGCACCAGCGCACCAGCGCCTCGGCGCCGTGCACACTTCCGTCGCCCAGGTGCACCAGCGGCTGGTACTCGATGAAGAACTCACCGCGCTCCAGGGCCGCGGGCAGCGCGGTGGTCAGTCCGTGCCGGGTGATGGCGCGCGCGTCCGCCTCCGGGTCGGCGAGCTCGTAGCGGTTGCCGCCCGCCGACTTGGCCCGGTACATGGTGATGTCGGCGCTGCGCAGCACCTCGGCGGTGGTGCGCTCGCCCGCGGGACCTTCGACGATGCCGATGCTCCCGCGTACGGTGAACTCCCGGCCGTCCACACGGATGGGTGAGCCGAGCACGCCGAGGATACGGGCGGCGAGGTCGTGGACCTCACGCTGGGTGTCGGGTCCGGTGGTCAGCGCCACAAACTCGTCGCCGCCGAGCCTGGCCACCATCTCGCCGGGCGCGGTGGCGCAGCTCTGCAGCCGGTCCGCGACCTCCACCAGCAGCCGGTCCCCCGCCGCGTGGCCCAGGCTGTCGTTGATCGCCTTGAACCCGTCGAGGTCGAGGTAGCAGAGGCCGAAGCGGGCGCCGTCGCCCGCGGAGAGCGCCTTCTCCAGCCGTTCGAAGAAGAGCGTGCGATTGGGCAGTCCGGTCAGCGCGTCGTGCGTGGCCTCGTAGCGCAGCCGCAGATTGAGCAGCCGGCGCTCGGTGGTGTCCTCCATCAGCGCCAGTTGGTACTCCGGCCGACCGTCGGGGTCCCGCAGCAGAGAGACCGTCAGATTGGTCCAGAGCACCGTGCCGTCGTTGCGGAAGAACGGCTTCTCCACGCGGAAGTGGTCGCGCTCGCCACGCACCAGTTCCCGGTACAACTGCCAGACGTGCGGCCGGTCCTCGGGGTGGGCCCAGTCGGTCACCTTGCGGCCGCGCACATGGTGCTCGAGCCCGCCGAACATCCGCGTCAGGGTCTCGTTGACCTCGAGCACATTGCCGTCGAGGTCGGCGATCCCGATGCCGATCGCTGCGCCCTCGAACACCGCACGGAAGCGGGCCTCGGTGGCGTGCAGCGCCTGCACCGCGTCGCTGCGGGCCAGCAGCGAGGAGCGTGCGATGGACTCCTGCTCGGCCAGCGTCCGCTCGCGCAGCCCGTGGGCGAAGCCGGCGGCCAGCGCGTGCTGCAGCCGGGCGCAACGGGCGCGGCTCTCCTCGGAAGTCTGCTCAGGATCGCCGCTGCCGCAGTACAGGACCAGATAGGCGTCGACGACGCCGAGCGTGCGGCTGAGCGCTTCGGGGTCCGTGCAGTGGGCCTCCATCAGAGCGGCCCCGATCCGCTGGGCGGCCTGCGGGTCGAAGGGACGCGCGTGCAGCGACTCGCTCAACTGCCGGGCCAGCGGCAGCAGATGCTGTTCGAGCTCGGGCCGGGTCAACGACGTGGCCGTCACCGGGAAGATGGCCCGGCTCCAGATCGTCGCGAACCGCCGGAGTCTGTCCTCCAGGCTGTCCGGGTCCGTCGCGGAACCCGTCGCCTGCGACGGCGCCATCACGCCTTGCGCCCCACCCCGGCGAAGCCCGAAAAGGCATATGGGTCCTCCTGCTCGGCGGGTGCGTCGGGCCGCCAGTGCGGCATGGACACCAGACCGGGCTCGACCATCCCGTATCCCTTGAAGAACCGCGCGATCTCCTCGCGCGAGCGCATGACCAGTGGGTTGCGTATGTTCCGGTAGACGCCGACCGCGCCGCCCGCCTGCTCCTGGGTCAGCGGTATTCCTTCGTACGAGGCGTGCGTGAGGATGATCAGGCTGCCGGGCGCGAGTGCGTCGTGGAGTTCGGCGACGGCGCTCTGCGGGTCGTCCTCGTCCTCGATGAAGTGGAGTACGGCGACGAGGAGCAGCGCGACGGGCCGGTCCAGGTCGAGCAGTCCGGCGACCTCGGGGCTGTCGAGGATCTGCTGCGGTTTGCGCAGATCGGCGGAGAGGACGGCGGCCCGCTCGTCGCCGTCCAGGACGGCCCGGCTGTGCGCCACGGCCACCGGATCGTGGTCGACATAGACCACGCGGGACTCGTCGCTGGCCTTCTGCGCAACCTCATGGACATTGCCGAAGGTCGGAATGCCGGAGCCGATGTCGAGGAACTGGGTGACGCCCTCGCCCACCGCGTAATTCACGGCACGGCGCATGAACGCCCGGTTCGCCTGCATGATCTTGGGGAGGCCCGGCATGAACTCCATGGCCTTGCGCGCGGCTTCCCGGTCGACTTCGAAGTTGTGCGAGCCGCCCAGGTAGTAGTCATAGATGCGGGACACGCTCGGCAACGATATGTCGATGCCCTGCGGGGCCCAGGCGGGACGCTCCATCGATGTCTCCAACAAGTCGCCACGGGGGAGTTCGGCCATGTCCATGGCCAGTTGTTCGAGCCGAGGCTACTGATCGCCCGCCAAGAGAGCGAGCCCAAACGGAAATTAGCGGTCCGTTCTTGGTCACACGTGTTGGGCACTTGTGTTCGTCACAGACCGGTGGCAAGCAACCGGCCCGCCATCACGCGGGGGGCGTGAGACGGGCCGGCTGGGCCGGAGGCGCAGCGTGGGGACTACTTGGGCGCTCCGACCAGCTTGCTCGTGGGCGAGACGGCGAACCAAGTGCCGCCCACACCCTGGCCGTTGGTGTCGCCCGGCTTCGCGTCGCCCGAGAAGGTGTAGATCGGCCAGCAGTCGATCGTCTGCTGCTTGATTCCGTCGGGACGGTCGAAGGTCACGAAGCCCTTCTTGAGGATTCCCTCGGTGTCGTTCTTGTCGACCGGGGCGACAACAGGCCACTTCTTGAGGCAGTCGCCGGTGCAGGCCGTCTTCATCGGCCAGGCGGAGTCCTTCTTGAACCGGTAGACCGTCATACCGTTCTTGTCGACGACGATCTCGCCAAGCTTGGGGTCCTTGCGGACGGAGAGTCCGGCGAGGTCGGCGGGCTGGCCGCCGGCCTCTTCGCCGCCGTCGTCGTCGCCGCCCGCGCCACCCTGGGCCTTCTTGCCGTCGGGGGCCGCCGCGAACCAGGTGCCGCCGACGCCCTGGCCCTTCGCGTCACCGGGCTTGGCGTCCTTGGCGAAGCGGTACATCGGCCAGCCGCCGATGGTGAGCTGCTTGGTGCCGTCGGTCCGGGTGACCTCGCCGATCAGGGAGGCGTCGGTGCCGGGGGCGGCCGAGGCACCGCCGGCGGACACAACGGGCCAGGCCTTCGCGCACTCGCCTTCGCAATTCGACTTCGGCGGGCTGGCGGTGTCCTTGTCGAAGCGGTAGAGGGTGAAGCCGGCGCTGTCGGTGACGACCTTGCCGAGTTCCTTGCTGTCCCAGACGGCGAGTTGACCGGCGGGCTTGGCCGCCGCCTGGTTCGCGGTGCCGGAGCCGTAGTCCGATCCGTAGCCGCCATTGCCGGGCGCGGCCGGGTTGGCCGCGCCGACGGCCTGACCATTGGGGGTCTCGTTGCCCTTGTCCTGACCGCACGCCGTCGTCAGCGCGAGTACGGCCGCCGCAGTAACCGCGAGCGAGGCGTTACGCCAGGTGTTCATGTCCACTCCCGTAGTCCTTCGAGCCTGTTGCGGCGCCAGTGCGCCGTTCCTGGCTCTAGGTACGGACGGGAGGGCGCGCTGTGTTCAACGCGTCCGAAAAAATCTTCGGAGTCGCAAACGCGAACGGTTGAAATCCCTCTTCCACCAGGGGAATTCACCCCACGACAGAATGGCTTGATCTCAACTGCACCACTGGCTCCGTCAGTCACTCAGGGAACCGAAGCGATCGAGCGCGCCGAGCAGCTGCGCACGCATCGCATCGCTGCCCTGATGTCCCGCGTCGTCGATCACGACCAGTTCCGCTTCGGGCCAGCCGCGGCTCAGCTCCCAGGCGGTGTCGAGCGGACTGCTCAGGTCCAGGCGGCCGTGGAAGAGCACACCCGGGATTCCCTTCAGCCGGCCGGCATCCCGCAGCAGCGCGCCCTCCTCCAGCCATGCGCCGTGCGCGAAGTAGTGGGAGGCGATCCGTACGAGAGCGAGGCGCGCGGCCGGTGGGCGGTCGCCGTAGGGATGCGGGGCGCCGTTCGGCTCCTGGGACAGTACGGCGTCCTCCCAGGCGCACCAGTCGTTGGCGGCCCTCTCCCGTACGCCCCTGTCCGGGTCCTCCATCAGGCGCGCGTACGCGGCCACCAGGTCACCGGCTCGGTCGGTCTCCGGGACACCTGCCCCGAAGCGCTCCCACTGCTCGGGGAAGAACCGTCCCACTCCCCGGTAGAGCCAGTCGGTCTCCGACCGCCGGGTCGTGGTGACTCCGTTGACGACGATCTGGGAGACACGCTCCGGATGCCGCTCGGCGTAAGCGAGGAGCAGCGTCGACCCCCACGATCCACCGAACAGCAGCCACCGCTCGATCCCGAGGTGCTCCCGCAGCCGTTCCATGTCGGCGAGCAGATGGCCGGTGGTGTTGTGGCGCATGTCGGCCGCTGGATCGGCGGCGTGCGGCGTACTGCGTCCGCAGCCGCGCTGGTCGAAGAGGACGACGCGGTACCGGTCCGGGTCGAAGTATCTGCGTACGCCATCGGTGCACCCCGATCCCGGTCCCCCGTGGACGACGAGTGCGGGCTTGCCCCCGGGGTTGCCGCAGACCTCCCAGTACACGCGGTTGCCGTCGCCCACATCGAGCATCCCCTGCTCGTACGGCTCAATCGGCGGATACCGCACGTCCATGCTCCGGACTCCCTTCGGGGCCGACTGCCGTTCCCGGATCGCCGACGCGGCGCCCCCATCTCTTCCGCCGCCGGAACCGACAGCCTGACACGCCCTGGCTGTCGCCCGCCCGGGGGACATCGATGCCCCATTCGTACGACAGCGATCGCGGGCGAAAACGGCCGCTCATAGCTTTTCGATCATCGAGGTGCATTCCCTGCTCTTTGTGGAAACGGTTCCACAGCTGCTCCTCGGAGACCCGGAGGATTGTCCATGCGCGCGATACGTGCCGCATCCGCCGCTCTGCTGGGAGTGGCCTCACTCGCCCTGACCGCTCCCCTCGCGGCAGCCACCGACAGCAAGCAGACGACGCCCTTCTTCACTGTCATCCCCTCGACGGTCTCCCCGGGCGGGCGGGTCACCCTGTCCGCCAGCGGATGCAACGGACCGGCCACGGCCACATCCGGGGTCTTCGACGCCGTCACCATCAACCAGGGCACCTCCACCTCGACCTCGGTCGACACGGACGCCAGGCCGGGCGCCGTGTACACGGTGCGGTTCATCTGCACTGGACAGGCGTCGGGGAACTTCGATATCACCATCGCCGGCGGACGGTCCACGCCGACCATCAGCTCCACCGTCTCCACGTCACCCGGGGCCGTCCGGGGCGGTCTCGGCGGCAGCATCGGCGGAATGAACGCCGGGGAGCTCGCCGCAGGCACCGCATTGGTCGTCGCCGCGGCAACCGCCACCGTCTATGTCGTACGCCGCCGCTCCGGGAGCCATCAGCACTGACGCGTCCCGCCCCTACCACCTCCTGGGCCCGTAGCGCCTCTGTACGCCCGTCGCCCCGAGTCCTGGCCAGGACTCGGGGCGACGGGCGGTTGGGGCCGACCGGGAGGTTCGGCCGGTCAGACCTTTCCGCTGATCACACGGCGGCGACGGGCGATGAAGAGAGTGCCGCCGACGGCCGCCGCGGCGACCAGTCCACCGCCGAGCGCCATCTCGGTGGAGCTGGGGCCGACCGAGCCACCGAGACCACCCTGCGCGCCCCGCGCCGGCAGCACGGTGAACTGCTGGGTCGCCACCTGCGGGTTGTCGTTGCACCTGACGGACAGGTGGTACTGCCCCGGTGTGGCATTGTCGTTGACCCGCGCGGTGGCGGTGGCGCGGCCTCCCTGGTTCCCGGAGAGATTGGTGGTCGGGAAGACACTGGACGAGACCGTGCCACCGCGGTTGCAGCCCTGGACCGTGATCGTCAGGATGCCGCCCGGGTGGACCGCCTGCGGATTGACGCTGATGTTGATCGGACCGGTGTTCTGGTTGTTGTCGCCGCCCGCGGCGGCCAGCGGGGCAGAGAGCCCGACGGCCACGCACGCGGCAGCAGCCACTGCGAGAGCGCGTGAAGCACGCATCGTTGAACCTCCAGCGGAAGACGCCCCAAAGCGGGCGCTCCGGGAATTTCGACGAGTACGTCTTCCATGACGAACCCTCACCGGGTCCCGCAGCCGCCGCATTTCGGCGCTGGTCCACCCCGGTGAGACGACACGCCGACGACGCGCCGAGGGATCTGACGGAGGCGCAGGTCACAGACCGTCAGAATTTTTATCCGCCGATTACTCGGATGGGTCATCAGCGCAGGTCCCACCACCCGTTCGCCCTTCTCTCCTCGCCGCTCGGGCACGGCTCACTTAGCGTGCCCACAGGCGCCGAGAAGAGGAGAATCATGGGGCAGGACCACAGCGGCTCGGAGTGGAGGAAACGCTCGCCCTGGGGCGTACTGGCCCTCGTCATGCTCAGCGGGATCGCTCTGATGAGGAACGGGGCGGATGTGGCCCTGGGCCCGCCCCAGCCGGCGGCGGCCGTCTCGCTGAGCCGCGCCACGGGCGAGACGTTCGCCCCGATCGTCCCCCTGGAGACGCTTCCGTACGCCCCCGCGGCACGGGTGAGGATCCCCTCGATCAAGGTCGATACGCCGGTCATGGACGTGGGTCTGGACCAGGACGGCTGGATCGAGGCGCCGCCCCCGCAGGACCCCAATATCGCCGGCTGGTACCAGAACGGCATCTCCCCGGGCCAGCGCGGCACTTCGGTCGTCGTCGGCCATGTCGACAATCTGTCGGGGCCCGCCGTCTTCTACGGCCTCGGCTCCATTCGGACGGGTCAGCACATCGAGGTGGAACGCTTCGACGGCCGTACCGCGGTCTTCGAGGTGTACGGCGTCGAGGTCTTCTCCAAGGAGAACTTCCCCGGTGCCCGGGTGTACGGCGACACGGGGCAGGCGGAGCTGCGCGTGATCACATGCGGCGGCGGCTACTCGAAGGCGGGCGGCTACAACGGGAACGTCGTGGTCTTCGCGCGTATGGTCAAGATCCGTTGATCCCCGGCCCCACCGGGCTCCCACCGAACCGCGGCCGAGCAGCCGCCGCGTGACTCAGCGGCGCGGGACGGTGATGCGGTAGCCGGCGCCGAGCAGTTCGGGCAGATAGTCGCGCAGCGCCGCGACGCTCTGCGAACGGTCGCCGCCCGCGTCGTGCGAGAGGACGACGACTCCGGGCCCCGCGCCGTCCAGCACCCGCCGGACGATCGTCCTGGTGCCGGGCTCCGTCCAGTCGCGGCTGTCGACGGTCCAGGCCAGGGGCTCCATGCCGAGCTCCGCGCCGATCTCGAAGGAGTGCCTGTTCCAGGCGCCGAAGGGGGCCCGGTACCAGAGCGGCGGGGTGCCCAGCGTCTTCTCGATCACCTCGCTGGTACGGCCCAGTTCCTCGCGGATCCTGGACGGCGGGAGCTTGGGGATCAGCGGGTGCGACCAGGTGTGGTTGCCGACGACATGGCCGGCATCGGCCATCTCGCGGAGCAGATCGCGGTTGTCGGTGGCCATTTCGCCGCAGACGAAGAACATCGCCCGTACGTCGTACTCGCGCAATGTGCTGAGGATGCCTGGGGTGTAGCGGGGGTCCGGTCCGTCGTCGAACGTGAGCACCATGGTGCGGCCCGCCCCGGACATCCTGAGGAACGGGCGCCGGCGCACCGGCGGAACGGCCCGGCGGAACCGCGGCGGGGTGTACGCGGTCATGGGCTGCAGCCGGTACACCGAGGCCTTCGCCGGCGGAGCCGCGGCCGCCGGGGGACCGCCGACCGTGCGCGGAGCCGCCGGCCTGCCGGGGGTCTGTGCCCGCTCGCTGACGAGCAGCCCGGCGGTGGCGGCCGCACCGAGGCAGGCGACGATACGGAGCACCGACCGCCGCCCACGGAGCATCTGATCCTTTTTCATGACCAACTGCTGCACGGCCATCGCGCCCGGGGCCTCATCCACACCGGTAGTGCAGGCGAAACTACCCGATGGGAGCAGTGGTAGGGCGTGTCTTTGGGATCAGGCCGGATCAGTGAGCGGGGTCTGGTGTGGTGCATCGCAAGGCGGAGGAAGGAGCCCACGCGGAGCGTAGGCGACTGACGACAACGCAGCGAGGTGCCGTGCCAGGGCACGCGAGCCCGGCAAGATCCGAAAGACACGCCCTGGGCCGCAGGCGACGACCCTCAGCCACGGCGGACCAGCGGGAAGGGCAGGGTCTCGCGGATGGTCAGCCCGGTGAGGAACATGACGAGCCGGTCGACCCCGATGCCGAGACCGCCGGTCGGCGGCATCGCGTACTCCAGCGCGTCCAGGAAGTCCTCGTCGATCTCCATCGCCTCCGGGTCGCCGCCCGCCGCCAGCAGCGACTGCGCGGTCAGTCTGCGGCGCTGCTCCACCGGGTCGGTCAACTCCGAGTAGGCGGTGCCCAGTTCCGTACCGAAGGCGACCAGGTCCCAGCGTTCGGCGAGCCGCGGGTCATGGCGGTGCTGGCGGGTGAGCGGGGAGACGTCGGTCGGGAAGTCCTTGTAGAAGGTGGGCATCTTGGTCCGCTCCTCGACGAGGCGCTCGTACATCTCGAGGACCACGTCGCCGCGGGTGTCGTCGGGGACGTGCGGCACACCGGCCCGGTCGCACAGTCGTCGCAGCGTGGCCTCGTCGGTGTCGGCGTCGACCTCCTCGCCGAGCGCCTCCGACACCGCTCCGTACAGCGTCTTGACCGGCCAGGGCCCCGAGATGTCGTGCTCCACGAACTTGCCGTCCGGGCCTGCCTTGTGCGCGATCGGGGAGCCGAAGGCGGCGGTGGCGGCGCCCTGGATCAGCTCTCGGGTCAGATCGAGCATCACGTCGTAGTCGGCGAAGGCCTGGTACGCCTCCAGCATCGTGAACTCGGGGTTGTGCTTGTAGGAGACGCCTTCGTTGCGGAAGGTGCGGCCCATCTCGAAGACCTTCTCCAGACCGCCCACGCACAGCCGCTTGAGATACAGCTCGGGCGCGATGCGCAGATAGAGGTCGAGATCGTAGGCGTTGATGTGGGTGGTGAAGGGACGGGCGTTGGCGCCGCCGTGGATCTGCTGCAGCATCGGCGTCTCGACCTCGAGATAGCCACGCTCCAGCAGCCCCTGGCGCAGCGCCTGGACGGCAGTGGAGCGGTGGCGTACGACATCGCGGGCGCCGGGGCTGGCGACCAGATCCAGATACCGGCGGCGGACCCTGGCCTCGGGGTCGGCGAGCCCGCGCCGCTTGTCGGGCAGCGGGCGCAGGCACTTGCCGGTCAACTGCCAGTCGGTCACGAAGACCGAGAGCTCGCCCTTGTCGCTGGTGCCGATCTCCCCCGTGGCGGTGATGTGGTCGCCGAGGTCGACGTCGGAGGTGAAGCCCTTGAGCACCTGTCGGCCTGCGCCGTCGCGGGTGAAGGCGATCTGAAGGTCGCCGGACCAGTCGCGCAGTACGGCGAAGACCACGCCGCCGAGGTCGCGTACGACCATCACGCGCCCTGCGACGGTGGCTTGCCGGCCGGTGCGGGTGCCGGGTTCGGGCGCGGGATGTGCGGCACGGATCTCGGCGAGGGTGTCGGTGCGCTGGGCGATGCCCACCGGGTACGGGTCGATACCGTCGGCGCGCAGCCGCTCCAGCTTGCGGTGACGGATCCGTACCTGCTCGGGAAGCCGCTCCTCCGCCGCCGTGCCCGGTTCGGGACCGGCCAGGCCGAGGGCGTCGATGGACGGCAGCCCCTCGGTGGTGACGGGGCTGACGACGCCGTGGCGGCTTCTCCCCTTCCCCCAGAGCTTGCGCATGCTCGGTACGGAAACGAAGCCCTCGGCGATCCCGGATGCGAGGCCGACCCGGGCGAGCGAGCCCGCGTCGCCGAAGCAGAGGAAGCGCGGATACCACTCGGGCTGGTATTTGACGTTGGACCGGTAAAGGGCTTCCAGCTGCCACCACTTGGAGAAGAAGAGGAGCAGCTTGCGCCACATCCTCAGGACCGGGCCGGCGCCGATGCGGGCGCCCTCCTCGAAGGCCGAGCGGAAGACGGCGAAGTTGAGGGAGATCCGTCGTACGCCGAGTTTGGGGGCCTGGGCGCAGAGCTCGGCGACCATGAACTCCATGACACCGTTGGGGGCGGTGCGGTCACGGCGCATCAGGTCGAGCGAGATGCCGTCCCTGCCCCAGGGGACGAACGAGAGCAGCGCGATCAGATTGCCGTGCCCGTCGAAGGCCTCGACGAGCAGGCAGTCGCCGTCGGCCGGATCGCCCAGGCGGTCGAGCGCCATGGAGAAGCCGCGTTCGGTCTCGGTGTCCCGCCAGGCGTCGGCCTTGTCGACGATGCGCTTCATCTCCTCGTCGGGGAGTGCGGAGTGCCGGCGGATCAGGGTGCGTGCCCCGGTCCGCCTCACCCGGTTCACGGCCTGCCGGGTAACCCGCATGTCGCGGCCGTCCAGGTCGAAGCGGGCAACCTGGAGGATCGCCTCGTCTCCGAGCTGGATGGCGCCGAGCCCGGAGCGCGCGAACACTGTGGCGCCCTCCTCGGATGCGCCCATGACGGCGGGGGCCCATGCGTAGCGCTTGGCGACGTCGAGCCAGGCCTCGATGGCGGGGGTCCATGCCTCGCGTGCGCCGACCGGGTCGCCGCTGGCCAGGCAGACGCCCGCCTCGACGCGGTAGGTGACGGCGCCCTTGCCGCTGGGCGAGAAGACGACGGCCTTGTCGCGGCGGGTGGCGAAGTAGCCGAGGGAGTCCTGGGAACCGTACGCGCCGAGCAGTGCGCGGATACGGGGCTCCTCGTCGCCCTGGAGTGCGGCTTCCATGCGCTGCGAGCGGAAGAGTGTGCTGGCCGCGCTGAGCAGGGCGAGCGCGCCGAAGAGACCCAGGAGGAAGAAGAGCACGCGCCCCGGGCGGCCGTCGAACTGGTCGGCCGAGACGAGTCCGCCGAGCACCCGGTTGGCGGCCCAGGGCAGCCGCTGGCGCTGCGGCAGTCCGCCGGGGAACAGCTCGACGAGGCCCCAGCCGACCAGGATGCCGGCGGCGAGCCCGAGAACCAGGACGAGGAGCGCGCGGCGCAGTGCCCCGCGACGGGTCCTGGCGTAGAACTCCCCGCGTGCCAGGACGAGCACCACGAGGGCGATCGTGCACACCACGAGATTCGGGATCCAGGTCCAGTCCTCGTCGAAGATCAGCACCAGTACGTCGGCGATGAAGAGCAGAGCCAGATAGCCGACGACCAGCCACCAGGCGGCCTTCTTACGGGCGCCGATGGCGGCGGCGAGCAGCAGCAGGAAGACGGCGTAGGCGAGGTTGGCGCTGACGGGTACGGCGACGCGGTCCAGGAACATCGCGACGGGACGCAGTAGCCGGCGCAGTGGCGGAATGAGCGCGAGGACGACGCAGAACACTCCGAGTGCGGCGAAGAACATCGCGAATGCCCCTGGCACCCTGCTCAGCAAGCCGCCACGGGCGGGAGTGGCTTCCTCCACGGTGACACCCATGGTTGGCACTCTAAGGAGACCACCGGCGGCCCGCCTGTCGGGAGGAACTGGGCCGTTGCGTTCGGGTCATCGCGCGGACCGGAGGAAGAGGCCGGCGGCCTGCCGCCTCGGCTGCCTCGCCGCAGGCGATGGCCTCGCTGATCGGCGGGGACGGGGGATGACCGCCGATCGGCTGCTCAAGCGGCCGGACGCGAAGTACTCCTTCCGCAGTAACGGCCAGTCGCACGGAAGGACCCGCAAGGCGCCGGCCATCGAGGTGCTGCTGATCACCGCCCAGTCGTCACTCGGTCTCCGACGGCAACAGGCCCAACCGCTGCGAAGAGTGGACGAGGCTTTCGGCGTCGGTGGAATTCATGGGCTGCGCGAAGAGGTAGCCCTGCCCGAGCGGGCAGCCCATGGATGCCAGGAGGTCGCGCTGCATCGTGTTCTCGATTCCTTCGGCGATCACCGCGATGCCCAGGGTTTCGGCGATGTTCACGATGCCTTCGATGAGGGCGTACTGCTGGTTGGACACCCCGAGGCCGTCGATGAAGGACTTGTCGATCTTGAGGATCTTGATGGGGAATTCGCGCAGGTAGCTTAGGGACGAGTAGCCGGTTCCGAAGTCGTCGATGGCGATCCGGATGCCCAGGTCGGTGAGTTCTTTCATGCATTCCAGTACGTTGTCACCGCGGCTCATCAGCACGCTCTCGGTCAGTTCGAGGACGAGTGTCTCGGGTCCGATACCCGAACTCTCCAGCGCCCGCCGGGCCATGTCGACGAACCCGGCGTCGCGGAACTGGCGGGCGGAGACGTTTACGCTGACATAGAGCGGCGCGGGCGGCATGTCGTCCTCGTGGGCGCGGCGGGCGCCTTCCCTGCGCCACCCGGCGGCGTCGGAGGTCGCCTGCCCCAGCACCCAGGCGCCGAGCGGGACGATCTGACCGCTCTCCTCGGCGAGGGCGATGAACTGTTCGGGGAGCACCACTCCCCGCGTCGAGTGCGGCCAGCGCACCAGCGCCTCGAAGCCCACGAGATTGCTGGTGTCCAGTTCGACGATCGGCTGGTAGCGCACAGCGAACGACGTTTCGACATTGGTGGCATCGAGGCTTTCCTGCAGTTTGTGCCGCTCGATGAGGTTGGTCTGCAGTTCCGGCTTGTATCTGCGCCACTGGCCTTTACCGGCGGTCTTGGCCGAGTACAGCGCCAGGTCGGAGTGCGCGAACAGTTCGGCCGCGTCGTCGCTGTCCTCAGTTGTCGCGATGCCCACGCTGACGGACACGTTGACCATGCCGGAGGTCAGCTTGAACGGTTCTCTGAACGCCTCGATGACGTGGTCGGCGAACGTCTCGACGTCGCCCGGGGTCATCGAGTCCCCCGTGAGCATGGCGAACTCGTCACCGCCGATGCGCGCCGCGGTATCGGACGCGCGGATGGTGGTGGACAGCCGCAGGGAAACGGCGACGAGAAGTTCGTCCCCCACGCCATGACCAAGCGTGTCGTTGATGACCTTGAAGTCGTCCACATCGACGAACAGCACCCCGACTACGGAGCCTTCGCGCCGACCGCGCGTCAAGGCGTGGCCGGTCCGGTCCTCGAAGAGCACCCGGTTCGCCAGACCGGTCAGGGAGTCGTAGAAGGCGCGGTGAGTGAGTTCGCGCTCGAGTTGGCGGCGCTCGGTGACGTCCCGCAGGGTGAGGACGAGTCCGCGGACGGTGGGCTCCTCCCGCAGGTCGCTGCACCTCACCTCGACCTCGATGCGGGTCTGGTCGCTGCGCAACACCCGCCAGTGTTCACGCCGGTCCTTCCAGCCGTGGGCCCGCATGTCGGCCAGCATCCGGACCACTGTCTGGCTGTCTTCGGGCGGCACGAGGTCCGTCAGCCGGCGTCCCTCCAAGGTGGGGTAGCCGAGCACCGGAACCGCCGATGAGCTGGCGTAGCGAACCCGTTCGCCGGCATCCAGGATCAGGATGACGTCCGAGGTGTTCTGCACCAGCGTCCGGAAGTACGCCTCGCTGTCCTGGCGGTTGATCTCCTGGCTGAGGCTGAAACGCTCGACGGCCAGCGCCGACTGCTCAGCGAGGGTCGTCAGCGTGGTCCGTACGTCGAGCAGTTCGCTCTCGACACCCGCTACCGCCAGCACTCCGATCGGTGGATCGCCTGAGGGGCGGTCGAGGGCGAGGGGGCACAGCAGGGCACTGTGCTTGTCCGAGAGGCCGGCGGCGAGACTCGGACTCAGCTCGGGGAGGGGCACGGGGCGCTGTTCACGGACGGCGGGCAGGGTGAGTATGTCGTCGGATATCCGGCCTCGTTCAGGCAGGACCGCGTCACTGTTCTCACGGACGACCCGCAGGTTGCCCTCGTCGTCACGGACGGCGAGTGCGGCATTGCGCCGCGGACTGGCCAGCAGAGTCGCGACTGTGGACTCGACGGCGGCCGCCACCTCTTCGACCGTGCGGGCCGCAGCGAGCGACTCGATGCCGGCCCGCAGGACCCGTTCCCTGGCGACAGCCCGGCGATGGATCGTCACCACGCCCGCCAGACGGGAGAGCACAAGGAAGAAGAGCAGGGCGGAGAACGCGCCGATGACCCCGAAGTTGCCGCTGTCGCCCCGCCACGCGTCGAGCAGCAGCATCAATGGGGCGATCAGCGACACGAGGGCGAGCACACCAAGGCGAGCGCGCGCAAGCGTCGGAGGCTGCACCGGGACCGGCTGGGTAAGCGTGACCATGGACGGATGGAGCGCAGCGGCTCCCCAGCAGGTGTAGAGGAGCGCCCAGCCCAGGTCGACGGCGGTGCCTATGCGCCAGGTGCCGTTGAGCTGGATCAGTCCGAAGAGGACGTCGGAGGTGAGGATCCCGACGGTGCCAATGGTGAGCAGTTGCAGGGAGCGGCTTTTCCCCGTGCGGGGTGCGAGCAGTCGCGCCAGCATGGCCAGCACGAGGAGGTCTCCGAGCGGATAGGCGATGGCGAATGCCTTCTGCACCCACGTCAGTTCAGGACTGCGCACATACGGGACGATCAGATATATCCACGAAAGCAGCGCCAGACCGACCGTCAGAATGAGACCGTCGATGAGACTGCCGCGGTCGCGGCTTGCCGTCCGCCATCGGATGAAGATCAGCACTCCCGCCGCGTAGAGCGGGTACTGCGCCAAGTAGAAGCCGTCGGCAATGGACGGGAAGGGATTCTGCTGGTGCAGATACTGGGTGTAGACGACATTTATCACCTCACCCGTGAGGAAGCTGAGATTCGCAGCGGCCAGTAGCAACCAGGAAACGTAATGGGACGGCCGATTGAGGAAGATTCCCACAAAGATGGCGAGGATTCCGCTGAGCCCCATCACGCCCCACCAGACCACCCGATGGGCGGGAAAGACGTAATAGAAGGATGTGAGCAAGGCCATCCACGCGAAATAGCCGGCCATGAGACGCTGCCGCCGCTGTGATCGCAATTCGTTGTTCAACAACCCAAGCCACCTCCTGCCTTGCCCCTGACCAGGGGTGGGACGGATAGCCGCCGCAGCCTCGGTCGGCATGCGATGAGGCGCGGTGGCGTCTGCAGCCTCGCTGCGTAAGTGGCGCCATATCAAGCGTTCCACGGGATGCCCGAATAGGCCAATTGTCGCGTCCTGGCTTGCAGTACTCCTCATGGCCGCCCTGTAGGGCGCGCCCATTGTCATCGGGTCGTGCATCATCGGAAGTGCGTGAACGTCACTGTCAGGAGGTCGGATAGTGAGCAACAGTCATCGCCTCCTGTCGGGGGACGCCGCATCCTGCAGGGTCCTGGTGAACGAGGAGGAGCAGTACTCGATCTGGCCGGCCGAACTCCAGATTCCGGTCGGCTGGCACCCCGTGGGCTGGCCCGGTTCCCGGGCCCAGTGCCTGGCCACAGTGGAGACGCTGTGGACGGACATGCGCCCGCGCAGTTCCCGTCCGCGAGGGGCCGCCGGGACATGGCCCTCCGCCCGGCGGCCGAAAGGCCCCCCGGCGGCTCCGACCGTCTCCGAACTCATCCGCGCGCATGCGGCGCGGCAGCCCGAGGCGATCGCGGTGATATCCGGCGCGCACAAGCTCACCTACGGCGCATTGGACCGCCGCGCCAACCAGCTGGCCCACCAGCTGCTTGCCCTCGGCGTGCGCGCCGAGACGGTGGTCACCGTCTGTATGGAGCGCAGCGCGGACATGGTGGTCGCGATGCTGGCGGTGCTCAAGACCCGCGGAGCCTTCCTGCCGCTTGATCCGGCATTTCCGGACCGCCGCTTGGCGCGGTTGGCCGAGCATGCGGGTTCCGGGGTTGTGCTCACCACCCGCAAGCACGCCGGGGCCTTCGAGGGCGGCGGGAGTCGTGTCGTCCTCATGGAGGACTTCCTCGCGGATGCGGCGTCCTGGTCGACCGAGCAGCCGCCGAGAGGCCCCAGGTCGGGTGACCTGGCCTACATGATCTACACCTCGGGGTCGACGGGCACGCCCAAGGGGGTCATGATCAGCCATCACTCGCTGTCGGGCGTGCTGCCCCGGGTGGCTGCCGAGTACGGACTGTCCCCCGGCGACCGTGTACTGCAGCTCGCCGCGCTGGGCTTCGACACCTCGCTCGAGCAGGTCTTCGCGACGCTGCTCAGCGGGGCGACGCTGGTCCTCGGCGGAAGGCACACCTGGGCGCCGACTGAGCTGCTGCACCAACTGCCGGAACACGGGATCACCGTGGCGGATCTCACGCCCGCCTACTGGCATCAGCTGCTCAAAGTCGCGGAGGAGGACAGCGAGGCGCTGCGCTGCCTGAGGCTGATGATCGTGGGCGGCGACACGGTGCTCCCGGGCGACTGCCGGACATCGTTCCGTAAAATGCCCGGCGTGCGCCTGGTCAACGCCTATGGGCTGACCGAGACGACCATCACCTCCACGCTGTGCATCCTGACCGAGGACGTCCTCCCCGGGCACGCCGCCCGCGGGCCGACACCGGTCGGCCGGCCGCTTGAGGAGACCCGCATCCACGTCCTCGACCAGGATCTGCGTCCGGTGCCGCCGGGTCGCAGAGGCGAGATCTACATCGGCGGCTGCGGAGTCGCACGCGGTTACTGGCGGCAGCCGCTGCTGACCGCCGAGCACTTCCTGCCCGACGCCTATGGACCGGTCCCCGGCGAGCGGATGTACCGCACCGGCGATCTCGGGCGGTGGCGTCTGGACGGAAACCTGGAGGTCCTCGGGCGGGCCGACCACCAGACCAAGGTGCGCGGCTTCCGGGTCGACCTCGCCGAGGTCGAGTCCGCCGTCGCCGCCCACCCGGCGGTCGGCCAGGCGGCAGTGGTGCTCCGTGACCGCGGAGACGGGGACCGGGCACTCGCCGCCTACTACACGCCGGCCCTGCCGCCGTCGGGCGAAGTCACCGCGCAAATCAGGTCGTTCGTGTCCGAGATCGTCCCGGACTACATGGTCCCGGCGACTCTCACCGCCGTTGACGAACTCCCCGTCACCCACAGAGGGAAGATCGACCGCCAGGCCCTGTCCCGCCGCGAGAGGACACCGGTCGGAGAAGGCGATGCGGGAAACCCGTCGGTACAGACCGGTATGGCGCAGTTGTGGGCGCAAATACTGAACGTCGAGCGGGTGCGACCGGCCGACGACTTCTTCGAGCTCGGCGGAAATTCCCTGCTCGCCATGGAGATGCTCGCGCGCGCCCGCATCATGTTCGGCATCGGCGTAACGGAGATCCGGAATCTGACCCGCTCCCTGCTGCACAATTCGACTCTCAGCGCCTTCACCGAGGTCGCCCGGTCGGCGCGGGCCGGTGCGGCCAACGGGGTGTCCGTGCCGCACGTGGACTTCGGGGCCGAGGCCGAGCTGCGGGTGCCGGTCCGCCTGGCAGCCTCACGCGTTCCGCGCACGGAGCGGCCTGCGGAGATCCTCCTCACCGGCGCGACCGGTTTCTGCGGGACACACCTGCTCAGCACATTGCTGGCATCGACGCGGGCGCGGATCCACTGCCTGGTGCGCGCACCGGACGCGGACCACGCCCTGGAGCGTATCCGCAGCGCGCACCAGCGCTATCTGCTGAGGGACCTCTCGCCCGGACGGGTCGTGCCGATCGTCGGCGACCTGACGAAGCCGTTCCTGGGGATGCCGCAGGACCGGTTCGAGCACCTCGCTGCGACGGTGGACCTGGTGTATCACTGCGGCGGCGAGGTCAATTTCATTTACCCGTACCACGAGTTGCGGGATGCGAATGTCAGCGGCACCCGGGAGGTCATCCGGCTCGCGGGGGCACACCGCGGCATTCCCGTTCACTACATATCCAGCATGGCGGTGCTCGCGGGCCTCGGAGCGGCGGGCGTGCGGCACGCCACCGAGGAGACCCCGCTCTCGCACGCCGAATATCTGGGGGTGGGGTATGTGGAAACGAAGTGGGTGGCCGAGAAACTACTCCACCAAGCCGCGGCACAGGGACTGCCGGTCGCGATCTACCGGCCGAACGATGTCACGGGGGATCAGACCACGGGCGTGATGAACCCGGACACGGAAATATGCGCGCTCATCAGGTTCATCGCCGACTCGTCCTTCTTCCCGGACGTCGACCTGCCACTGGACTTCATCCCGGCGGACTGTTTCGCCCGCGCCGTCACCCATGTCTCGACCAAAATGCCGGCCACAGGGGACGTCTACCACCTCACCAATCCCGGACTCGCCATGATCGGCGACCTGGCGGACCGGCTGGACGCACGCGGGTATCCGGTACGGAAGCTGCCCTATGACGAATGGGTCCGGAACTTGGTGGGTTACGCCGCAGGCCACCCGACCCACCCGGTCACCCCGTTCGTCCCGCTGTTCGTCGACCGGGCCTCACACGCTGATGTCTCGGTCGCGGAGATGTACTTCCAGAAGAACTTCCCTTCCTTCACCCGGCGGAACACCGAACGAGCGCTGCGCGACACGGACATCGAAATTCCCCCTGTGGACGACAGACTGCTCGACCGCTACATCGACTCGATGCTGGGCAGCGGGTATCTCGACCCGCCCCCGAGCGGCTGAGAGAGGACACCCTGGATGGTGACGCGATGTGACTCCTGGAGATCGCTCGACCTTTCGAGTGCGTCGGCGGGCGGACCCGTCGCGTTCTGTGCGGACTTGAGTCCGGAGACGATTCTGGAGGGATACCGAGCCGGGCTGTATCCATTTCCCGCCCAGGACGCATACGCGTGCGAGCTGAATGAGGCGCTGTTCGAGGCGAATGTCGCGGCCGGGTCGATCGCCATCGTTGGAAGCGGGGAGCGCAATCCCTATGAAGTCGCCTGGTGGTCACCCGACCCGCGGCCGGTCGCCCCTCCCGGCGGAATCCACCTCGGTCATAGTTTCGCGCGCCGGCTTCGTAACCGGTTGGCCTGGACCACCACGGTCGACCGGGCGTTCTCTCACGTTCTGGACGAGTGCCAGCGGGGGCGCCGGCCCCAGTGGCTGACCGAGGAACTGCGACAGAGCCTGATTCTGCTCAACGAACGGGAGTGGGCGCACAGCGTGGAAGTGTGGGAAGGCGACGAACTCATCGGTGGCGCCTACGGCATGCAGACCGGGGCGGTTTTCAGTCTGGACTCGATGTTCTACCGGCGCTCCAGTGCCTCGAAAGTGGCGATCGCCGATCTCGCCGACCGGTTCGGGACCGTCGGCGTCCAGCTGCTCGACGCGCAGTGGGACAGCCCGCCGGTCCGCGCCATCGGCTTCTCCCCCGTCCCGAGAGACCAGTTTCTGGCGATGCTGCGGTCGTCACCCGAAGTGCCGTCGCCCCCCATGGAACCGTTGCCGGCGCGACGACTGGTCACGGCACCTGAACGGCTCGGGGCAGCGTGATCCGCAGGGCGGCCTGTGCGCCGGGCGGTGATGCGCAGTGCGCGAGCGCCCCTCAGCAAGGCGGAGGATGGCGAGCCCGGCAAGATCGGCCGGACAGGGCCTAACCTCGATGGTGTGACAGAGCAGCAGCCCCGGCAGCAACCCCACCCATTCGAACGCGGTACGGACGGCCCGAAGGTGATCGTCGCCGGCCTGGACGGATCCGACTCCTCGCTGCGCGCGGTGTCGTACGCCGGTGGTCTCGCCCGGCGGCAGAACGCCCTCCTCGCCATCGTGTACGTCCAGCCGGTGATGGCTGCGGGCGCGGCTCTCGGCGTCCCGGTCGGCAACACGACCGGGGAGATCGCCGAGGGCCTGGTGGCCGAGCTCCGCGCCGCCGCCGAGCGGGTCAAGGGGATCTGGGAGGTGCGCTGGGAGTTCCACACCTTCCGCGGCGACCCCTACAGCGGCCTGGTCACCGCCGCCGACGAGCTGAAGGCGGACGCCGTGGTGGTCGGGGCCTCGGAGTCTGCGGGCCACCGGTTCATCGGTTCGGTTGCGGTCCGGCTGGTGAAGGCCGGGCGCTGGCCGGTGACCGTCGTTCCGTAGACCTGGAGGGCTCGACAGGACCTCTCCGGCCTGATCCAAACGAAAGACCCTAGCGGCCCATGGTGAGCCCCTGCTCGGCGGCGCCGCGGCTGAGTACCGCCTTGCGGATCGCCGACTGGGCGGCGAGGCAGTCCTCCAGGTCCGCGTCGCGGCACAGCGCGGCCGGCAGATTGATGACGCGTCCGGTCCCGGCGTTCATCCACTGCGGAATGAACTCCGCCTTCTTGACCGCCCACCGCTCGCCTGGCCTCGCGGGCGGTACGAAAGTGAAGCGGCCGATGGAGCCCTGGTGGCCGCGCGGGTCCTCGACCCCTTCGTAGTTGACCATTGAACCGGCGATCTGGTTGCCCATCCCGTAGACGATCCAGGTGCCGTTGACCTTCTCGTACGCCTGCGGGACATGGGCGTGCGTGCCGAGGATCAGGTCGATGTCGGGGCGGCCGTCGGTGGTCGACACGGTGAGCGTCCGGCCGAGCCGCAGCTGCCTTTCGTCGGGGTCGGTCTCCCACTCCGTGCCCCAGTGCAGGCTCACGACGACGACATCCGCACCGGCCTTCCGGGCTGCGCGGGCATCGGCGACGATCTTCCTCTCGTCGATGAGACTGACCGCCCAGGGCTGCTTCTCGGGGAGCGGGAAGCCGTTGGTGCCATAGGTGTAGGCCAGTTGGGCGACCTTGGCTCCGCCGGCCTTCAGCCAGGCGGGGCGCGCGGCCTCGGCGGCCGTGCGGGCGGAGCCCGCGTGCCTGATACCCGCCTCGTCGAGGGCGTCCAGGGTGCGGCGTACTCCGGCGGCTCCGTCGTCCAGGGTGTGGTTGGACGCCGCGGAGCAGGAGTCGTATCCGGTGGAGGCGAGCGCCTTCGCGATCTGCGGCGGGGACTTGAAGGCGGGGTAGCCGGTGTAGTCGCCGTTCCCCCCGTACACCGTCTCCATGTGACAGATCGCCAGATCCGCCCCGGAGATGACCGGCCGGACGCCGGCGAGCATGGGCCGGAAGTCGTAGCCGTCGCCGTCCGCGTCCGCCCTGGCCTGACGGATGACCGAGTCGTGCGGCAGTACGTCTCCGCTCGCGACGAGCGTGAAGCCGCGCGCCGCGACGGTGCCGCCCGCCGCGAAGGGTGCGGGGTGCTGGGGCTCCTGGCGCGGCGAGGCCTTGCCCGGGTCGGCCTGACCGGCGCAGCCCGCCGCGGTTCCCAGCAGTACGGCGGCGAGCGTCACCGCCCCCTGCCGTGTGCGCTGTGTCATCGACCAGCTCCATATCGGATGTAATGCGTCATCAGTATGACAATCCGAATTCATAGCGGAAGTGAGGGCGAGTCAAGGGCAAAGCCGACATAGTCGCTGAGATGGAGGCAGCTGCTCCGGTCGCTTCCGGTTGACCGTTCACCGCACCATTCGTCGCTCAGTGCGACCGCTCGCCGAGGACAACGGTGCGCTGTCTGTCCCTTCACGCCCGAATGCGTTCGTATACGCCACGTGGCAGTGACCTCCGGGCGAAAGGGTGTTGGCAATGACGACGGCGACCGCGTCCACGACGACCGATGAGCAGGCCCTGGCGGCGTTGCAGCGCGAACACGGCCCCGCACTGCTGAGCTTTCTGTCCGGCCTGACCTACGGGGACCAGCAGCGCGCCGAGGATCTGCTGCAGGAGACGCTCGTACGCGCCTGGCAGCATCCGGAGGCGTTCGACGGTCCGTACGAGTCGATGCGGCCGTGGCTCTTCACGGTCGGGCGCCGCCTCGCGATCGACGCGCGGCGGTCCCGGATGGCCCGTCCCACCGAGATCGGCGACGGCGTCCTGGCCACCACCGCGGACCCGGCGGACATCACCGAGAGTGCTGTCGCCGCGCTCGACGTCCGGGCGGCCGTCGAGTCACTGAGCCCTGAGCACCGCGCGGTGCTGGTGCAGATCTACTTCCACGGGCTGAGCGTGAACGAGGCGGCCGAGACGCTCGGGATACCGCCGGGCACGGTCAAATCGCGTTCGTACTACGCGCTGCGCGCCCTCGCCCGCTGCCTGCCGGGTTACGCCAGGCCCGGCGCGTCGGCGCCCGCCGGCCGCTAGCTTGTCATTGACCCCGGGGTCCGAACGATGTCTCGAACGTGATCACTCGCCTCGGTAACCGCCGTACGTGCAGGCGGCCTTCGGCTGATCATGTCCTCCGACCACCTCCCCCGTATGCGGAAGGAACCCGACCATGAACGCCATCGCCGACCGTTACCGCAGACACGCCAACGCCTTCGAGCACAAGATCGCAGCGGTGCGCCCCGAACAGTGGGCCAATCAGTCCCCTTGCGCCGCCTGGGACGCCCGCGACGTGGTGGACCACATCGTGTCCATGCACGGCGTCATGCTGCGCCCCGTCGACCGCACTCCCAGCCCGGCGCCGTCGGTGAAGGAGGACCCGCTGGCCGCGTTCCGGGCCGTACGTGCCGATGTCGAGGCCGTGTTGGACGACCCCGCTCTCGCCGGGGCCGACTGCGACACGCCCAACGGGCGCATGTCGGTCGAGCAGCAGATCGATCAGGTCGTCAGTGACGATCTCGTCCTTCACGGGTGGGACCTCGCCCGGGCCACCGGGCAGGACGAGACGATCCCGGCCGACGATGTCGCGCGGCTGTGGGCGGGCACGGCAGCGCTTCCGGCCGAGGTGATGGAGAAGCTGCGGACGCCGGGCGCATACGGCCCGGGCGTGGAGGTGTTCGGGCCGGAGGTGATGGTCCCGGACGACGCTTCGCTGCAGGACCGGCTGCTCGGTCTCATCGGGCGCGACCCGGCCCGCTGAGGATTCACGCCCGAAGGGGCCGCGACTCCCGAAAGGGAGTGGCGGCCCCTTCGTCCGGTCCGTAGGCCTGTCCGGACGCGCCACCGGCACTCCCGGACACGCCGCCGGGCTGTCCGCGGCCCAGTCACGTCCGCCCCGAACGCCCCGGTGGTGACCTGTTCCCTCTCGGACCACGGCCAAAGGGTGACCGTATGCGAAACCTCACGCTCAAGTTGAGCAAAGACGCGCCCGTAGCCGTGTCTCACGGTGAAAGGCTCGTCGTCGAGTCGGCACACGCAATCGTCCGGAAGAAGGTGGGAAGGGTGCAGCCCGAGAGATCGAACGGCACCAGCGGAGGCGGGCTGGCAGTCCCCATGGCGTGGCTCTGCGCCGAGTACATCGCCGACGAGATGCTCCGCACCGGTGCTCTCGTGGAGAGCGGCTCGCTCGAGTTCCGGGCGGGCAGACAGACGCTCGCCCTCACCATCTATCTCTGCGACAGCGCGGACGAACTCGCCGGCGTCAGGGTGGTCTCCCGGATCGACGAGTGGCTGTCCCTCACCTCTTACGGCCACCCCTGGCAGGAGTGGGTTCAGGAGCGGCTGGCCGCCCGGGAGGAGCGGGAGCGCGATCTCGGCTGCGGGACGGATGTGGATCTCGCGCTCGCGCGGGACGCCTGGAGCTGGCTGCGCCAGACCGAGCTGCTGGCCGCCGATCTCGGCGACAACGAGTTCTGGGCGCCTCCCAGTCCGATGAACATGGCCGTGGACGAGTACGAGCAGATATGGACCCCGGCCTGGCAGTTGGGTCTGCCGCTGGGCCATTTGGCCATCCACCTCTTCTGATCGTTGTCGTCGCTCATCGTCACCGGTTCACACGAAACGGTGGCGAGGTGACGCAACGCCGACGGGGAGATCTCAGCCGGTGGACCGGCGCCCCGCCGAGGAGTGCACACCCGCCCGGTACTTGGGAATCCGGACTGTGATCTTCATCCCCGCGCCGACGCCGGTCTCGATGACGAGTCCATGGTCGTCGCCGTACACCTGACGCAGTCGCTCGTCGACATTGGAGAGGCCGATGCCCGACGAGGCCGTCCGCTCCCCCGCGAGGATTCCTCTCAGGACGGCCGGGTCCATTCCCACGCCGTCGTCCTCGATGGTCACCATGGCCTCGGCCCCGGCGTCCTGCGCCGCGATGGTGATGCGGCACGCGCTCGGGGAGTCCTCCAGGCCGTGCTTGACGGCGTTCTCGACGAGCGGCTGCAGACACAGGAAGGGCACCGTCACCGGCAGCACTTCCGGCGCCACCTGGAGCGTCACCTTGAGCCGGTCGCCGAAGCGGGCTCCGGCCAGCGCCAGGTACTGCTCGATGCAGCGCAGTTCGTCGGCGAGATTGGTGAAGTCGCCGTGCCGGCGGAAGGAGTAGCGGGTGAAGTCAGCGAATTCCAGGATGAGTTCACGGGCCCGCTCGGGGTCGGTGCGGACGAACGAGGCGATGGCGGCGAGCGAGTTGAAGATGAAGTGCGGCGATATCTGGGCCCGCAGCGCACGGATCTCCGCCTCGATCAGCCGCGTACGGGACCGGTCGAGCTCGGCCAGTTCCAGCTGTACGGAGACCCAGCGGGCCACCTCGGTGGCGGCTCGCACCAGGACGGCCGACTCCCGCGAGCCGTAGGCGACCAGCGCGCCGAGTACCCCTTCCTCACCGGTCAGCGGGGCGATCACGGCCCAGCGCAGCGGGCACTCCAGGTCCTCGCACTCGGTGTGCACGTTCTGGCTGCGCCCCGAGTCCAGCATCTCGGCCACGCGCACCATCACCCGCTGCTCATGGTGGTCGGCGCCGGGGCCGTCCCAGGCGAGCACGGACTCGCGGTCGGTGAGGCAGAGCGCCTCGGTGCCGAGCAGGGAGCGCAGCCGCCGGGCGGCCTTGCGTGCGGTGTCCTCGGTGAGGCCGGCGCGCAGTGGGGGTGCGGCCAGCGACGCGGTGTGCAGGGTGTGGAAGGTGGCCCGCTCGACGGGCGTGCCCAGGTCGAGGTCGGGTTTGCCGCCGCGTCGTGCGGTCAGGCGGCCGAGTGCGATGCCCGCCGCGAGCAGTACCGCTCCCGCCGCGGCCAGCGCTGCCAGTCCGATCCCGGTCATCGTTCCGCTCCTTCGGGCTGCGGCCTGCCGACGAGGCCTTCCGGCAGGTGCAGCCGGGCGAGGATCGCGGTGGCGCCGGGAGGTATGTGGCGCGGGGTGGCCAGCGACACCAGCACCATGGTCAGAAAGCCCAGCGGCACCGACCACACGGCGGGCCAGGCCATGAGGGTGTGCGGCCAGCCCTCGGGCGCGAGCCCCGCGCGGGTGGCCATCACCGCGGTCAGCGCGGCGCCGCCGCCGGTCACGAGTCCGGCGGCGGCGCCGGGCGGAGTGAGCCCGCGCCACCAGATGCCGAGCACCAGCAGCGGGCAGAACGAAGAGGCCGATACGGCGAAGGCGAGCCCCACAGCGTCGGCGACCGGCACATTGGTGGCGACGACACTGACACCGAAAGGGACCGCCATGGCGAGGAGGGTCGCGAGACGGAAGCTCCGTACGCCGCGCGCGGGCAGCACATCCTGGGTGATCACACCGGCGACGGACATGGTCAGTCCGGACGCGGTGGACAGGAACGCGGCGAACGCGCCGCCCGCCAGCAGCGCGCCGAGCAGATCCCCCGCGATTCCGCCGATGATGCGTTCGGGCAGCACCAGGACGGCGGCGTCGGCTTCCCCGGTGAGGGCGAGTTCGGGCGCGTAGATCCGCCCGAGCGCTCCGTAGACGGGCGGCAGCAGATAGAAGGCGCCGATCAGTCCTAGGACGACGAGGGTCGTGCGGCGCGCGGCGCGTCCGTTGGGGCTGGTGTAGAAGCGGACGGCGACATGCGGGAGTCCCATCGTGCCGAGGAAGGTGGCGAGGATGAGTCCGTACGTCGCGTACAGGTGGTAGCCGTCCCGGCCGCCGGAGAGCGGCTGGGACCAGCTGAACGGATCGGCTCCGGCATAGGCCCGTTCGGGTACCTCGGCGCCCTTCGGGAAGCGCAGGGTGGTGCCCGCCTCGATGCGGTGGGTGCCCTTGTCCAGGGTGACCTGCCGCTGTTCGTAGGGCGTGCCGTCGATGTCGCCGGAGACGGCGAGGGTGAGCGGGCCGTCGAGATCCACCCGGACGGTGTCGTCGACGCGTATGACGGTGTGTTCACGGAAGAGCGTCGGCGCGTCGAAGCGGGCGCGGGGCGCGTCGTCGCCCAGCCAGGCGGCGACGAGGAAGAGCGCGGGCACCAGCAGGGCGGTGAGCTTGAGCCAGTACTGGAAGGCCTGCACGAAGGTGATGCTGCGCATGCCGCCCGCCGCGACGGCCCCGGTGACCACGACGGCGACGACGAGTCCGCCGACCCAGTCGGGCGCACCGGTGAGGATCTCCAGGGTCAGCCCCGCACCCTGGAGCTGGGGCAGCAGATAGAGCCAGCCGATACCGACGACGAAGAGGCTGGCGAGCCTGCGCACCGCGGCGGACTCCAGCCGGGCCTCGGCGAAGTCGGAGAGGGTGTACGCCCCCGAGCGGCGCAGCGGGGCCGCGACCAGCACCAGCAGCACGAGATAGCCGGCGGTGTACCCGACCGGGTACCAGAGCATGTCGGGGCCCTGCAGGAGCACCAGGCCCGCGATGCCGAGGAAGGAGGCGGCCGAGAGGTACTCGCCGCTGATGGCGGCGGCGTTGAGGCGGGGCTTCACGGTGCGGGAGGCGACGTAGAAGTCGGAGGTGGTGCGGGATATTCGCAGGCCGAGTGCGCCGATGAGCACGGTGGCGAGCACTACGACGGTGACGGCGGTCACCGCGTAGGTCTGGTTCACGTCGGTTCTCCCGGGAGCACCGTTCAGCGTCCTTCGACGAGCCTGGTGAAGTCCCGCTCGTTGCGCTCCGCCCGGCGTACGTACCAGCGGGCGGTCAGCCACATGACGGGGTAGACCGCCACTCCGAGCGCCGCCCAGACGAAGGGCTCGGGCGAGGAGACATTGCCGTCGAAGGCGGCGGGGAGCGCGAAGAGCAGCGGCAGTGAGCCGACGAGCAGCGCGAGCGTGCCCAGCGCGTAGAGCGCGGCCCGCAGCTGGCTGCGCATCAGGGAGCGTACATAGGTGGCGCCGAGTGTCGTCTGCTCGCTGATCTCGGACCGGGCGGGCGCGTGTCCGGGCGGCCGCCTGGCGCTGCGCGGCACTCCGGTGACGACTTCACGGCGGGGTTGTTGCTCTGCAGACATCGTCGTCCGCTCCAGCGTCTCTCGTCGGACCCTCGGGAGGTGTGGAGTCTACGCAGCAGCGATTACTGACGGTAGAGACCGTGGCCCTTGCCTCGGTGGCCGTCCGCAGAGAAGCCGTGCGTCAGCGGCTCGCGTGTCAGAGGCGCGTCAGGGGCCCGTCCGCTGGGCGCAGTCGCTCAGCGCGATCTCCAGCTCGACGTACGACTCCTCGGCCCTGCGGAACGCGACCTCGAGTGCGGCTTCGGCGCGGGGGCCGGCCAGTCCCTGGGCCGATTCCTGGATCTCGTAGAGCACATCGGCCCAGCGGCCCGCGGCGCTCTTCACCGTCGTGAGGAGCGCCTCGAGGTCACGAGCGCTGGAAACCCGGGTGGCCGGCAGGCTCCGGAGCTCCTCCAGCAGTGCTTCGATATCGGACATCAGGCCCCTTCTCCCCATGCCCGATCAAGGTTAGGCGGCGGGCGGGGGCGGTCACCGCCGATTCCTGTCCTGGCTCTGTCAGCGGATGACGCCCGTCGCCGTACGGCCGTGCCGGGGCGATGAGCGGCTCTCCGCGGCCGTCGAACGGTCGGCCGGGACCGCCGGACCAGCTCAGCCGCGTGCGTGCCGCATCAGCAGATCCCGCAGCTGACGGGCGTGGCGGCGGCTGACCGCGAGCTCGGCGGCACCCACCCGGACGGTGGTCGCCCCGGCGTCCAGGCGCAGTTCGTCGATGCGGGCGAGGGCGACGAGATGGCTGCGGTGTATCCGTACGAAACCGCGGGAGGCCCAGCGCTCCTCGAGAGTGGAGAGCGGGATTCTCACCAGGTGGCTGCCGTCCTTGGTGTGCAGGCGGGCGTAGTCGCCCTGCGCCTCGGCGTAGGCGATGTCGTCGATCGGTACGAACCGTGTGACACCGCCCAGTTCGACCGGGATCTGCTCGGCACCGACGGCATTTGCGGGCGGGGCGCCCGGCGGCGCCACGGCGGGTGCGGTGTGCAGTACGGGGGCGGGCACGGCCGGGCCGGGCACGGCCGAGCCCACGGGCTCGGGCTGCCGCGTCTCGCGCGCCGAGACGACCAGCTCACGGACCCGGCGTACGGCTTCGGCCAGCCTCTCTCTGCGCACCGGCTTGAGTACATAGTCGACGGCCTTGAGGTCGAAGGCCTGGACGGCGAAGCCCTCGTGCGCGGTGACGAAGACGATCAGCGGCGGCCGGGCGAAACCGGCCAGCAGTCTGGCGACGTCGAGTCCGGTGAGTCCGGCCATGTGAATGTCCAGGAAGACGACGTCGATGCCGTCCTCGCCGTCCGGGCCCGCGTCGAGCGCGCGGCTGATGCGGCGCAGCGCCTCGGTGGCGTCCGTGGCCCCTTCCGCGCTCCTGATGCGTGCGTCGGAGCGGAGGAGGTAGAGCAGCTCTTCGAGTGCCGGTTTCTCGTCGTCGACAGCCAGTACGCGCAGCATGCTGCGGAGTGTATGCGCGCCTCGATTCCGGGACTACGGCCCGTCGTCCCCCGGACCGTCGAGAGCGTCGGGCAGCCCCGTCACACACCCGCGCGGGCCGAACCGCCCCAGATGTTGCGCTTGTCGCACCCGAAGTTGAGCACAGTTGTGACCTGAGCCGTATTCCAGGACGACAGACCGCGCGAGCGACGCAAGGGAAACGAATCGAGGACCCCATGAGTGTGCAGCAGCGGCACCGGGACGTGGCCGCCTATGCGCTGGGCGTCCTGGAGCCTGCGGATGCCTTCCGTTTCGAGGAGCATCTGTCCGGATGCGTCGCCTGCGCGGTACGGCTCTCCGACTTCACCGCGGTCGCCACGTCGCTGGCCGAACTCGCCGGACCCGGCCGGATCGACGCCCGTCCCTCCCAGGGGCTGCTGGAGCGGCTGACCGGCGAGGTCGATGCGGTGCGGCGGCACAGCCGCAGGCGCCGGCTGCAACTGGTCGCTGCGGCCGCCGCACTGATCGTGGCGCTGCCCGCCGCCGCGGTGGCGCTCCAGGACGGCAGGAGCGCGGCCGGGCAGCAGATCGTGGCGAAGGACGCCACGACAGGTGTCACCGCGGCCGCCGCGGTGGAGGACCGGACCTGGGGCACATCGGTCGCGCTACGGCTGTCGCGCCTCACCGGACCGCGCACCTGCCGACTGGTCGCCATCGGCAAGGACGGCATTGAACACCCAGTCCTCACCTGGTCGGTGCCGGCCGGCGGCTATGGATTTCCGGGCTCGCCGGGCCATGAGGAGCCGCTGGACATCGAGGGCGGTACGGACCTGCCGAGCGCCGATATCGGCCGCTGGGAGGTCCGCACTCTCGACGGACAGCGTCTGATCTCCCTCACGGGGTAGGGCCCTGTCCTCCGGATCGGGCCGGATGAGTGAGCGGCCCGCCGCGGAGCCGCTGATGCTACTTGAGCAGCCGGGAGAGTCTGCGGTCGGCGAGCGGCTTGCCGCCCGTCTGGCAGGTGGGGCAGTACTGCAGCGAGGAGTCGCTGAAGGAGACCTCGCGGACGGTGTCGCCGCAGACCGGACACGGCTGACCGGTGCGGCCGTGGACGCGCAGCCCGCTCTTCTTCTCTGCCTTGAGTCTGCCCGCCGCCAGTCCGTGCGAGCGCTCGACGGCTTCCCGCAGCGTGGAGCGCAGGGCCTCGTACAGCGCGGTGGTCTCGTTCTCGCTGAGGTTCTGTACGGGCTTGAACGGCGACATCCTGGCGACGTGCAGGATCTCGTCGCTGTAGGCGTTGCCGATGCCGGCGATCAGGCTCTGGTCGCGCAGCGCGCCCTTGATCTGCCGCCGTTCACCGGCGAGCAGCGCGGCGAAGGCGTCGCGGTCGAAGTCGTCGGCGAGCGGATCGGGGCCGAGGCGGGCGATGCCGGGCACCTCGGCCGGGTCGCGTACGAGATGAACGGCGAGGCGCTTGGTGGTGCCCGCCTCGGTGAGGTCGAAGCCGCCGCCCGCGGCCAGGACGGTGCGCAGGGCGAGCGGTCCCTTGCCGGGGCGGGGCGGGGCGGCCGGGAACTCGTCCTTCCACCGCAGCCAGCCCGCCCTGGCGAGATGGGTGACGAGATGGAGTCCGCCCGCGCTGATGTCCAGCCACTTCCCGTGCCGGTCCACGGCGGTGACGGTGGCGCCCTCGACCGCGGTCAGCGGCGGGTCGTACGTCTTGAGGACGCTGATCGCCAGGGGCAGGACGCGGACGATCTCCTGTCCCACCAGATGGCTGTCGAGGAACTCTCTCAGCGCTTCGACTTCGGGCAGCTCCGGCATGCATCCAGGGTGCCGCAACGGCGCGGCGGACGCAGGCTCAAAGCATGCCGGCGCCGATCGCGCCGACGACCCCTTCGGCGGGCAGCTGCTTCAGCGCCGGACAGCCGTGGCGGAATGCGGCCCTACCGGGCGAGGCTGAGGTCGAGGAGTTCGGCGAGCTCCTCCTTGAGGCCGTGCGCGAGCCGGTCCAGATCGGGCACCGCCTTGCCGTCGGCGACCAGGCCCACATGCACCTGACCGCCATAGGTCGACATGGCGATCGCCAGGGACTGCCCGCGGGCCAGCGGCGCCATCGGGTAGACCTCACGCAGCGGGCAGCCGCCGAGCGAGAGGGCCGAGCGCGGCAGCGGCACGCTCGTGACCAGGACGTCGAAGAGGATGCGGGCCGCGCCTTGGGCCAGTGGCGCGCCGAAGCGGTGCGCCAGCGGCGGCAGTTGATCGGCGAGTACGGCCAGCGCCCCGGCGCCGCGCGAGGGCCCCGCGGCCTTGTTGCGGTCCATCGCGATACGTACGGCGTCGAGGCGCGAGCGCGGGTCGGGGTCGGAGACCGGCAGCTGGACCAGGTACGCCGAGAACTTGTTGCCCGAGCCGGACGGGCTGCCGGGCCTGCGCCGGGAGACCGGCACCAGGGCGCGCGGATCGGCGACGGGCAGCCGCTCGCTCCGGTCCCCCATCCACCGCCGCATCGCGCCCGCCACGGTCGCCAGAAGTACGTCGTTGGCGGTGCCTCCCGCCACCTTGCGCACCCGCTGCACATCCTCCAGGTCGAGTACGGCAGTGACGAGCCGTCGGGTGCCGCTGGATCCGGCGGAGAGCGCGGGCATGCCCCGGGGGTCGAACCGGCTGGCCCGCACGACGGACGCCCCGATGTCGACGGCGCGGCCGAGCTCCTCGATACGGTTCCGGGCGAAGCCGGCCACCTTCCCGGGACCGGGGAGCCAGGAGCGGGGCGGAACGGGACGCGCGCGCCGCACGCCGACCCTGCGGGCATCGGCGATCTCGTCGAAGATGCCGGCCCCGATGGCGACCGCGCGCATGCCGTCGGCCAGTGCGTGATGGAGCTTGACCAGCACCGCGAACGGTCCGGCGCCCCCTTCGCCTTCGTCGGCGCCGGTGAGGAGCCACATCTCCCAGGGCGGCAGGCCACGTTCGAGTGGCCGCTCCATCAACTCACCGGCGATGGCGGTGGCCTCGGTGGTGAAGTCGCCGCCGGGGAGCCGGATGTGGTGCACATGCCGCCGTACGTCGAAGTCCTTGGCCACCATCCAGGCGGCTCCGCCGACGGGCAGCAGGACGTCCCGCACCCGCATCCGCAGCCGGGGGATCGCCGCGGCGCGGTCGGCGAGCAGGCCGAGGACGCGGTCGCCGGGCCGTGCCTCGGGAGCGGGCGCGGGAGTGCACGCCGGCGCGAAGAAGGCGAGGGCGCCGAGATGCATCGGGTGACCGGCGGATTCGAGGTGCCAGAACGCCAGGTCGAGAGGTGCGAGAAGCTCGCTGCTCAATGGTTCCTCATGTCCTAGAAGGCCGGGAGTGGGCAGTCAATCGTCTTCGCTCGGTTACGGTCAAGTACGATCAGTTTACGGACAGTTAACAACGGATAGTATTCAGGACTTCGGCCTGTCCGGAATCACGAACTCGCACCAGACACACTTGCCGCTGCCTCTCGACTCCACCCCCCAGGCCTCGGTCAACCGGTCCACCAGGAGCAGCCCGCGGCCTGAGACGCCCGACTCCCCCGCTTCGCGGCGCCGGGGCAGCGCGCTGGAGCGGTCCTCGACCTCCACCCGCAGCCGCCGCTCCGGCCCGGAGAGCACCCGGATGGTCACGATCGCCCCACCGTCGGTGTGCATCAGGGCATTGGTGATCATCTCGTCGGCGGCCAGCTCGATCTCGTCCGCCCGCTCCCGCGCTCCCCAGGCCGCCACCGCCGCCCGGATCATGTGCCGGGCCGAGCGCAGCGCCTCGGGATCGTTCTGTGCGACATGCTGCTGGAGCCGGCCGCCGGTCTGCGGGGTGTACGCGCCCTTGCGGCGCAGGAGCAGTATCGCCACATCGTCGTCGCCGCCCCGCTCGTCGACCACCCTGCACAGCCGGTCGGCGAGCAGCTGCAGATCGCGCGGGCCGCCGTGCACCAGGGAGGTCAGCAGCTGCATCCCGTCGTCCAGGTCGGCGCCCGGCTGCTCGATGAGCCCGTCGGTGTAGAGGACCAGGGTCTGGCCGGGGTCCAGCTCGACGGTACTGACCGGGTATTCGAGCCCGCCGAACTCCGCGGAAAGCCCCAGCGGCAGCCCGCCCTCCACGGGCAGCCGGCGGGTACTGCCGTTCTTGTCCCGGATCAGCGGATCGACATGGCCGGCGCGCACCAGCTGCATCACCCCCGTCGTCAGATCGGCCTCCACGTAGGTGCAGGTCGCGAACCGCTCGGTGTCGAGCTCGTCCAGGAAGACCGAGGCACGCGCCATCACGGTGGCCGGGGTGTGCCCCTCGGCGGCGTACGCCCGCAGCACGATGCGCAGTTGCCCCATCACCGCGGCCGCGTGCGTGTCATGCCCCTGTACGTCGCCGATGACCGCGCCGACCCGGCCGCCGGGCAGCGCGATGATGTCGTACCAGTCGCCGCCGATGTCCCGGCCGAGCCGCGCGGAGCGGTAGCGCACCGCGATCTGCGCGCCGGGCACATCGGGGATCCGGCGCGGCAGCATCGCCTGCTGGAGCCCTTCGGCGAGGTCGTGTTCCTGTTCGTAGAGCACGGCACGCTGCAGGCTCTGCGCGATGCTGCTGCCGAGCGCGACGAGCAGATTGCGCTCCTCGGAGCTGAAGCCGATCCTGTCGCTGTAGAGGAGGCCGAGCGCTCCGATGGGGCGGGCCTGGGCGATGAGCGGCAGATAGACCGCGGACGTGATGCCGAGCTCTTTGATGTTCGGCCACAGAATCGGATAGGAGTCGGCGAAGTCCCGTTCGGACTCGATGAAGCGGGGCGTGAGCGTGCGTACGACCTCGCTCATCGGGTACTCCTCGTCGACCCTGGTGTAGCGGGTCCCCGGCACGAAGGACCCCTCGGGCCCGTCGGCGACCAGATGGATCCGGCCGCCCGACTCCAGCAGCCCCATGACCAGGCTGGTCGCGCCGAAGTGCTCCAGACCGTGCGAGTCCTTGAGCACATCGATGACGTCCTGCACCGTCCTGGCGTGGGCGAGGGCGGCGGTGGTGCTGTCGACGACGCTGGTCTGCCTCCGGCGCTCCGCATCGACTTCGCGGCGGGTCGTGGAGTCGGCGAGCTCCTCGGTGGCGTCGCGGATGATGCCGATGATCCGCAGCGGCCTGCCCGTCTCGTCGCGCCGGACGAAGCCCTGCGTGTGTGTCCAGCGCAGGCTTCCGTCACGGCGGCGGATGCGGAAGTACGCGCCGTAGTGCTCGCTGCCGTTCTTCAGCGCCTGCGCCACCAGGGTGTCCAGCCGGATGGCCTCGTCGTGCGGCACCCGGAAAGCCAGGCTCTCCGGGTGACCGTCGTACTCGCCGGGGCGCAGGTCGAACACCTCGTGACCGGTCCGGTCCAGGTGCATCAGGCCGCTGGCCAGATCCCAGTCGAAACTGCCCATACGGTTGAGGATCAGGCTCAGATCCGGGTGGGCCGGCCAATCATCGGGAAGCGACAGGGCACCCGCTGCCCGATCAACCATGGGGACACTCTGCCATCATTTGTCGGATTCCTCGAGCGCGCGGTGGGCCCGCTCAGCCCTGGAACGTGTCCGGCTCGGCCGGCGGCTCGGAGGGGATGACGAGGTCCGGCTGGGACGGATCGACCCCCTCCTGTGAGGGCACATCCGGGGCGACGGGCGGGGTCTGCACCTCGTCCGGCGTCGCCGGAGGCTCCACGGGCGGCTCGGCCGGCGGATTCACCGGTGGCGAGGTCTGCGTCGGCGTGGGGCTGCTCTGCGTGTCGTCGCTCGGACTTGTCGAGTCGCTCGGCCCCGTCGGGTTGGTGAAGACGTCGTCCGGGTCGATGGGCGGGAGCACCTCGGGCGGCCTGTCCTCCTCGCCATCGGTCCCGGTCCTCCGCTCGATCCAGGCGTTGTCGACGATGTTGACGATCACGATGTTGTTGATGATCGTCGTGGCGGGCTCGACGACGATGACCCGCTCGGGCTGGTAGCCCGGCCACGGCTGCCCCTTGTGGACCACGGCGCCCTTGACGGCGACCGGCGGCTTCAGCGGGTTTCCGCAGGCGCAGCGGACGCGGGGCGCGCCGTTCTGGTCCACCAACACGGCGGTGCCGGCCTGCAGTACGGACTGGTAGCCGATCGCGGAGCCGTTGCGGAAACCGTGGTTGGTCACCCGGGTGTCGGCGCGCACGACGACGGGAGTCAGCCCGCGCAGGAAGCCGGCAACGTCCGCCTGGGAGGTGCCCGCACCCTGGGCGAATGCACGCGCCTTCGCCTGGTCGCCGCTGAGGTAGGAGATCTGCTGCTCCACGTCGCAGCTGCCGATGGACTGCGTGCCGCCGTACAGACCGGGTGTCGAGCCGGACATGGTGCGCAGCGTCAGCTGTGCGCTGGAGGGTCCGCTCGGCGCGCTCGGCCCGGGCGGCGGAGGCGGGACCGTCCCGGTGTTTCTGGCCGTCGAAGCGGTGTACGGGTCCGGGCCCCTTGCCGCGGCGGGCTGGAGGAACACCACCTCCGAGTCCGTCGCCGCCGCATTGCCGCCGCAGCCGGCGACCAGAAGCCCCACGGACAGCGCGGCGACGGCCGCGTAGCAGCGACGAATCTGTGGACGCACGAAGATCTCCCGCCTCTTCACTCCGAGTAGTTCCTCAATTTCTGCCGGACCCCAGCCACCCCCGCGACTTGAACGCGTTCAATTAAGGGTCTAGTCTCGACCGCGAGAAATTGAACACGTTCAAGTCCAGGGGTGGGGTGCGATGTCCGTACTGGTCAGCCTGATCGTGATGCTCGGCATGCTCGTCGTGGTGCCGGCGGGACTCCGTCTCATCGACGCCGCGGAGCTCACGCCCATTCGGCGGACATGGCCCGTGTTCGCCGTCCCCGGAGCCGTCGCTCTCTGGCTGCCGCGCTGGCCACCGCAGCCGCACTCGCGGCCGTCTACGCCCTCGGAACGCTCGCCCTCGCCCTCCACGCACCGCGCCGACTGGCCCGTACGCGCTCGCTCCCACCCGCCGAGAACGACTGGGCCGAGCTGCTCGGGGCACTCGTACTGACCGCGGGCATGTGGACCGTCGCCCTGCTGACCTGGCGCGATGTACGGGCCGGCGAGCGGGACCGGTTCACCCGCGGCCTGCTGGCCGTCTCGGCCGCCGTACTGGTGGCGACGATGCTGCTCGCCCTGAGCTGGGCGCTCGGCGGGGCCACCGGACCGCCCCATCCGAATCTGACCTGGATGGCCGCCACCCACGGCCTCGGCAACGCCCTCGGCTTCGCGCTCTGCTCGGTGCTGGCCTGGCGACGACTCAAGGAGAAGGCCGCATGAACAACGTCCGCAGGATGACCGGCCGCACGCTCAACTACCACGAGGTGGGGGCCACCCGGCTCGGCCCGCTGCCCGACGGATACCACCACCTCCACCACACCGAAAGGATCGGCCGGGGCCGCGCAGACTTCGAAGCGGCCGGAACGGCGGTCACCACCTGGCGCACGCACCGCGAGTCGGGCGCCCGGGTGCGCGCCACCGCGGCGCGGGCCGAGCGCGGCGTCCGGCTCGAGGTCTCGGCCGGCGCCGGACCGCTGCGGGTCAGCGCGCCGTGCGAGGTGATCTGGACGGCGTACGAGAAGGACCGGACCGGCTTCGCCTACGGGACGCTGGCCGGGCACCCGGAGTGCGGTGAGGAGTCGTTCGTCGTCGACATCCGGGACGACGGCTCGGTGTGGTTCACGGTCATGGCGTTCAGCCGTCCGGCGGCCTGGTACACCCGGCTCGCGGGTCCGCTCGTGCCCGCGGCGCAGAAGTGGTACGCCCGGCGGCTCGGTCACACACTGCGGCGGGTCACCACTGGCTGATACTGGAAGCAATGGAGTGGTTCAGCGACGGTGACTACTGGCTCAGCCGGCTGGTCTTCCAGCGGGCTCTGGCCGGTGTGTATCTGATCGCCTTTCTCACCGCCGCCCTGCAGTTCCGGGCGCTGATCGGCGAGCGGGGCATGCTGCCCGTGCCCGCGTACGTACGACGGATACCGCTGCGCCGCGCGCCGAGCCTCTTTCAACTGCACTACTCCGACCGCTACTTCGCACTCTGTGCCTGGACCGGCGCGCTGCTCTCGGCGGCGCTGGTCGCGGGCGCGGCCGACCGGATCCCGCTCTGGGGCGCGATGGCGTGGTGGGCGGCGCTGTGGGTGCTGTATCTGTCGATCGTCAATGTCGGACAGACCTGGTACGGATTCGGCTGGGAGTCACTGCTGCTCGAGACGGGCTTTCTCGCCGTCTTCCTCGGCAATGAGCGCACGGCCCCGCCCGTGCTGGTGCTGTGGCTGCTGCGCTGGGTGCTGTTCCGGGTGGAGTTCGGCGCGGGTCTGATCAAGATCCGCGGCGACGAGTGCTGGCGCAAGCTCACCTGCCTGTACTTCCACCATGAGACCCAGCCCATGCCGGGCCCGCTGAGCTGGTTCTTCCACCACCTGCCGAAACCCCTCCACCGGGTCGAGGTGGCGGCCAACCATGTGACCCAACTCCTGATCCCCGTCCTGCTGTTCACCCCTCAGCCGGTGGCAAGCGCGGCGGCGGGGATGATCGTGCTGACCCAGCTGTGGCTGGTGCTCTCCGGCAACTTCGCCTGGCTGAACTGGATCACCATCACGCTCGCCCTGTCCGCCGTGGACGCCTCGCTGATCGCGGATCCCCCCGCGCTGCCCGCGCCGCCGCTCTGGTACGAGATCGTGGTGATCGCCGTCACCGCCCTGCTGCTGGGCCGCAGTTACCGTCCGGCGCGCAATCTGCTCTCCCGGCGCCAGTCGATGAACCGCTCCTACGACCCGCTCCATCTGGTCAATGCCTACGGCGCGTTCGGCACCGTCGGGCGGGTGCGCCAGGAGCTGGTGGTCGAGGGAACCGAGGAGACGGTGCTCCACCCGGGCACGGTCTGGCGGGAGTACGGGTTCAAGGGCAAGCCCGGTGACGTGCGCAGGATGCCGCGCCAGTTCGCCCCGTACCACCTGCGGCTCGACTGGATGATGTGGTTCGCCGCGCTCTCCCCCGCCTACGCACGCTCCTGGTTCGGGCCCTTCATGGAGCGGCTGCTCGACGGCGACCGGGACACGCTGCGGCTGCTGGCCCACAACCCGTTCCCGGACGCCCCGCCCGCGTATGTCCGCGCCAGGGTGTACCGCTACCGGTACACGACCTGGCGCGAACTGCGGGCCACCGGCGCCTGGTGGCACCGGACCTACGTACGGGAGTTCCTCAGGCCTACCAGGCTATTCTGAACACCCATGCGTGCTCGGGGAGTTGTCGAACCATCCGCGCCCCCGGACCATCCGTACCCCCTGGCGGTGCGGCCAGGGGGTACGGTGCGAAGCGATCCGCTCAGTCGATGCCGGGCAGGATATGCGGCTCGGCGAGGTCGTCCTCGTAGCCGGCCAGCCGGATCGGTGCCGATCGGGCCCAGACTTCCAGGCTGCCGAGTTCGTCGGACCGGCCGGACCGTTCGCCGTCGCGTTCCGGCGGTCGCTGTTCGTGCTTCGTTGATTCTGTTGTCACCGCGCACTCCTCTGTGTCGCGTAACTGGGACAAGGGCAGTTCGGTCGCGGTGGCGCCGTCACTCGGGCGGGACCGCAGCCTGGTTGCAGACTTGTCCCAGGACGGCCAAGGGGTTTCGTGGATCCCTTGGTGGCGTCCAGTCACCCCAGACTAACCAAATGAGCGCGCCCCCGCTCGATGGGGCCTGTAAATCCACTCAATTCCGGCCAACGATCTGTCCCTGTGCGGGGCTTCATGGGATCGTACGCAGATGATTTCCGGTCCCGCACAAGGAAGCCTCGATGGCAGGACGGCCCTGGTGACCGGCGGGTCCCGGGGTATTGGACGCTCGATAGCGGGCGCTCTGGCCCGGGCCGGGGCCCATGTGGTGATCACCGCGAGGGATCCGGAGGGGGTGCGCGCTGCCGTCGCCGAGCTGCGCGCCACGGGTGCGCGGGCGGTCGGCTGCCCCGGCAGCGTCGCCGACCCGGACCACCTTCAGGAGTGCGTGGCGCTCGCCGTGAGCGAGTCCGGCCGGCTCGACATCCTGGTCAACAACGCTGCCACCAACGCGCCTTACGGTCCGCTGATGGAAGCCGATCCGGACGAGTGGCGGCAGGCGTTCGCGGTAAATGTGGAGGCTGCGCTGCGGCTGGTGCAGCTCGCCTGGCGGGCCTGGATGCGCGAACACGGCGGCACGGTGGTCAACATCTGCACCGAGGGCACTCACGGGGTGGGGCCGCGGGTCGGCGCGTACGGCACGAGCAAGGCGGCACTGGGACACCTCACACGTCAGCTCGCCGGCGAACTGGCCCCGGGCGTACGGGTGAACGCGGTCTCACCTGGGCTTGTCCGCACCGAGATGGCGCCCTTCGTCTGAGAGGGCGCCGAGCAGCGGATCGCCGACGGTCTGCCGCTGGGCCGTATGGGTGAGCCGGCCGATGTGGCACGGGCGGTGCTGTGGCTGGTCTCCGACGCGGCCGAATGGGTGACCGGGGCCGATCTGCTCGTGGACGGCGGTACGAGGGTGCGCGCGGCTGCGGGCACCGGCTCGTACGCCGTCCACGAGCAGCTGCGGGCTACCAGTTCGCCGGAGCGTAGTCCTTGAGGAAGACGCCGTAGAGGTCGTCGCCGTCCTCGCCGCGCACGATCGGGTCATAGACGCGGGCGGCGCCGTCGATCAGGTCGAGCGGGGCGTGGAAGCCCTCGTCGGCGAGGCGCATCTTGTCGGGGTGCGGGCGCTCGTCGGTGATCCAGCCGGTGTCGACCGCGGTCATCAGGATGCCGTCGGACTCGAACATCTCCTGGGCGCTGGTGCGGGTGAGCATGTTCAGCGCGGCCTTGGCCATGTTGGTGTGCGGGTGGCCCGCGCCCTTGTAGCCGCGGCTGAAGACGCCCTCCATGGCGGAGACGTTCACCACGTAGGTGCGCTTGCCGACGGCGGCGGCCATCGCCGGGCGGAGCCGGCTGATCAGGATGAACGGGGCGGTGGAGTTGCAGAGCTGGACCTCGAGCAGCTCGACCGGGCCGACCTCGGAGACCGTCTGGACCCAGCTGTTGGTGTCGTGCAGGTCGGGGACCAGGCCGCCGGCGTCGATGGCGGTGCCCGCCTCGATCCGGGCGAGCGAGGCGGAGCCGGTGACCAGCGCGAGATCGGTGACGTCCTGTGCGCTCAGGCCCTCGCCGCCGCCGACGGGCAGCGCGGCCTGGGCGCCGCTGCCGAACGCGCCGATCACATGGGAGCTGGGCAGCTCGCCCGCGGGCAGCGGCGCGGACTCGGCGGCGAGGAGTTCGCTGTAGGCCTGCGGGGAGCGGCGTACCGTCTGCGCGGCGTTGTTGATCAGGATGTCGAGCGGGCCCTCGGCGGCCACCGAGTCGGCGAGCGCGACGACCTGTGCCGGGTCGCGCAGATCGATGCCGACGATCTTGAGGCGGTGGATCCAGTCGTCGCTGTCCGACATCGCCTTGAAGCGGCGGATCGCGTCGCTGGGGAAGCGGGTGGTGATGGTGGTGTGGGCGCCGTCACGCAGCAGCCGCAGCGCGATGTACATGCCGATCTTGGCCCGGCCGCCGGTGAGGAGGGCGCGCTTGCCGGTGAGGTCGGTGCGGGCATCGCGGCGGGCGCGGTTCTCGGCCGCGCACTTCTGGCACAGCTGGTGGTAGAAGGCGTCGACCTCGACATAGCGGGTCTTGCAGATATAGCAGGACCGGGGGCGCTGGAGTATGCCCGCGATCTCGCCGGTGACCGACGAGGAGGGCAGCAGCCCCTCGGTCTCGTCGTCGATCCGCTCGGCGGAGCCGGTCGCGGTGGCCTCGGTGACCGACTTGTCGTGGGCGGTCTTGGCGGCGCGGCGCTCCTGGCGGCGGCGCTGCTTCACGGTCCGGTAGATACCGGCGGTGGCGCGCCGTACCGCGATCGCGTGGGGGTGGTCGACGTCCAGCTTGTCGAGCTCGTCGAGCACGCTCAGGCAGACGGCCAACCGCTCCGGGTCGATGCCCCGGCCGTACACCGGGCTGTCCTCTGTCACCGTCATCGCTTGTGCCGTTCCTCGATCACTCGTACGACGTAGTCCCACGCCACGTTCCAAAAGCGCAACTTTACGCAGTGATGGGGCGCGGACAAAATGCCGGAACCCGCACCGGGACGGGACACGGGGAAGAGCCCGGTTCACGGCATGGCTCGCGGCATGGCGAGGGGCCCGGCCCGGGTGGGGTGCTTACCCGGCCGGGCCCCTTCTCCCCCCGCCTACGCGAAGAGGCCGGTGAGCCAGGTCCGCCAGGCGTCCTCGGTCTTCCGGGCGTCGGCCCCGCCCGCGAAGTCGTGCACGCTGACTCCGACCGGCGCACCGAAATGGTTACGGCCGAAGACGCGGTACATCGCCTCGTCGGTGCGCAGACCGACGAAGTACGCGTTGCGGTAGTCGAGGACCGCGTCGACGGGACCGGTGCCGGGCACCTCGACCCGTACGGTCGTACCCTCCTTCGCGTCGTCCGCCAGTCCGAGCCCCCGGCTGACGACCTCGAGCCCGTCAGGGGCATTGGAGGCGCCGGGCGCGTCGAGAGTCGCGAAGGTGGCGGCGCGGCCGGTGAAGTACGTGAGGTACTGCCGCAGGGTGTGCAGATAGAAGTCGGTGTGCTTGTTGGCACCGTCGTACTGGTTGTCCCAGTCCTCGACCAGGATGCCGCTGTGCACATAGCGCACCCAGGAGCCGCCGCCCTCGCGCGGCTCGATGAGGTGGTCGAGCTGGTTGAAGGTCTGCTGGGAGACGCCCTCCGCGTCCTCGGTGCGGCCGGTCAGACGCCGCGGCGGGTCCCATGCGGCGACCGTGCCGCCGAAGGGCGCGGCGCCGCCCTCCCTCGGCTCGTACTCCATGGGCCACAGCCAGCCGGCCGTGCCGGTGGTGATCGCGTCCCACACCTCCTCGGGACTGGCGTCGACCTCGAATTCGCGGACGATCTCGAACTCCTTGGACATGATGACTCCTGGTACTCAGGCGCTCCTGGGCGCATGGAAGTAGTGATGGGCCCCGCGGGCGGTCGGGTGGTCGGCGGCGACGAGCCTCCTCATGACGGCTCCTCGATGGCCCTGGTGGCGTGGGGGTCCGGTTTGACCGTGGGGTGGAGCGCGACGACGATGCGGTGGTCGCGGCCGCCCTCGGCGCTCTCGTCGTGGTACTTGGCGATCAGCGCACCGACGCCCTGTGTCAGCTCCTCGACGAACGCGGCCCGGTCGGCGGCGGAGGCGAAGCGCACCTCGCCGTCGAGCGCATAGGTCGCGAGCCGCTTACGGGCCTTCGTGGCTCCCGTGATCAGGGTGCCGACATCCCGTACGAGACGCGCTGCGACGGCGAGCATCCAGCGCGCCGAGAGCTGGTCACGGAAGCGGGCCGGGTCGGGCTGCACCGCGGCCAGGGCGAGCGGGGAGATCACATACGAGGCGGCGGTGGCCCGCATCAGCCGCTCGGTGACATTCCCCTTTCTCCGCTCGCCGGCCAGCTCGACCAGGCCGTGCCGCTCCAGGGCCTTGAGGTGGTAGTTCACCTTCTGGCGGGGCAGCCCGACCCGGCCGGCGAGCATGGCCGCCGAAGCGGGCCCGGTGGCGAGCTCGGCGAGCAGCCGGGAACGCATGGGGTCCAGCGAGACGGCGGCAGCCGCCGAGTCCTCGATCACGGTCACGTCCAACATGGCTCCACGCTCTCACCGACAACTATTTTTGTCCAGACCGAATCTCTTGTCGGTTGTGCCGGTCTCCGAGTGATCGCCCCTTGGCTGAATCCGGCGAGTCGCGTTCCCGGACCTTGTTCGGTCCAGACCCCTGAAGGTCATCCGTGGACCGGCAATCGCTTTCGGCCGTCCCCACCTGGATGACCGGGCCCGGGCCGGGGGCGGACAACCGCTTCGCAGTGGCCCAGAAGGCCGCAATCCGCCCATCGCCCCCGCAGCAGCAACGCAGCCACTTTGCGCCAGGTTTCACAATGCCCACACAGTTCCCCCAAACCGCGCCCCACTATGTGATCCAACAGAGAGCGGGACACGCGGGGCGTCGAGACGCGCACCGTCCACCGCTGGGGGGCCAGGGCATGCCGGACCGACGTCCGGCATGCCCTTCCGGGGAGGAACAGACACCATGAGGCGCACCGTCCACACGGCTGCCTTGTCCACTGCGAGTGCACTCTTGCTGGCGCTCGCCGCACCGGCCGCCGGAGCCGTCGCGGCACCGTCACCACGTATCGATCTGAAAGTGCTGGTGGTGGACGACGGGGGGCCCGCCACCGCGGCCATCGCCGCCGAACTCGACGGTTCGGGAACGCCGTACACCCTGCTCGATCTCACCCGGACGAACCGGCCTGTGATCGACGCGGGCTTCCTGTCCGACACCGTGGACGGGCGTCAACGCGCCAAGTTCCAGGCAGTGGTGCTGCCCAACGACAGCCCGGCCGGCGTGGCCGCCGCTGAGCTCGCGGCCCTGGTCTCGTACGAGAAGACCTTCGCGATCCCGCAGGTCGACGCGTACACCTACGCACGCCCCGAGGTCGGTCTGGACCACCCGGTCAACGGCGGCTACAGCGGCTCGCTGGACGGTGCGCAGGCAGGGGTGACGGCCGCGGGCAAGGCCGGTCCCTTCGGCTATCTCGACGGAGCCGTGCCCTTCGAGGACAACTCCCCCGCTGTGGGCGAGAGTTACGCCCACGTCGCCAAGCCCGCCGCCGGCGCGGACTTCACCAGCTACGTCGACGCACCGCTGCCCGGCTCGCAGGAGCGCGGGTCGATCGTCGGTGAGTACCGGCACGACGGCCGTCGCGAACTGGTCGTCACCTTCGTCTACAACCAGTACCAGCAGCAGTTCCGGCTGCTCGCCCGCGGCATCGTGAACTGGCTGACCCAGGGCGTCCGGATCGGCGCGGCCCGCAACTACTTCGCCGTCCACGTGGACGACGTCTTCGGCGCCGACGACCGCTGGGACACCGTGCTCAACTGCACCCCGGGCGACGTGGACTGCCCACCGGGACAGGGCGAGCCGGACCCGATCCGGATGACGCCCGCGGACGCGCGGTACGCGGCCCAGTGGTCCGCCGCCAAGCGCTTCACCCTCGACATGGTCTTCAACGGCGGCGGCAGCGAACTGTTCAAGGAGGAGAACGGCGGCAGCGACCCGCTCGCGCAGCAGCTGATCGCCGACAAGAACGCCTACCGCTGGGTGAACCACACCTACAACCACCCCTTCCTCGGCTGCGTCCAGAACGTCACCGTAGTCCCCTGGGTGTGCGCCGAGAACGCCGACGGCAGTACGCGGTACGTCACCAGGGCCGAGATCTCCGGGCAGATCGCGGACAACCGCGGCTGGGGCCTGCGCGCCGGACTCCCGCTGCAGAACGACGAGTTGGTCACGGGTGAGCACTCCGGGCTGAAGATCCTGCCTCAGCAGCCCGACGACAACCCGAACCTCGGGCCCGCCCTCGCCGACAACTCCGTCACCTGGCTCGGCTCCGACAACTCCCGCGACCGCGCCCAGCGCCGGGTCGGCCCCGCCCTCACGGTGCCCCGCTACCCGATGAACGTCTTCTACAACGCGGGCCGCACGACCGAGATGATCGACGAGTACAACTGGATCTACACCCGGGCGGCCGACGGCGGCAGCGGCATCTGTGAGACCGCGGCCAACTCCACCTGCCTGGAGGAACCGCTCGACACGGTCACCGGGTACACGGACTACGTGGTGCCGCTGGAGGCCCGCATCGGTCTCGGCCATGTCCTGGCCAACGACCCCCGGCCGCACTACGTCCACCAGTCCAACCTCGCCGAGGACCGCATCGTCTACCCGGTGCTGAACCGCATCCTCGACGGTTACACCGCGCTGTACGCGGACAACACCCCGCTGGTCAGTCTGCGCCAGCGCGACATCGGGGCGGAGCTGCGCCACCGCGCCGCCTGGAACACCGCCGTCAAGGCGGGGCACGTGAGCGCGTACCGCATCGGCGACGACGTCACCGTCCAGGCGCCCAGCGGGGTCAGGGTCACCGCCACCATGCCGGCCGGCACCCGGCAGAGCCTGTTCCTCGGCGACGCCGCCTTCGGCAGCCCGTACGCCGGTTCGGCCTCCGGCTGGGTCGCGCCCGGACTGCTCCAGGACCGGGTCACGCTCTCCCTGCCGGCCGCCTCGGTGCCCGCCGGAGCCCGCACCGGCAAGGCGGCGAAGGCCCCACAGGTCTCGCCCGCCGCACCACGGCTGCCGCTGCCGTCGGGCGTGCTCCGCCACGTTCCGTACGGCGTGACGGGCTGACGACCCCTACCCGAGGCCACCCACCGGTACGCACCCACTCCACGCGGTCCCGGGGCCGGCCGAGCCCTGCCCCGGCACCGCACGCTCGACGCGCCCTGCCCGCCCGACGGGCGAGGCGCCCCCTTCCCTTACCCGCACCCAGGGGAGCAGTTCCACATGGCCGAGTCCCTTCGCGCGCCGCGGTCCGGCGCGCCCATGGTCACCCTCCTCACCGAAGGCACCTATCCGCACAGCCACGGCGGCGTGAGCGTCTGGTGCGATCAACTCGTCGGCGGAATGCCCGACTTCGACTTCCAGGTCATCGCGGTGACCGGCACCGGACGGGAATCCCTCGCCTGGGAGCTGCCCGCCCATGTCTCACCGCCCGTCTCCGTCCCCATGTGGGGTCCCGACCCGACCGGGGCCGCGCCGCGCGGCCGTCGGCTGCGGCGGCTGATGGCCGCCTACGAGAGGTTCCTGACCTCGCTGCTCGACCCGGCGGCGGAGGCGCACTTCGGGCCCGCGCTGTACGAGCTGGCCCACTTGGCCCGTGACGGCGTACTCGCACCGGCGCTGCGCACCGACCGGGCCGTCCGCACCCTGGTGGGCGTCTGGAACCGGCGCGATCTGCCGGTGTACGCGGCCCGGCCCACCCTGCACGACGCGCTGACCGCCACCGACCTGCTGGAGCACGCGCTGCGGCCACTGGCAGCGGCGCCGCCCGAGCACGGCGTCGCGCACGCGGTCAGCGGGGGCATCGCGGCGCTGCCCGGTCTGGCGGCCCGGCAGCTGCACGGCGTACCGCTGTTGCTCACCGAGCACGGGGTCTATCTGCGCGAGCGCTATCTCGGCTACCGCACCGGCCCCTACCGCTGGCCGGTGAAGGCGCTGCTGCTCGGCTTCTTCCGGCTGCTCGCCGAGGAGACGTACCGCGTGGCCTCGCTGGTGACGCCGGGCAATCGCTACAACCGGCTGTGGGAGGAGCGCGGCGGGGCAGACCCGCGGCTCATCCGCACGGTCTACAACGGCGTCGATCCGGCGGCGTTCCCGCCCGCGGGACCCGAGCCCGGTGCGCCCACGCTCAGCTGGGCGGGCCGCGTCGACCCGATCAAGGATCTTCAGACGCTGATCCGCGCCTTCGCGCTCGTACGGAAGGAGATACCCGGGGCGCGGCTGCGGCTCTTCGGCGGCACGCCGCGCGGCGGCGAGGCGTACCGCGAGCGCTGCGAGAAGCTCGCCGCCGAGCTCGGACACGGCGATGCCGTCACCTTCGAGGGACGCGTGGACGACATACGGGACGCGTACGCGGCCGGCAACGTGGTGATGCTCTCCAGCATCAGCGAGGGCTTCCCGTTCACGCTGATCGAGGCCATGTCCTGCGGCCGGGCCACCGTCTCCACCGATGTCGGCGGTGTGCGCGAGGCCGTCGGCGACAGTGGGCTCGTCGTGCCGCCTCGGGAGCCGGAGGCGATGGCCCGTGCGGCGCTGGAGCTGCTGCGCGATCCCGCGCGCAGGGCGGCGATGGGCGATGCGGCGCGGCTGCGGGTGATCGAGCAGTTCACACTCCGGCAGACGGTCGACACCTTCCGCTCCATCTATCTCGAACTCGCCCTGGGGGCAGCCGAGTCGGCGGCCGGTACCTGGGCGACCGAGCAGCCCGCGGGGGTTCTCGCATGAGCGGCCCGCTGCGCCTGGTGCCCGGCGAGGGCGACACGTTGCCCGTCATACCCAGACCGCGGTCCCGGACCCGCGCCCGGCCCAGCTGGGCGGAGGACCCGATCGACGAGCTGGCCGAGCGGCTGGTCGAGCAGGTCGCGGTCGCCGTCCATCCGTACGAGGTGGCCGCGCTCCTGGAGTCCGATGGCCTGACTGGTGATCAGATCACCGAACGCTACGCGCGTCCTGATCTGTTCACGCTCGCCGAGGACCTCTACGCACGGGTCCCCCGCCACTACCCGGAGCCGCCGCCCGCACCCGACCCCTGGCGGCCCGACCATCTGCGCTGCGCACTGCGCGGTCTGGTCTTCGCGCTGCCCGGACTGGCGTACGTCCTGGGTGCCGGGCTCTGGCACGGCACGGCGGACGTCTCCGGGCTCATCGCCTCGGCGCTCGCCGCCTGGGCGTGGAACCAGGCGCTCAGCCACCGGGCGTATCTGCGGCTGGCGGCCGGGGGGCGGGCCGCCGCCGGACGCACCCTGCGGATCGGCGGCCCGCTCGGTGCGCTCGGGGCCGCCGCCACGGGCCTGCTCGTCTCCGGGCCCGGTACCGGCGCGGCGTTCGCCGCCGGGCAGTCCTGCTATCTCGCCGCGGCGAGCGTCCTGCTCGTCCTCGGCCGTGAACGGGCCCTGCTGCTCACCCTGCTGCCCGTCGCCGCGGGTGCGGGAGCCACCTTCCTGTGGCGGCTCCCGGCGGCACTCGCGCTGGGACTGCTGCTGGCGACGGTGCTTCTCGCGGTCGCCGCCGCCGGGCACGCCACTCGGGACGCGCTGCGGTCCGCGCCCACGGCCGCCGGAGCCACGCCCAAGCTGCTGCGCTCGCTGCCGTACGGGCTGTTCGGGCTGGCCGCCGGCGTGCTCGCGGCGCTGGCCGGTGCCGATGATCCGCGCTCGGTCGTCGTACTCACCCTGAGCATGGGCTTCGCCGAGTGGCTGCTGTACCGCTTCCGCTCGCTCGCCGTCGCAGGGCTGCGCGAGAGCACCACCTCACGCGGCTTCACCCTGCGCGCGGGCCGGGCTCTGGCGCTCTGCCTCGGCGCGTATCTGGCGCTGCTGGCGCTGGGCGCGCTGGCTGCGGGTACCGGTCCCGCGCCTCTGCTCGGCCTGGGGGCCGTGCTCTGGACGGCGCTGCTGCTCCAGGCGTTCTCGGTGGCCTGGATGCCGGCCGCCGTATGTCTCGTCGCCGCGGCGGCGGAGGCCGTCGCCCCGTCGGCCGGGCTGCCACCGGGCCCCACCCAGTTGATCTTTCGTATCGCAGCGGCGGCCGTTCTGGTCGGCGGGGCCTGCCGGCTGCTCGGCCGGCCCACCGCACACCGCTGACCCCTTCCACAACCGAACCACCGACAAAAGGAGCAGCTTTCGTGACATCGAACGCACTCGTCGCCGTCACCGGAGCCGAGGGCTTCATCGGATCCCATCTCACCGAGACGCTCGTCGCCTCCGGCTTCCGGGTCCGCGCCATGGCCCAGTACAACTCCTTCTCCTCCTACGGATGGCTGGAGACCCTCTCCCCCGACGTCCTCGACCAGGTCGAGATCGTCCTCGGGGACATCCGCGACCCGGGCTCCGTCCATCAGCTCGCCGAGGGCGCCGAGGCCGTCTACCACCTCGCCGCGCTCATCGCGATCCCGTACTCCTACCAGGCTCCGCACAGTTACGTGGACACCAATGTCACGGGCACGCTCAATGTGCTGGAAGTGGTGCGCAGACTGGGGATCCCGCGCCTGGTGCACACCTCGACCAGCGAGACGTACGGCACCGCGCAGACCGTGCCGATCACCGAGGACCACCCCATCAACACCCAGTCCCCGTACGCCGCTTCGAAGGCGGGCGGGGACCGGCTGGCGGACAGCTACCACGCCAGCTTCGGCACTCCGGTGGTCACGCTGCGCCCGTTCAACACCTTCGGGCCGCGCCAGTCGATGCGCGCGGTCATCCCGACCGTCATCGGCCAGGTCGCGGCCGGAGAGCGGGTCATCACCCTCGGGGACCTGCGCCCCACCCGCGACTTCCTGTACGTGAAGGACACCGCGCGCGCCTTTCTCACCGTCGGCACGGCGCCGGCCGAAGCCGTCGTCGGCCGCACCTTCAACGCCGGGACCGGCGGCGAGATCTCGGTGGGTGAACTCACCCGGCTCATCGGCAAGTTGATGGACACCGACCTCGACGTACGCGAGGACGAGGAGCGCATCCGGCCGGCGGGCTCCGAAGTGATGCGGCTGGTGGCGGACGCCACCCGGCTGCGTACGGCCACCGGCTGGCAGCCCGAGTACGAACTCGCGGACGGGCTCGCGCACACCATCGACTTCTTCCGCGACCCGGCGAACCTCGCCCGCTTCAAGACCGGCATCTACAACATCTGACCGCGCTCGTCCGAGCACGTCCGACTGCCACCACCGACTGCCACCACCGGCTGGCACAACCGACTGTCACGTCCGGCCGCGATCGACCGACCGCGACCGCAAGCGACTCACAGGGGAGTCTCCATGCATGCAGTGATCCTCGCAGGAGGCAAGGGCGTCCGGCTGCGGCCGTACACGACCGCCTTGCCGAAGCCTCTGGTGCCGATCGGCGACCAGCACGCGATCCTCGAGATAGTGCTGCGCCAGCTGGCCCAGTCCGGGTTCACCAGCTGCACCATCGCCATCGGCCACCTCGGACACATCATCCGCGCGTACGTCGGCAACGGCTCTCAGTGGGGCCTGCGCGTCGGCTACTCCACCGAGGAGAGCCCGCTCGGCACCATGGGCCCGCTCCTGACGATGATGGACCGGCTGCCCGACGAGTTCCTCGTCATGAACGGTGACATCCTCACCGACCTCGACTACGGGGACGTCGTCCGGCAGCACCGCGAGTCCGACGCACCGCTCACCGTCGCCACCTACGCCCGCAAGGTCGCCATCGACTTCGGCGTACTCACCACCGAGCTGGGCAAGGTCGTCGGCTTCGCCGAGAAGCCGAGCATGGACTACCGCGTCTCGATGGGCGTGTACGGACTCACCCGGGACACCCTCGCGGGCTACACGCCCGGTCTGCCGCTGGGCTTCGACGAGCTCGTACTGGACCTGCTCAAGGCCCAGAACCCGCCGCACGCCTACGACTTCGACGGCTACTGGCTCGACATCGGCCGGCCCGACGACTACGACCGGGCGAACGCGGAGTTCACCACCCACCGCGGCCTCCTCCTCAAGGGAGCGTGAGGGTTCCCGTGCGCATCCTCCTCCTGGGCTCCACCGGATTCCTGGGCGGGCACACCGCCGAGCTGCTGCGCGCCCTGCCGGGCGTGCGGCTGCTCGTCGGCGGGCGGTCGGCGGCCTCCGATGTGCCGCTCGACCTCACGGCCGGTCCCGGCGTCCTCGCGGACGCGCTGCACGCGGCCGCGCCCTCCGTCGTCGTCAACTGCGCGGGCCTGGTGGCCGGCAGCGCCGTACACCTCACCGATGTCAACGCACGCGGTCCGGCGGCGCTGTGCGAGGCGCTGCGGGACGCCGCGCCCGCCGCCCGGCTGGTCCATCTCGGATCCGCCGCGGAGTACGGACCGACCGCACCCGGCGAGCCGGTCACCGAATCGGCAGCCACCCGGCCGCTGAGTCCGTACGGGGCCACCAAGCTCGCCGGGACGGTCGCCGTGACGTCCTCGGGACTCGACGCGGTCGTACTCCGGGTCTTCAACCCCGTCGGTCCGGGCGCGCCCCCCGCGGGCCTTGCGGGCCGGCTCGCCACGGAGCTGGTGCGGGCAGGCGACGAAGGCGTCGTCCGGGTCGGCGACCTGTCCGCGCACCGTGACTTCGTCGATGTACGGGACGTGGCGGCCGCGGCCGTCCGCGCGGCGACCACGCAGGGACCGCTGCCGCCGGTGCTCAACATCGGCAGCGGCAGCGCGACCGCCGCTCGGGAACTGGCCGCGTCCCTGGTGCGGGTGGCCGGATTCCGCGGCCACCTCGAGGAGACGGGCGACGGCTCGGCCCGCTCGACGGCCGTCTCCTGGCAGTGCGCGGACATCGCGGCGGCGCGCGCCGCCCTGGACTGGCACCCGGAGCACACCTTGACCGACTCGCTCACGGACCTGTGGGAGTCCCGGACCCCGTCCCGGGCGGCGCGATGATCCGCCTCGTCCTGAAGATCCGCCCCGGACCGGAGCATTGTCGCCTCCGGGACAACTGTCGTGTCCCGGAGGGCTGTCGCGGATGACGCTCCTCGTGCCGATGTACGTCCACCCCGCCGTCAACCCCGATGCCTGGCAGGCGCTCGTCGTCTCCGCGCCCCTCCTCTACGGCGTCGTGCTCAATATCGACGACGGGCCCGGCACCGCCCCCGACCCCGCGTTCGCCGACGTGGTACGCGCGCTGCGGGCGGCGGATGTCCGGGTGCTGGGGTACGCGGACACCGACTACGGGCGCCGGCCGGCCCGGCTGGTCGCCCAGGACTTCGAGCGGTACCGCGACTGGTACGGCACGGACGGGTTCTTCCTCGATCAGGTCGCCCCGGACGCGGCCGGGCTGCGTCACTACCGGCGGCTGACCCGGGCCGCCCGCGCCCGGGGCGGGCGGACCCTGGCGCTCAATCCGGGCGTCCACCCCGCTCCCGGCTATGCCACCCTCGCCGATCTGCTGGTCACCTTCGAGGGCGACTGGGACACCTACCGGGCCGCGCCCGCCGCCCCCTCCTGGACCGCCGGACACCCGCCGACGCGCTTCTGCCATCTGGTGCACGGCGTTCCGAGGGGGCTCTGCGGGCTCGCGGCCCGGACCGCCGAACTCCGCCGCGCCGCAGTCCACTGCGCCGTCCCCGGCCATGGCCCCAACCCCTGGTCCGCCCTGCCGCCCGCTCTCCGGAAGGCCTCATGAACCGCACGCCACGCCTGCGGACCCTGTTCCTGGCCCTCGCTCTCCTCCTGCTGGCCGCCTGCTCGGCGCCGACGCCGGAACCCACGCCTGAGCCACGGTGGCTGCCGCGGCCCGGGACCGCGTGGCAGTGGCAGCTCGACGGCCGGATCGACGACCGCGTCGACGTACCGGTCTATGACATCGACGGCTTCGAGAACGACGCGGCCACCGTCCGCCGGCTCCACCGCAGCGGCCGCAAGGTCATCTGCTACATCAACGCGGGTGCGTGGGAGTCCTTCCGCCCCGACCACAGGAAGTTCCCCGCCGCAGTCCTGGGCGGCGAGAACGGATGGGCGGGCGAGCGCTGGCTGGACATCCGCCGTCTCGACATCCTGCGCCCGCTGATGGCGAAGCGCATCGACATCTGCCGGGCGCGCGGCTTCGACGCGGTGGAGCCGGATCTGCTGGACGCCTATCTCAACGAGACCGGCTTTCCGCTGACCGCGGCACACCAGCTCGCGTACAACCGCATGATCGCGCGCCTCGCGCACGACCGCGGCCTGTCGGTGGGGCTGAAGAACGATCTCCCTCAAGTGCCGCAGCTGGTGGGGGACTTCGACTTCGCCGTGAACGAGGAGTGCGCACAGTACGGCGACTGCGCGGCGCTGACGCCCTTCGTCGAGGCCGGCAAGGCGGTCTTCCATGTCGAGTACGCGCTGCCGGTCGACACGTTCTGCAAGCGGGCACGGCAGTTGGGGTTCAGCTCCATGCGCAAGAAGCTCGATCTGGGGGTGTGGCGCCAGCCCTGCTGAGCCGCCCGGCCTGAGGGTCCTACGCGCGGTCCATCAGGACGCGGCGAGCACGGCCTGTACGGTCTTGCCGCCGCCGGGACCGCCGCGTACGGCGAAGTGCTGCGCGAGCTCACGCACCATCGCGATGCCCCGTCCGCCCTCGTCCGTCTCCTGCGCCGAACAGAGCCGCGGAGGTATCGGACTGCTGTCCTCCACCTCGACGGTGACCAGACCGGTGCCGACGCGCAGCCGCAGCCGGCAGGCACTGCGGCCGTGCCGGGTGGCGTTGGTGACCAGCTCGGACACGACGAGCGTCGCATCCTCCACCTGGCCCCCGGACACCTCCTCGCCGCACCCGCTGGTGAGGAACGCGGTCGTCAGATGCCGCGCCCAGCGGGCGGAAGTCTCCGCCTGCGGCAGGGTGTACGTCGCGCGTGCGGCCCGCCGGGGGACGTGCCTCTGCGCACGCATGGAATCACTCCACTCCTTCATTCTGCGGCCACATCTCTGTGCCGCGGAATCCGGCCAGGAAAACCGAGTGGGGCAGCCTTTGGCGGCGTCCGCGCAACGACAGGCGCCTCACCCCTGTGATGCCCGATGGGCACGATCGGTAATCAGCCGCCCGCCCCTTTTCGTTGCTCCGGGAGCCTCAGAGCACCGGCTGTCCCTTGCCCAGCGCGATGACCCCGTTCTTCGAAACGGTGTAAAGCTCCTGGTCGCGCTCGGGGTTGACGCCGATCGTCGCCCCGGGCGGGACGTCCACGTTCTTGTCCAGGATCGAGCCGCGCACGACCGCGCCCCGACCGATACGCACGTTGTCGTGGAGCACCGAGCCCTGCACCACCGCTCCCTCGCCCACCATGACACCGGGCGAGAGCACGGAACGGGTGACCTGGCCGCGGACGACACAGCCGGGGCTGATGATCGACTCGCTCGCGATGCCCGCGCCGATGAAGCGGGCGGGCGGCAGCTGGCCGGGGTGGGTGTAGATGGGCCAGCGGCGGTTGTCGAGGTCGAAGACGGGACGGTCCGGGATCAGATCCATATGGGCTTCGTAGTACGTGTCGATGGTGCCCACATCACGCCAATAGCCGTGCTGCCGCGCGCTCTCGCCGGGCACATGGTTCTCATCGAAGTCGTAGAGCTGGGCCACACCACGCTCGGTGAGCATGGGCAGTATCGAGCCGCCCATGTCATGGACCGAGCGCTCGTCCTCCGCGTCCCGGTAGAGCGCGTCGACGAGGACCTTGGTGGAGAAGAGGTAGTTGCCCATCGAGGCGAAGACCCGGCCGGGGTCGCCGGGCAGTCCCGGCGGGTCGGTGGGCTTCTCCAGGAAGCGCTCCACCCGCGCTCCGTCGGAGGCGGGCGTGATGATCCCGAAGGAGGACGCTTCGGCACGCGGCACCTTGATCCCGGCGACGGTGACGCCCGCGCCGCTCTCGATGTGCCGCTGCAGCATCTGCCGCGGATCCATCCGGTAGACGTGGTCCGCGCCGAACACCGCGATGTAGTCCGGCTGTTCGTCATTGACGAGGTTGAGGGACTGCAGGATGGCGTCCGCGCTGCCCAGATACCAGCGCCGGCCGAGCCGCTGCTGAGCAGGCACGGGCGTGACGTAGTTGCCGAGCAGGCTCGACATCCGCCAGGTGGTGGTCACATGGCGGTCCAGCGAGTGCGATTTGTACTGGGTGAGCACACAGATACGCAGGATGTCGCCGTTCACGAGGCTGGAGAGCACGAAGTCGACGAGGCGGTACATACCGCCGAAGGTCACCGCCGGTTTGGCGCGGTCGGCGGTGAGCGGCATCAGCCGCTTGCCCTCCCCGCCTGCCAGTACGATCCCGAGCACCGAAGGTCCACCGCGCATCGCGCCCCCTCTCTGCGTGCCAGGCCTGCTGCGGCCTATGGCTGCTTGAGCAACTCCTCGTACAACTCGTACGTGCGCCGGGCCACTTGGTCCCAGCCGAACTCCCGCACGGCACGCTCCCGTCCGGCTGCGCCCATCCTTGCGGCCTCTCCGGCGTCGTCGAGGACCCGGTTGACCGACTGGGTGAGACCCGACTCGAAGTCCTCGGGGTGATCCGCGTCGTAGGGCACGAGCAGGCCCGTGCGTCCGTCGTCCACCACCTCTGGGATGCCGCCGACCGCCGAGGCGACGACGGCCGTGCCGCAGGCCATGGCCTCCAGATTGACAATGCCCAGCGGCTCGTACACCGAGGGGCAGACGAACACCGCGGCGTGGCTGAGGAGCTGGATGACCTGGGGCCGCGGCAGCATCTCGGGGATCCAGTGCACCCCGTCCCGGTCCCGCTCCAACTCCTCGACCAGCTCCTGGAATTCACGCCCGATCTCCGGGGTGTCGGGCGCGCCCGCGCAGAGCACCAGCTGGGCTTCGGGGTCGAAGGAGCGGGCCGCGCGCAGCAGATGGGGGACGCCCTTCTGGCGGGTGACGCGGCCCACGAACAGGACGAAGGGACGGTCGGGGTCGAGACCGATCCGTTCCAGTGCGGACGTCTCGTGGTCGGGGCGGTACATACGGGTGTCGATGCCGTTGTGGATGACATGCACCCGGTCCGGATCGAGGGCGGGATAGCAGGCGAGGATGTCGGCGCGCATTCGGCGGGAGACGGCGATCACCGCGTCGGCGGCCTCGATGGCCGTGCGCTCGGCCCAGCTGGAGAGAGCGTAGCCGCCGCCCAGCTGCTCGGCCTTCCAGGGGCGCAGCGGCTCCAGGGAGTGGGCGGTCATCACATGCGGGACGCCATAGAGGAGTTTGGCGAGATGGCCCGCGAGACTGGCGTACCAGGTGTGGGAGTGGACGAGTTCGCGGCCCTCGAGCTCGGCCGCCATCGCGAGGTCCACGGAGAAGGTGCGCAGCGCGTCGTTCGCGCCCTCGAGTCCGGCGAGCGCCTGGTGCCGCAGTACGCCTTCGGCAGCGCCCTCGCCCCAGCAGTGCACCTCGAGTTCGGCCAGCGCCCTTAACTCCCGGGCGAGGAACTCGACGTGGACCCCGGCGCCCCCGTAGACGTCCGGGGGGTACTCGCGCGTGAGCAGTCCCACCTTCACCGAGATTCACCTCGCCAAGGCGGTCGGTTCAGCCCCAATGGCCTGTTTTCTGGCCAGGGGTCCGGCCCGCGGCGGAGCCGCAGTTGGGGACAGCGTCCCCCGGGAAGACACAGCACCCCATGATGGTCACCTACATCCGGCGTGCGGGGAAGACCACGGTCAGGACCGCTGTGCGGAGATCCCAGGCGGACGGTCGAAGACGCAGTCGCCGCACAGCCCGCCGCCCGGGGCGCGGTAGTACAGACAGCAGCTGCGGCGCCGCATCGCCGGGCCGTGGACCGTGCCGGACAGATCCGGGTGCTCAAAAAGTTCGGCAGCGAGCGCCGAGGTCCGCTCGCCCACCTCTGGCCGGCCGCTCCGCACCGCCCAGGCGTGGAGTGCGCGTACGGCACCGGCGAGAGCCGAGCCCGCATTGCCCCACAGCAGCTGCGGGGAGATCCGTACCTCGCTCCGCAGAGCGTCCGCCAGCGGTACGAGATGGCCGTACTGGACCGTCTCGCGGAGCGAGTCGGCGGTGGCGGGCAGCGTGCGCCCGGCGGTCAGCCGCAGATCGTCGGGCGAGGAGCGGTCCGGGTCCCAGTGCAGCCGCTCCGGGTCGAGGTCGGGGAGCTGCCCATGGAGCGCGGCGGCGCCGAGCGCGACCGACCAGAGCCTGGCGGCGAGCCCGAGGTGGGCGATGGAGGCGGCGACCCGGCGCTCGGGGGTGCCTGGGCCCTGTCCGAGGCGGGATGCGACCGTGTCGATACGTGCCGTGAGCGGCGCCGTACCGCCCGCGTACAGCCGCGCCAGCGGGAGCTGCCCCTCGCCCGGCGTCCCGGTCCGCAGGGCGAAGAAGCCGCCGACGGAGCCCAGCTCCTCCAGATCCATGCCCGCGTTCCCGCTTCCTGTCGTCACCCTTGAGAGGTGTTTCGCCCGCCGTGCGGCCGGCCCCGCACCGGGCCACCGTAGCCACGGCTCGCGGGAGGCGGCGCCGCCGGGGACACTGGGTGCAGAACGCCGTATGCGTCCATACGGTTGATTACGGCCCGAACCTGGACCGGTCGGCTCCACCCCTGCCGACTTGGCGCGCCCGCCGAGAGGGGGACTACGGACCTACGCCCGTACTACGTCGGCAGTACGTCCAAGTGCCTGCTCAAGGACGACGACGTGACCGCCGGAGAGGGACAGTGTGGTGTCTATGAGTTCCCTCGCGCTGGCCGTGGTTCTGTCACTGGTCTCCGCGGTCGCCTACGCGGCCGGGGCGATCATGCAGGAGCACGTCGCGGCTTCCACCCCCGACCGCCCCTACGCCCCGCTCCATCACGGCCTGTGGTGGGCCGCCGTCGCGCTCAACAGCGTCGGCGCCGTGCTGCATGTGCTGGCGCTCGCGTTCGGCCCGCTGAGCCTGGTCCAGCCGCTCGGCGCGCTGACGATCGTCTTCGCGCTGCCGATGGCGGCGCTGTTCGTACGGCGCAGGGTCGGCACCATGGCCTGGCGCGGCGCGATCATGGCGACGGCCGGTCTTGCGGGGCTTCTGGCACTGACCGGAACCGCCGACTCCCACTCGCTGAACGGCGGGGAGCGCAGCGTGCTCGCGGCGGCGACCCTCGGCGGTGTGGCGCTGGTCTTCCTGGTCGCCCAGACCGTGAACCGGCCGATCATCCGGAGCGTGCTGCTGGCCGCCGCGGCGGGAGTGGCCTTCGGTATCGCGTCGGTGTTCACCAAGACCGTCGCGGTGGACTGGACGTGGAGCGCGCCGGTCGCGCAGTGGCCGAGCCTGCTGGTGATCGCCACGCTCGCGATCGGTGGTCTGCTGCTCTCGCAGGCTTCCTACCGCGGCGCGGGCCTGGCGGCACCGCTGGCCACGGTCACGGTCATCAACCCGGTGGTCGCGGCGGCCGTCGGTCTCTCGCTGTTCGGCGAGACCTTCCGGTACGGCGTGACGGGCACCGTGCTGGCGCTGGGCTTCGGGATCGTGGCGGCGGGCGGCCTGATCCTGCTGACGACGGAGCGGCTGGCCGCGGCCCGTGGCGGGCCGGAGGTCCGTGACTCAGAAGCATCAGAAGCAGCGGCAGAGGGCCGGCGACCCGAACCGCATGTGCGCCGCTCGGATTCCCCGGTCGCCGGCTCGGATGCCGCGGCCCACAGCGCAGATGCCCCCGAGCGCGGCTCAGATCTCCCGGAGCGCGGCTCAGATCTCCTGGTCCGCGGCTCAGACCGAGACGCCGCCCGACCTGAGGTAGCGGAGCGGGTCGACATCGGACCCGTACCCCGGACCCGTACGAATCTCGAAGTGGAGATGCGGTCCCGATGTGTTGCCGGTGGACCCTGAGCGGGCGATCCGCTGACCGCTGCCGACCTGCTGGCCCGAGCGCACGGTGAGCGCCGACAGATGCGCGTACTGGCTGTACATGCCGTCGGCGTGCCGGATGACGACCTGATAGCCGTACGCCCCGGCCCAGCCGGCCGAGACGACCCGGCCCGAGGCCACGGCCTTCACTGAGGTACCGGTGGCCACGGGGAAGTCGACGCCGGTGTGGTAGCCGCTGGCCCAGGAGGAACCGGCCTTGCCGTAGGCGGTGCCGGGGCTCGCTTCGACGGGGGCGCCGAGTCCGCTCCTGTGCGCGGGCTTGGCTGCCCCGGCCTGCTTGGGTGCCTGCTTCTTGGGCGCCTTGGGGGCTTGCTTGGGCGTTTGCTTCGGCGCCGGCCTGGGCGTCGGCGTGGGTGCTTGCTCGGGAGCCCGCTGTTTCGGCTGGGCCTTCGGCTTCTGCTTGGCAGGCGCGGCGGAGCCCGGCGGGTCGGGCCTCGGGTCGGGCTTGGGAGCCTCGACGCGCAGAATCAGCCGCTGGCCCGGATGGATGAGGTCGGGGTCGGTGCCGACGACGGTGCGGTTCTGCGCGTACAGCCGCTGCCAGCCGCCCGTGACCTGCTCGGAATCCGCGATCTTCGAGAGCGAGTCACCTCCGGCGACCGTGTAGCCCTCGCGGTGCGTGGGCACCGTGGTCGGCGTGGCCTTCTGGGGAGCCGACTTCTTGGGAGCGGCCTTCTTCGGCGTGGCCTGCATTTCGCTCTTGCGCTCGCTCTGCGGCTCTAATCGCCTGACCGGCGCGATCTCGGGGGCGTCACCGCCGCGGGTGAGACCGGCCTTGCCGGAGCAGACGGGCCAGGCCTGCGGGCCCTGTCCCTTCAGTACCTTCTCGGCGATGGCTATCTGCTGGTCCTTGCTCGCCAGATCGGCGCGCGGGGCGTAGTGCCTGCCGCCGTACGCCTCCCAGGTGGACTGGCTGAACTGGAGACCGCCGTAATAACCGTTGCCGGTGTTGATCCGCCAGTTGTTGGTGGACTCGCAGGCCGCGACCTTCTCCCAGACGTCGACGGCGGCCGCGTGCGCGGTGCCCGCGCCGACGAGCGGCAGAGCCATACCGGCGCCGCCCGCGGTCACGGTGAGAGAGGCGCGGTTGATGCGGCTCGGCTGGTATCGGCGGTGTCGCCCCGTTGCGGCCATGCTCTGACTCCCCCACTGTCATCCAGGTCACATCACAAGCGGTCAACCTAGGCGCACAGCACGGACGATGACAAGGGTTCAGCTCCGGCGCACCGGCGCACGGACCGTTGCCCGGGGTTTGCTGCCGCCGCGTGCCAGGAAGTCGGCTAGGGGCAGTGTCGCCGCGCCGAGGGTGACCGCGTCCGGGCCCAGCCGGCCCAGTTCGATGGTGGTGCGGGCGGCGGCGTGGCGCAGCGCGTACTCCTCCGCGTACCGGCGCACTTCGGGGAGCAGATGGGGGCCGAGCAGCAGCCCGGCCCAGCCGCCGAGCAGGATCCGTTCCGGCCGGAACAGGTTGATCAGATCGGCGACCGCCGCCCCCAGGTACTCGGCGGTGTCGTCGAGAAGGGAGAGCGCCACCGGGTCGGGCCCGGGCCCGTCCGGGCCGGGGAAGGCCGCGGCCAGCAGGGCGGCCAGCGCGGTCTCGTCGTCGGCGTCGGCTGGGAGCGGTCCTCCCGCCTCCTGCCAGCGCTCGCGCAGCGCTTCCGCACCCGCGTACGCCTCCAGGCAGCCGAGGGAGCCGCAGCGGCAGCGGCGCCCCCTGATCCGTACGGTGGTGTGTCCCCATTCGAGTGCGCTGCTGCGGGCCTCCTCGTCGGCCGTGGCGCCGTGGACGACGCAGGCGCCGACGCCCGAGCCGATGAGCGCGACGGCGGCCTCGCGGGCACCGCGGCCGCCGCCGAACCACATCTCGGCCTGGCCGAGGGTCTTGGCGCCGTTGTCGATGAACAGCGGTACCTCGGGGGGCAGTTCGACGGCGTCCCGGAGCAGTTTCTCGAAGGGTACGGCGGTCCAGCCGATGGTCTGGCCGTGCACGATCGCGCCGTCGGGGCCGCCCTGTTCGATGATTCCGGGGACGCCGATACCGATGCCGAGCAGGCTCGTCGCGTCGGCGTCCGCGTCCCGCAGGACGTCGGCGACGCCGGTACGGACATGGGCGACGACGCGCTCGACGTCGTAGCCGTGCTGGGCCAGCAGGTGTTCGGTGCGGGCGAGTTCGGTGAGCGAGAGGTCGAAGAGCTCGACGCGTACGCGGGTCTCGCCGATGTCGATGCCGATCAGCAGTCCGCAGCCGGGGGTGACGCGCAGCAGGGTGCGCGGCCGGCCGCCGTCGGAGTCGACCACGCCGGCTTCCTCGAGGGCTCCTTCGCCGACCAGTTCGCTCACGACGTTGCTGATAGAACCTGAACTCAGCCCGGTGGCCGGCCCGAGCTCCTGACGGCTCAAAGGGCCGTCGAAATACAACCGTTGCAGTACCCGGGCGCGGTTACCGCGCCGCAGGTCACGCACTGTCCGTCTGCCGCGCTCCGCCATGGTGCTCCTTCCGTGAACGCAACATACCCCGGCCGCAGACCTTGACGCGACCTTCCCTCACCTCTTAAATCACGGCATGAATTAAGCCAGGGAGACCGTTCGGGAACCGAACGCAGCCACCCCCGGGAAGGGGCCACCTCTCATGCGCACCATCAGAGCCGCAGCAGCCGTCACCGTCGTCACCGCACTCGCCGCCGTCACCGGCTGCGGCGGTGGCACCTCCAGCGATGGAGGCGGCAGCAACGAATCACCCAAAACGCTCACGTACTGGGCCTCCAACCAGGGCCCCAGCATCGAGGCCGACAAGAAGATCCTCACCCCCGAACTGAAGAAGTTCGAGAAGCAGACCGGCATCAAGGTCAAGCTCGAGGTCATCCCCTGGTCCGATCTGCTCAACCGCATTCTGGCCGCCACCACGTCCGGCCAGGGCCCCGATGTCCTCAACATAGGAAACACCTGGTCGGCCTCCCTCCAGGCGACCGGCGCGCTGCTGCCCTGGGACCAGAAGAACTTCGACGCGATCGGCGGCCGCGACCGCTTCGTGGACTCGGCGGTCGCCTCGGCCGGGGCCGAGGGCAAGGACCCCGCGGCCGTACCGCTGTACTCCCTCGCGTACGCCCTCTACTACAACAAGCAGATGTTCGCCGATGCGGGCATCACGCAGCCTCCGGCCACCTGGGACCAACTGGTCGCGGACGGCAAGAAGATCTCCAAGAACGGCAAGTGGGCGCTCGGCGCCGAGGGCGGCAACCTCGCCAACAACATCCACCAGGTCTTCGTCCTCGGAAAGCAGCACGGCGCGGACTTCTTCGACTCCGCCGGCAAGCCGACCTTCACCTCCGCCGGCGCCGTCGCCGCGGTGAAGCAGTACGTCCACTTCATGGCCAAGGACAAGATCGTCGCTCCGGGCAACGCGGAGTACGCCCAGAACCAGTCCCTCCAGGACTTCGCCAACGGCAGGACGGCCATGGTGCTGTGGCAGGCCGCCGCCTCGACGTTCGCCGCGCAGGGCATGAAGCCCGCGGACTGGGGCGTGGCCCCCGTACCGGTCCCGGCCGGCGCTCCCGGTACCGGCCAGAACACCAACTCCATGGTCGCCGGCATCAACATGGCCGTCTTCAAGAACACCAGGAACAGCGACGGCGCCAAGGAGTTCGTGAAGTTCATGACGAGCGACGCGGAGCAGAAGCTGCTCAACAAGACGTACGGATCGATCCCGCCCGTCAAGGCCGCGCAGCAGGACCCGGCGTTCTCCGCCCCCGATCTGAAGGTCCTGCGCGACACGCTCGCCACCAGCGCCGCGCCCCTCCCCCAGGTGCCGACGGAGTCGCAGTTCGAGACGACTGTGGGCACCGCCGTCAAGGACCTGTGGGCGGACGCCGCGGCCGGACGCCCGGTGACGACCGAGTCCGTCAGGGCACACCTGGCCAAGGCCCAGCAACTGATGCAGCAGTGAGGCACTCCGGATGACCGCCACCGTGACTCCCGGCCGGACGGACCGGGCGGACAGCGGCGAGATGCTGGGCAAGGGGGATGCGCGCAGGCGACTGCCGCGCATCCCGGACCGGACCCGCCGCGGCGGCCTGCCCTATCTCCTGCTCCTGCCGGCCGTCGTACTCGAACTGCTCATCCATCTCATCCCGATGGTCATCGGGATCGTGATGAGCTTCCGCCGGCTGACCCAGTTCTACATCCGCAACTGGGGCGAGGCCCCCTGGACGGCGCTCGACAACTACAAGGTCGCCGTCGACTTCGACGCGCCGATCGGTCAGGCGCTGCTCCACTCCTTCTTCGTCACCTGCCTGTTCACCGTCCTCACCGTCGGCCTGTGCTGGCTGTTCGGTGTCTCCGCGGCGATCATGATGCAGGACAGCTTCCGCGGCCGAGGCTTCCTGCGGGCGGTGTTCCTCACCCCGTACGCACTGCCCGTGTACGCCGCCGTCATTACCTGGGCCTTCATGTTCCAGAGGGACAACGGCCTGATCAATCACGTGCTGCACGACCAGCTCGGCCTGACCGACCAGCCGTCCTTCTGGCTGATCGGCGACAACAGCTTCATCGCACTGGTCGTCGTGGCGGTCTGGAAGTCCTGGCCCTTCGCCTTCCTCATCGTGATGGCGGGGCTCCAGAACATCCCGCGCGAGCTGTACGAGGCGGCGTCGATCGACGGCGCCGGTGTCTGGCAGCAGATCCGCAAGATCACCCTGCCGTCGCTGCGCCCGGTCAACCAGGTGCTGGTGCTGGTGCTGTTCCTGTGGACGTTCAACGACTTCAACACGCCGTATGTGCTGTTCGGCAGGGCCGCACCCGAGGCCGCCGACCTGATCTCGATCCATATCTACCAGTCGTCGTTCGTCACCTGGAACTTCGGCTCGGGATCCGCGATGTCCGTCCTGCTGCTGCTGTTCCTGCTCGTGGTGACGGCCGTCTATCTGCTGCTCACGACCCGTGGAAGGAGGGGCGCCGATGCGTAGGGCCTCTCGTTTGGATCTTGCCGCCCTGATCCAAACGAAAGACCCTAGGTCAGGGCCCAGGCCGCCCAGGTCCCCGAGCGCGCCGCCGCAGTCCTTCCTCTGGACGCGCCGCGTCGTCCTGTCCTTCCTCGCGGCCTTCGCGCTGCTGCCCGTGTATGTGATGGTCAGCAGCTCGCTCAAGCCGCTCCAGGACGTGTCGGGGAAGTTCCAGTGGATCCCGTCGGGGCTCACCATCCGCCCGTACTTCGACATCTGGGACACCGTCCCGCTCGCCCGCTACTTCCTCAACTCGCTGATCGTGGCGGGGGCGGCGACCGTCCTGTCGGTGGTGATCGCGGTGTTCGCCGCGTACGCCGTGAGCCGCTACCGGTTCCGGGGCAAGCGGGTCTTCACCGTCACCGTGCTGTCGACGCAGATGTTCCCCGGCATCCTCTTCCTGCTCCCGCTGTTCCTGATCTTCGTCAATATCGGGAACAGCACCGGCATCGCCCTGTACGGCTCGCGCGGCGGACTGATCCTCACCTATCTGACGTTCTCGCTCCCCTTCTCGATCTGGATGCTGATCGGCTACTTCGACTCCATCCCGCGGGATCTGGACGAGGCCGCCATGGTGGACGGCTGCGGACCGCTCGGCGCGCTCTTCCGGGTCGTCGTGCCGGCCGCGGTGCCCGGCATCGTCGCGGTGGCCGTCTACGCCTTCATGACGGCGTGGGGAGAGGTGCTCTTCGCCTCCGTGATGACGAACGACACCACCCGCACGCTCGCCGTCGGGCTCCAGGGCTACGCCACCCAGAACGACGTCTACTGGAACCAGGTCATGGCCGCCTCGCTCGTCGTCAGCGTGCCCGTGGTCGCCGGGTTCCTCCTGCTCCAGCGCTATCTCGTCGCCGGCCTCACCGCGGGCGCAGTCAAGTGACGCATGTGTCCCCAGCAGAAAGGCTGTCCGTGAACGACCTCAACGCCCTCCCGGCCGACTTCACTTGGGGTGTCGCCACCGCCGCGTACCAGATCGAGGGAGCCGTGGCGGAGGACGGCCGCTCCCCGTCGATCTGGGACACCTTCTCCCACACCCCGGGCGCCGTGGCGGGCGGCGACACCGGCGATGTGGCCTGCGACCACTATCACCGCTGGCCCGAGGACATCGGGCTGATGAAGCAACTGGGCGTCGACGCCTACCGGTTCTCGATCGCCTGGCCGCGGATCGTGCCCGGCGGTGACGGCCCGGCGAACAGGGCGGGCCTCGACTTCTACGACCGGCTGGTCGACGGTCTCCTCACCGCGGGCATCACCCCTTATCCGACGCTCTACCACTGGGACCTGCCGCAGGCGCTCCAGGACCGGGGCGGCTGGCCGGCCCGCGAGACCGCCGAGCACTTCGCCACGTACGCCTCCGTCGTCGCCGAGCGGCTCGGCGACCGGGTCAAGGACTGGGCGACCCTCAACGAGCCACTGTGCTCGGCGTGGATCGGCCACCTGGAAGGGAAGATGGCGCCTGGCCTGACCGATCTGCGGGCCGCGGTGCACGCCTCGTACCATCTGCACCTCGGTCACGGTCTCGCGGTGCAGGCGATCCGCGCGGCCTCACCGGACGCGCGCGTAGGGATCGTCAACAACCTCAGCCCGATCGAGGCGGCGAGCGAGCGCGAGGAGGACCGGGCCGCCGCGGTACGGGCGGACGGCCACACCAACCGCTGGTGGCTGGACCCGATCCACGGCCGCGGCTATCCGCAGGACATGCTGGAGCTGTACGGCGTCGAACTGCCCGAACACGCAGGTGACTTGGCGACGATCGCGGCGCCGCTGGACTGGCTGGGCCTGAACTACTACTTCCGCCAGATCGTCACCGCCGACCCGACGGGCTCCGTCCCGTACGCCAAGCAGATCTATCTGCCGGGCGCCCGGCACACCGCCATGGACTGGGAGGTGCACGCGGAGGGCCTGGAGAAGCTGCTGCTGCGGCTGACCGGGGAGTACGGCGCGCAGCGCATCCACGTCACCGAGAACGGCTCGGCCTACCCGGACGTCGTACGGGCCGACGGCACAGTCGACGACCCCGAGCGCGTCCGGTACCTGGAGGAGCATCTGGCAGCCTGCGGACGGGCGGCGCGCCAGGGTGCGCCGGTCGCCGGCTACTTCGCGTGGTCGCTGCTGGACAACTTCGAGTGGGCGTACGGCTACGACAAGCGGTTCGGCCTGGTGCATGTGGACTACGCGACGCAGCGCCGCACGATCAAGGGCAGCGGGCACCGGTACGCGGACATCATCCGCTCGGCATCACGCAGGGCACGCAGGGCGGCGTGATCTGGCGCCTGCGCACTTGTAATGCGTAGTTCTCGGGTGCGAATCCCGAAGACGGCTCAGTGAAGGCTCAGGTCAGCTGCGCGCTGACCTGGCCTTTCCACTGCGCGCGGTCCGGCACCGATGCATCCATCCTCTGCGCGGGGCATCCGAGCGGACACGTCCTCGCGGACCCGTGCGCCGACGTGCCCAAGGTCGGCCAGGAGCATCACCACGAGCGGCACGCCCCTTTCCGTTACTCCTGTGTGGTGAAGTTGATGTTCCCTCAGTTTAATTCTCGCATGGGTGCATATAAATCCGGATGATTGTCTACGGATTCGAGGAGTGGGGAAATGCGCGTTCGAAATACGGTGATCGCCGCTGCGGCGGCGATCACTGTTGTCGCAGTGACGCTGACGCCCGCAACCGCGGCCGACACCAGCACCACCTTCACAGTCACTGCCACGGCAGGTTTGGCAGTCAGCGCGCCGGAAAATGCGGCCCTCTCCTCGGCGGCTCCCGGCGGCCAAGCTGTCGGCGCCCTGGGCAACATGTCGGTGAACGACCAACGTTCCGAAACGGGCACTACCTGGATTGCCAGGGTGACTCTGAGTACCGCTTTCACCACGGGCGCCGGCGCACCTTCCCAGACGATTTCAGCTGCCAATGTCGTGTATGACCCTCGGACGGCGATCAACCCGGTCAATGGCCCGTTCACCCCCGGAACTCCGGGAGACCTTGATTCGACGCCGGCCCTTGTGGCGTTCTCCCGGGACAGCGGTGACGGCGCCAACTCCGTCACCTGGAATCCCGAGGTGACCGTCAATGTGCCGGCGGGCAATGTGTCCGGTGATTACACCGGCACCATCAGACATTCGGTGGCATGAGCATTTGACCGACGTGCGCACGAGAAGAATCAGATCAGTCTGGATCGCGAGCACGGCACTGACCGTGCTGGTGAGCACATTCACGGGCACGCCGACGCATGCCTCGGCTTCCTCCTCTGAGCCACCCGATCCTGGATACCTCGGTTTCCGTCTCCTCGAAGCCCCAGTCGCCCGGGTCGATGACCCGCGTGCGCTGAAGTACATCGTCGACCACCTGAGGCCGGGAACCACCATCGAGCGCCGGTTCGAGGTTGCCAACAAGACCTCGGCACCGCACGAAGTGAAGCTGTACGCGGCTGCAGCGAGCATCGAAGGAAACAGATTCACCTTCGGGGACGGGCACAAGCCCAACGAACTGACCGAATGGACCAGCGTCGAACCCGCCAAGCTGACGCTTGATCCGCAGGAGAAGGTCAATGCGAAGGTCATGATCAAGGTACCCGAGGCAGCGGCGCCGGGAGAGCGGTACTCGGTCGTCTGGGCCGAAAGCGCAACTCCGCCGGATGCCACACACAACATCGGCAGTGTCACGCGCGTCGGAGTGCGTGTGTATCTGGACATCAGCAACAGCGGAGAATACGCCAGCTTTGACATCGAAAAACTCATCGCCGTCCGCAGCAAGAAGGGCCGGCCGAGCGTCATCGCGCGCGTTCGCAATACCGGGAAGCGGGCACTGGATCTGAGGGGGAAGCTCGACCTCTCCGATGGCCCCGGAGGGTTGAGCGCGGGCGCGTACCCCGTCACTGAGGGCACGACGCTGCCCCCAGGCGGAACGGGTACGGTCAGCGTCGACTTGGACCGGCGTCTGCCCGCGGGTCCGTGGACGGCGCGGCTTCGCCTGGAAAGCGGAACGGTGACGCGCAGCCTCGCTGCACCGCTGACATTTCCCGAACCGGGCAACGCGGTCATCGCGTGGATTGCCGATCCGTCAGGCCACAAATTCTGGTACAGCCTGGCGGGCGGGCTGGCTCTCTGCGGCGCTACGGCGGCTCTCGTCACGTATCGGCGCCGCCGGGGCGCCGCCGATCGGTGACACCCTCGGGGGAAAGGGCGAGTCGGCTGGTCCGGGCGCCGCGCAGCAGATATGAATCCCCCAGGTCTCCAGGTTCTCGTCAACAGCCATGGACGTCCAGGCGTAGAGAGGAGTGTCGGTGGGATTCCAATCCCGCTCATGGCCCCGACTCGGCGTGCGGGTCTGGGCCGCGGTGGTGTGCGTGAGCCTTTTGGCTTTGCCCCCTGTGGAGTCGGCTCGGGCGCAACCCATGACGGCTGCCGTCGTATTCGCGATTCCCCGAGCCGTTCTGGCCCCTGCGGTCACCGCTCCGGGGTCGGCCAATATGGGGGCGGTGCAGCCCGGACAAACGACGAGTGTGCAACTCGGGCAGGTGAGAGTCACCAACGGTGGTGCTCGTAACTGGACCGCGACGGTGTCGGCGAGCGACTTCACCACCGGAGGGGGCACGGGCGGCGAGACGATTTCGAAAGACAGGCTGTCGTACTGGTCCGGTCCGATGGTCTCGAAAACGGGCCAAGGCACCTGGCCCCCCGGTCAGCCCACCTCAGCCAACGCGCAGAGCCTGAACGTAGCGCGCGTGGCTTTCTCCTACACGGGCTCCATGGGCAACACTTCGGTGATCTTTCAGCCGACGCTGGTGATGTCGGTGCCTGCCTCCGCGGTGGTAGGCACCTACACCGGTACGGTGACGCACTCGGTCGCCTGACGGCTGGACTGCCGGGGCGCCGTCCGGTCCTACGGCGTCGTGGTGTTGAGCAGGACCGACACCGAATCTCCGCCCAGGTTGGCGGTCGTCACGTCAGGGCGTGTGTCCTCGTTGAACTCCCCTACCGCCACGCCGAAGGGTGTGGAGTCGACATCGAAGTCCGCCTTGGTGTCGAACGTGCCGTCCCCGTTTCCCGGCAGCACCGAGACTGTGTCGTACTGACCGGAGGCATTCCCCGTCACGAGGTCGAGGGCCGAATCGCCGTCAAGGTCCGCGACCGCCAGCGAGAACGGTGCAATCCCCGTCGTGTAATCGACTTTGGTGTCCAATGTCCCGTCACCATTGCCCAGCAACACCGACACCGAGGCGGCATCCAGATTGGCAACCGCCACGTCTACGTTGCCATCCTCATCGAAGTCGCCCACCACAGCCTGGTTGGGCACGGCTCCTGTTCCGTAGTCGACTTTGGTGTCGAAGGTGCCGTCACCGTTGCCCAGCAACACCGACACGGTGTCCGCACCGAAGTTGGACACGACCAGGTCGATGTTGTCGTCCTCGTCGAAGTCGGTTGCCGCAACGCCGTACGGATAGAGGCCCGTTCCGTAGTCGACTTTGGTGTCGAAGGTGCCGTCTCCATTGCCCAGCAGCACCGACACCGCTTCCGAGTCGAGATTGGTGACGGCCAGGTCGGCGTTGCCGTCCTCGTCGAAGTCGTCCGTCGCGACCTTGTAGGGCCATGTGGCGGTGCCGAAGTCGACTTTGGTGTCGAAGGTGCCGTCACCATTGCCCAGCAGCACCGACACCGTGTTGTCGAGCGTGTTCGCCGACACCAGGTCGATGTCGCCGTCCTCGTTGAAGTCACCGAGCTGGATCCCGTCCGGGTAGTCCCCGACGGCGTAGGCGACTTTGGTGTCGAAGGTGCCGTCCCCGTTGCCCAGCAGCACCGACAGCGTGTCGTCGTCCGAATCGACCGTCGCCTGATCGTCGAAGCCGTCTTCGTTGAAGTCGGCTACCAGCAGGTCCGTGGGAGTAGCCCCGGTCGCATAGTCGACATGGGTGGCGAAGTCCGGTGCGGCCGCCCATGCGGTGCCCTGCACAATGAACAGCGCCATCACCGCCATCAGGACGGTTACCGCGAGTCTCGCGCTCCCCCGAGCCATGGTGTTCGGACGTTTCTTTGGCATGATGCCTCCTCGGCGTCATAGATCGGTTTTCTCTCTGACGGCCTGGGGGGAATGTTTGCGGCGGCGTTCCGGCGCAGGCAATTCGCGCTCAGGTCAGAGCTCATGTGTTTCGGCCGCTGATGGTCATTCAGCCGGCGCAGCAGAAGTCGGGGCGCGAGGAGATCGCCGGCGGACAGCGGTGCCGACGGTAGCTCATCAATCCCGCTTTCTGGGGACAGCACCGGGGCAGCTGCGCAGGGTCACTCAAAGGCATCAGCGACAGTGAATGGAACCACTCATACGGTCCTGCCTCATTGGCGGACCGTCAATGGGCAAGTGGCTGAAGCGGAGCCTATTTTGAAGCAGAGTCATTCCGCGAGGGTTGCGAAACTCCCTCCGGCGCGCGCCGGAGCCGCCGCTCCGCTGGCGAAGAGAGTGACCGTGGGACGGCTTGACCAGCCCTCCACGGTAGGTCATATATGAGCGACAGAACGACTATGCGAATAGGTTCGCCGTGGATGACGGGAAAGGGAACAAACCAGAGGGAGTTACAGCATTGCCTGCCCAACGTTCCTGGTATGCACGGAAGTTCACTCCGCCTACGGGGACGGGAGCCTGAGGCGGCGGCGATGCGCTGGTCCAGGAGCCGACGCAGCGGCGTCGTGCCGGTGGCCGCCGCGAAGTGGCGGGCGAAGGAACGCACGGCGGAGGCTTCGCGACGGTGGTGACGACCAAGGAGGTCGTGGCCGCCGTGGCCTGAGCCCGTCGGGCATCGGGGAGCCCGGGACGCCACCCGCACCGTCACGCGCGCCCGTCCCGCCGGACGGATCCGGCAGGACGGGCGCGGTCAGGCGTGGGCCGGTGCCGAGGGCTCCGTGCCGGTCTGGGTGACCACGGACGCGGCCACCTGGGAGGCGTAGGCCAGCATGCGCTCGGCCCGGTCCGGGGCGAGTGCGCGCTCCCAGGCTCCGGTGGTGGAGAGCCAGGCGAGGACGCCCGACATGAAGGCGTCTCCGGCGCCGATCGTGTTGACCACATCGGCCGGTACGGCCGCGACGGACACAGGCGGGGCGTCGGGGGTGTAGGCCGTACTGCCCCGGGCTCCGCGTGTCATGACGACGAGCCGTCCCTCCGCCGCCAGGCTCCGGCAGCTCTCGTCCGGGTCCCTGTCCGGCCAGAGGAGGGCCAGGTCCTCGTCGCTGGCCTTGATCACATGGGCGAGCGCGCACAGTTCACGCAGGAGTCCGAGGCCGCGGCCGGGGTCGATCGTGCGGTCCTCGCGCACATTGGGGTCGACCACGAGGAGGGAGGTGCTGGCGGCGGCCTGAGCGGTCGCCGCGACGGACTGCGCCGCCGGTTCGACGACCGCCGCCAGGCCTCCCGCGTACACCGCGCCGAAGCGGCCGACGTCGGCCGACCTGTCCGGGAGCCGGAAGGTCGCGGTGGACTGGAGATGGAAGTGGTAGCCGGTCCCCTCGGTACCGGGATCGGCCACCGCCAGCGCCGTGGGGAGTTCGGACCGCGCACAGAGGCCGATATCCACCCCCGCTGCCACCAGCCGCGCCTCGATGCTCCGCGCGAAGCCGTCGCCGCCGAGCGCTCCGGCGAAGGCGACCGGCCTGCCGAGGCGGGCCAGGCCGACCGCGACGTTGGCGGGCGCGCCGCCGGGCTGCGCGCGCCTGACCTCCGGATCCCCCGGCACGGGGACGAGGTCGACGAGCGCCTCGCCGAGCACCAGGATCCCGTCGTGTCCGCTGCTCACGGCTGCACCACGATCTTGCGGCCGATGCCCGCCTTGAACCGGTCGATGGCCTCGGGGTACTGCTCCAGCGGCAGCCGGTCGCTGATGAACACGGACGGATCGAGCACCCCGCTCGCGAAGAGCGCGGCGGCCCTCTCGTAGCTGTGCAGCACCGCCATGGAGCCGGTGATGGTGATCTCCTGGTTGTAGATGCGGTACGGCTCGATCACCGCCGTGGTCGCGTAGTCGGCGACCCCGAACTGCAGGAACGTGCCTCCCTTCGCGACCCGGCCGAGACCGTCCTGGATGGCCGCGGCGTTTCCGGTCGCGTCGATGACGAAGTCCCAGCCGCGCTGCTGGTCCAGTTCATCCGCGCCGGCTGCCGAGCGGGAGCAGCCGAGCAGAGAAGCGGTAGCGAGGCGGGCCGGGTTGACGTCGAGTACGTCCACGCTCGCGGCGCCGGTGCGCTTCGCGAGCTCCAGCATCATCAGGCCCATCGTGCCGGAGCCGTAGATCAGCACCTGGGCGCCGAGGGTGCTGCTGTTCAGCACGTCGTATCCGCGGACCGCGCAGGACAGCGGCTCGATCAGAGCCGCGTCCTTGACGTCGATGTGGTCGGGCAGGCGCACGCAGTTGGCGACGGGCGCGACGGCGAACTCCGCCGCGCCGCCGGGGACGGTGACGCCTATGGCCGCCCACCGGTCGCAGAGGTTGCCGCGTCCGGACCGGCAGTAGCGGCATTCGTGGCAGTGCAGGGACGGATCGACGGCGACCTTGTCGCCCACGGCGAGCTCGGTGACCTCGCTGCCGATGCCGACGACCTCCCCCGCGAACTCGTGACCGGGAAGGATCGGCAGGGTGGGCGCGAACTCGCCCTGCAGAATGTGCAGATCGGTGCCGCACAGACCGCACGAGGCCACGGCGACGACGACGTCGCGAGGTCCCGGAGTGGGGTCGGGGACCGTCGTCACGGAGACTTTGCCGGGGGCTTCGACGATCGCTGCCCTCATTTAACAGCTCCAAGGGAGAGGCCCTGGACGAGCTTGTCCTGGGCGGCGTAGCCGGCGGCGAGCACCGGCAGGGACACGACGACGGACGCTGCGCACAGCTGGGCGAGGAACAGGCCCTGGCTGGTGACGACGCCGATCAGGTAGACGGGTGCGGTCTGGGCGACGACGCCGGTGAGCACGCGGGCGAAGAGCAGCTCGTTCCAGCTGAAGATGAAGCAGATCAGGGCGGTGGCCGCGATCCCGGGAGCGGCGATGGGCGCCACCACACGGGCCAGGACGGTGTGCAGCCGCGCGCCGTCCACCTGGGCAGCCTCGATGATCGAGACCGGCACGTCCGCGAGGAAGGACTGCATCATCCACACCGCGATCGGCAGATTCATCGAGGTGTAGAGGAGGACGAGGAGCCAGATGTTGTCCAGCATCCCGGTGTTCTTCGCGAACAGGTAGATGGGCAGCAGACCGGCGACGACCGGGAGCATCTTGGTGGACAGGAAGAAGAACATCACGTCCGTCCACTTGCGAACGCGCCGGATGGAGAGCGCGTACGCGGCCGGCAGTGCCAGCACGAGCACCAGCAGCGTCGAGAAGACGGAAGCGGAGAGGGAGTTGATCAGGGAGGGCCACGGGGTGGGCCCGCCGCCCGCGCCGAAGAACTCGCGGTAGCTGTCGAGGGTCAGCGACGCGGCGAGGGAGGGCGGATTGGTCGCCGCGTCCGGCTCCGCGTGCAGCGAGGTGAGGAGCATCCACATGGCGGGCAGACAGAAACCGAGCCCTGCCACCCAGGCCACGAGACCCAGTGCGGCGGAGCGTCGCCTGGCCTTGCGTGCCGCGGGCGGCAGCACCGGCCGGGGGGTGGCCTTCGGCGGGGGTGCGGTGACGGTGGGAGCGCTCATGCGCGGTTCGCCTCCTCACGGAAGAGGGACGAGACCACCCGGAGTGCGAACGTCGCGATGATCATGGTGCCGATCACGACGACAACACCCACGGCGGACGCCAGTCCGTACTCGTGAGCCTGGTAGAAGGTCTGGTAGATCGTGTACGGGAGGTTGGCGGTACCCAGTCCTCCGCCGGTGATCGTGAACACCGCGTCGAAGTTCTGCACGATGTACACGGAGCCGAGCAGTACGCCCAGTTCGAGGTACCGGCGCAGATGCGGGAGGGTCAGATAGCGGAACGTCTGCCAGCTGCTCGCACCGTCGAGGCGCGCGGCCTCCATCATCTCCGCGGGCCGGCTCTGCAGTCCCGCGAGCAGGATGAGCATCATGAACGGCGTCCACTGCCACACCAGGGAGGCCTCGACGGCGAGCAGCGGCATGTCGGAGATCCAGTCCGGCTGCACCGGGCTCGTATCGCCGAACAGCTCGCCCACCCAGGTCAGGGCCCCGTTGAGGAGCCCGTACTCCGGGTTGTAGAGCGCGTGCTTCCACAGCAGCGCGGCCGAGACCGGGACGATCAGGAAGGGAGTGATCAGCAGGGTGCGCACCATGCCGCGGCCGAAGAAGGTGCGGTCGAGGAGCAGGGCGAGCACCAGGCCGAGCACCACGCTGGCGATGACGACGCTCGCGGTGAGCAGGACCGTGGTGAAGACCGATTCACGCAGTTCCGGGTCGGTGACCACGGAGCTGTAGTTGGACAGCCCGGCGAAGCTGCGCGCGTCGGGGTCGAGGGAGTTCCAGTCGAAGAGCGAGATCACCAGGGTTGCGACGAACGGCAGTTGGGTGACCGCGATCAGGAAGACCAGGGCCGGCAGGAGCGGAGCCCGGGTGGCCCAGGCCCGCACTCCCCCCTTCCGCTGCTTGATCTGCGGCGTACGCTTCGACCGGACCTGTGGGGGCGGGGGCGGCGGCTGTGTCGTGACGGATGTGCTCACTGGTACTCCTTGCCGACCTTCTCGGCCAGCTTCTGGGACTTGGCCAGGGCCTGGTCGACGGTCTGGTGGCCGGCGATGGCCGCGCTGATCTCCTGCGAGACCTTGGTGCCCAGGTCGGTGAACTCGGGGATGCCGACGAACTGGATCCCGGCCGCGGGGCGCGGCTGGGTGCCGGGGTTCTCCGGGTTGGCGCTTGCGATGGCCTTCTCGGTGATGTCGGCGAAGGCACCTGCGGCCTTGCGGTACTCCGGGTTGGCGTAGAGGGAGGCCCGCTTGCCCGCGGGCACATTGGCCCAGCCGCTCGTCCTGCCGACCAGCGACTCGTACTCCTTGCTCGACGCCCAGGAGATGAACTTCCACGCGCTGTCGGTCTTCTTGGAGGCCTTCTGCATGCCCCACGCCCAGGTGTAGAGCCAGCCGGAGCTCTGGGTCTTGTCGACGGGCGCCGGTACGTATCCGATCTTGCCCTTCACCGGGGATCCCGAGGCCTCCAGAGAGCCCGCTCCGGCGGTGGCGTCGTACCACATCGCGGTCTTGCCCTGGGTCATGTTGTTGAGGCACTCGGCGTACCCGGACTGGGGCGCGCCCAACTCACCGTGCTTGCGCACGAGATCGACATAGAACTGGGTGGCCTTCTTGAACTCCGGCGAGGTGAGCTTCGCCTCCCAGTCCTGGGTGAACCAGGTGCCGCCCATGGTGTTGACGACGGTGGTGAGCGGGGCGATGACCTCGCCCCAGCCGGGCAGCCCGCGCAGGCAGATGCCCTTCATCCCCTTCTCGGCGCCGTCCGCCTTGGCCGCGAGATCGGCCACCTGCTGCCAGGTGGGCTGGGCCGGCATCGTCAGCCCCTTGCCGGCCAGCACGTCCTTGCGGTACATCAGGAAGGACGACTCGCCGTAGAAGGGCTCGGCGTAGAGCTTGCCGTCCTTGGCGGTGAGCGAATCCCGCAGCGGCTTGAGAATGTCGTCCTGGTCGAAGGCGGTGTCCTTCTTCGCGTACTCGTCGAGCCCGTGCAGCCAGCCGTTCTTGGCGTAGAACGGCACTTCGAAGTTGCTGATGGTGGCGACGTCGTACTGGCCCGCCTGGTTGGAGAAGTCCTGACTGATCTTGTCGCGGACGTCGTTCTCCGGGAGCACGGTGAAGTTGACCTTGATGCCGGTCTCCTTGGTGAAGTTGGCCGCGGTCAGCTTCTGCAGCTCGACCATCTGCGGGTTGTTCACCATGAGTACATTCACCGCCTCACCCCCTCCGGAGGAGGAGGATGCGCCGGCTCCGCTGCACCCCGCGAGAAGTGCCATGGCGGCCGTGCCCGCGCCCGCGCTGAGGCGGATTCCACGTCGTCGTCGCTGGAGGGACATGATTTCTCCTGATCAGTTGTAGCGGCTCAGTTGTAGCGGCTCGGTGTTCGGGGCATGGCCGGCCTGCCCCGGGCCATGAGCGGGGGGTGCTGGAGCGGGCGCGGTCAGACGCGGATGACGTGGGGGCCGAGGAGGGAGTAGCGCTGGGCTTCGGCCGAGGGGAGTCCGGAGTCGGTGACGATGGCCTCGAAGTCGGCGACATCGGCGAACCGGCAGAAGCTCACCGCGCCGAACTTCGTATGGACGCCGGCGAACACCCGGCGGCGTGCGCTGCGCATGGCCCGCGCCTTGACCTCGCTGACCGCCGGGTCCGGCGTGGTCAGTCCGTACTCGCGGGAGATGCCGTTCGCGCCGACGTACGCCAGATCGATGACGAAGTCGGCGAGCATCCGGGTGGCCCAGTGGTCGACCGTGGCCATGGTGGCGCCTCGGACGCGGCCGCCGAGCAGCAGCACGGAGATCTTCTCGGCGTCCGCGAGCACGGTCGCCACCGCCAGGGACGCGGTGACCACGGTCAGCGGCCGGTCCTGCGGCAGTGCTTCCGCGACGAGCTGCGGGGTGAAGCCCTCGTCGACGAAGACGGTCTCGGCGTCACCGAGCAGATCGGCGGCGGCCGCCGCGATCCGCGACTTCTCCGGCACATGGCGCGTGGTCCGCACGGCGAGTGTGGTCTCGAAGCCGGCGCTCTCGACGGGGTACGCCCCGCCGTGCGTACGCCGCACCAGGCCGTGCTCCTCCAGCGCGTGCAGATCGCGCCTGATGGTCTCCTTGGCCACCTGGAACCGGTCGGCCAGCCCGTTGACGTCGACCGAACCGTCCCGTCGGGCCGTCTCGAGAATTCCGCGTCGGCGTTCCTCGGTGTCCACGACACACTTCCCTGCTTCTGCTCTGTGCTCCGTCTGTGCGGCGAGCCCGGCGTCCGTTCGGGCTCATGCGTCGTTTGTACAAGCAAGCAAGCCCGCTTGACCAGGCTCTTCGCGACATCCGCTGCGCCCGTATGTGCCCGTTTCACCGATGCCGTTGGTGCTGGTGGTGCTGCCGTACGGGCTCGTCGTGGCGTACGGCACTGCCCGCTTGGCGCATATGCGGCGTCCGAACTCCGCCCGCGGACGGACACGAGGTGCGTGAGGCGCAATGCTGGAGGCCAGGAATGCGGAAGACTCCGGAGGGCTTGAAGATCAATGAATGGCTTGATCCGCCCGTACGTATCCGTAGGGGCGGACATGGATTTTCCGACGGACATCCAGGAGCACACGTATGAGTGGAACAGCCCAGATCGGCGTCACCGGGCTCGCGGTGATGGGCCGCAACCTCGCCCGTAACTTCGCCCGTAACGGCTTCACGGTCGCGGTGCACAACCGCACCGCGGCCAGGACGCGTGCGCTGGTCGAGGAGTTCGGCGACGAAGGTACGTTCGTCGCGGCCGAGTCGGCGGAGGAGTTCGTCGCGGCCCTGGAGCGTCCCCGCCGCCTGGTCATCATGGTGAAGGCGGGCGAGCCCACGGACGCCGTGATCGAGGAGTTCGCGCCGCTGCTGGAGGAGGGCGACGTCATCATCGACGGCGGCAACGCCCACTTCGCCGACACCCGGCGGCGCGAGAAGGAGCTGCGGGAGCGCGGCATCCACTTCGTCGGCAGCGGCATCTCCGGTGGCGAGGAGGGCGCGCTGCACGGGCCGAGCATCATGCCGGGCGGTTCCGCGGAGTCGTACGAGTCACTCGGACCGCTGCTGGAGCGGATCGCCGCGAAGGCGCCCGACGGCGCGCCCACCGTCGCGCACATCGGCCCCGACGGCGCGGGCCACTTCGTGAAGATGGTGCACAACGGCATCGAGTACGCGGACATGCAGCTGATCGCCGAGGCGTACCACCTGCTGCGCGCGGTCGCCGGCTACTCCCCCGCCAAGATCGCCGAGACCTTCCGCACCTGGAACACCGGACGGCTCGACTCGTATCTGATCGAGATCACGGCGGAGGTGCTCGCTCATACGGACGCGGCGACCGGAAAGCCCTTTGTCGACATCGTGACCGATCAGGCCGAGCAGAAGGGCACGGGCCGCTGGACCGTGCAGATCGCGCTCGATCTGGGCGTACCGGTCTCGGGTATCGCGGAGGCGGTCTTCGCCCGCTCGCTGTCGGGGCACGCGGCGCTGCGCGACGCCTCGCGCGCTCTGCCGGGTCCCAAGGCCGAGCCGCTGGGCGAGCAGGAGGCAGCGCGCTTCGCCGAGCAGGTCGAGCAGGCGCTCTACGCGTCCAAGATCGTGTCGTACACCCAGGGTTTCCACCAGATCCAGGCGGGCAGCGACGAGTACGACTGGGACATCGACCTCGGCTCGGTGGCCGCGATCTGGCGGGCCGGGTGCATCATCCGGGCGGCGTTCCTGAACCGGATCCGCGGGGCCTACGACGCGCAGGGCGATCTGCCGAGTCTGCTGTCGGACAAGCAGTTCGCCGAGGAGATCGGCGCGGCCCAGGACGACTGGCGCGAGGTCGTCGCGACAGCCGCACGTCAGGGCGTCCCGACACCGGGCTTCTCCGCGGCGCTCGCGTACTACGACGCGCTGCGTGCGGAGCGGCTGCCCGCGGCGCTGACCCAGGGCCAGCGCGACTTCTTCGGGGCGCACACCTACCGGCGGACCGACCGGGAGGGTTCGTTCCACACCCTCTGGGGCGGTGACCGCTCGGAGGTGAGCACCGACTGATCCGCGTTACGGGGGGCTGCTCAGCCCGCCGGTCCCGGCGCGGGCTCCGGCTCCGGTACGGGGTCGGGGCCCGGCGGCCTCGGGATGGGGTCGGGGCGGGTCCCGGCGGGGCGACGGAGTAGGCACCGGGCCGGGCAGCGGTCCCGGACCGGGTCCGGGCGGGCCCGGTGTCGGGATGGGCGAAGGCGGTACGGGCGGCTGGGTCATGCCGGACCTCCAGAGGTACGCCAGTCGTGCGTTCCCAATGTCTCCCGATGCGCGTGCCCACGCGCGCCGGGTCCACGCGTCATGATCCGGACGCGGTGGCCGCGGCGGCCGCCCGAAGACCGGACCGCGGGCTGGAAAGGACGGGGACGGCGGTGGCAGTACGTGCTGCCGCGTCCGCCATCGACGCCTGGGCCAGAACGATGACGTCCGCCTCGCGCACCTCGTCGACGGCGGCGGCCACCGCGTCCAGATAGCCGTCGCGGTCGCCCGCCTCGAAGCGCTCCCAGGCGCCCTCGACGAGCAGCGTGCGCAGCTCGACGATGCGGTCCACGGCCTCTTCGCGGATCAGCGCGGCCGTCGGTTCCAGGGTGCTGTGCACGGCGGCGACCACCACGATGCGGCGCCGCTCGGCCGCCGCCGCGGCCATGGGACGGTCGACCCGCAGTACGGGTACTCCGAGGTCCGCCGCGCTCGCCTCCGCGACGGCGCCGATGGTCGAGCAGGTGCACAGCACCACGGTCGCGCCCTGGGCGACGGCACCTGCGAGTACGGCCGCGACCGAGGGGGCGACGGCCTCGGGGCCGTCCTCCCCGGCCCGGGCGAGCAGGTCCTCGTGGACGAGGTGGCGCAGCGTGAGACCGGGGTGGTCCTCGTCGCGCAGGGCGTCGAAGACCGGGACATGGACCGGTGAGGTGTGCAGCAGCGCCAGCATGCCGGGATGCTATCGACGCCGCGCGGTCAGCCGCGCGGTCAGCCGCGCGGTCAGCCGCGCGGTCAGCCGCGCGGTCACCAGAGTTCCGGCTTCGCCTTCAGCTGTTCCTCCGCCGCCCGCACCAGTTCGGCCGGGGCCGCAGGGGCCTCGTCGGGGTGGCGCTCGGCCCACTTGGCCGCGTACGGGCACAGCGGTACGACGGGGACGCCCTCACGTGCCGCCATCGTGTAGAACTCCCGCACCAGCGCGCCGGCGATGCCCTTGCCCGCGTGCGCCGGCTCCACCACGGTGTGCACGGCCACCAGGGCGGCCGGGGTGGCGTCGAGCGTGAAGTAGACGATGCGGCCCACGACTTGGCCGTCCTCGTACGCCTCAAGGAGTCCTGCGGGACGGTTGTCGCGGATGTCGTGCTCTGCCATGGCGGCTGCTCCTTCGGACGGCGAGGACGGGTCAGACGACGGCATGCGGGCTGCGCTCCGTGCGGCTGCCGGGCACGGGTGCGGAGGCGTCGGCGCCGAGCTCCACGATGCGGTTGTCCGCGTCGACATGGACGACGCTGGGCACCAGAGCACGGGCCTCGGCGTCGTCCACCTGCGCGTAGCTGATCAGGATCACCAGGTCACCGGGGTGTACGAGGTGGGCGGCGGCGCCGTTGATGCCGATGACACCGGAGCCGCGCTCGCCCTCGATGACGTACGTCTCCAGCCGGGCGCCGTTGGTGATGTCGACGATGTGCACGAGTTCGCCGGGCAGCAGATCGGCGGCTTCCATCAGCGCGGCATCCACGGTGACCGACCCGACGTAGTGGAGGTCGGCCTGGGTCACGGTGGCCCGGTGGATCTTGGACTTGAACATGGTGCGCAGCATGAAGAAGCTCCCAGTTTATCTGCTCCCTGCCCGCTTATTGCAGGTCAAGGGCGGTCTCCGGAGCGTACAACGGTTCGCGTGTTCGGTCAGCTGCCCTCAGGTGTTTCAGGGCTCACACTGACCCGTTGCTGACCTTTCTGAGGCCGCGCCAGTCACTGACACACACGTGTCACAGACCGCTTCGCGAAGGCGCCGGTGAGCAGGAGCAGGACCGCGAGGGCGGCCGGCCCCACCCACTCGGCGGGGGTGCGCTCGTGGCCGGCGGCGGGTTCGGGGGCGGGACGGGTCTTCTCCGTAAAGCCCGCGGTGGGCAGCCGCCCGGTGGCCCCACACCCGCCGCCGTACTCGGATCGGCTACTCAGATCACGTACTCCGGCCCCGCGCCCGGGTCAGCTGCTTCAGTTCGATGATGGTCGCGACGGCGCGCAGCCAGGTGGCCGCGGTGTCGTCGGCGGCGATCCCGCCCACGAGTTCGGTGCCGGCCCGCAGCCACTCCCGTACGAGGACGGCCGCCTCCCGGCGGGGCAGGGGCTCGGGCAGCTCCGCAGCGCGGGCGAGTCCGCCGGCACGCACGGTGTCGGCGAGGAAGGCGACCGAGCGCGGCTCGGTGCCGAGGCGGTCGAGGATGACTGCTGCGGCCGCGGCGCCGTCGCCGAACAGGGCGGTGCGCCGGGTGCCGGGCGCGGCGGTGAGGCCGTAACGCAGCAGGACGGTGATGTCGAGCCGGGCCAGCTCGTCGTCCGTGCGGTCCGGCGGGTACGGGGCGTCGTCGTTCATGGCGGGGCCTCGGGTGTCTCGTCTCATCTGACTGGTCCGCTGCGGCTCAGTTGACGGTGACGGTGTAGGTGATGCGCTCGGGGGCCTGGGAGGGGGTGGCCGCCCCCGTGGTCGGGGTGGCGGAGGGTCCGGTCGTCTCGGGGGGCCGGCTGGAGGTGTTGCCCTGGCAGGTGGTGAACGTGCAGTGCAGCAGCGTGAACCGCGTGGTCCCGTTGCCCTTGGCCTCGAAGGTGAAGGTGAGCCGGCCGCCGGCACCGGGCACCGGCGTGTCGCCGGAGTCCGACGCGTAGTCCTGGCCGCGGCTGACCAGCACCGAGCTGTCGGGCTCGGGATCGACCAGGTACCAGTACTCGCGGGTGGAGGCGTTCTGGTCGACGGTGAGCGTGAAGCGCTCGCCCGGCTCGGCAGTGATGCTGGTGTCCTTCACCGGGTGGCTCGTCGGGCGGCCCACGGTGCTCGTGGAGCCGCCGGCCGGTTCGTCGGTGCCCGAGCCGCAGCCCGTGGCGAGAGCGAGGAGCGCGGCCGCCGCGATCGCGGCACCGCCCCTGCTACCGCGGAAGATAGACGCTGTACGCATTGGGGAGTTCACCTTTGGAAGCCTTGCCCATGTGACCGTTGATGAAGTCGTCCTCGCTGACCCAGGTGGTCGAGCCCCAGGGGTTGTACACCTGGAGCATGTCACCCTCCTGGGCGATGATGGTCATCGCGTGGGCGCCGTCCTTGCCCGAGACGTCGACAGGCACCGGCCGCCCCTCCGCCACCGACTTCTCGACTTCGGTGAGGACCGCCCTGCGGTCGTCGGCGCTGTTCAGGTCCTGGCGCTGGTAGTCACTGCCGGTGGCACTGCCGACGGCGGTGTCGTTGATCCGTTCCTGCCCCTCCTGCCCCATGCCGCCCCAGTTCTTGCCGCCGTCGCCTTCGGTGTGCAGCCGGTGCTGTTCGGCCACCAGGCGCTGCTTGAAGGCGTTGGGGTCGTCCTGCTGCCCGTCGGGGCCGCCGGTGAGGTCGAGCGCGTACATCGGGTCGACCATGGCGCGGGAGGTGACGGTGGACGAGGCCACGCAGGTGCCCTCGGAGCCGTCGCCGCCCTGGACCCACCGCTGGCCGTCGAACGTGGCGTAGTCCTTGTTGTTGTTCGACCCGTCCGGCGCCAGGCCCTCGTCGTTCATGCTGTCCGTGGCGGTGACCACCGGAGTGAGGTGCCGGCGCATCCAGTCGGGGTCCTTGCCGTGGATCTTGTCCTGGAACGTCTCGATCTCGGCGACGCTGTGGCCGGCGGCCAGGGCCTTCATCAGGTAGGCCCGCTCCTGCGGGGTGTCCGACTTCGCCAGCATCCGCTCCATGGCCGTCTCGTCGTCGAGACTCAGCAGGTCCATACGCGTCGACGCGCGCGCCAGGTCGCCGGCCGTGAGGATCTCGTTCAGCTCGGTGTCGGCGCCCGCGACGCCGGTGTCGGCGAGCATCAGCTTGTCGACGGCGGTGAGTTCGCTGGTCTCCATCTTCCCGGCCCGTGCCTCGGCGGCCCACTTGTTCAGGTCCCGGGCCGCGACGCGGGTGGCCTCCTGCGCGTCGGAGACGGCGGCGTGCATCAGGTCGACCGCGTAGGAGCCGAAGTGGGCGGCGTTCTTACGGTCCCACTCCTCCTCGTCGTTCTCGCGCAGGTCGTCGAAGAAACCGTCCTTGCCGCCGAGCGTCTTCTTCTGCTCCAGCAGCTGTCCGCGGCCCTGCTCGTCCTTGCGCTGCGCGGCGCCGATCGCGTCGGCCAGCGTCAGCAGCACCGTCGCGCAACCCTGGAACGCCTCGCTCATCTGGGTCGCGGACCGCCCGGCGGCGTTCACCACGTCGGAGGCGAGGACGCTCGTGTCGCCGACCCACACCTCCGGAAGACCCTTGCGGCCCACCCGGTCGACCTGGTCGAAGACGCTGCTGACCTGGCCGACCTGGCCGCGGTAGAGCCTTGCCAGGCCCTCCAGCACGGCCTGGTCGCCGCCCGGTTCGGGCACCGAGAGGGCGTTGTCGATCAGGTCGAGGAGCTCGTTCTTGCTCCCGGCACTGAGCACTTTTTTGGACAGCCCGGCGAGCCACGCAAGGCGGAAGGAAGGGGAGTCGAGGGGAGAGGAGAAGAACGACACCGGCCCGTTCCTCAGTAGCTCGACAGGGCCGAGGCGCGCCCGCCCTGCGTCGATGTGTCGGTGAGGCTGCTCGTGCCGGCGACGGAGACGCTGTCCGCGTGCGTCTTCACCAGGCCGTCGGTGCCGCGGTAGGTCTTCTTGGCCAACTGCACCTTGCCACCGAGCTCGTGCAACGCCGACGCCAGTGTCTTGGCCTCCGCCTCCCAGGCCTTGACGAACGCGTTCAACGCCGACGCGGCGTCGTCGCCGCCGACATCGCCGTACGAGTAACTCGTGCGGGACTTGACGGCCGAGCTGACGCCGTCCATGTCCGTACCGGCGTCGTCGAGTTGCAGGGCCTGCCCGGTCATGCCTGCCTTGACCTGGTAGCCGTCCGAGCCCACCGTGCCTCCCCCGTACGCATTCGATCATGGCCGCAGGCAGGCTAACACGCAGTGTATATACGAAGATCACACGTCGTCCGCCGCACACACCTCCTCCACATCACCCGCCCCACGGCACGCCTGGGCGCTCATCCCGGCCCAGACGATCGGCTGCAACTCGCCGTATCGCGCAGCGCGTACGAGCCGACGCCGCGGCCCACCCCGCTCCTTATGGCGTTGTTCACCGCGGTGGAGCCTGCGCAGTCCTGCACATTGGACTCGAACAGCTCCAGCCGTAACACCTCGTCGTGTTGACGCGTTCCGAGAACTCATTATGTCCGCCGGCTCCGCTCCCCGAGTGCCGGACCGCCCTGGGGCGCAGTGTTGAGGCATGGCACGACGGGCAGAATGAGCGGGCCGCGCTCCGGCGCTCAACAGGTGTTTTATTCTTTGCCATTCGGGCGCTGGGTTCCCGCCACCCACCTGGTTCAAGCATCGGAGAAACGTTAATTTTCTCCGCGGCTTTGAATACTTAGGTATCAGCATATGACCCGCGCATTGGTCTGATTGAGTGTCAGCCATGCGGGCGATGTTCTCAACGAATGCAACTGGGTGGATAGTGAAATAACTCCACCGGGTTTCCGAGCCCGTGGTGGAAGTGGGAATGGAGGCTGCAGGTGACCATTGAAGACTGGCTCAAAACCAATGTAACCACCGACACGAGGGCACTCGGCTGGTACAGCGGCCCGGAGTGCGAGGACCGCATCGTCCGGGCCTATCGCGAGCTGCTGAGCGGCTACGAGATCGACACCTCAAAGATCCTCAAGACCACCTGCCTGGTGAACGGCGAGCACACCGGCGTGGTGCGTGTCCAGGAGAACAACTTCTTCTCGATCTGCGCCCACCACTTCCTGCCGTTCTTCGGGAAGGTCGACATCTCCTACGTCCCCGGTGACCGCATTCTCGGACTCGGGAAATTCCCTCGCCTGGTCCAGGCGTTCAGCCGGCGCTTCCAGATCCAGGAGTACCTCGTCAAGGAGATCGCTGAAGAGATCATGTCCTCCGGCGGCGCAAAAGCCGTGCGAGTCACCTCCCGTAGCCGCCACCTGTGCATGTGCAGCCGCGGTCCTTCCGACCAGACCGTGGTCACCGACACCTCATATGTGGCGGGTCATCAGGAGTTGATGGCCAAGTTCGGCCTGGACGACTGATCCGGACTCGCGTGGCGGGAGGTGCTCAAGGGATCGACCCTCCCGCCACGCGGCACCGGTCACCCGGCCCTGGACGACCGCCGTGCGGGACAACACGCAAGCCAGCACAAGGAGAACCCGTGCGCCACAGGACGAGAGGCAGTCACCGCCGCGTGCCGGCGTCACCCTGGAAGTACATTGTGGCGACATGGCTCGCCGGCGTGGTGGCGGCAGTCGGCCTGGGTGCCGTCTCACCGGCGGGATCAGCCCTGCGTTCGTCACTGGGGTTGTCGGCCGGTGAGCTCGCCTGGGCCACATCGAGCATTACGGCCGTGAGCGCCGTCCTCGGCGTCCCGGCGGGATGGTGGATCCGCCGTCTCGGCGCCCACCGGGCCCTCTCCTGGGGCCTGTTCGTCATGTCGGTTGCAACCGTCACGAGCGCGACCGCCGGATCCTGGGGTCTGTTGCTGGGGTCGCGTGTCGCGGAAGGAGTCGGCTACCTGCTGGTGTTCGTGGCGGGTCCGGTCGTTCTCACCCGCATGACGCAGGGCGGCATCCGATCGGCAGCGCTCGCGTTGTGGGGGACGTGCGTTCCGATGGGTCTGGCCATCGCCGCGGCCACGGGCGGACTCCTGGCATCCCAGTGGACGTGGAACCGATGGCTGGCCCTCACCGCGCTCGGTCCGTTGATCATGGCCGGAGTGCTCACCGCCGTCCTGCCTCGGCTGCCGAGGACGCCCGTGCAGAACCCTCATCGCGGGGCCGGCACCTGGAACGGGGCACTGAGGCTGGGCGCGGCGTACGGAAGCCTGTCGCTGGTCGGCGTCGGTGCGGTGATGGTCCTCCCGCTCTTCCTCATCGAGCGCCGAGAGGTAACGCCGACGGTGGCCGGCACCGTGGTGGCACTCGTCTGCCTGGGGAGTGCGGTCGGGGGGCTTGCCGCCAGCTGGCTGCTGCGGCGCGGCTGGGCCCTCTCCTCGCTCGTCCCGCTGGGCGTACTGATGCCGGTAGCCTGCCTCCCCGCCTTCTCGGCCGAATTCCCACTCGCGGTCAGCGGCGGCGCCGCCACGCTTGTTCTCCTCATCGACGGACTGCTGATCTCCGCAGTCTTCGCTGCCGTCCCCGCCGCGGTGAGCCGTGCTGAGCATGTCGATGTCGCCAATGGCATCCTCAACCAACTCGGCAGTGTGGGAATCCTGATGGGACCACCGGTCTTCGGCCTGGCCATCGCTGCGGCGGGATGGGGCGCCGTCGCTGCCGCGACCCTCGTCTTCGGCGGACTCGGCACGGTCCTTCTGCTGACGGGCGCCCGCACGTCCGCGACCGGCACTGCAGACGGCGTGTCCCGGTCGCTCGACGCACAGGACGGTGTGGACGTGGGGGAGGGATCGGAGCCCTTACGGAAGGCGCCGGACGTCAGGAAGCCCAACCGCAACAGAATCTGACCGAGCCACGGCTGTGGGGGTTCCCGAATGCCGTACGCCTGACGGCGGCCTTCTCCTTGAAAGGGGGCAGGATGAAAATCGACTTCCTCCCGCTGCGGGACGACACCTGTGGCGAGTACTGCCTGTACTGCCACGCCGAGACCGTCGAATGGATCGTCGTGGACGGACGGAAACGGTGCACCTGCGGTTCGTGCGGCCGCGAGGCCGAAAGAGCCGTCGTCGTCGATCCCCGCATCTGCTGGTGGACCGATTCGGACGGCGAATACTGGCATGAGAGTGCCGGCGTATTCGTACGGGACCCGGGAGGGAGATTTCTCTTCTTCCAGAGAACTGCCTTTCCCTACCGTCTGACCGTTCCCGCAGGCCATGTCGAACGCGGAGAGGACCCCCAGCGCGCGGCAGCGCGGGAGCTGTGGGAGGAAGTAGGAATCCGCGACGCGCACGGGGAGCTCCGGCTCGTTGTGGACGAGCATCTCAACGGAGACATGTGCAGGAGGGGCTCCGACGCCCATCGTTGGCACGCCTATCTGCTGGACGTCGACGACCACCGGGCAGCCGGAGCTCAGGGGGAATTGACCGTGAACGAGGAAGGTGAGGCGCCCCTCTGGCTCACTCTTGACCAAGCACTCTCCTCCCAGCCGACGTTTGCCGTGGGACACATCATCGATCGGTATTCCAGCAGACTCCTGCACGCCGTCGGGCGCACTCCCGGGGAGGGGAAAGTGAAGCGAACGGTGTAACTCCTGATCATGGAAGATGCGCCGGTGACCAGTAACAACATGCCTGAACCTGAGCCCGTCGAGGTGGCAGCTGAGCCGCCGTCGGGGGCGGCCCTGCCTTCCCGCGGCGCTACCGTCGACGGATACACCGTCACCCTGAACGGCGGCCTTCGCCCCGGCACGGCCGAAGAACTCACCCAGGCCGGAACCTCCACGGGCGCCCGGCAGTCCGCCGAGTCGGCCACCGGACACGAGGCGGACAGCCACCAGCACTGAGGCGGCCGGCCGGGGCGAGCAGCGTATGGCCACCCGCCCCTTTGCTGTGGTGGGCCGGTCGCGTCAGGCTGTGGCGGGCTCGGGCCGGGCGGCGGGAGCCGGGGATGCGAGGCAGCCGGTGCGGTCGATCCCGTACAAGGCGGCGGCGCATGCGAGGCCCAGCAGGAGCAGGGCGATCCACGGCAGCGCGGCCACTCCGCCGTTGCGCGCGGCATCGAGTGCGACCCCGGTGAGGAGGTTGCCCAGAGTGATACCGATGCCGCAGATGGTGTTGTACAGGCCGTAGTGCGTGGCGACGAGGCGGCCACCGGAGAGACGGACGATGGTGTCCATCTCGAACGGATACGCGATCATCGTGCCCACGGCGAGCAACAGCGCGGACAGCGCGGGCGGCACCGCCGCGAGCAGCCACAGTCCGATCCCACCGTCCGGTACCGGCATCGCCGTGGCGAGCAGCAGCGGTACGAACGCGACCCCCATGGTGAGCAGGCCCCAGGTGAGCGCACGGCCTGGCGCCATTCGCGCCTTGCACCACGCGGTCACCCTCGTCTGACCGAGAATCGTGCTCAGTCCGGACACGGCGAACAGCACCGCCACTGCGGCCGTGCCGAACTTCCCCTCGCCGCCCAGGCGCCGTACCTCCAGCGGCAGCGCGAGATAGACCTGGAAGGACATCACGTACGAGCCGATCATGGCGAGCGAGAACAGCCGGAACGGCCGGTTGGCCAGAATGCTCCGCCACTGCGACAGCACACTCTCCCGACGGCCGTCCGCCTGGACCTTGGTGTCGTCGGCCCGGCGCGCGGGCAAGGCCCGGATCTGCACGACGCTCAACACTGCGAAGATGCCGGCCGCCGTCAGGCACGTGACGCGGAAGTCGACGCCGGTCAGCACCATGCCCACCAGCGGGCCGAGCAGGATCCCGGCCTGGTAGAAGACGTTGAACAACGCGAACGCCTCCACCCGGCACTCCCCCGCATCCGCTGCCAGGTAGGCGCGGGAGGCCGGGTTGAACAACGCGCCGGCCAGTCCCGTCGCGGCCGAGGCGGCAATCAGAGCAGGCACCGAGTCGACGAGACCGAGGGTCGCGAAGCCGACAGTACGCAGCACAAGCCCAGCGATGATCAGCGGCTTGTAGCCGAGCCGGTCGGCCAGCGTGCCGCCGACCAGGAACATGCCCTGCTGGCTGAAGTTGCGCACCCCGAGGATCAGTCCGACGAGCCACCCGGCAAGGCCGAGGGGCCCGGCCAGGTGTGTGGCCAGATACGGCATCAGCATGTAGAAGCCGAGGTTGATGGTGAACTGGTTGACCATCAACAGCTGGACACTGCGCGGGTAGCCGCGAACCTGCGCGACGGTGCTCTTCACCGGCCCTCCTCCGCGTCAGCCTCGGGGCGCAGTTCATCGGCGGCCGGATCGTCCGTGCCCGCGGCTCGGTCGAGGGCGAGCGGGTCGACCACACTCGTGCACCGGGTCCAGCGAGCGACTTCCTTCTCGTCCAGGCAGCCGATCACGTCCGGCTCGGATGCGGGCGGCGAGTCGAGGAGGCCGTGGGCGGCGCAGTAGTCGTCGTCGTAGACCGTGCCCAGGTAGCGTTGCGGCCCATCAGGGAAGATCGCGGCGATCCGGATGTCCTCGGGCATCGTGCGGGCGAGCCATCCGGCGACCAGGGCGACCGCGCCGACGCTCCACCCGCCGGTGGCGTAGTGCGAGGCAGCCAGCTGCCGGCAGGCCCACACCGCCTCGCCCGGGGCGACCCAGTGCACCTCGGAGAAGTTGTCGTAGGCGACGTTACGGGGATAGATGCTCGACCCGAGTCCGCGCATCAGGCGGGGGCGGGCGGGCTGGCCGAAGATCGTGGAGCCGATGGTGTCCACGCCCACGAGCCGCAGGTCGGGGTAGAGCTGCTGAAGAACGCGGGAGACGCCTGCGGAGTGACCACCGGTGCCGACACTGCACACCAGCACGTCGATGTGGCCCAGTTCCGTCGCGAGTTCGAGGGCGAGCGGGGTGTACGCGGCGGTGTTGTCGGGGTTGTTGTACTGGTCCGGGCACCAGGATCCGGGGTGCTGTCCCAGCAACTGGGTGACACGGTCACGTCGGGCCTGCTGCCAGCCACCGGTGGGGTGCGGCTCGGAGACGACGTTGACCTGGGCACCGTAGGCGGTCAGCAGCCGGGTCATGGACAGCTCCAGACCCGGGTCGGTGACCAGGGTGACCGGATGGCCGTGGACCATGCCCGCAAGGGCCAGGCCGAGCCCGAGCGTGCCGCTGGTGGACTCGATGATCCTGCCTCCGGGCCTCAGATCCCCCCGGGCCCGGGCGCGTTCGACCATGTGCAGGCCGGGGCGGTCCTTGATGCCGCCGGGATTGAAGCCTTCCAGCTTCGCCCAGAAGCCCTGTCCCGCGGGCGCGAAGGGTTCGCCGACGTGCAGGAGGGGCGTGTTGCCGACCAGGCCGCTCAGGGCGGCGTGGCCGAGCGTGGTGAGATGACGTTCGGTGTTCGGAGAGTGCATCGGTCGGCTCTCATCTTTCGGTGAATGGCGCGTCGGGTGCTGATCTCTCGCACTCCGCCCGTTCCCGACCGGTGATCCGGTCTCAGGGGCTGGGCGGATGCCGCGGCATGCCGCGGCTCGAGGGGCATGGCCTACGTCCGCCACCGGCACAGCGCGCACAGCGTGAAGCGGCCGGACATGGCTCTTCGGGCCTCACCCGCCGCCGGCCGGACACCCCCATCGGTTGCCCCCGCACATGCCGTTCTCGCGTCGGGCGGCGCCGCCGCGGCGGACACCGGCGTACGCACCTGCTGCCGTACGGCTTGCTCCACGTCCGAACCGGTCGACGAGCAGGAGGAGTCGGCAGGGGCCGCAGCATGCGGCACCTGCTCGATCCCCTGTGAGGTGCCGGAGACCGCACGGGCCGAGCCGTGAGCATGGCCGGACCCGTGCAGCAGCGCACAATCGAGCACGGTCATGAGCAGCGCGCTCAGGAGCAGGGCGAGCAGTCGGCGCTGCACGGCAGTAGCCGGGAGCGGGCGAATACGCGATGACGGGAGCACAGTTCCTCCGCAAGGGCCGTCATGCACCACGGGGTGCATCAAAACGGCGGGCGGGGCGGGCAGTGTCAGGACATCGCCGCAGAGATCTGCCTCGCCATGCGCGGTGGCGCGTCGAGCGAGGCAGGGAGCGGCGAACTGGCCGGCCGCATCGCGCCCACAGCCGCAGTGGGCTGTCCCGGAGCTGTGTCAGACGGGAAGGCGTCGAGGGCCGGCGAGCAGTCGCCGCATCCTAGACCTGCAGAACTGTGGCTCTTATCGACGTGCTCGGCAATTGCTTGGCCGACGCCACGTCACCGAAAGCGACCGCAGCAGGTGGCCCCGACGGGGAAATGCGTTCCTCGACGAGGGCACAGGCGCTGGGGGCATCCAGAGCAGGGGTCTGCTGCGGCTGGCCGGGCACGCACTCCTGAGCCGGATGGGACGGGCCATGACCACCACCGTGGTGATCCACCGGCACATCCTCAACCGCGTGGCCGTCAATGGCAGCAGCCGTATGCACGGTCGCACTTGCGTCGAGATGGCCGATGACGCCTTCGGCGCTCACGCCGTGCGCGTACACGAAGGCGAACAGCATCATGGCCACCCACAGCATGCGCAACGGGCCCGCCGATGAGCGGGCCCGCGACATGCGGGAAGACGACCAGGCCGTAACCATGCCGTGATCCTAACGGCTCGCCCTGGCAATCCCCGCCGCTCCGGTCGCAAAGATCACGCCAACATCTGGCTGCACATGGCGCACGCAATCGACATGGCGCAGGTGGCTGCCACACCGGGGATCGTCACGAAGTGCCGTGACCGTGGCTGTGGCCGAGGGTGCTGTGCGGTAGCGGCCGGGGTCGGCGCCGAAGGCCGCCGCGCAGTGCGCGGAGCCGATCCGGTCGCGGTCGAAGGTGTGGGTACGGAGAATCGAGCCTTCCCCGGCCTTCGGAGAAAGCGGGTCGGAGAAGGCTCAATGAATCTGCACGACGAGGCGCAGGCCCCGCACCAACGCCGAATTGGCCGCTTGGCCGAACCGCCCTTCACAGAGGCTGGCGCTGTAACTGCGGTGGCCGGGCAGAGGCGCCATTCTTTCGCGAATGAAGGACAGGCGCAGGTCGTCGCCCATCGGGGTGACCAGTCCTTGGGCTATGCGCTCAAAGTTGCCGGTCCAGCAGTCGAAGACAAAGGTTTCGTACACGTTCAGCCTCATGACCACACAGCCCCAGTCGAGCAGTCCGGGAACCGTCCGCCGAAGGAGTTCGGGATACGCAGTGAAATGGGCGCGCGGATACAGATGGTGAATCAGGTGGTAGTTGTCGTAGAAGGCCCAGTCCGTTCCGAGTACGGGCACTTCGGTGACGTGCGCCGCGCCTTTGGTTCCCGTGGGCTCGCGATCCAGGGCGGCAACAAGGTGCTCCTGCGGCAGCCACAGAATGGTGCTGGCCTTGGGGTGACGGGGGTTTCGCAAATCGCTCAAGCCATGCCACACGTACTGGGCTTTTGCGGTGTTCACGGCTCTGTACAGCGCCGCTCCGACCAGCCAGTAGCCGAGGAACCGGTCTGTGGCGATCAAATACGCGGTGCCGGCCCAGAACGCGGCGACACCCAGGACGAGCAGGGCACGCCTGGAGCCACGGCAGCGCCGATGGAACGCCAAATTGCCCGAGGTCAATAGTATGAAGCAAGTCTTCAAACCGAATATGCAGAATTCCAGGACCCGTGAGCGGTCGTAGGGCAAGGGCGAGTGGATGTCGTCGGGCCCGGCGTTCTCCGGATGGTGGATCATGAGGTGTTCGGTCGCGTAGAACCTCGGCAGCGAGCCGATCATCGGTCCCATGACCCAGTCCGACAGCAACCGCCAGACCGACGACAGCCACTGGCGGCCACGGAGGCCGAGAACCTGACAGTGCATGTCCCAGTGGAAGTAGGCTTCGAAGTCGACCCACGCCGGAGCAAGGTATTTGACGAGGAACAGAAGAATCACGGCGGAGCTCAGCAACCCGGTGCGCGGACCAACGACACACGCGGTGGAGATGAGCGGCACACAGTAAAGAAGCTGGACTCGGGCAAGGTGCTGCAGCCGGCGGTCGGCGAAACGCTGCGGCTGGGCCCCGAGCGGAGCATAGTCCGCAGGGAGCGACCAGGGCTCGAAAGCGGCAATGTACGCCTCCCGGTGCAGGCAAACGGAGTAGACCTCCGCGAGACCGAGAGCCGTTACCACCAGCAACGCCGACACGAGCCCCCGGAGTACCTCACCACCCGGCCAACTGGCCGCATGGTGGGCAACGTACGGCGGCAACAGAGCGAACAGCGGGAGCAGAGGAGCGAGATAGGTGGCGGTGCGCCAAGGGACCACCTTCCTGATCAACGGCGCGTGCCTGCCGTAGGAGAAGCGGTCGTACCGGCCGATCAGTTCGATGAGGATCAACAGGGGAAACGAGACGAGCACTCCGGCACAGACCGCCGTGAACCCTGCCGTCTTCTTCACGCCATGCCCCTCTCCCCGCCCAAGCACAGGCCCGGCCTTGCGTCAGTCCGCCTCACTCAACTGCCAGTCCGCCCCCTCCACTCGGACGGCGGCCACACAGCCGGCGAGGACGTGGGCACCCGGTCCGGCGAACCAACGCGCCTCCGTCGGGTCCCACCAGCGCTCGCCTATGCGAAGCACCTCGTGGTGCACCACGTCGTCGCCGATCCAGACGTCGTTCGCGTCGGACGCCGACCACGTCGACCTCCAGTGCGGCACGGCGTAGGCGGGCGGCTTGATCGCTGCCCGCCCCCGCGCATACGGCACACCGGCCAGCGTGAGCAGTTCGCCCGCCAGATCCGCATGCACTCCGCAGTCGCCGACCCACTTGTCCGGCTCCGCCAACCGGCACCAGCTCACCGGCCACCGGGTGGGTCCCCAGCTGACGAGCAGCGGTATCGCGGCCAGCCGGGAGCCCGTGTCGACCCAGCGCTCGAAACGCCGCAGAACGAAACGTCGTGCTTCCCTACAGCAAAGGTCGCCGTGGTGCGAGATGCGTGACAGCCCGATGGAGTCGATGCGTTGACGGTCCTGCTCACTCAACGCGCATCCTGGTCGACGCCGGTGGTCGCTGGTCATGCGAGGGCTTCCGCTGCCAGGCCGCGTCCGAAGGGATAGGACATGGACAGGTCGTAGGCGCCGCACATGCCGAACGCCAGGAAGTCCCCCTCTGCCAAGGAACTCACATCCAGCTCCTCCGCGAGGATGTCGCTTTCCATGCAGGACCGCCCGAGGATGCGTCCCGCTCCACGGCTCACCGGCCGCCACTCCCCATGGATGAACTGGGCGACGGGATGAGCCCGGTATCGGGCTTCGGGAATGTCACCGAGGGCCGCGTCCACGATGACCTCCCGGCCGATGCCGTGGCCTTTGGCAAGCAGGACCCGGGTGACGACGGCTGCCGCCGACTGGGTCAGCAACTTGCCCGGTTCCAGCACGATCTCGAGCTGCCGCGTCCGCAGGCAATCTCCGCCGGTTGCGAGGACCCGGTCGAGCGACGAACGCAGGACGGACAGGTCGTCCACGTGCCACCCGCCGCCGAAATCGACGACCGCCGGCGGATCACCCAGCCGGTCGGCGAGCGGGTCGGCGAAACCGAGAGCCGAGGTCGCCTCGTGCCGCCATCGGTCCGGACCCAGCACGCTCTCCGCCTGATGAAAGTGAATTCCCCACCGGGCACCGAGTCGTACCCGCAACTCGGTGAGCAGCGCGGCGGTTTCCGCCAAGTCGGCGCTCCGCTCGAAGGAGAGCCCGAAGCGGCTGGCCACTCCGGGTGCCGCCACACGTATACCGACGATGTCCGCCGTGAGCCGGAACCCCGCGTCCAACGAGCGCACCAGTTGCGCAAGCTCCTCGACCGAATCGGCAAAGAAGGCGCCGCAGCGTACGCTGGAACGGGAAGGCCACCACTTCGCCGGGCCGTTCAGAATGGCGCAACCGGGATCGAAGCCGTGGGTGATCGCGACATCCAATTCGTCCAGGGTGATTGCTTCGGCGACCAATCCGAGTCCGGCGGCCCGGGACAGCAGCTCCGGATGCGGGCAGGTCTTGATGCTGTGCGCCAGAACAGTGTGAGGAAGACCGTCCAGCTGTGCGCGCAGCTCTGCGACCCGCTCGTCGAGGAGTGTCACCAGTATCTGTCGGGACGGGGTTGCCCACGACTCGGACGGTGTGTCCAGCAGAGTCTCGTATCCCGTGAGGGATTCAGTGCTCTCCGAAGGCTGTGGGTGCGTGCGGTTCGAAGGGATGGCCGACGCCGGCCCGTGTACGGCGGTCGGCTCGGAGAGCAGTTCCCTGCGGCCAAGCGTGCGCATGCCCGACGGGTGCTTGGTGGCCGGATTGATCCCGTCGCTGGGCCCCCAGGGATAGGAGGAGATTCCGAGTACGGGGGAGACAGCGATCTCTTCGACCACTCTGGTGAACCCGGATGTGAGGCGGCGGCGTTCGGGCCGGACCTGCTCCGCGAGCAGAGCCGCCGGCAGGTTCGCGCCGCAGGTGCTTGCACCGTGAATCCAGGCGGGAAAGCGGGGATTGACCTCCATCAATTTCAGGTCACCGTCCCACGTTCGAATCATCTCGATCTCGCCCCCGCCGTTCCACCCGACGTCGGCTGCGTAGTGGCGCAGTTTCTCCCACAACACGTCCGGCAGTTCGGCGACCTCCCCCGACCAGGTCTTCCCCTCGGGGGTAAGGATCACCTTCGTCATCAGGACGGCGTCGAGCAGTGCGCCGTTGCGGGCGACGAAGGCTATGCCGCACTCCTGACCGGGGACATGCGCCTCAAGATGCCAGTCTCCGCCCCACTCGCGCTTGATGAAGCGCCCCGCGGCGAGTGCCTCCTCCACGCTCCGTACCCGGAACGCCTCGTAGTGCTGACCCTTGGCCCAGGCGCCGTAAGGCGAGTGACGGATGAATCGTTCAGCCGCGCCCCAGTCCGTGTCGGTGGAGAATTCCGGCAGGGGCAGTCCCAGCGCGTCTGCTACCGTGACCGGCGGTTTTGCCACAGTGTCGAGCACTCGCTTGTTCGGTGCCAGTACGCGTTCATGCACACCGAAAAACTCGGCGAGTACTCGGACCTCGAGGTCCAGGGTCGGAATGAGGAAGGTGTTCGGGTCGGCGATCAGATCCGCCACTTGTTCCATCCACGTACCCGGGTGTATCTCGTCCCACCCGGGAAGCAACACGACATCGTCGAGAATTGATGTGTGCAGGGCCGAACTGGCAGCAGAGTAGTCCAGCCCGACCACCCGGACTTCCGGATCCGCTAGCTTCAGGGACCGTGCGATCCCTAACCCCGGTGAGGGGTTGGGTCCGCTGTGCATCCCGCTGACAACAACCGTGGCTGCATGAATGATTGCCCCCCAAGACTCATGGCCAATCCGCCTCGTTCGGGCTCGACGAGCGTGGCAGCCCCTTGAGAGTTTCCTACATCTCGCGGCGCTTGTCCCAGAAATCCAGCGCGAAGCCACGGTGCTTCGTACCGGCCGCCCGTGTCGCGACGTACCGAGGCGCAAATACATCGCCACCGCCGGCCCGTTGCCCGCCTGCCGCTCAGCCAGGAACAGCGTCAGGCGCGGGTTCGGCTGAAAAGGCACTCTCACAGGTACCTGATTTGCCATCAGCTGGAGCGTCGGGTGAGCGTCGAGACTTCCGTGCGCCGCTGCAAGAGGGCGGGGCCTAACGCTCGCCCACCCATGCACAGGCCGCAACCGCAGGCCAGAGACGTCCGTCCGTCCGACCCGCGGCGCACTTCACGTCGTGCGCCCACGGAAACATGTCGACGCGACCTGCGCGAGCATGCCGCCGAACACCGACACGCTCAAGTCGTGCGCCTCTGGAGCGCGCGATGGCGTCAAGGCACCCGTAGGCACCGGTCGGTGGGTCCAGCCTCAAAGCTTGAGCACAAGTTGCACACATCCCCTCTACAGACCGGCCCCGTTGGTCTAGATTGACCGTGCTTCAACTGCTCGGGCACGAGGCGACCAATAATGATCTATAAGTCCGGCACTACCGAAAGCCAGCAGTCGCGTCCCCGGTGCCAGACGTGGGGGTGATCAATTCTTGGAGCCCGAGAGGGGGCTTCGGGTGCGGGGAGCACCCGAGGTTTCGACGGTTCCCGCGCACCTCGAGGGTCTGGCAGGACGTGCGAGTCCGCTGCCGCCAGGGCGGGTTGTTCAAGTAGCGCTGAAGTAGCCGGGATGTCATGCGCGGGGGGCGGGGGCCTACCGCAAAGAGGAACAGCGCGGCGCGGGGCGATGGGCCTCCCGAGGGGTGGAAGCGTGCGGGGCGGGGCCTCCCGGGAGGAACAGTGTTAGGCGAACACGTCGAACCACTGGGGACCCGGGGGGGTTCTGTGCGGCAGGGGGGATCAGTCGTCCCTTTTCCGTCGACGCGCGGGCGTCTGGCGAATGGGGCAATCAGCCAGCCCGTGAACGACTGGGAGCAGCGGTACCGCCGTACCGTGATCACCAGCGATACCGTGGCCACCGCCTTGGTGGTGGCGGCGATCGGCAACTTCTTCGGGGCCCGGGACGCGGCCAACTGGCACGAGAAGTGGGGAATTCTCGCATTCGGCACCGAGCTGCTGGTGCTGGGAGCGCTTGCGGTGAGCCGGTCATGGGCTCCGGCCGTGCTCGGCCAGGGCGCCGAGGAATTCCGCCGGCTCGGACGCTCACTGTTCACGGCGACCGTCGTACTGGCGCTCGGCGGGATCGCCCTCACCTCGCGCAACATCAAGCTCTGGATCTTCGTCGCGATCCCCGCGATCGCGCTCGTCACCATGACCGCGCGGTATCTGCTCCGCCTCGGGCTGCACAAACAGCGGAACGAAGGACGGTGCCTGAGACCGGTGGTCGCTGCCGGGAGCCTGGCCACCGTGCGCGACCTGATCACCCGAACCCGCAAGTTCCCGCACCTCGGCTGGCGGGTGGATGCGGTGTGCACGACGGACGGTCTCGGGCTCGACGGTGACCAACTGGACGGAGTGCCGGTCGTCGGCCGACTGACGGACGTCGCGGGCCACGTCCGCCGCGACGGCTACCGTGTCGTCGCGGTCACACCGGACCCGCACTGGTCACCGGAGCGGCTGCAGCGGCTGGCCTGGAACCTCGAAGGCAGCGATGCCGAGATGGTCGTGGCCCCCGTGCTGATGGAGGTGGCCGGCCCGCGGCTGCACGTCGACGCGGTGCTCGGGATACCGCTACTGCGGGTCAGTATGCCGACCTTCACCGGGGGTCACCGGGCCATCAAAGAGGTCGTCGATCGGATGGGCGCGGCGATCCTGCTGATGCTGTTCGCGCCGCTGATGGTGCTCGTCGGGCTGCTCGTGCTGGTGGACAGTCGGGGTGGGACGGTCTACCGCCAGCGCAGGGTCGGCAAGGACGGCCGTGAGTTCACCATTTTCAAGTTCCGCACCATGGTCGCCGGGGCCGACGGGGCACGTGCCGAGCTGGCCGACCGCAACGAGGGCGCCGGCCTGCTGTTCAAGCTCCGCCGGGATCCGCGGGTGACCCGGGTGGGAGCAGTGCTGCGCCGGTACTCGATCGACGAGCTCCCGCAGCTCTTCAACGTACTCACCGGATCGATGTCGCTCGTCGGCCCGCGGCCTCCGTTACCGGAGGAGTCCGCTGCGTACGGCCCGGACATCCGGCGGCGGCTGCTGGTCAAGCCCGGGCTCACCGGGCTGTGGCAGATCAGCGGACGCAGCGACCTGTCGTGGGAGGAGGCGGTCCGGCTCGACCTGCGGTACGTGGAGGACTGGTCGCTCGCCCTGGACACAGTGATCTTGTGGAAGACGCTGCGTGCGGTGCTCCATGGGCAGGGGGCCTACTGATGCGCGGGGGGCTGCGGCTCAACTGGCCGGCCGGCGCGCGGACCGCAGGCCGGAAGGGCCTGCCTGGGGAGAGGGACGGGTCATGAAGGTCAGCGTTTTCGGGCTCGGCTACGTGGGCTGCGTGTCGGCCGCGTGCCTGGCCAGCATGGGTCACGAGGTCATCGGGGTGGACGTGAACCAGGTGAAGGTCGACCTGGTCAACGACGGCAAGGCCCCGGTGGTCGAGGAGCGGATCGGCGAGCTCATCGCCGAGGTCGTGCGGACCGGAGCGTTACGCGCTACCGGCGACGTCCGCGAGGCGATCATGGGCAGCGAGGTGTCGCTGGTCTGCGTGGGCACGCCGTCGGAGCCCAACGGCAGCCTGTGCACCACGTATCTGGAGCGGGTCACCGAGCAGATCGGTGCCGCGGTGGCCGAGCGGGGTGGGCGGCAGACCGTCGTGTTCCGCAGCACCATGCTCCCGGGCACCTGTCTGAACCTGCTGGTACCGATCCTGGAGAAGTACGTCGGCGGCACGGCCGGGGTGGACTTCGGGGTCGCGGTCAACCCGGAGTTCCTGCGCGAGGGCACGAGCGTGAAGGACTTCTTCGACCCGCCCAAGACCGTCATCGGCGAGCTCGACCCGACAAGCGGCGACGCGGTGACGGCGCTGTACGACGGATTGCCCGGCGAGGTGTTCCGGGTGCCGATCCCGACGGCCGAGGCCATCAAGTACGCGGACAACGCGTTCCACGGCCTCAAGATCGGCTTCGCGAACGAGCTCGGCGCGGTGTGCCACGCGCTCGGGGTGGACTCGCACCAGGTGATGGACGTGTTCCTGGCCGACCGCAAGCTGAACATCAGCCCCGCCTACCTGCGGCCCGGCTTCGCCTTCGGCGGCTCCTGCCTGCCCAAGGACTTGCGCAGCCTGGTCCACGCGGCACGGCGGGCAGACGTCTCGGTGCCCATCCTCGCCCACGTGCTGCCCTCCAACTCCGACCATCTGCAGCGCGCGGTGGAGTTGGTCGAGCGCACCGGAAAGCGTCGGGTGGGCCTGTTCGGGTTGTCCTTCAAACCCGGCACCGACGACCTCCGCGAGAGCCCGCTCGTCGAGCTGGCGGAGAGGCTCTTCGGCAAGGGTTACGACCTGCGGATCTACGACCCCAACGTGAACCTCTCCCGGCTGCTCGGCGCGAACCGCGAGTACATCGAGACCCGGCTGCCGCACCTCGCGCAGCTGCTTGCGGAGTCCGTCGACGAGGTGCTCGAGCATGCCGAGGTGTGCCTGGTCGGGACCAAGGATCCGGCCGTGCTGTCGGCGCTGCCCCATGGCGACGGCCCGGTGATCGTCGACCTCATCCACCTTCCCGACGCCGAGGCGCGCCGGGCCGAACCTGGGTACGTGGGCCTTGCTTGGTGACATAACCAGCGGCGACCGGCCGGACCGGCGCGCGCTGATTCTGGTGGAGAACCTGTCGGTGCCGTTCGACCGGCGGGTGTGGCAGGAGTGCACGACACTGCGCGACGCGGGCTGGGAGGTGCACGTCATCTGTCCCCGGGGGGAAAAGCGGGACACGGAGCCGGAGGCGGAGATCGACGGGGTGCGGATCCACCGCTATCCGTTGCGCGCGGCCACCGGAGGGCCGGCCGGCTACCTGCGGGAGTACGGATCGGCGTTGTGGCATACGGTCCGGCTGGCCCGCAAGGTCGGCCCGGTCGACGTGGTCCACGCCTGCAACCCGCCCGACCTGCTGTTCCTGCCGGCACTGTGGCTGAAGCGGCGCGGCGCGCGGTTCGTCTTCGACCAGCACGACCTGGTGCCCGAGCTGTACCTCTCCCGGTTCGACCGCGGCAAGGATCTGCTTTACCGCGCCGTGTGCGCGCTGGAACGGCGGACCTACCGGGCCGCGGACGTCGTGCTCGCCACGAACGAGAGCTACCGGGACGTCGCGCTGCGCCGTGGCGGTCGGCGGCCGGCGGACGTCTTCGTGGTGCGCAGCGCGCCCGACACCGACCGGTTCCAGCCGGTGCCGCCCGAGCCGGAGTTGAAGAGCGGCAAGCCTCATCTGCTGTGCTACCTCGGTGTCATGGGCCCGCAGGACGGTGTCGACTACGCCTTGCGGGCCCTCGCGAAGCTGCGCGACGAGTTCGGGCGTACCGACTGGCACGCGGTGTTCGTCGGCGCCGGCGACGCCTTCGACGCGATGGTGGAGCTGTCCCGGCGGCTCGGGCTCTCGGAGCAGGTGCAGTTCACCGGTCGCATCCCGGACGCCGACCTGGTGCGCTACCTGTCCACCGCGGACGTGTGCCTGTCCCCCGACCCGCGCAATCCGCTCAACGACGTGTCGACCATGAACAAGGTCCTGGAGTACATGGTGATGGGCCGGCCGATCGTCTCGTTCGACCTCCGGGAGGCGCGAGTCTCCGCCGGTGACGCCGCCGTCTACGCGCCCGCCAACGACGAGGCCGAGTTCGCCAAGCTCATCACGCTGCTCCTCGACGATCCGGAGAAGCGGGCCCGGATGGGCAAGATCGGCCAGGAGCGGATCAGCGGACAGCTCTCCTGGCGAAACTCCCAGCGATCGCTGCTCGCCGCCTACGCCGCTGCGTGCCGTGACCACACTCCGGTGTCGGCGGGCGCCCCGGTCCGCACAGGGAAGAGGGCGCGCCGTTGAGCGATGACACGATCCGCCTGGTCACGATCGGGCGGATTCTCCGTCGGCGGTGGCGGCTTCTCGCCGTCCTCACCGTCGTGGGCGCGCTCGTCGGCTACGGCACCTCGGTGCTGATCCCGCCGCGTTACACGGCGTCGGCATCGGTACTGCTGCCAGGGCAGTGGGACGAGCGCGGGCTGCTGACTCAGGTGGACATCGCGACCAGTTCGGCGGTGGTCGACCGCGCGGCTGCCACGCTCGACTGGACGGGCGTCAACGGCGGCGAGCTGCGGGATCGAGTGAGCGCCAAGGCCGCCGACGGGAACATCATCAAGATCTCGGGTACAGCCGACACCCCGGAGCGCGCGCAGCAGCTCTCCGACCAGGTGGCCCAACAATTCGTCACATTCGCCGCGCGGCTCGCAGGCGACAGCACCGACCCCGACGCGGCGGCAGGGCCCGAGGCACTGCGGCAGAAGGTGGCGCAGACCAACCGCCGCATCACCGAGCTGGCCAATGCGGCCGATCCGGGGCAGTCCGTGGAGAGCGTGCAGGCCCGCACCGAGCTCGAGCAGCTGCGCACCGCGCTGCAGGAGGCAATGAAGAAGCTGGACGAGGCCGACCCGGCGACCAACAAGGCCAACATGGTCGTCATGGGGCCGGCGGCCCGGCCGACCGGCGAGGCAGCTCCGACGAGGACGCAGCTCATCGTCGCCGGGGCGCTGCTGTTCTTCCTGCTTGCGCTCATCGGCCATCTCGCCGCCGCACGGGTGAATCGCCGACTGCGCACCGAACCGGAGATCGCCGCGGCGCTGGGCTCGGCGCTGCTGGGTACCGTCGACGTGCCTGGTGAACGGCCCGCGCACCGGCCACAAGGCCGTGACCCGCGGGCCTGGATCCGCTGGCTGCTGGACGTCGACACCCGGTGGGACATACCGACCCCGCAGCCGTCCGGCGGCGAGGCCGGCAGACAGATCCGCTACCGGCGGGTGTGCGCTCGCCTCCGGGACCAGCTGCCGGCCCCCAGGCGGCTGCTGGTTGTCGTACCGGACGGCGACGAGATCGCCCGCAGGGCCGCCGGGCAGCTCGTCGCCCAGGCCAAGAACGATCCGCTGCTCCGGGTGGTGGGGGTTTCCGTGTCCCGGCCGCTGGTGCCGGACCGCGACACCGAGTCCGGTGCCCTGGTCGTGCTCAGCGCGGGCAACTGGACCGCAGAGGAGCTCGCCGACATCGCCGAGGCGTGTGCGGACGCAGGGCATGAGGTCGTCGGCATCGTCGTCGCCGGCACGATCCGAGCCCGTCCGACGCGGACTGCCGGCCGTCCTGCGGATGAGGCCACTGTGGCGCTCGCGGTTCGCGGCCACGCGACGGGAGGTTCAGTGTGACGACGAGCAAGACTGCGGAGTCGTCGGCCGCCACTCCGCTGCTGGACCTGCAGGCGCTGGTGGTGGCGGTGCGCAGGCGCCGCCGCCTCTGGTGCGCCGTGGCGCTGCTGGGGCTGCTGGTCGGCGCGGCGGTGGCGGTCCTCATGCCGCCGCCGCCGACCGCGGTGACCAAGGTGCTGGTCGCGCATCAGGCGGACCAGCCGAACGACCCCGGAACGCTGATCCGCACCGACGTCGCGCTGCTGCAAACCACGCGGATCGCCAGTAAGGCCCTGCAGTCTCTCGAGTCCCCGGAAAAACCAGAGGACTTCATGCAGGACTACGGGGGTACCGGCTTGACCAACAACCTGCTGCAGATCAATGTGACAGGTGACAGCGACGCGGAAGCGGTGGCCCGCGCCAAGGCGCTGGCCGATGCGTTTGTCGCGGACCATGTGAGGCGAATACAGGAAGCCGCGAACGCCGAGGCCAAGACTCTGCTCGACCAGCGTGACCGCATGCGGAAGGAACTCGCCAAGGTCAACAAGGCGATCGGAGACCGATCGCCGGAGAGCGACCCGAAAGCGTCGGCGAGCATCGAGTCGCTCTTCGCCCGCCGGGCCGAACTCACCTCGCGGATAGCCGATTTCGATCAGCGCGCCGCAGAGGCGCGCACCGGCACGCCCCGGCTCATCGCCGGCACGCAGATCGTGGACGCCCCGCGCGCGGTGCAGCACTCCCTGCCCAGGGCCGCTGTCACCAACGCCACGATAGGGCTCGCCCTCGGGCTCGTCCTCGGGCTCGCGCTGGCCGCGGTCGGCGCGGTGGTGGCGGACCGCCCGGTGCTGCGCCGGGAGATCGCGGCGAACCTCGGCGCCTCGGTCATCGCGGAGCTGCGCCGCACGCCCCGCCGGTCGGCCAGGCTGTGGCAGCGCCGACGGACCCGGGCGGCACGGACAAGGCTCACCGCGTCCCTGGCCCGCACCGTGCGCGGCTCCGCCGAACCGGTGTCGCTGCTGGAACTGGGCTGTGCGCGCAGCGCGAGCGTGATCGCCCTGGACCTGGCAAGGGCACTGGCGGCGGAGGAGCCAGTGGTCATCATCGATGGTCTGCCACGCCTGCAGCTCGCCAACCGCCGCCCGAAGCCAGGAGACCCGACCGTGGTCAGCGGCGAGCGTGCCGCGGCCGTGTCGCATCAGGAGCGCCGGCTCGGCGTCGGCTCGGTGGCGCCCGGCGCGGCGTGGACCGACCTCCAGTACCTCGGCACCCAGACCGTGCTCGTCGTGCGTGCCGGGCACGGCAGCGCCGCATGGTTGCACACCGTGGCGCGGCAGCTCGCGGACCAGCGCATTCCGGTGATCGGTGTGGTGCTGATCGACCCCGATCCGCGTGACCGGACCGACGGCACGCTGTGGGACGGGCTGCACACCGCGCTGCGCGGCCGGAACGAGCGGCCGGCCCGGCAGAACGAGACGGGCCGACGGCGGACGGAGCGGCTGCCGATGTGGGCCGCACAGGTCCCGGACAACGACCAGGAAGCGCGGTAGGACATGTGTGGCATCGCAGGGACATACCGATGGCCGGACGGGAAGGTCGTGACCGACCGGCTCACCGATACCCTCGCCCACCGCGGTCCGGACGGGGCGGGCCGGTACAGCCACCCCGTCGGTGACGGCGAAGTGCAGCTCGGGCACCGCCGGCTGGCCATCATCGACCTGTCCGAGACCGGCGCCCAGCCGATGGTCTCGGGCGGCCTCGCCCTCACATACAACGGCGAGCTGTACAACGCGCCGGAGTTGCGTGCCGAGCTGGCAGCCGCTGGGGTGCGCTTCCGCGGTACCTCCGACACCGAGGTGCTGCTTGAGGCCTGGCGGCGCTGGGGCACGGACTGCCTGCCCCGGCTGCGCGGCATGTTCGCGTTCGGGATCTTCGACGAGCGAACCGGTGAACTGGTGCTCGCCCGCGACCAGCTCGGCATCAAGCCGCTGTTCCTGCTCCGGCGCGGTGAGGGCCTGGTGTTCGCCTCCGAGCTCAAGGCGCTCGCCGCCGCCACCGGCGGATCGCTGCAGGTGGACAATGCGGCGCTGGTGGCCTCGCTGCTGTACTACTGGGTGCCGGACTCACGGTGCGCGTTCCGCGAAGCGGAGAAACTGCCGCCGGGGAGCTGGCTCCGGTGCCGGCCCGACGGCCGGGTGGAGCGCGGCCGGTACTGGCACCTGAAGGACGTCGCCGCCGAGGGCCGGGAGCGGGCCCGGAGCGGCGAGCAGCCAGACCTGGCCGCCATCGTCGAGGAGTCGACTCGACGTCACCTGCTCTCCGACGTACCCGTGGCGACCTTCCTCTCCGGCGGTCTTGACTCCAGCTACCTGACCGCGCTGGCGGCCCGCGACCAACCCGGGATCTCCGCTTACACGATCGGGTTCCGCGCCGAGGACGCCAAGTTCGAGGCCATGCCGGACGACCTTCGCTATGCCCGGCAGGTGGCCGAGCGGTTCGGCGTCGACCTGCATGAGATCGAGATCGCTCCGAATGTGCTCGACCTGCTGCCACAGATGACATACCACCTGGACGAGCCGATCGGCGACCCCGCCGCGATCAACACGTTCCTCATCTGCGAGGCCGCCCGGGAAGCCGGGGTCAAGGTGATGCTCTCGGGGATGGGTGCCGACGAACTGTTCGCCGGTTACCGCAAGCACCTGGCCAACCTCCTTGCGCTGCGCTACCAGCGCGTCCCGCGGCCCCTGCGGCGCGGCCTGTCCGCGGCCGTGGACCGGCTGCCGGTCGCCACGGCCCGCCGGGGGTACCGGTCGGTGCGGTTCGCGAAACGGTTCCTCTCCTTCGCCGACCTGCCGGAGGAGACCGCGTTCCGGCGCAGCTACACCATGTACGACCAGGACGAACTGCTCGCCCTGGTCAATCCGGACCTGGCCGGAACGGTCGACGACGTGCTGACCGAGCACGCGGACATCTACCAGGACAACGAACTCGACGACTTCGTCAACCGCATGTGCCTGAGCGACGCCCGGATGTTCCTGCCTGGCCTGAACCTCGCTTACACGGACCGCTCCAGCATGGCCGCCTCGACCGAGGTGCGGGTGCCGTACGTGGACGTCGAGGTGGTCAAGGCGGCGTTCGCCGTGCCCGGCGATCGCAAGATCGTCGGACGACAGGGCAAGGCCGTCCTCAAGGAGGCGGCCACCTCGATCCTGCCCCGGGAGATCGTGTACCGGCCCAAGGGCCTGTTCAGCGCCCCGCTGCGCGCCTGGATGAGCCGGGACCTGGCACCGCTGGTGCGCGAGGTGGTCAACGACGGCGTGCTTGTCAACTCCGGGATTCTGCGCCGCGACGCGCTGGCGCGCATGGTCGCCGAGGACGCCGCCGGGCAGCGGGACTTCTCCAAGCATCTGTGGCATGTGCTGACGCTCGAGTACTGGTATCGCGACGCGACCTCTGGCTCAGGCCAGAGCCAAGCGGCTTGACAGCGTAGAAACAAGAGGAGCTCGGGTGAAACAGGTTGTTCAGAACTACAAGAGCGGCGAGCTGGCGGTGCTCGACGTGCCGGTGCCGGGGTGCAAGCCGGGCGGTGTGCTGGTCCGCACCGCCTACTCGCTGATATCCACCGGGACCGAGCTCATGAAGGTGTCCGAGGCCGGCATGTCGATGCTGGGCAAGGCCCGCTCCCGTCCGGATCAGGTGGCCAAGGTCATGCAGAGTGTGGCCACCAACGGTGTGCCCGCCACCTACCGCAAGGTGATGGGCAAGCTGGACTCCTACACGCCGCTGGGCTACTCGCTGTGCGGGGTGGTCGAGCAGGTCGGCACCGGGATCGACGATGTGGCGGTCGGTGACCTCGTGGCCTGCGCCGGCAACGAGCACGCGTTGCATGCCGAGCTGAACTGGGTACCGAAGAACCTCTACGCCCGGGTGCCGGACGGACTCGCGCCGCGGCATGCGGCCTTCGGCACCGTCGGGTCGATCGCGTTGCAGGGCGTCCGCCGGGGCGAGCCACAGCTCGGCGAGGTGGCGCTGGTCATCGGCCTCGGGCTGATCGGACAGCTGGTGGTGCAGCTCCTTGCCGCCTCGGGAGTCCGCGTCGTCGGGGTCGACCCGGACCCGGTGCGCTGCGAGTTGGCCGAGCGCCTGGGCGCCGCGGCCTGCGGCGATCCCGCGTCCGCAGCCGTCGAAGCTGCCGTCGCCGAGCTCACCGGCGGTCACGGCGTGGACCAGGTGTACCTGGCCGCCGGCGGTGGCAGCAACCAGCCCGTCGAGCTGGCCGCCCGGCTCTGCCGGGACCGCGGCCGGGTCGTCGACATCGGCAAGTGCCGCCTGGACCTGCCGTGGAACGCGTACTACGAGAAGGAGCTCGACGTCCGGTTCTCCCGCTCGTACGGCCCCGGGCGCTACGACCCGGAGTACGAGCTCGAGGGGCGGGACTACCCGATCGGCTACGTGCGCTGGACCGAGCGCCGCAACCTGGCGTGCTTCCTCGATCTCCTCGCCCGCGGCCGCGTCGACGTGGAGCCCCTGGTCTCCCACATCGCCGACTTCGATGACGCCGTCGAGACGTACCAGCGCCTGAAGGACGGCGACCTGAAGGCCGTGGCTGTGCTGTTCCGGTACCCCGAACAGAAGGAGGAAGCGGAGGCCCCGGCGGTGGCCGTGCCCGCGGTGCGACGCAGCGGCGGAGCGTCCACCCCGGCCCGGGCCGCCAAGGCGCCGGTTCGGCTGGCGTTCGCCGGCGCGGGAAACTACGCGACGTCGATGCTGCTGCCGCACCTGACACAGCGCGACGGCGTCGAGTTGTCCACGGTCGTCACCACGACGGCGCTGTCCGCGGCCAACGCGAAGCGGAAGTTCGGCTTCGCCGAGGCGACCACCGATCTCGACGCCGTGCTCGGCGACCCGTCCATCGACGCGGTGTTCGTGGTCACCCGGCACAGCTCGCACGCCGAACTGACCCGAAGGGCGCTGCTTGCCGGCAAGGCGGTGTTCGTGGAGAAGCCGTTGGCGCTCACCGAGGACGAGCTGGCCGGTGTGCTCGCGGCGGTGGAGGAGTCCGGCAACGACCGGCTGCAGGTGGGCTTCAACCGCCGGTTCGCGCCGCTGCTGCAGGAGGCCAGGAAGCGGTTCGGCACCCGGACCGGTCCGGCGAGCCTCCGCTACCTGGTCAACGCGGGCCGGCTGCAGCACGGCAGCTGGTATCTCCAACGGGGCACCGAGGGCTCGCGGTTCGCCGGCGAGGGCGGACACTTCATCGATACGGCGAGCTGGCTGCTCGAGGCCGACCCGGTATCGGTGTACGCGGTCGCCACGTCCGGCAACGAGGACCTGCAGGTCGTGCTGCGCTACCCGGACGGATCCACCGCCACCATCAGCTACGTCACCACCGGCGCGGCCGGCTTCCCCAAGGAGACGCTGGACCTTGTCGCGGACGGCAAGGTGCTGCGGCTCGACGACTTCGTCCGTGCCTCGGTGTTCTTCAATGGCACAGTCGGCCGCAAGCGGTGGGTCAGTTCGCGGCTTCCCAAGGCGCGGGACAAGGGCCAGTCCGCCGAGCTGGCCGCGTTCATCAAGGCCGTGCGGACCGGCGGGCCGATGCCGGTGCCGCTGGAGTCGCTGGTCGCCACCACGGCGGCCACCCTCGCCGTGCAGGCCGGCCTGGCGGGCGGAGCGCCGGTGACGTTGGCGAGGGCGCGATGACCCTGAGCGCGGGCTGGTACCTGCGACGCTTGTCCCGGATGGGACCGCGGGAGGTCGGCGGCCGGGCGGGCGACGCGGTGCGCAGGCGGCGGTGGCGGTCTGCGCGGCCGGACTGCCCGAGCGTGACCGGCGCCCGGTTCACCGCGGTACTGCCCGCCGGGACGATCGCCGCGGTGCCACCGGACGCCGCGAAACGTCTCATCGCCGAGGCGGACCGGCTGATGTACGGGCACGTCGAGTATTTCGGGGTGGTCCGCGACGACCTGGCCGACCCGGACTGGTGGTGCGACCCGAAGACCGGGCGCCGGGCTCCGTGGGGCTACGCCTTCGACGTGCCGTACCGGAACGAGGACGCGGTCGGGGACATCAAGCAGATCTGGGAGCTGTCCCGGCATCAGTACCTCACCGTGCTCGCCGCCGCCTACGCGGTCACCGGGAACGAGCGGTACGCCGAGCGAGTGGCCGAGCACCTGCGGTCGTGGTGGGCGGCCAACGCGCCGCTGCGCGGAGTGCACTGGATCAGCGGCATCGAGCTGGGGATCCGGCTGCTGTCCTGGGTGTGGATCCGCCGGCTGCTCGACGGCTGGCCGGGCGTGGCCGGGTTGTTCGAGGGCAACCCGGTGGCGCTGAACCAGATCTGGCACCACCAGCGCTGGCTGGCCGCCTTCCCCAGCCGGGGGTCTTCGGCGAACAACCACGTCATCGCCGAGGCCGCCGGGCAGTTCGCAGCGGCCTGCGCGTTCGGGTGGTTCCCCTCCTCGGCGCGTTGGCGAGCCGGCGCGCTGCAGTCACTGGAGCGGCATCTGCGAAGCAACACCTTCGACTCCGGCCTCAACCGCGAGCTGGCCACCGAGTATCACGGACTGGTGCTGGAACTCGGCCTGGCCGCGGTGGCCGAGGCGGATGCCGCCGGCGTGCCGGTCCCCGCGTCGATCCGGCTGGTGCTGCTGCGGATGACCGACGCGCTCGCGGCCATCGTGGACAGCCGGTTACGGCCGCCGCGCCAGGGGGACGCGGACGACGGACACGGTCTGGTCCTGGACGGCGCGGGCACCGACCGCTGGGCCTCGCTGCTGGCCACCGGGGACGCCGTGTTCGGCCGGCTCGCCTGGTGGCCGGCGGTGACCGGCACCGATGTGCGCACCCCGATGCTGGCCGCGCTCATCCGGCCGTACGCGAAAGATGGAACCGCACCGGCCGTGACCCGACCGGCAAGCCGACCAGGCCACTTCGCCGACGCGGGCATGACCATCCTGCGCGGTCCGGAAGAGATCTGGTGCCGCTGCGACGGTGGTCCGCACGGCTTCCTGTCCATCGCCGCGCATGCCCACGCGGACGCGCTGTCCCTGGAGGTCCGGCACGACGGGGTCGACGTGCTCGCCGACCCGGGAACGTACTGCTACCACGGGCAGCCCGAGTGGCGGCAATATTTCCGGTCGACCCTGGGCCACAACACCCTGCAATTGGACGGCGGTGACCAGTCCGTCTCCGGCGGCCCCTTCCTGTGGACCCGGCATACCCGCAGCCGCGTCCTGGTCCCGGACACATCCGGCACCTCCGACGGGGGGACGGCCCGCTGGTGTGCCGAGCACGACGGTTACCAACGCTCCGTGCACCGCCGCCTGGTGGAGCTGACGGCCGCAGCTAAGGAGCTGCGGGTGGTTGACGAGGTGCGCGGCCCGCGCCGGGCCGCCCGCCTGGCGTTTCACCTCGGCCCGGCGATCGCCGCGGACCTGGTGGGGAACCGGGCAGTGCTCACCTGGACCCGGGACGGCGAGGACCGCTCCGCGGTGCTCGACCTGCCCGGGCAGCTGTCCTGGCGGGCGCATCGCGGCGAGAGTGACCCGCCGCTGGGCTGGTACTCCGCCGGCTTCGGGCGCAAGGAACCCACCACAACGCTGGTCGGCACCGGCTTCGCCGACGGCACTGCGCTGTTGGGGGAGTTCACCACCGTACTCAAGTTCCGCGGCTAGGGGGGCGCGTGGGGATCAAGAGGCGGCACTGGGCATTGGCGGCGGCATCGCTGGCGCTGGCCCTGCTGGCGGCGAGCGGCTGTGAGAGCACGCCGGGCGCCCGGGCGAAGCCGACCGCTGCGCCGTCCACGCCCGTGACCCGGGTGTGCGCCAAGCCCGCGGCCGGGCCGGCGAAGGCGCCGGCAGGCGCGGTGACGGTCGACCCCGCGGTGGTCGGTGACCTGGCTGCGAAGACCAAGAGCAGCCCCCCGAACACCACGTTCTGGCTTCGACCGGGCAAGCACAGGCTCGGGCCGGACCGCTACGCCCAGGTCATCCCCAAGGAGGGGAACAGCTACCTCGGCGCGCCAGGCGCGGTGCTCGACGGCCGGAAGACCAACCAATACGCGTTCGGCGGCACCGCCCGCAACGTCACCATCCGCCACCTGACCGTGCAAGGTTTCGTCGCGCCGCATGACGAGGGCGTGGTCAACCATGACTCGGCCGACGGGTGGGTGATCGAGCACGCGACGATCCAGAACAACTCCGGCGCCGGGCTGATGGCCGGTGCCCGCCAGCGGGTCAGCGCCAGCTGCCTGCGCGGCAACGGTCAGTACGGCATGAACGCTTACAAGGCCACCGGCCGTATCAGCGGCCTGGTGGTCGAGGGCAACGAAATCGTGGGCAACAACAGGGACGACTGGGAGCGGCGGCGGCCGGGCTGCGGCTGCACCGGAGGCGTCAAGTTCTGGGCCGTCAACGGCGCCGACGTACGCGGCAACTGGGTGCACGACAACCGCGGAGCCGGGTTATGGGCGGACACCAACAACAACGACTTCCGCATCGAGGACAACGTGCTCGAGGCCAACGACGGTGCCGCGCTGATCTACGAGACCAGCTACAACGCGGTCATCCGGAAGAACACGATCCGGCGGAACAACTGGGTCGAGGGCCGCAGGTACGCCGACCGCGGCGACAACTTCCCGTTCGCGACCATCTACCTGTCCGAGTCCGGCGGCGAACCACGCATCCGGGCCCGCACCGACAAGATCGAGATCTACCGGAACGTGCTGGAGAACAACTGGTCCGGGATCACCCTCTGGGAAAACGCCGACCGGTTCTGCAACAGCCCGGCCAACACCTCGTCCGGTAACTGCACGTTGCTGGTGAAGAACACCGACAGCTGCGCACAGCCGGCGATCGCCACCGCACCGCTCTACGGCGACTGCCGGTGGAAGACGCAGCGGGTGGACATCCACGGCAACCGCTTCGTGCTGGACACGTCCGTCGTCGACTGCACGGCGAAGTGCGACCGAATGGCGGTGCTGGCCAACTACGGCACCTATCCGGACTGGTCGCCGTACCAGGGCGAGCGGGTGGCCGAGGCGATCACCCGCAAGCAGCACAACCGCTGGCACGACAACGTCTACCTCGGCCCATGGAAATTCGTCGCCCACGACCCGAGCCGGATACTCGACTCCGGGCAGTGGCAGGGCACGCCGTACCAGCAGGACGCGGGCAGCACCTTCCGCGCACGGGACGGTGGTTGAGATGAGCCCAGACCACACGGACCACACGTCGAAGATCGTCGGGACGGTCTGGGGGCTGCTGGTCCTCAACACGCTCGGCTCCGCCGGGGCGAAGACCGTCATCCCGCTGCCCCGCTCTCTCATCCAGATGGTCACCATGGGCGCGCTGGTCGCCGCGTTCGCGCTGGCGCTCGCGGTCAATCTCCAGCTGCGCATCCGACCCAGCGCCTTCGTGTTCCTGCTCACCCTGCTGCTGGTGCCGAGCGTGATCTCCAGCGCCAACCTGGAGTCCGGGTTCGGCGCGCTGTTCCGCTGTGCCCGGCTGGCTCTCTTCATCGGCACGCTGTGGCTGCTCGGCCGCTGGTGGGACGGCAGCCTGACGTTCGTCCGGCACCACATCCGGATGTACTTCGCGGTGCTCGGGTCGGTGGCCGCCGGCCTGGTCATCTCACCGGGCGCGGCCATGCCCGAGCTCTACGGCGGGCGGCTGGTCGGCGCGTTGTGGCCGCTCACCCCGCCGCAGATCGGACAGTACGCCGCGGTGATCATCGGGCTCACCGTGCTGCTCGTACTGGGCCGCCGGACCGACAAGGCCAGCGCCGCGGTAGTCATCGTGCCGTCACTCGTCCTGCTCGCTCTGACCCATACCCGGACGGCCACGCTCGGCCTGTTCATCGGGCTGACGTTGGCGATCGGCTCGCTCATCCTGACCAGCGCCGCCGCCCGCCGGTTCTTCATCTGGGCGGTGCTGTGCGCCGCCGTGGCCGCGGTGGGGTTCAGCTCCGCGCTGCAGGCGTGGTTCCTGCGCGGACAGAGCCAGGAGAACTTCACCAGCCTCACCGGTCGGGCCAAGGTCTGGCACGCCCTGCTGGCAGCACCCCGCACGGCCTCGGAGCACCTGTTCGGCGCGGGCCTGGGCGACAAGTCGTTCGGCGGGCTACCGATCGACAACAGCTGGCTGGCCGTTTACCACGAGCAGGGTATGACGGGCGTCGCCCTGGTGGCGGCGATCATCATCGTGCTGGGCGGCGTCGCGTTGCTGCGGCCACCGTCGCTGCCGAGGGCCTGCGCGATCTTCCTGATCAGCTACTGCGCGATCGCGTCGTACACCGAGGCCGGCCTTGGCGACGCCTCGCCCTATCTGCTGCATCTGGCCCTGGCCGCCTCGCTGCTGGCGGCACCTGCCGCGGCCGCTCCCCTCTCGACGCCCGAAGTCCCTCGACGACGCATCCCACGATGGGCCCGAAGATCGGAGGTGACCTGAGCATGCACATCCTCGTGGTGCACAACCACTACGCCTCGGCGCAGCCGAGCGGGGAGAACAAGGTCGTCGACCAGGAGGTGGAGCTGCTGCGCACGGCCGGCCACCGGGTCGAGGTGTTCGAACGGCGCAGCGACGACATCGCCGCCCGGTCCCTGCTTGCCAAAGCCGCGGTGCCGCTGCTTGTGCCGTGGAACCCTGCGGTCCGCGCGGAACTCGCCACCCGGCTTCGCACCGAGCGGCCGGACGTGGTGCACGTCCACAACGTCTTCCCGCTCCTGTCGCCCGCGGTGCTTGCCGCCTCCGCCGACGCCGGCGTGCCCGCCGTGGCCACGCTGCACAACTACACCCAGGTCTGCCCGCCCGGCACGCTGCAGCGGGACGGCCGACCGTGCACCGAGTGCGTCGGGGCGGCGCCGCTGCCCGCCGTCCGGCACGGCTGCTACCGGAACTCCCGGCTTGCGACGGTGCCGCTCGCGGTCAGCCTGTCGGTCAACCGGCGGCGGTGGTGGTCCGGCGTGGACCGTTTCTTCTGCATCTCCGCGGCGCAGCGCGACGTCCTGGTGCAGGCGGGCATGCCACCCGAGCGGCTGGCGGTGAAGCACAACTTCGTGCCCGACCCGGGCGCCCGCCGAACGAGCGCCGGCGACCATCTGCTCTATCTCGGCCGGCTCGCGGAGGCCAAGGGCGTGAGGCTGCTCATGGCCGCGTGGGACGAGATCGCCGCGAACGGCGGTGTGGGCGTGCCGCTCGTGGTCGCCGGCGCGGGGCCGCTGGAGCGAGAGGTGACCGCCTGGGCGGCGGGCCGGGACGACGTGCGGTACGTCGGCCTGTACGACACGGCGGAGTGCCAGAAGGCCATCGCGCGGTCGGTGGCCGTGGTGGCTCCCTCAACGTGGCTGGAGGCGTTCGGCCTGGTGGTCGTGGAGGCGATGGCGGCGGGGGTCCCGGCCGTCGCCGCCGGTCACGGCGCCTTCGTCGAACTCGTCGAGGACGGGGTGACCGGGCTGCTGCACCGGCCGGGCGAGTCAGCCTCGCTCGCGTCCTGCATACGCCGGATCGCGGCGGAGCCGGACCGCAACCGGGAGATGGGCCAGGCGGCCCGGCGCCGTTACGAGCAGGGGTTCAGCCCGGCCGTCGGCCTTGAGCGCCTGGTGGAGGGGTACCGCACCGCGATCGCGGGTCGGTCCGGCGGCGGGGACAGCGCGCCGCCGGTAGGGAACGGAAACGCTGGCTCGCGGCGGGGCACCCGCGCGAGCAGGGATGGGGGCAGTACATGACACGATGCCGACTCTGCGGCTCGGCGACGCTGGCGAGCGTCGTCGATCTGGGGGCGACCCCGCCGTGTGAGAGTTTTCTCGCCGCGGACCAACTGGACACGCCAGAGCCTGCGTACCCGCTGCACCTGCGGGTCTGCACCGACTGCTGGCTCGCGCAGATCCCGCCGCTGATCACGCCGGAGGAGACGTTCAAGGAGTACGCGTACTTCTCCTCCTACTCGACCTCCTGGGTGGAGCACGCGCGCAGGTTCGTCGCCGACGCCGTACAGCGGGTGGGTCTCGGCCCCGACGCCTTCGTGGTCGAGGTGGCGAGCAACGACGGATATCTACTGAAGCACGTGGTGGACCGGGACATCCGCTGCCTCGGCATCGAGCCGTCGGTGAACGTCGGCGCTGCGGCGCGGGACGCGGGAGTGCCCACGCTCACGGAGTTCCTGGACCCTGCCACCGGCTCGGCCGTCCGCGCCAAGCACGGCCCGGCGGACCTGGTCGTGGCCAACAATGTGTACGCGCACATCCCCGACGTGGTCGGATTCACCCGGGGGCTGCGCGCCCTGGTCGCCGATGACGGCTGGGTCTCCATCGAGGTGCAGCACCTGCTGACCCTGATCGAGGAGAACCAGTACGACACGATCTACCACGAGCACTTCCAGTACTACACGGTCGCGTCCGCGATCCGGGCGCTGGCGAGCGGCGGACTCGCGCTCGTGGACGTCGAGTTGCTGCCCACGCACGGCGGCTCCATCCGGCTGTGGGCCCGGCCGGCCGACGTGGCCGGCGAGCCGACCCAGCAGGTGGCCGACGTGCTGGACCGGGAGAAGGCCGCCGGGCTGCAGGAGCTCTCCGGATACACCGAGTTCTCCGCTCGGGTGGCCAAGGTGCGCCGGGACCTCCTGCGGTTCCTCATCGAGGCGGCCGAGCGCGGCGAGACGGTCGTCGGCTACGGCGCCCCGGGCAAGGGCAACACCCTGCTCAACCACTGCGGCATCCGGCCCGACCTGCTCCCGTACACGGTCGACCGCAACCCCTACAAGCACGGCAGGTTCACCCCGGGCACCCGCATCCCGATCCTGCCGCCCGAGCAGATAGCCGCCGACAGACCGGACTACGTCCTCGTTCTCCCGTGGAACCTGCGGGACGAGCTGGTCGAGCAACTGTCCTTCGTGCACGCCTGGGGCGGCCGGCTGGTCTTTCCCATCCCGGAACTGAGCATTGTCGAGGTCAAGCCATGAAGGTCGTTCTGTTCTGCGGCGGTTATGGGCTGCGTATGCGCAGTGGAGCCGCCGACGACATGCCCAAGCCGATGGCGATGGTCGGCCCGCGGCCGCTGATCTGGCACGTCATGCGCTACTACGCGTACTTCGGGCACACGGAGTTCATCCTGTGTCTCGGGTACGGGGCTCACCACATCAAGAACTTCTTCCTCAACTACGAGGAGACGACGTCCAACGACTTCGTGCTGCGGGGCGGGCAGACCGAGCTGCTGTCCACCGACATCGCCTCCTGGACGATCACGTTCGTGCAGACCGGCATCGAGTCACCGATCGGGGAGCGGCTGCGCCGGGTGCGGCACCACCTGGACGGCGACGAGATGTTCCTCGCCAACTACGCCGACGTGCTCACCGACGCCCCGCTGCCGGAGATGATCGACCGGTTCGCCCGGCGCGACGCCGGTGCGTCGATGATGGTGGTGCCGCCGCAGTCCTCGTTCCACTGTGTGGACCTGGGCGAGGACGGCCTGGTAGGAGGCATCACCGCGGTGAGCGACATGCCTCTGTGGGAGAACGGCGGCTACTTCGTGCTCCGCCAGGAGGTCTTCGACCACATACCGGAGAACGGGGACCTGGTCGCCGACGGATGTGCCCAACTGGCCAAGTGCGGACGGTTGGTGGCGCATCAGCACCGTGGCTTCTGGAAGCCGACCGACACCGTGAAGGAGCGGGCAGCGCTCGACGACGCGTACGCCCGGGGCGACCGCCCGTGGGCCGTGTGGGAACGGGACGGCGCGGGGGCGAGCGCGACCGGCAGCAGGGACGGCGCCGGGGCGAGGACCGCGTGATCCGGCTCGGGGCAGGCCGCCTTGACCGGATCGTCGCGGTGGGCGCGCACTGCGACGACATCGCCATCGGCGCCGGCGGCACGCTGCTGACGATGTGCCTCGCGCACCCGGGTACCCGTGTCGACGCGCTGGTGCTCTCCGGCGGTGGCAGCGAGCGGGAGCAGGAGGAGCGGGCCGCGCTCGCCGCCTTCTGCCCGGGCGCCGACCTGCGGCTGACCGTGCTCAAGCTGCCGGACGGCCGGCTGCCCGCCCACTGGGAGGAGGCCAAGGCCGCCGTCGAGGAGCTGCGCGCGCGGACCGAGCCGGATCTCGTGCTGGCCCCGCGCACCGATGACGCGCACCAGGATCACGGCGGCCTGGCGAAGCTGGTACCCACCGCATTCCGCGACCACCTCGTGCTCGGCTACGAGATCGTCAAGTGGGACGGTGATCTCGTCCGTCCGCCGGCGTACCAGCCGCTCTCGCCGGAGATCGCCGAACGGAAGGTGCGGCTGCTGCAGGAGCTCTACCCCTCACAGCGGCACCGGCCCTGGTACGACCGGGAGGCCTTCCTCGGCCTTGCGCGGATCCGCGGCATCGAATGCCACGCGCGCTACGCCGAGGCGTTCGCCGTCACCAAACTCACGCTCAATCTGGGGGACTGAACCTTGCGCGTACTACTGACCGGACACCAGGGCTACCTGGGCACCGTGATGGCCCCGGTCCTCACGGCCGCCGGACACGAGGTCGTCGGTCTTGACGCCGGCCTGTTCGCCGACTGCGTCCTTGGCCCGCCGCCCGCGGACCCGCCGGGACATCGGGTGGACCTGCGCGACGTCACGGCCGACCACGTGGCGGGGGTGGACGCCGTGATCCACCTGGCCGCGCTGTCCAACGACCCGCTGGGATCGCTGGCGCCGGATCTCACCTACGACATCAACCACCACGCGTCCGTACGGCTTGCCCGGCTGGCCCGCGACGCCGGAGTGCGGCGCTTCCTGTACGCGTCGACCTGCTCGGTCTACGGCGCCGCCGGCGGGGACGACCTGGTGACCGAGGACGCCCCGCTGCGCCCGGTGACGCCGTACGCGGAGTCCAAGGTGCGGGTGGAGGACGACCTGCACGCGCTGTCCGACGGCGACTTCAGCCCGGTGTTCATGCGCAACGCCACCGCCTTCGGCTACTCGCCCCGGCTGCGCGCCGACATCGTGCTGAACAACCTGGTGGGCCACGCGCTCCTGTCCGGCGAGGTGCTTGTGCTCTCCGACGGCACCCCCTGGCGCCCACTGGTGCACGCCGCCGACATCGCACGGGCCTTCGCGGCCGCGCTGGTCGCGCCGCGCGAACCCGTGCACGACCGGGCGTTCAACATCGGCAGCGAGATCAACAACGTCACGGTCGCCGAGATCGCCGAGCAGGTCGCCGAGGCGGTATCCGGATCGAAGGTGGTGATCACCGGGGAGACCGGTGCCGATCCGCGGTCGTACCGGGTGGACTTCTCCCGGTTCCGCGCCGCGATACCCGGCTTCGACTGCGAGTGGACGGTGAAGCAGGGCGCGCTCGAACTCGCCGACGCCTACCGGAAGTTCGGGCTGACCCGGGAGGACTTCGAGCGACGCTTCACCCGCCTTGCCGTGCTGCGCGCGGCGTCCGAGGCCGGCGCCGTCGACGGCACCCTGCGGTGGCGCCGATGACCTCGTCCGGCGAAGAAATGCATGCGCTGGTGGAGCGGCTGTACCCGCTGTGCCGGAGCATCACCGGCGACGGTGTGCGCGCCACCCTGGAGATCGTCGACGAGTACGTCCCGCTGCAGGTGCACGAGGTACCGACCGGGACGCAGGTGCTCGACTGGACGGTGCCGCAGGAGTGGAACATCCGGGACGCGTACATCGCCGACACCGCCGGCAACCGGGTCGTCGACTTCGCCGCGTCCAGCCTGCACGTGCTCGGCTACAGCGTGCCGGTGTCGGCGACCATGCCGCTGGCCGAGCTGCGTGGACACCTGCACACCCTGCCGGACCACCCGGCCTGGGTGCCGTACCGCACCAGCTACTACCAGCCGGAATGGGGGTTCTGCCTGGCCCAGGAGACCTTGGACGCACTGCCGGACGGCGACTACGAGGTGCTCATCGACTCCACACTCACCGATGGCCACCTCACCTACGCCGAGCACGTGGTCCCCGGGCAGGTCCCCGACGAGGTGATCGTCTCCTGCCACGTCTGCCACCCGTCGCTGGCCAACGACAACCTGGCCGGCATCGCGGTGGCGACGTTCCTGGCCCAGGCGCTGGCGGAGGAAACGCCGTGGTACACCTACCGGTTCCTGTTCGCGCCCGGCACCATCGGGGCGATCACCTGGCTGGCCCGCAACGCGGAGCGGATCGAACGGGTCAAGCACGGGCTGGTGCTGGCCTGCGCCGGCGACTCGGGCCGGCTGACGTACAAGCAGAGCAGGCGCGGCGACGCGGAGATCGACCGGGTGATGCGGCACGTGCTTCTCGCCTCCGAACGCCCGCACCAAGTCGCCAAGTTCACTCCGTACGGCTACGACGAGCGGCAGTTCTGCTCGCCCGGGTTCGATCTCGGCGTGGGCTCGCTCAGCCGGACCCCGTACGCCAGTTACCCCGAGTACCACACCTCGGCGGACAACCTGGACTTCGTCTTCCCGGACGCGATGGAGGACACTCTCGCCGTCTGCCGTGAGGCGTTCGCCCTCCTTGACCGCAACCGCCGGTACCTCAACCTCAGTCCCTACGGCGAACCACAGCTGGGCCGACGGGGGTTGTACGACTCGCTCGGCGGCCGCAGCGACGCGAAGCAGGCCCAGATGGCCATGCTCTGGGTGCTCAGCCTCTCCGACGGCGAGCACAGTCTGCTGGACGTCGCCGAGCGGTCCGGCCTGCCGTTCGACACCGTCGCCGCCGCGGCCGACGCCCTGCACGGCGCCGGGCTGATCAAGGCATGACGCCGACGACCACCGAGGGGGAGAACACGAGGCCAACGGCGGCGACCGCCAAGCGGGCCATGGTCGGCCGGCTGTCCTGGGGACTGGCCGACCAGGCGGCCTCCAGCATGACCAACTTCGCGGTGGGGATCTACGTGGCACGCTCGCTGGGGCTGGCCGCGTTCGGCGTGTTCAGCCTTGCCTGGCTGACCTACGGCGTGGTGCTCAACGTCTCCCGCGGGCTGGCCACCGACCCGCTCGTGGTGCGCTTCAGTGGCGTGCCGGCCGCGTCCTGGCGCGCGGCGGCGGCCCGGTCGTCGGGTGCCGCGCTCGGCGTCGGTGCCGCTCTCGGCGCAGTGTGTCTGCTGGTCGGGCTCGGCCTCGGCGGCCGCGTGGGGCCCGCGTTCGTCTGCCTCGGCGTCGTACTGCCGGGGCTCTTGCTGCAGGACGCCTGGCGGTTCGCGTTCTTCGCCGCCGGCACCGGGCAGAAGGCGTTCGCCAACGACCTGGTGTGGGGCGTTGCGCTCGTCCCGGCCATGGTGGTGGCGGCCCGCGTGGGCAGCGTGGCCGCTTTCGTGCTCGCCTGGGGCGCGTCCGCCGCGGTGGCCGCGGGGTACGGCTGCCTCCAGTCCGGCATCCGGCCCCCGATGACCCAAGCGCGCGGGTGGCTTCGCGAGCAGCGCGACCTCGGCTACCGGTACCTGGTCGAGAACGTCAGCCTCAGCGGCGCGAGCCAGCTGCGGGCGTACGGGCTCGGCGCGATCGTCGGGGTCGGCGCGGTGGGCGCGGTCCGGGGTGCCGAGCACCTGCTCGGCCCGTTCCTCGCCGTGCTGATGGGTCTTTCGCTGGTCACCGTCGCGGAGGCGGCACGGGTGCTGCGGCAGGCCCCACACCGCCTTGCCAGGTTCTGCCTCCTGCTGGGCGGCGGGCAGGCCGCCGCCGCGCTGCTCTGGGGTGCGGCGCTGCTGCTGACGCCGGACCGGGTCGGCGAATTCGTACTCGGCGGCGTCTGGCACTCCGCCTCGGAGCTCATCGTGCCGGCCACGCTCGGCGTCGCGGGCGCCGGCCTCGGCAGCGGCGCGGCAGCCGGACTGCGCGCGCTCGCCGCGGCCCGGCGCAGCCTGCGCTGCCAGCTGTTCGCCTCCGCCTGCTACGTCGGCGGCGGGCTCGGCGGCGCGGCCGTGGCAGGCACGATCGGCTCGGCCTGGGGCGTCGCCGCCGCGACCGTCTGCGCCTCGGCCGTGTGGTGGCTGCAGCTGCGGTCCGCCCTGCGCGAGCGCCACCACAACCCCATCCCCGAAGTGAGGACGTCATGACCGCCCAACCCCGGCTGAGCATCGGCCTGCCCGTGTACAACGGCGAGGAGTACCTGGCCGAGTCGCTCGACGCCCTGCTCGGCCAGACCTACGAGGACTTCGAGCTGGTCATCTCCGACAACGCCTCGACCGACGGGACTCAGGAGATCTGCCGCAAGTACGCCGCGCAGGACTCGCGCATCCGGTACATCCGGCTGCCCCGCAACATCGGCGCCGCCCCGAACCACAACTACGTGTTCACCGAGTGCCGCGGCGAGCTGTTCAAGTGGGCCTCGCACGACGATCTTTACGCCCGGGACCTGCTGCGGCGCTGCGTTCAGGCGCTGGACGAGCGGCCGGACGTGATCCTCGCGCACAGCGGCCAGGCGGTCATCGACGGCGACGGCCAGGTGAAGGTCCCGTACGAGTACCGACTCGCCACCGACTCGCCGCACCCGCCCGAGCGCTTCCGCAGCCTGCTCTTCGAGCCCGGTGGCGACGACTTCTACGGGGTGATGCGGGCAGACGTGCTGCGCCGGGTGAAGCCGCACGACAGCTACCACCACGCGGACCGCACGTTCGTCGCCGAGATCACCCTGCACGGACCCTTCCACCAGGTGCCGGAGCTGCTGTACTTCCGCCGCGACCATCCCACCCGCGCCGAGCGGGCGAACCCCGGCAAGCGCGCCCGGTGCGTCAACCTGGACCCGCGCCGGGCCGGCCCGCTGCACCCGACGCCCCGGCTGCTCGCCGAGTACGTCTGGGGCTTCGCCTCGGCGATCCGGCGGGCGCCGTTGTCCCCGGCCGACCGGCGCGCGTGCTACCGCCACCTGGCCGCATGGATGACCAGCCGGGTCCGGCCGGGCGCCGGCGAGCGGGTCGAGGACCGCGCCCCGGTCGACCCGGGCCGGCTCACCGTCTCCGTCGACGCCCTCGTCGCCGGCCGTGAGGGGAGGCAGGCATGACGTCCGCTGACGAAACTCCGGTGCGCGTCGGGGTGTTCGGCCTGCTCGGCTCCGGCAACCTCGGCAACGACGGGTCGCTCGAGGCCGTGCTCGGGTACCTCCGCGCAGAGCACCCGGAGGCGGTCGTGGACGCGCTGTGCGGCGGACCCGAGGTCGTCACGGCCCGGTACGGGATCCCCGCGACGCGGCTGCACTGGTACCGCGGGGAGTACCGGACCGCGTTGCGTGCGGGCGCGATCGCGGCGAAGGGCCTGGGCAAACTCGTCGACGCCTTCCGCACCGCTGCCTGGGTGCGCCGGCACGACGTGGTGATCGTGCCCGGTATGGGCGTCCTGGAGGCCACGCTGCCGCTGCGGCCGTGGGGCTTCCCGTACTCGCTGTTCCTGCTCTGCGCGACCGGCCGACTGTTCGGCACCCGGGTCGCGCTGGTCAGCGTCGGCGCGGACGCGATCGGCAACCGGCCGACCCGGGCCCTGGTGCGCTGGTCGGCACGGCTGGCCACCTACCGGTCGTACCGCGACGCCCTGTCCCGCGACGCGATGCGGGCGATGGGCGTGAACACCGCGCGCGACGAGGTCTACCCGGACCTCGCATTCGCCCTGCCGACGCCGCGGGCGGGCGGACCCTCGGGCCCGCCGGGCCCGGTCTGCGTCGGTGTCATGGACTTCCACGGCGGCAACGACGACCGCGCCCGGGCCGAGGAGATCCACCGGCGCTACCTCGACGGGACCACCCGCTTCGTTCGCACGCTGGTTGAGGAGGGCAGGGCGGTCCGGCTGCTCACCGGCGACGAGTGCGATGCGCCGGTGGTCGCGGCGATCCTCGACGCGGTGGACTCGCCGCTGGTCACCGCCGCCGAGGCGGCCTCGCTGGCCGACCTGATGAAGGAGACGGCGGCTGCCGACACCGTGGTGGCGACCCGGTACCACAACCTGATCTGCGCGCTGAAGGTCGGCACACCGACGCTCGCACTCAGCTATGCGGCGAAGAGCGACGCGCTCATGGCGGAGATGGGTCTTGCCGCGTACTGTCACCCGGCTCGCGAGGTGGACGCAGACCGGCTGCTCGAACGGTTCCGGGCCCTGGAGAAGCACTCGGCGGAGCTGCGGCGGACCCTCGCCGAGCGGAACCTGGCCGCCGCCCGGCAACTTGAGCACCAGTTCACCGCCTTGACCACGGCCCTGTTCCCTGCGGCCGACCACGCCCACGCCCTGCGGGAGGCTCCATGAAGGCGACCGAAGTCCCGGCGATCGTCGGCGCGTACCTGTTCGAGTCGACGCCGTACGCCGACGAGCGCGGCTTCTTCTGCCGCACCTTCGACGCCGACGTGGTCCGCTCGGTGGGCCTCGACCCGGACGCTTTCGTCCAGGACAGCGTGTCCCGCTCGGTACGGGGCGTGCTGCGCGGCCTGCACCTGCGCTCCGGCGCCGGCGAGGCCAAGCTGGTGCGGTGCTCGTACGGGAGGATCTTCGACGTCGTCGTGGACCTGCGAACGGACTCGCCGACCTACCGCAACCGGGCCTTCTTCGAGCTGTCCGACGAGACGCAGGTGACCCTGTACATCCCGGCGGGGTGCGCGCACGGCTTCCAGGCGGTGACCGAAACCGCTGACACCTCGTACCGGATCGACCGCCCGCACGATCCGGCCGAGGACGTGACGATCGCCTTCGACGACCCGGAGCTCGCCATTCCCTGGCCGCTGCCGGTCACATCGATGTCCCAGCGGGACCGGGAGGCGCCGAGCCTCGCCGAGGTCCTGAAGCACAGAGAGAAGTGAGGGTCGGCGTGGACACCGAACACACCGAAGAGACCGAGGAGTTCCTCCTGCCCCGGTCGCGGACGGCGAATGAGCGGCTGCACGCGATGATCCCCGGGGGCGCGCACACCTACGCCAAGGGCGACGACCAGTACCCCGAAAACCTGGCCCCGGTCATCAGCCACGGCCGCGGTGCGCATGTGTGGGACATCGACGGCAACCGCTACATCGAGTACGGCTCCGGCCTGCGGTCGGTCAGCCTCGGCCACGCCCACCCACGCGTGATCGAGGCGGTGCGGCGGGAACTCGACCGCGGCAGCAACTTCGTCCGGCCGTCCATCGTGGAGGTCGAGGCTGCGGAACGCTTCCTTGCCACCGTGCCGACCGCCGAGATGGTGAAGTTCGCGAAGAACGGCTCCGACGTCACCACCGCCGCGGTGCGCCTCGCCCGCGCCGTCACCGGGCGCCCGCGGGTGGCCATCTGCGGCGACCATCCGTTCTTCTCCGTCGACGACTGGTTCATCGGCACCACGCCGATGTCCGCCGGCATTCCGGCGGCGACCACCGAGCTCACCGTGTCCTTCCCTTACGGGGACCTGGCCGCCACACAGGAGCTGCTCACCCGGTACCAGGACGAGGTCGCCTGCCTGATCCTCGAACCCGCCGGCCACACCGAGCCTCCGCCGGGCTACCTCACCGGCCTGCGCGAGCTGGCCGACCGGCACGGCTGCGTACTGATCTTCGATGAGATGATCACCGGCTTGCGCTGGTCCGAGGCGGGCGCCCAGGGCCTGTACGGCGTCGTCCCCGACCTCTCCACGTTCGGCAAGGCGCTGGGCAACGGGTTCGCCGTCTCCGCGCTGGCCGGGCGCCGCGAGCTGATGGAGCGCGGCGGGCTGCGTCACTCCGGCGACCGGGTGTTCCTGCTGTCCACCACGCACGGTGCGGAAACGCATTCCCTGGCAGCCGCGATGGCCGTGCAGACCACCTACGTCGAGGAGGGCGTCACCGCGCAACTGCACGCCCTCGGCGAGCGGTTGGCCGCCGGTGTCCGCGAGGCCGCGGCGGGCATGGGCGTCGGCGACCACATCGTCGTCCGGGGCCGGGCCAGCAACCTGGTCTTCGCCACCCTCGACGAGAACCGGCAGCCGTCGCAGCAGTACCGCACCCTGTTCCTGCGCCGGCTCCTCGCGGGCGGGGTGCTGGCCCCGTCGTTCGTGGTGAGCAGCGCGCTCGGCGACGCCGACATCGACCGCACCGTCGACGTGGTGGCCCAGGCATGTGCGGTGTACCGGAAGGCACTGGACGCCGCTGACCCCACCCCCTGGCTGGCCGGGCGACCGGTGAAGCCCGTATTCCGCCGCTTGGCGTGACGTGACGTCAGCGAAGCTCCCGCCGACCGGCGTCGGCCATCCGATCGACCAGCCGGTCGGCCATCCGGTCGACCAGCCACGCGGTCGCCGGTGTCACCGCCAGCGCGGTGCACCAGCCGCCGAGAACGTCGGTCGGGTAGTGCGCGCCCAGGGCGACCTGCGCCCAGCCCATGGCGACGCCGGCAACCAGCCCCGCGGCGAGCACGACTGACGTGCCGGCCGTCCTGCCGAGGCTGAGCCGGCAGGTCGCGAGCAGCGCCACCACGAGGGCGAGCGCGGTGAAGAAGGCGGTGTGCCCGCTCGGGTAGGACAGGTTGCCGTCGCCGTGGATGGTGCGTCCCACCAGGTGCTTGAGCAGCGTCGCCGTCCCCACGGTCATGCCGGCGCCGGCAACGACGAGCACCGCCGCGCGAGGACGCCGCAGCAGCAGGCAGCCCGTCACGGCGGCCACGACCAGCGCCGCCGCTCCGGCGGGCTCCCCCAAGAAGTCCGTGGCCAGAGCGACGTACCGCCACGGCGGCTGCACACTGTCCGCCGTCGGCTGGATGATCCACCTGTCCACCCTGCCGGGCTCGCTGTGGCCGGCGGACAGGACCCCGAGCACGACGACCACCAGTGCGGCGAAGGCCGCGATCAACCCGAGCCGCACGCGCAGCGATGGGGGCAGCACCGCGGGCGCCGGCCGGCCGGTCACACGCCCACCGCGGCCGGTTGACCTGCGGTGGTTTGCCGTGATCGGTGGATGGTGTTCCGGGTCTTGATTTCTTGAGGCAGGGTGAGGGTGCGGCCCTTCATCGGACCGGTGGACAGCCATGAATCAGCTCTTCCTGTTTCCGACCGCGCCCCACGACGGCGGGGCGTTGTTCCCGGACGACTCCGGTGACCGTAAGTCCGGGCACGCCACGGCGTATGTGTCCCGTCAGTACCTCGGCTCCCGCGGGCAGGTCCGAAACGGCATCGACATGGCCGGGACGTCAGATGTACGGGCTGCGCGCGGCAACACTGCCCAACAATGCGGTCGCGGCAAACCGCCGTCGGACGGTCCGCGGGTCAACATACGTCGTGGATGACGCCCTCCTGCAGGACTCCGGCTGCGCAGCGGCCGCTGTCCTGGCTTCAGGGACGCTACGACAGGCACCCTTGTTCGCAGGTTCCAGGATGGCCACGCACTCCACGTGCGAGGTCGCCGTCACCTGGTGCGCAGCACGGCGGCACACTCCTGTGGGACAGAGGGTCGCGTCCCCGGGCGGGGTACGCGCCGACGCCGGACAGAGTCCGACTACTCCTCGACGCCTTCCGGGCGGCCGCCCGAGAACGCGTCCTCGGACGGCTCCTGGTCGTCCTCGGGCTGGGCCTCGCCCTGGCCCTGCGCCCGCCTGCCGAGCACGGCGGCCGCGGCGAGCGCACTGCCGAGGAAGGCCACGGCCACCACCCACGGCCGGTCGAAGCGGTGGCCGGTCGCGTGGTCGAGGGAGTACCGGCCCGCCCCGGCGACTCCGATGGCGGCCGCGGTGAAGCCGAGGAAGGCGGGGTACTCGAAGCCACCGCCCTGGTTGAAGAATCCGGCGGGCACGTGCACCGAAACCGCCCCGGCCATGGCGCCCGCGGCCGCCGCACCGGCGGCCGGAGTGGCCAGGCCCAGGGCGAGCAGCGCCCCGCCGCCCGCCTCGCCGAGCCCCGCGGCGATGGCGCTCTCCCGGCCCGGGTGGAATCCCATGGCCTCCATGCCCTTTGCGGTCCCTTCGAGGCCGCCGCCTCCGAACCAGCCGAACAGCTTCTGCGAGCCGTGCGCGGCGAGGACCGCGCCGGTGCCCACGCGCAGGACGAGCAGGCCGAGGTCACGACGGGTGAGGCAGGCCATGGGGTCTCCCGGTGCGGATGCGATCGGTCGGCGGACGGGTCGGGGACGTACGGGATCCACTCTCCTGCGCCGGGCCGCCGTCCGCCTCGGTGCTGCGCCGTACGGGTGACGCGGGACCGGTGATCCACTGGCCGGAACCGTGCGGTAGATTTTGCGCGCCCTTGACCGGCACCACCTTTGAGACACGGAGACTGGCCCCTCAATGAGCGACATCGTCAACGGACTTGGCCGCGCGAGCGCATATGGCGCCCTCGGTGTGGTCCTCCTGATCCTCGGCATCGTCCTGGTCGACCTGCTGACGCCCGGAAAGCTCGGCCGTCAGATATGGGAGGAGCGCAACCGCAATGCCGCGCTGCTGCTCAGCTCGGCGCTCCTGGGCATCGGCGGCATCGTGTTCACCTCGATCTGGACGACGTACGACGATTTCGGCAAGGGCCTGGCCTCGACCGCCGCCTTCGGCCTGCTGGGCCTGGTGATGATGGCGGTGGCGTTCCTGGTCGTGGACCTGGTCACGCCGGGCAGGCTGGGAGCGACGCTGGTCGAGACGGAGCCGCACCCGGCGGTGTGGGTGACCGCGTCCTGCAATATCGCGGTGTCCGCGATCGTTTCGGCGTCCATCGCCTGAGGACCCGTCAGGGCGTGTTCCAGAAGTGGTGCATGGCGTACGAACTCCACGGTCGCCACCCTTCCGCGTCGGCCGTCGATGTGCCCGCGCGTCGCATCCCGGCCTGCACGGCCACGTCTGCGGCCAGCAGGACGTCCGGGTCGCCGAGGCCGCGCATCCGGATGTAGCCGGCCGTCCAAGGGCCGATGCCGGGCAGCGCGAGCAGGTGCCGCTCGGTCTCGTCGCGGTCGGCGCCCGGGTCGAGGGTGACGGCGCCCTCGGCGAGCGCGACGGTGAGCGTACGCAGGGTGGCGCGCCGCGCGTCGGGCATCCCGAGCTCCCCCAACTCGGCCTCGGCGAGGTGGTCCGCCTGCGGGAACAGATGGGTGAGGCCGCCTCTCGGCTCGGGCACCGGCTCTCCGTACGCGGCCACCAGCGCGTCGCCGCGCCGCCGCCCTGCCGCCACCGACACCTGCTGCCCTAGCACGGCCCGTACGGCGAGTTCGTGCGGGTCCGCCGTGCCGGGGGCGCGCAGTCCCGGGCGGGCGGCGACCAGCGGGGCCAGTGCCGGGTCCGCACCGAGGCGTTCGGCCACGGCGCACGGGTCGGCGTCCAGGTCGAAGAGGCGGCGCATCCGCTGCGTGGCCGTCGTCAGATCGCGCAGGTCCGCGAGGTGCAGCCGGCACTCCAGCCAGCCTCCCGCGCCCGGCTGTTCGCCGACCTCGGCGACGCCGGGGCCGCCCGGCAGGCGCAGAGTGCGCCGGTAGGTGCGGGAGCCGCGTTCGCCGACGATCTCCTCGATGCCGGTGATCGCGCGGCTGCCGAGGTAGTCGAAGACTTCCACGGAGGCGTACGGACCGCGGTGGGCCAGCCGCAGCGGCACTCCGGCGGCCGCGCCGTTCTCATGGGCGACCGGTCCGAAGCGCGAGGTGCGGCCGGGCCTGGCGGAGCGGAGTTCGGTGGGGGTGGCCGCGTAGATCTCCCGCATCGTGTCGTTGAACTGCCGAACGCTCGCGAACCCCGCCGCGAAGGCGATCTCCGCCGCCTGCAGCGTGGTGGTCTGCAGCAGTACCCGTGCGGTGTGTCCGCGCTGGGCCCGCGCCAGGGCGATGGGGCCCGCGCCGAGTTCGGCGTTGAGCTGCCGCTGCACCTGCCGGGCGCTGTAGCCCAGCCGGTCGGCGAGGCCCGCGACGCCCTCGCGGTCCACGATCCCGTCGCCGATCAGCCGCATGGCGCGCCCGACGACGTCCGCACGGGCGTTCCACTCGGCGGAGCCCGGCACGGCGTCGGGGCGGCAGCGGCGGCAGGCGCGGAAGCCCGCGCCCTGGGCGGCCGCGGCCGTCCGGTAGAACGACACGTTCCGGCGCTTGGGAGTGATCGCGGGGCAGCTGGGCCGGCAGTAGATCCCGGTGGTGGCGACGGCGAAGAAGAACACTCCGTCGAACCGGGCGTCCCGGCTGCTCACCGCCTCGTACCTGCTGTCCTCGACCGTCATACGGCCAGTATGGGCACCGCGCGGGGACCGGGCTGGCGGAAATCGGACGTGGCGTTCGCCCTGCCGCGCGGACTCGCCCGTCGGGGGCCCGCCCCGGCGAAGGACGGGCCCCGGCCGCGTCGGGTCAGCTCCCGGCGGGCCTGCCCGTGACCTTGAGATCGCGCAGGCTGCCCACGTTGGTCTGGCGCGGTGTGCGGCCTCCGATCAGGGGCGGCGGTCCGCAAGGACGCAGAACTCGTTCCCCTCTGGGTCGGCAAGTGTCACCCAGCTCTCATCGCCCGTTTGGCCGACGTCGGCGTGTCGAGCACCTAGGTCGAGCAGGCGACGGACCTCTTCGTCCTGCTCCCTGTCGGTTGGGTTGACGTCGAGGTGGAGCCTGTTCTTGACGGTCTTGCCCTCGGGCACGTGCGCGAATGTCAACGTCGGTGGCACTGGGCCAAGGTGGTTCTTGCCTTCAGGCACCACAGGGGAGCCAATTGTGACAATTCCGTCGCCTTCGTCTTGTACCTCGTAGTCAAGGACCGAGCACCAGAACCGGGCGAGACCGTGGGGATCGGCACAGTCGATCGCAAGCTCGGTGAACTTACTGGTCATGTCAGGAACTCCCAGTGAAGTAGCGGGTCCGCCAAAGGCCACACGCTAATCGCAGTGTTCAACGGCGAGGTAAGCCGCGCGTGGTGTGCGTTCGCCGAGGGCCTGGTGGGGTCGCAGAGTGTTGTAGGTGTGGCGGAACAGGTTGACTTCGACAGCGTCAACCTCGTGACGTCGGGCACCAAGTGCGCCCAGTTGTTCACCGACAAGATGGGCGACGGCTCGGCGAACTTCGGCATCCTCGCGGACACCCGCACGGCGACGAACGGGCCGAGCGGTACGGAGCGGTGCGGGCGTGCGGCGATCCCGAGCGTGCAGAACCAGAAGGCGTTCAGCGGGTTCCCGGCCCCGACGTGGCGGATGCTGGACGGTGACGGGTTCTTCGTGACCCTTCCGGGGTTCGAGCACTGCACGTCGACCGCAACTACCTGCACCTGGCGCAAGATCGGCTGACATAGCCTGAGCACCAGCACGTGAAAGCCGGAAGGGGGGCCAGCCCGCAGGGCTGGCCCCCCTTCTCGTGTGTGGTCAGCCGGTCCAGGGCTGCCACCGGTCTTCCTGTGCCGGGTCGATACTGCTGAGCCACACCAGCGCCCCGCCGATCAGGCCGGGCTTGTCCCGCGTGGCCAGGGCAGGGGCTTCGAGCATGTCGGCAGCCTCTTCCAGGTAGGTGACCAGGGTGTCGAGTACTTCATCGGGGCCTTCGTTGTAGCGGGACCACCGGCCCAGGTAGCCACTCTCGGCGTCCAGGTACAGGCCCGAGGTGCTGTCAGCCGGGCCCAAGGCCACAACCGGAATCCAGGTTGCCTTCCACACCGTGATCCGCTCGTCTTCGGGACGGTCGGCATTGAGGGCGTCCTCGTGGGCCTGGGAGTCCATCCTCACCCGGTAGACGGCGGCCACGGCGTCCAGGGTCATCAGAGCCTTATTGCCCGGAAGGCATCCCCATCCATCGCCCCCGTCGTCGCCCGCGGTCAGCAACCACAGGACGTGCAGCTCGACGGGTATCCGGATGCCGAGGTCGCCTTCCACGGCAGCGATGGCAGCGGGGCCGACACCGGCGCGGAGCGCAGCGTAGGAGTCGGGTGCGTTGTGCTTCAGCCAGCCAGTGATGCGCCGCCAGGCATCGGCGACCTCCCGTACGGTGACCGCGGCGGCAGCAGGGTCGGCGGACTGGTCCTGGTCTCGGCCCTGCTCCTGGTCCTGGTCCTGGGCGTCCGTGGAGGGCTCGGTGGAGGGAGCCGCTCTCAGAAACCGGATCTCGATCCGGTCCGGCTCGCGGATGTAGCCGACGGACAGGTCGGGGCAGTCCTCGAACACGTCGCCGTCAACCGTCACGGTCAGGATGCCGGGCAGCCCCGAGGGCCGGCCCATGTCAGGGTCGTCGGCCAGCTGGCCGGCCAGGACCTTCAGCGCGTAGGGAACGCCTGCCCCGAGCTGGGCGGCGATGTCGCGTACGTCCGGCTGGATTTCGACCTTCACAGCCTGCTGCTCCTTGCTGGTCGGATAAAGGGCGGTGCCCCTCACGCAGTAGAACGCCCGCGCTCACCGGCGGGCGGTGCGCGCGTCCTGCCGTGCGGAGGCGGGGCAGCCGGTGGTGGGCCCCCTGCGGGCGGCTGCTACGGGTTGTTGCTACGTGTCACGCCCACATCAGCAGGGATGCGAGGGTGACGGTGAATCGACTCCACTCAGCCTGAAGACCTTATTCGTGAACCAGATTCAGCGGCAGCCCGGCCCGAGCGCCGGACGTGACTCATGGCTCGGGAGAGCGGTACTCCATCCCCAGTCCCATCCGGGTCACCAACTCCAGCATCAGCAGCTCGAACATCAGCTCCTGGTCGGTGATCAGCGGTGTGAAGTGGTCGAACACCTCCAGGGCCACCTGGCTGTACATGGAGTGCCCGCAGGAGAGCATGACGATCAGTGCGCCCTGGGGGATCTCTACGCCCGTGGCGGCACGGCAGTCGGTGATCTGTGCGCGCAGCCGCGGGTCCAGCTCGTCGTCGGCGAGGACGGGGTAGGGACGGGTCGCCCACAGCCGCATGTGCTCCGTGCCCCAAAGCACCCTGAACAACCGGTTGGTGACCGGCACCACGATCTCCTTGCGGCTACTTGATGCCATGAACCAAGCCTAGGACGGGGCACTGACATCAGGGCCGATCCCCAAAGTCCGGACCCCCTGCCCTTCCTGCTCGCCCAACTACCGCGCGCATTCACCGCCGGGAAGCGTGGTCCGACGCCACAGAAGCCGAAGGGCGCCATTGGATGACGGGGAGGTGATGCAGAGAGCCTTTCGCTCCCCGGGTGCATTCGGCGGGTCGCTCGCTCCCAAGTCACCGTCCGTCCCGTCGTTCCGGCCGGTAAGGGCTCCACCCCTTCAGATGTGGTTCGAGGTCGTCCGGCGTCGGTTCACGCGTGTTCGGCATCCCCGGAAGCCGGGTCAAGGGGTCGATCGCCCGCGCGTAGCCGTACGCCCACTGCAACCAGCGCCGGGCCGAGTCCAGAGCCGACTCGTCCATGGCACCGCCCAGCTCGCCGAGACGACGTTCCAGTGCCGTGCAGTACTCACCGAGCACAGCGGCCTCCCGCCAGCGTTCGGCCTCTTCGCGAAGCACCTCGGCGAGTTGATCCTGAACTGCTCGCTCCTTCGCCTCTTCCATGGCCGCCCGCCAGCGGACTTCACGCTCCGCCCTGGCCCGCTCCTCGCCTTCCCTGCTTTGAACGGCCTCCAGCACTCGATACGGTCACCGTTAAGCAGGAGTTCCCACAGTCCACGAATCCGGAGCGCGCCGCGCGTCTCGTTGTCGAGCTTGACCACGGCCGGTCTGACCGGCCGGGTCGGTGGCGAGACCGGAAGGGCCGGGTGCTTGAGGACGCCCTGGGCTTGATTCCCGGGGGAGATCGAGGCGGGAAAGACAGCGAAGAAGAAGCGCAGGAGTGGCTCCAGGGCATCATCGAGGCCGCACAGGCCGGCCTGAGCCCGTCGCTCGCCACCATGAAGCTCGCCGAATACGGCGAAGCAAATATGGGCCTTGCCCTGCGCGGCCTGGAGTTGAAGACGCTGGACCCCTACCTCGCGGGGTGGCGGATGCGTGTGGTCCCCGCCCTGGGCCACCTCGCGGTCCCGATGATCACCAACGGCGTCGTCGACCGCACCGTGCAGAACTGGATCGCCGACGAGCACAGCCGCTCGACGGTGAAGAACACCATCGCCGTCCTGGTCCGCGTCATGGAGCAGGCAGTCCGTGACGGCATCATCAAGGTCAACCCCGCCCGGGTGACCGGCTGGCAGAAGCTATATAAGCAGGCCGAGGACGAACTCCTCGACCCACGCGCGTTGGCCCTGCCCGACTGGGAGACCTTCGTCCAACTGGCCGACGCACTCGTGGCCGCCTCCCACGACCAGTACCGCGGCTGGGGAGACGTCGTCCTCTTCGCCGCCTGCACCGCCGCCCGCATCGGCGAGGTCTCCGGATGCCGCGTTGGTGACATCGACACCAGCCAGTGGATCTGGACCGTGCGGCGTCAGACCACACCCTCACCCGGCGGGCTGACCGACAAGGGCACCAAGGGCAAGCGCGCCCGCAAGGTTCCCATCGTCGAGGAAATCCGCCCCCTCGTCGCCCAGCGCATCCTTTCCGCCGGCCCCGATCCCGATGCCCGCCTGTTCACCGGCCCGCGCGGCGGACGCATCTCCACCGCCGTCCTGCGCGACGCGACCCACTGGGACGGGGTGGTCACCAAACTCGGCTACGAACACCTGCGTCGCCACGACCTCAGGCACACCGGCCTGACCTGGTTCGCCGACGCAGGAGTGCAGGTCCACGTCCTGCGACGGATCGCCGGCCACGGCTCGCTGACCACCACGAAGCGCTACCTACACCCGGACGTACGCAAGATCACGGCCGCCGGAGCGGCGCTCTCCGCACACCTCAGCGTGCTCCGCGCCCCGCGCTCCCTGCCGAGCCCGATCGTCGTCACCCGCTGACGCCGGTCAAGGACACTGGTCCCCAACTGGTCCCCAAGAAACGGCCAAGGGCCGGTTTCGGATGCCTCCGAAACCGGCCCTGACCTGCGACTCTCTCAAGTCGGGACGACAGGATTTGAACCTGCGACCCCTTGACCCCCAGTCAAGTGCGCTACCAAGCTGCGCCACGTCCCGATGCGCGGTTCCGCCGGATTCCCGGCCGAGCACGCAGGGGGAACTTTACCCCACTCCCCGCGGGCCGCCGGACGTCCGGCCTGCGGTCATACGGGACCGTGCGCGTCCCAGCCGGGGCTGCTCACCCGCAGACGCAGATCGTCGGACACGACCTCCCGACCGCAGTGGCGGCAGCTGTGGACCATGTCCAGCTCCTCGCCGCAGGAGTGCGTGAAGACCGCCGGGGGCTCGTCGACCAGCCATCGGTCGCCCCAGGCGCGCAGCGTGGTCAGCACGACCAGCAGGTCCCTGCCCGCCTCGGTGAGGTGGTATTCGAAGCGCGGGGGGTGCTCGCTGTACTGCCGCCGTACGAGTACACCGATGGTCTCCAGATGGCGCAGGCGCACGGTGAGGACATCGCGGGGCGCGCCGGTGTTACGGGCGATCGCGCCGAAGCGGTGATTGCCGAAGCTGATCTCCCGCACGGCCAGCAGGGCCCATTTCTCGCCGACGGCCTGCAGCGAGGCCGCGACGGAGCACGGCCTGCCGCGCGAGTCCAGGGGCAGGGCGGGAAGCGTGCCGTCCCGCGTGGTACGTGCCTTCATGCCTACTAGGTTGCCACATCAAACTCACTCGCACCGATCGCCTGTAGGCCTGCGGGCCACGGCGCGGGGGACAATCGAGGCGTGGACAAGGCACGGAGGGACCGCGACGCCGAAGGGCGCGCACGCAACGCACGCCCCCGCGACGGGCTGGGACGCCCGCTTCCTTACGGCACGACAGGCGTGGAGCGGCAGCCCGAGGGCGTGCTGCGCAGCCCCGGTCAGACACTTGACGAGGCGCAGCGGCTGCTCGACGCGGGCATGCCCTTCCACGCGCACGAGGTCTTCGAGGACGCGTGGAAGTCCGGCCCCGAGGCGGAGCGCGAGCTGTGGCGGGGGCTCGCGCAGCTCGCGGTGGGGCTCACGCACGTCGCCCGCGGCAATACGGCGGGCGGCGCGCGGCTGCTGCTCAGGGGCGCGGACCGGATCGCCGCTTACCCCGACCCGTACGGCATCGATGTGACCGGGCTGACCGCGTGGGCGCGCGCGCTCGCCGCCCGCGTCGAAGGACCGGTGGACGCGGGCAGCGAGGCGCCCCGGCTGACCTCAGTCACGTAGCAGAACGACCTCCAATGTGCGGGGGCCGTGCACGCCCTCGACCCGGTCGAGTTCGATGTCGCTCGTGGCCGAGGGTCCGGAGATCCAGGTCAGCGGGCGGGTCGGGTCGAGACGGGGCATCGCCTGCGGTACGGACGCGACGATCTGGTCCGGCACGCGTACGACACAGATGTGGTGGTCGGGGATGAGCGTGATGCGCCGACGGCCCTGTCCGGGACCTGCGTCGAGCACGATCGTGCCGGTCTCGGCGATGGCGAGCGCGCATCCTGTGACGACACTGTCGACGGCGTCGAGTTCCTGTGCGGTGGAGACCGAACGGTCGTGGATCCGGGTCGCGTCGGCAGCGGAAAGCCACTCGGGCGGTAGTCCGGGCGGTACGAGCACGGTCGCGGAGCCGCGCTCCGCGAGCAGCCGCATGAGCAGCAACGGCAGTTCGTCCGCGGTCGTCCGGTGCACGATGGCCCGGTAGTCCGCGAGGTTCTCGTGCAGCAGATCGAGGATCGCGGCCGGATCGTCCGGGGTGTGGGTGGTGAGGTAGTCGCGGGTGGGCTCGGGCGCCTCGGGGGCGTCGGCCACAGCCGCACGGACACGGGCGAGGATGCGCTCGCGTGAGGCGCTCATGTGCGGTTCTTCTTCCACCAGTCACGGAAGGATTCGGCGGGCAGTTCCGGGAGTTCACGGCTGGCCGTCCAGGCACCGGCGCCCGGCGGCTTCTTCGGGTGCAGCTTGCGGGTCCTGGACGCGACGCGTTCCCCGGCGGCGAGCGCGGCGGGATGGTTCAGCACCCACCCGGCGGCCTTGATCGCCGCTTTCTCCAGCCGGTGACCCTTTCCGCCTTGGTCTGCGACCTTCTCCCGGAGGTGGACGAGGACCTCGGGGATGTCGATGGCGACCGGGCACACCTCGTAGCAGGCTCCGCAGAGGGAGGAGGCGTACGGCAGGGAGGCGTCGATCTCGCTCTGGATACCACGCAGTTGGGGGCTGAGGATGGCGCCGATCGGGCCCGGGTAGACGGAGCCGTACGCATGCCCGCCGGCCCGCTCGTACACCGGGCAGACGTTGAGGCAGGCGGAGCAGCGGATGCAGCGCAGCGCCTGCCGCCCGACCTCGTCGGCCAGCGTGTCGGTCCTGCCGTTGTCGAGGAGGACCAGGTGGAAGGTCTGCGGGCCGTCGGCGTCCACGGTGCCGGTCCACATGGAGTTGTACGGATTCATCCGCTCGGCGGTCGATGAGCGGGGCAGCGTCTGCAGGAACACCTCCAGATCACGCCAGCTCGGCACCACCTTTTCGATGCCCACGACCGAGATCAGCGTCTCGGGGAGGGTCAGGCACATCCGGCCGTTGCCCTCGGACTCGAAGACGACGAGGGTGCCGGTCTCGGCGACCATGAAGTTGGCACCGGAGATGCCGACCTTGGCCCGCAGGAACTTCTCCCGGAGGTGCAGGCGTGCCGCTTCGGCGAGTTCGGTGGGGGTGTCGGAGAGACCGTCGGGGGCGGGCCGCCCCCAGCTCCCCATCTTCTCCGCGAAGATGTCGCGGATCTCGCCGCGGTTGCGGTGGATGGCGGGCACCAGGATGTGCGACGGCCGGTCGTCGCCGAGCTGCACGATCAGTTCGGCGAGGTCGGTCTCGTACGCCGAGATGCCTTCGGCCTCGAGCGCTTCGTTGAGGCCGATCTCCTGGGTGGCCATCGACTTGACCTTGACGACCTCGCGTTCGCCGGTCGCCTTCACGAGATCGGCGACGATCCGGTTGGCCTCCTCGGCGTCGGCCGCCCAGTGCACGGTTCCGCCGGCCTCGGTGACCGCGGTCTCCAACTGCTCCAGATAGCGGTCGAGATGACGCAGTGTGCGGTTCTTGATCTGCTTGCCAGCCTCGCGCAGCTGCGCCCAGTCGGCGAGCTCCGCGACCGCCCGTGCCCGCTTGTCGCGGATGGTGTGGGTGGCGTGCCGCAGGTTGGCGCGCAGCGTCACGTTGTGCACGGCGTCCTTGGCCGCCTCGGGGAAGGACGGCATCCCGAGATACGTACCGCTCACAGCAGAGGCTCCTCTTCGGTGCTCGCGAGGATGTCGGCGATGTGCAGGGCCCGCAGCGGTTCGTCCTGACGCCGGAGGATGCCGCCGATGTGCATCAGGCAGGAGTTGTCGGCGCCGCACAGCACGTCGGCTCCGGTGGAGGCGGCGTTGCGTACCTTGTCCTGGCCCATGGCGGCGGAGACCTCGGCGTTCTTGACGGCGAAGGTGCCGCCGAAGCCGCAGCACTCCTCGGCCCCGGGCAGTTCGCGCAGCTCCAGGCCCTTGACCGCCCCGAGGAGCTTGAGCGGCCGCTCCCCCAGGCCCAGCGCCCGCAGCCCGTGGCAGGAGGGGTGGTAGGTGACGGTGTGCGGGAAGTAGGCGCCGACATCGGTGACGCCGAGGACGTCGGACAGGAACTCGGTCAGTTCGTACGTACGGGACGGGAGCGCCGTCTCCCCGAACTTCGGGTAGTGCTCACGCACCATCGCCGCGCACGAACCTGACGGGGTCACCACATACTCGTATCCCTCGAAGGCCCGGGTCGTGCGCCGTACCAGGGGCTCTGTCTCGCGCCGGTAGCCCGTGTTGAACTGCGGCTGTCCGCAACAGGTCTGCGCCGCCGGGAAGTCCACCTCCACCCCCAGCCGCTCCAGGAGTCTCACCGTGGCGATGCCGGTTGCCGGATACACAGCGTCATTGACGCAGGTGACGAAGAGTGCGACACGCATGATCGGAGGATATGCCGCTACCGGCGCCCCCGGTAGGTCCCACGATCCTCCGGGTACGGCAGACTCGAAGGGTGAGAAAGATCTATGTGATCGGCATCGGTGCGGGCGACCCCGACCATCTGACGCTGCAGGCGGTCAAGGCGCTGAACAAGGCGGATGCGTTCTTCATCCTCGACAAGGGCGAGGAGAAGTCGGATCTGACCCGACTGCGGCACGACATCCTGGACGCGCACATCGAGGACCCTTCGTACCGTCTGATCGAGGCGCGTGATCCGGAGCGGGACCGGCAGACATCGGACTACTCCCCCGCGGTCGACGACTGGCGCCGCCGACGGGCCGATCTCTACGAGCGGTTCATCGCCGAGGAACTGGGCGAGGAGGAGTGCGGTGCGTTCCTCGTCTGGGGCGATCCGGCGCTGTACGACTCGACCCTCGGCATCCTTCAGGAGATCCTGGAGCGGGGCGCGGTCACCTTCGATCATGAGGTGGTTCCCGGCATCAGCAGTGTCTCGGCACTGCTGGCCAGGCACCGTACGGGTCTCAACCGCGTCGCGCGCCCTGTGCAGATCACCACGGGCCGGCGGCTCGCCGAGGGCTGGCCGGAGGGGGTCGACGATGTGGTCGTGATGCTGGATGCCCGGCAGGCCTTCACCCGCCATCTCGACCAGGACCTGTTCATCTACTGGGGCGCCTATGTGGGCACCGAGGACGAGATCCTGGTCTCGGGGCGGTTGTCGGAGGTGTCCGGCCGGATCGAGGAACTGCGGGCCGAGGCGCGCGCCCGCAAGGGCTGGATCATGGACACCTATCTGCTGCGGCGCGGCTGAGCAGTACGCCGAGCAGTCCGAGCACCCCCGCCACATCCGGCGCGACCGGCACGTCCGGCGGCGCCGGCGGCCGGCGCACCACCACGACGGGCACCTCCAGCTCGCGCGCGGCGGTGAGCTTGGCGGCGGTGGCGGGTCCGCCGCTGTCCTTGGTGACGAGGACGTCGATCTCGTGCGTACGCAGCAGCTCCCGCTCGCCGTCGACGGTGAAGGGCCCACGGTCCAGCAGGATGTGGGTGTGGCGGGGCAGCGGCGGCTCGGGGGGCTCGACGGACCGTACGAGAAAACGCAGTTGACCGAGGTCCGCGAAGGCGACGAGGCCGAGCCGCCCGGTGGTGAGGAAGATACGCCGCCCCAGCGCGGGAAGCTGCGCGGCCGCGTCGGCGAGCGAGGCGGCCGGATACCAGCGGTCGCCCGGACCGGCACTCCAGCCGGGCCGCCGCAGCGCGCAGAGCGGGACACCGACGGCGGTCGCGGCCTGCGCGGCGCCGGCGCTGATGGCGGCGGCGAAGGGGTGGGTGGCGTCGACGACGGCGTCCACGCTCTGCTCGCGCAGCCAGTGGGCGAGGCCTTCGGGTCCGCCGAAGCCGCCGATGCGTACTTCTCCGGCGGGCAGCCGGGGCTGGGACACGCGCCCGGCGAGCGAGGTCGTCACACGGAAACCGCCGCGCCCGGTCAGCCCGGTAAGCCCCGTCAGCTCGGTCGGCTCGGTCGGCTCGGTCAGCTCGGTCAGCTCGGCGGCGAGCTGCCGGGCTTCGGCCGTGCCGCCGAGGATCAGGATGTGCGTGCCGGGCATGGCATGGATGCTACTTCGCCCACAGATCGCGTACGTGGCCGAGGTGCCGGGTCATCACGGCACGTACCGCCTCCTCGTCCCTGGCCGGCAGCGCGTCGAGCAGTTCGTGGTGTTCCTCGGCGGATTCCTCCAGCAGACCGCGCTCCACCAGGGCCGTCAGTCCGTACAGCCGTGAGCGCTTGCGCAGATCGCCGACCACATGGACCAGATGCTCGTTTCCGGCCGGCGCCAGCAGTCCGAGGTGGAAGCGGCGGTCGGCCTCGACGTAGCCGATGAGGTCGCCGGCCGCGGCGGTCGTGACGATCTCGTCTGCGGCCGGGCGCAAGGCTTCGAGCGCCGCCGGGTCCGCGTCCGCCGCGAGGGCTACGACCTTGCTGCGCATCTCGCTTCTCCCTTAGGTGGGCGGGGTCAGTTGAGGCCGGCGGCGAGTGCCTTGCCGGTGGCCGCGCGCACGGCGGCCTCCTGCTCGGGGAGGAGGGGAGTACGGGGCGGCCGGCACGGACCGCCGTGGCGTCCGGCCAGATCCATGGAGAGCTTGATCGCCTGGACGAACTCGCTACGGGAGTCCCAGCGCAGCAGCGGATGCAGCTGCCGGTAGAGCTGGGAGGCGCGGGTCAGGTCACCGGAGGTGGCCGCGCGGTAGAGCTCGACGGTGGAGGCGGGCAGGGCGTTGGGGTAGCCCGACACCCAGCCCTTGGCCCCGGCGACGGCGAGCTCCAGCAGGACGTCGTCGGCCCCGGCCAGCAGGTCCAGTTCCGGAGCGAGTTCCGCGATGCGGTAGGCCCGGCGAACATCCCCGCTGAACTCCTTGACGGCCTGGATGTGACCGTCGGTGTAGAGCGCGGCGAGGAGTTCGGGGGTGAGGTCGACCTTGGTGTCGTGCGGGTTGTTGTAGGCGACGACCGGGAGGTCCGCCTTCGCGACCTCGGCGTAGTGGGCTCGTACGGACCGCTCGTCGGCGCGGTAGGCGTTCGGCGGCAGCAGCATCACGCAGGCGCAGCCGGCGTCGCGGGCGTGCTCGGCCCAGCGGCGGGCCTCCGCCGATCCGTACGCCGAGACGCCCGGCATCACCCGCTCGCCGCCGACCGCGGCGACGGCGGTCTCGACGACCCGGGCCCGCTCCTCGGGGGTGAGGACCTGGTACTCGCCGAGCGAGCCGTTGGGGACGACGCCGTCACAGCCCTGGTCGATGAGCCAGGCGCAGTGCGCGGCGTACGCGTCGTGATCGACGCTCAGGTCGTCGCGGAACGGGAGCGCGGTGGCGACCATGACCCCGTGCCAGGGCCTTCGGATACGCGTCATGACTGCCTGCCTTCAGGGAAACGAGGTGTGGGGGTAGTGGATGCCGCCCGCGAGCCCTGGCGCCAGGTGCGGTTCCAGATCCGCCAGTTGATCTGCCGCGACCGGTGTCGCCTCGACTCCGGCCGACTTCTGGCCGTCGGCGAACCCGGCCAGGGCGGCGAGGCCGGCGGGCCTGGCGGCGACCACCAGACCGCCCTTGGCCCGGTACTCGAGGCGGCCTCCCAGCTCGACGGCGAGCCGGCGCCACAACGTCAGGGAGAGCAGGGCGAGTTGGAGCTCGGGTCCCGGCTCCTTGTTGGAGACCAGCAGATTGCCCTCACCGGCTCCGGTGGTCCCGCCGGCGACGGGCCCGCGGTCCACCAGCACCGCGCGAAGTCCGGCCCGGCTCGCGTACAGAGCGCATGCGGCGCCGACCATTCCGGCCCCGACGATCACAACGTCGCAGGTCATACGAGTGTTCACGGCAGTACAATGTCACATGCCATAGGCGGTGCCCAGAGGGCGGACACACTCTTTCCGGAACGGATCAGTTCACCAGGAGAGATGGAGCGCTTCGGGCGAGCGGTGGATCATGGTGGGCCGCATCACGGCCGGCGGCCGGCCGTCGGCGAGCCGCAGACCGGGCAGCCTGCGGGCGCCAGTGGGCGTGCCGCCGACAGGTGAGCACGGCGAACACATCACCGGCGGTGAGTACCGGCAGCAGCACCCCGGTCGACTCACGGGCGGGCCGCACCGCCGCGAAGATCGCGAGGCTGACCGTGTTCACGCCACTCACGGCGGCCTTCGAGAAGCCGACGAGCATCGCCGCCGCGGCGAGTGCGGCCAGTCCCCAGAAGGTGATGCCCAAGCCAGGAATTACACCCTGATGACCTGAGGGCCGAGCAGGGTGTAGCGCTGGGCCTCGGCCACCGGCAAACCGGTGTCGGTCACGATGGCCTCCACATCGCGCACATCGGCGAAGTGACAGAAGCTGACCGCGCCGAACTTGCTGTGCACACCGACGAATACCCGGCGCCTGGCTGCGCGCACCGCCTGGGACTTGACCTCGCTGACCGCCGGGTCGGGTGTGGTGAGCCCGTGCTCGCGGGAGATCCAGTTGGCGCCGATATAGGCCAGGTCGATGACGAAACCGGAGAGCATCCGGGTGGCCCAGTGGTCGACGGTGGCATGGTGCCGCCGCGTACCCGGCCGCCGAGCAGCAGGACGGTGGCGTTGTCGGCGCCGGACAGGGCGTGGGCGACGGTCAGCGAGGCTGTGACGACGGTCAGCGGCCGGTCCCTCGGCAGCGCGCTCGCGATCAGCTGAGGAGTGAAGCCCTCGTCGACGAAGACGGTCTCCGCGTCGCCGAGCAGGCGGACGGCGGCAGCGGCGATCCGGCCCTTCTGCGGCACAGAGCGGGTGGTGCGTATGGCAAGCGTGGTCTCGAATCCGGCGCTCTCGACGGGGTAGGCCCCGCCGTGCGAACGCCGGACCAGTCAGTGTTCCTCCAGTACGTGCAGGTCCCGGCGGATCGTTTCCTTGGCCACCTTCAGGTCCACGGCCAGGGTGGCGACCTCCACGGAGCCTGCTCGCCGGGCGAGTTGCAGAATGTCCCGTCTGCGTTCTTCGGTGTCCATGGCTCACTTCCCCGTTCTTCGGTCGCGGCTCCCCTGCCCGTTCGGGCTTGTGCGTTGTTTGTATCGGCGCGGCACGGCCTCGCACAGACCGTCAACGGCGGCGATCCTGCCCGTTCTTGCCCGTTCGCCACCGGGCATTGCCGCTGGCCGTCGCCGAACAGGGGCGCTGGGGCGGCCGTAGCTGCTCGATAGGGGCCAACAGGGGCCCATTCGGCGCCCGTTCAGATGGCTGCACATCACATCCACCATGACCCGCAGGTCAGTCCGCACATCTGCCCGGCCGCCCCGCACGACATTCGGTGAACCACTTGCCGACCCCGTCCGTCCACCGCAACGCAGGCCTCGATTCACTGAACCCCCGGATTCCTTCCGCAGGGGCCGGCCGGCCCCGGAAGGCTCGGGGCGATCCGGGGCCGGGGGCCGGCCAGTGCCGTGGGGTCAGTTCATTCCGGCCGTCGTCTGGTCGTCGGTGTCGACGAACGCGTCGGCGGTCTTCTTCAGGAATTCGCTGATCTGCCGCATCTCTTCGACGCCCGACTCGAGTTCGCGCTGGTAGTTGTCCCACATGGGCTCGAACTTCGCCTTGGACTGCGGAGTGTCATAGGAGTTGTCGACGACATGGTCGATCTTGTTCTTCGCCTCCCTGATGGCCTCCTGCATCCGTTCCCGCTGGTTGTCCATCCAGCTCGCGGCTTCCCGCATCTCCTCCGGGCTGACCTTGATGTTGCTCATGCCGGTTCCCTCCGTTGATCTGTGACGACGGCTGATCCGTGACGACGCGCTCCGTGCCGCCGCATCCGGGCACTACGGAGTCGGCGGCCAAACGGTTCACGCACGGAGGCACCGTGACGTCCGGCTGCTTCCGGACCCGCTGGAACAGGAGGAGTTGCAGAGCGCCGAGCACGGTCGCAGCGACTCGCGTGCCCGCAGCAATGCCGCGAAGATCGCGAGGCCGACCGTGTCAGCACCGCTCACAGCGGTCTTCGGGAACCTGAGGAGTGCGGATGCCGCGGCGAGCACGGCCCGTTCCCGGCTGATGATGATGTTCATGCCAGGAGCTGGTGCCATGCCCCCAGAAAACCGGCGAGGTCGTATCGGATGATTCCGATACGACCTCTGACCTGCATAAACGCTGGTCGGGACGACAGGATTTGAACCTGCGACCCCTTGACCCCCAGTCAAGTGCGCTACCAAGCTGCGCCACGTCCCGGTGCCCGCCTGACCTGGGGTTTCCCCCGGCCGAACGCGCATCAGAACAATACCGCACTTCGGCCGATGGTCACGAACCGCTTTACGCGCCCGCGGCCGTGGACGCACCCGGCCGGGACAGATTCCTGCTGTCCAAGGGGCACGGGCCGATGGCGTACTACGCCGTCCTCGCCTCCAAGGGGTTCGTCCCCGAGGAGTGGCTGCCCCGCTTCGGCTCGTAGCCGGCACCCGGACCGAGTGATCAACGTGGGGCGGATATCCCGCAGCGGATCCTCGGCCCGGACGCGGGGGGCTTGCAGGAAGGGATCACGGGCTTCCTGGGCGGAACATCCAGCCCGTCCGGCGATTGAGGACACGCGCGAAGCGCGTATGGGGGTCTGGGGGCCTGCCCCCGGTTCGGGAAGGCGCGGGCAGGGGGAACTACAGGCAACCCGTACCGCCCCCGCCCCCTCAAGGCGCCCCCGGCCGCGCCAGGTCCGGGTGCGCGTCCAGCAGTCTGCGCGGCGCCGCCTGGCGCCAGGAGTCGAGCAGGATCGCGTACAGCTCCTCGTCGTCCTCGACGGCCGCCAGCCGCACCCGCAGCCAGGCGTAGTTGTCGTCGTGCCCCGCGCGCATGAAGAACTTCTCCGGCTCGGAGGCGATCAGCTCCTCCCGGTCCTCCTTGGGGCACTTCACACCCATCGCCCTGTCATCGTCATCGAGCGAGGCGAAGATCTTCCCGCCGCTCTCCAGACGGAAGGTGGGCATACCCCAGGCGAGCTTCTCCATCGCGCCGGGAAGGGAGAGCGCGAGTCTGCGTACGTCGTCGGCAGTGGCCATGTGACGACGGTACGACGTGGCACTGACAGTCGCCCCGGGTTCGGGACGCCGTGCCACGGAGGGCTCTTCCGACCCATTGACCCCCTCTAGAGCCGGAACCTACGCTGTGCGACGCATTCGGAAAGCGCTTTCTATGGAGCACCGGGCGTGAGAGCCGGGGGCTCCCGCGCGTGGCGTGACTGGCCCGGCCGTTTCGCGCGCCGGGGCGCACGCCTCTCGCACCTCTCGTGTGCTCCGAGCGCCTGATCACACCTCCGCGCGCCGGATCCCTGCCCACATTCCCCTCCGGCAGTGCGTTCTTTTCGGTCCGGGTAAGAGCCGTATCGGTTCTGCTGATGTTCCTTGATGTCACAGCTGTGCACATCTGACGTGCCTCAATGTCCCTCAGTGCCATATGCCCACGAAACCTTTGCCGATGGCATGTGGCAGAAAGAGGCAGAGGGGGAATGTGGTACGGCAGGACCGGACGGTCCTGTACCACGCAACAGACAATCCCAATCAAACGTCAATGATCTACGTTTCGGACAACGTTGGCATCGATCTTGTGCCACCTTGAAACGATCAACACCATGATGTCGTCGGCCTGTTCGGGACGGGACCACTGCCGATGCACCACCTGCTCGAACAACCGCCCGAGCAGGCGTTTCGCAGAGGAAGGCTCGCGATGGACGGCTATTTCGCCAGTCGAATGCATCATCAACTACGCGATCATGTCCGTGAATTCGCCGAGAGCGAGGTGCGTCCGCGGATCCCCGCGATGGAAGCAGCCCGCTCGGTACACCACGATCTGTCCCGGCTGATCGCGCGGCAGGGCTGGCTCGGCGCCACAATAAGCAAGGACCACGGCGGGTTAGGAATGGGACATCTCGCCAAGACCATCATCATTGAGGAACTGTCCCGGGTCAGCGGGGCCATGGGAGCGATGGTTCAGGCCTCCCAGCTCGGTGTGGCCAAAATTGTTCACTTCGGCAGCGACGAGCAGAAGAAGACCTGGCTTCCCGCCATCGCCGCCGGCGAATGCCTGCCGACGATCGCGGTCACCGAACCCGATTCGGGCGGCCATGTCCTGGGCATGAGCGCCACCGCCGTACGGGACGGCGACGATTACATCCTCAATGGCCGAAAGATTTTCGTCGGAAACAGTCATGTCGGCGATCTGCACGGCGTGGTGGTGCGGACAGGGCCCGGATCCAAGGGGCTCACGGCCTTCCTGGTGGAGTCGGACCGGCCCGGTTTCCGCATCGGCGAGCAGAAGCCGACCATGGGACTGCACGGCTTCAGCTTCGGCGAGCTGCACTTCGACAACTGCCGCATCCCCGCGCCGAACCGGCTCGGCGACGAGGGCGACGGACTGGCCGTGGCGTACTCCTCCAGCGTGCTCTACGGGCGCGCCAACCTCACCGCCGTATCACTCGGCATCCATCAGGCGATCCTGGAGGAGACCACGAGGTTCTGCGCGGAACGGAACCGCTACGGCGAGCAGCTCCATGAGCTGCCCTCCATCAAACTGAAGTTGGGAGCGCTGCAGTCACGGCTGATGACCGCCAGACTCGCCGCTTACCACGCCGTGCATCTGCTGGACCAGGGATTGCCGTGCGATGCGGAGCTGATGAACGCCAAGCTGGTGAATGTCGAGTCGGCGATCGACTCCGCGCGCAACGCCATGGAGATCCATGCCGCGGCCGGTCTCTTCACCGACCGCCCCATCGAGCGTTATCTGCGGGACGCGCTGCACCTGTTCGCCCCGGCCGGCACTTCCGACATACAGCTGCTGCGCCTGGCGGAGGTGGCGCTGGGCACCGCGAAGGGCCAGTGGTCCGAACGGCTGTCCGACGCGGTCCGCTTGGAGGCGGCGGTCTGAACCCTGGGGCTCCGCCCCCGGACCCCCAGCGCCTCAAACTCCCCCCACGCCCTGCGGGCGTGGGGGGACCCCCAGCGGGACTGACGCTGCAGCCCGTCCGGCGGTTGAGGACAGGACGACCTGGGGCCTCTCGCTAGAAGCCGCCTTCCTCGCGGCGGTGGATCTGCTCGATCAGCTCCGCCGCCAGCGACTTGATGGTCTCCAGGCCCGCCCGGCCCCACGGCCGCGGCTCGGTGTCGACGACACAGATCGTGCCGAGCGCGATCCCCGTACGGTCGATCAGCGGCGCCCCGAGATAGGAACGGATACCGATCTCGTCCACAACCGGGTTCCCCGCGAACCGCGGATAGTCGCAGACGTCCTCCAGGACGAGCGCTTTGCGCCGTACGACCACATGCGGGCAGTAGCCGTGGTCACGCGCCATGAAGCGGCTGACGTCACCGCTCGCCGCGGCCGTGGCACCCAGATCGGCGCCGGAGTGCGTACCGGTCGGGGTGTGCAGCCCGGCGAAGAACTGCCGGTTCTCGTCAATGAAGTTGACCATGGAGTACGGCGCCCCGGTCACCTTGGCCAGCTTGTGCGCGAATTCGTCGAACGCCGGGTCCGGCCGGTCCCCGAAGCCCAGTTGGCGCAGCCGCCGCACCCGGACGGGCGCCTCGCGGTCGACGGGGGTCAGCAGCAGATGGCCGGTCGGGTCGTACGTCATGTCGGTGCTCCATAGCTCGGTGCCGGGGCGGGCACCGCGGTGGTGGTGAGCAGATGCTGAACGAGGGTGACCAGGGTCCCGATCCCCGAGCTGGCGATCCGCGCGTCGCACAGCACGACCGGCACCTCCGGCTTGAGGTCGATCGCGGCCCGTACTTCGTCCGGGTCATAGCGGTAGGCGCCGTCGAACTCGTTGACGGCGACGACGAATCCGATGCCGCGCCGCTCGAAGAAGTCCACTGCGGAGAAGGAGTCCTCGAGACGGCGGGTGTCGGCGAGGATGATCGCGCCGAGCGCTCCCTCGGAGAGCTCGTCCCACATGAACCAGAAGCGCTCCTGGCCGGGCGTGCCGAAGAGATAGAGCACATGTCGCTCGTCCAGCGTGATCCGGCCGAAGTCCATGGCGACCGTGGTGGTGGTCTTGGACTCGATGCCGTCCAGGCTGTCGGTCGCCACGCTGACCTGGGTCAGCAGCTCCTCCGTACTCAGCGGTTCGATCTCACTGACCGCTCCCACGAGGGTGGTCTTGCCCACCCCGAAGCCGCCCGCGACCAGGATCTTCAGCGCGGTGGGGAAGAGCTCGTCGAGTTCAGAGCCGTCGTCGTAGGCCATCGAGCACCGCCTCCAGCAAAGAACGGTCGGTGGGTGTGTCGTAGAAGCGGGGCGCACGCGCGGTGACCGCGCCGCAGTCCACGAGATCGGAGAGCAGCACCTTGGTGACGACCGCGGGGAGCCTGAGGTGCGCCGAGATCTCGGCGACCGAGGTCGGCCCGCCGCAGAGCCCGAGCGCCACGGCGTGTTCGGGGCCCAGATGCGTCTGCGGCACGGTCCCCGTGGCCATCACCAGCGAGAGCAGATCCAGTGCGGCCGTGGGACGGGTGCGGCCGCCGCTCACCGTGTACGGGCGGATGAGCCGGCCGGCCGCGTCGTCGAGCAACGGCCCGTCCATCGGGGCCGGCACTCTCATTGCCCCGCGGCGGTCCGCGCCCCCGCCGACTGTCTGGCCGGGGTGGTCAGATACGGCCGTACGCTCTTGACCAGCATCGCCATCTCATAGCCGAGGACGGCGGCGTCCGCCTCGCGCCCGGCGAGCACGGCGAGACAGGTGCCGGACCCGGCGGTGGAGACGAACAGCAGGGTGGAGTCGAGCTCCACCACCACCTGGCGCACCTCACCGCCGTCGCCGAAGCGGGCTCCGGCGCTGCGCCCCAGTGAGTACAGGCCGGAGGCGAGCGCCGCCATATGGTCGGCGCTGTCCGGGTCCAGACCGTGTACGGATTTCACCAGCCCGTCGGAGGAGAGCAGAACGGCGTTGCGGGTGTACGGCACACGCTGGACCAGGCCGCTCAGCAGCCAGTCGAGGTCCGAGACATGGCCGTTCGGCACATCGCTCACCATGGTGCATCTACTCCTTGGAGGTGTTGTCGAAGTGCTGGGGCTGAGGCTGCGCCGCGGGGTCCGCGAGGGGCTGGGACTCGGCGAGGCCGATGCCCCGCTGGAAGGCCGCCATCAGGCCCGGGTCGTGGATGGCCTGGTCGTCGTCCTTGCGGGGCGCCGGGGCGTCCCTGAGCTGAGGGACGAGGTGTTCCTGACTGCGGCGCTTGGGCAGTTGGGGCCGGCCCATCCCGTCGGAGTTCTCCGATGGTGCCGAGCGGTTGGCCGGTGCCGAACCGTTCGCAGGTGCCGAGTGGTTGGGCGGTGAGGTGTGGTCGGGCGGTGACGGCTGGTTGGGCAGCGACGCATGGCTGACGCCCGGGCGGGCGGCGGCCGGGTTGGGGCGGTCGCTCTGTTCCCCGCGTACGGGGAGGGGCCCGGCGCCGAGGGTGGCGGTCACCGGCTCGCGCTGCGGCTGCTGCTGTTGCAGCGGTGGCTGAAGCTGCCGGAAGACCGGTGCCTGCTCCGGCGTCGAGTGCGGTTGCTGCGGTATCGACGGCGCCGCCGCGGCCGGCTGTACCCAGGCTGTCGGTACGACGGCGCTCTGCACCCCGGTCGCCGAGTCGGACGACGACGGGGCGGCTTCGGCCCGCGAGAATCCCCCGGGTTCGGTGCCGAGCAGTCCCTGTGGCAGTACGAGGATGGCCTGGACGCCGCCGTAGATATTGGACTGGAGCCGTACCGCGATGCCGTGTCTGCGGGCCAGCGCGGAGACGACGAAGAGTCCGATCCTGCCGTCCTGCAGCATATGGGCGACATTCACCTGATCGGGGTCGGCGAGCAGCGCGTTCATCTTGTGCTGCTCGTCGGCGGGCATACCGAGGCCGCGGTCCTCGACCTCGACCGCGAGTCCGGCCGTGACGTGCTGGGCGCGCAGCAGCACTTGGGTGTGCGGGGCGGAGAACAGCGTGGCGTTCTCGACCAGTTCGGCGAGCAGGTGGATCACGTCGGCGACGGCGTGGCCGCGCAGGGTGCCGTCGATCGGCGGCACCAGCTTGACCCTCGGATACTGCTCCACCTCGGCGATGGCGGACCGGAGCACCTCGGTCATGGTGACCGGGTTGGACCACTGCCGCCGGGACATGGCGCCGCCGAGAACGGCGAGGTTCTCGGCATGCCTGCGGATACGGGTGGCCAGGTGGTCCACATGGAAGAGGCCCTTGAGCAGCTCGGGGTCCTCGACCTCGTTCTCCAGCTCGTCGAGGAGCTGGATCTCGCGGTGGACCAGCGACTGGAGCCGCCGGGCCAGATTGACGAAGACTTCGACCTTCTGTTCGTTGCCGACGCTGCTGGAGAGCCGGGAGGCCTGCACCACCGCCACCACGGCGGCCTCGTGGGACCGGCTCAACTCCTCTGTCAGCAGATCGAATTCATCGCCACCGGGCGGTGCCGACTGTGATGTGGGCCGGACGGGCGGGCCTTCACCCCGTCTGAGCCGGTCGACCACGGTGCGCAGGTCGGCCTGCCCGCGCGCGGTGGAACGGCGCAGGGTGGCACAGCGGTCGAGTACGGACTTGGCCATCCGGTCCGCCCCCACCGCCGCCGCCGCCACGGAGGCGATGGCCAGCACGGCGGAGCCGGTCAGCACGGCCCACAGGCCGGTGGAGGGCTGGGCGTCGGCGGAACGGATGGCGACTATCACCGCGGCCATGCCGCTGAGCGCGGCGACGACTGCGGGCAGGACTGCGGTGCGCAGGAGTTGAGGGCGTATACGGGCTTCCGGCGAAGAGGGCACGGGATGCGGCTTCCCCGATGACGACAGGGAGCGGGTGCCTGGCCGGCCGTGGCGCCCGCCCTCGCGGCGGTCGGGCCGCGCGGCGGGTGCGCGTAGTTGAGACATCAGCGTCCTTGGTACGTGGGGCCCCAGGAATCGGCGTAGAGCATGCGGTCAGCTTCGGCGCAGCGAAGGGCTCGTTGTTCACCATTTGAGCCCACCGTTGATCACCGGCCACACACGGTAGTCGCCAAGCAGGCACTTGCGACGGGCAGTTGACAAACTTGCCCGTCATTCGTCCCGCTCTGGTATGAGGCTTCGCACCCAAGCCCGAAAATGCTGGATTGACCCCGCCGCCGCAGGGACGGGCGGCGGGGCCGGGCACCGCAGGGTCAAACGCAGAGGTCGGGCGCCACGATTCAGGCGCTGGGCGCCACCTCGGGGCTGCCCGTACCGGCCGTGGGGGACCATCCCGCGGCGGGCGCCGTGGCGACAGCACGCCACCACGGCTCGGACGGAATTCCTTCGGCGGTCGGCTCGAAGGGCTCACCGGGCTGCGGCAGGGCGATGCGCGCGCCTTCGGCGGCCGCCGCCGCTACCGTGCCCTCGCCCGGCTCCGCCCACGGGTGCGGTGCGAGGTTGAAGGTCCCCCAGTGGATCGGCAGCATCGCACCGGACGGCTGCCCGCCCTGAAGGTCGAGGTGGGCGCGAATGCCTTCGGCGGGCGTCATGTGGATGTCGGGCCAGTACTCGCTGTACGCGCCGATCTGGATCATCGTGGCGTCGAAGGGGCCGTGCTCGGCGCCGATGTCCTTGAAGCCGGGGAAGTATCCGGTGTCGCCGCTGTGGTAGATCCGGTGCTCGGACCCGGCGACGGCCCAGGACGCCCAGAGGGTGTGCTGCTTGTTGCGGATGCCGCGGCCGCAGAAGTGGCGCGCGGGGGTGGCGGTCAGCCGGAGACCGGCCACCTCCGTCGACTCGTTCCAGTCCAGCTCGCGCAGCCGGTCGGCGGGCACGCCCCAGCGCTCCAGGTGTGCTCCGACGCCGAGCGGCACCGCGAAGACCGTGTCCGTCGAGGCCAGGGCGCGGATGGTGGGCAGATCGAGGTGGTCGTAGTGGTCGTGGGAGATCACGACGACGTCGACCGGGCCGAGGGCGGCCAGCGGCACGGGCACGGGATGCAGCCGCTTGGGTCCGGCGAAGGGGAAGGGTGAGCAGCGCTCGCCCCAGACCGGGTCGAAGAGCACCCGCCGGCCGTCGATCTCGGCGAGGACGCTGGAGTGTCCCATCCAGGTGAGCCGCAGTCCGGAGGCCGGGGGCTTGGCGATATCGGCGAGCGTGGTGGCGTGCAGGGGCACGAGTCCGACCGGGGACCGGTGCGCCCGCGCTTCCTTCCGGAAGTAGATCTTGGCGAATTCGACCATGGAGCCGCCGGAGGGTCTGGTCCGGGCACCCACGGGGTTCTGGAAGACACCGTCGAGGAAATTCGGCGAGCGGCGGATCCGCTCCCACCGCTCTCCCGACGGATCGGCGCCGAACGCGGCGGGTCGCAGCGCGCGCAGCCGGGAGCTGAGCGGCGAGTGGGGGGAACCAGCGCCGGTCACGGCACCTCCTGATGTTGGATTTCTTCCATTATGTGCGGGGGGTACGACAGTGCGGGAACGGCCTGGTTACGGCGCCGGGCTCGGCCGCGCGGGTCTCAGCCGCGCGGGTCTCAGCCGCGCGGCTGGCCATAGGCCCGCTCGACGCGCAGCCGCAGCACAATGCGCTTGTCGCGGACCATGGCCTGCCGGTAGTCGTCCCAGTCCGGGTGCTCCCCCTGGACGTCGCGGTAGAGCGTGATCAGCTCTTCGACCGTGGCGTCGTGCGGGTCGGCGGCGACCGGGGAGAGCTCGGCGGTGCCCTCGACGACGGTCCAGGCCCAGCGGTCGCCGCTGGTGACGTGGTATCCGGCGCGGGGGTCGCGGCGCAGATTCGCGGTCTTGGCCCGGCCGTCGGTGATGGACACCCTGATGGTCCGCTCGTCCGGGTAGTACGCGTGGTTCACATTGGAGAGCTGGGGCCTGCCGTCCCGCTTGATCGTGACGAGCACCCCACCGCTGTGCTCGGCGACGAGCTTCAGCAGGGCGTCCTCCGTAACGTCGGCTTCCGTTTCCGTCATGTCCCAAGCAACGCCTGTCCCCGCTCCGGTGTTCCTTCCGGTGTTCCTGAGAATTCCGCGCTCCCCGATGTCACATCCCGGGGCACCCCGTCCGTCGTACGCGTGAAAGGACATCCACCACACCTCCGGAGGCCCGTCATGGCCCGTGTTTCACTCACCCCGCGCCGCTCGCTCCTGTTCCGCGTCACCGAGTGGTACTCCAAGCGCACGTACGGCAAGGTCCTCGACCCCGCCCGGGCCATGGCCCACAACCCCCGGGTTCTCTGGTCCGATCTGCGCTTCGAGCAGTCGGTGGCCAAGTGGAAGAGTCTCGACGCCGATCTGAAGGCACTGGCCGTGATGGCCTCGGCGGCGGCGATCGGGTGCAGCTGGTGCATGGATTTCGGCCACTGGGAGAGCCAGGAGCGCGGCATGGACGTGCGCAAGCTGCACGATGTGCCCGTGTGGCGTGACAGCGACGTCTACACCCCGCTGGAGCGCGACGTCATGGAGTACGCGGAGGCGATGTCCGCCAGTCCGCCCGTGGTCGGGGACGAGCTGGCGGAGCGGCTGGTCGCCACCCTCGGCGAGGCTGCGTACGTCGAACTGACGGCGATGGTGGCGGTGGAGAACCTGCGCTCGCGGATGAACGCCGCGCTGGGTCTGACCAGCCAGGGTTTCAAGGACCAGTGCGAGATTCCGGCTCGTCCGGACGCCGCCGCCCGCTGATCCACGCGTAACGGGTCAGCCGCCCGCCAACTTCGTTGACGATCATGTTGACAGGGGAGCTCACTCCTCCAGATACTGACCGACGGTTCAGTTAATCTGTCGTCGTCGCGCCTGGAGGCAGCATGTCCGAGCTCCCCACCGAGCCGGTCCCGCTCACAACGGAGCGGCGCGACCCCGAGTTTCCCGTGGAGCAGTGGATGCGTGACGCCAAGCCGGAGGAGATCGAGGAAGGCACCTCGGACATGATGCGGCTGATCATCTCGAGGAGCATGTGACATGGCTGCGACCGTTCTGACCGGCGGCGAAGCAGTCGTACGGGCGCTGGCGGCGCACGGCGTCACTCAGGCCTTCGGGATTCCGGGCACGCACAATCTGGAGATCTACCGGCATCTCGCCGCCTATGGAGTCGCGCATGTGACACCGCGTCACGAGCAGGGCGCGGGGTACGCGGCAGACGCCTATGCCCGGGTGAGCGGCCGGCCCGGAGTCGCGATCACCACGACCGGTCCCGCGCTGCTGAACATCGCGGCGGCGGTCGGCCAGGCGTACTCGGACAGCGTGCCGCTGCTCGTCGTCTCCCCCGGGATGCCGCTGCGCCACCCGCGGCAGCCGACCGGGCTGCTGCACGAGATGCGCAGCCAGACGGAGGCGCTGCGCGGCGTCGCGGCCTTCAGCCACCGGGTGTCGGCGGTCGAGGAGATCGCCGCGGCGCTCGCGCGGGCCTTCACGCTCTTCACGACCGGGCGGCCCCGGCCCGTGCACATCGAGATTCCGCTCGATCTGCTGGAGGCGGCGGAGCCGGTGGGCCGGGTACGGATCGCACCGCAGGCCGGGCCGGCTCTCCCGGCGCCCGCCGAGCTCCGGCGGGCCGCCGACGCTCTGCGCGCGGCGAGCCGTCCCGCGCTCGTGCTCGGCGGCGGTGCGCGCGAAGCCGCCGCGGAACTGCTCGCCCTGGCCGAGGAGTTGGCCGCGCCCGTGGTCACCACCGCCAACGGCAAGGGCATCGTGGACGAGTCCCATCCGCTGTCGCTGGGTGTGTCGCTGCACAGCCCGGCCGTGCAGAAGTGGCTGGCCGACCGGGATGTGGTGCTGGCCGTCGGTACGGAGCTGGCCGAGTCCGATCTGTGGTCCGCGCCACCGGAGTTGAGCGGCACGCTGGTGCGTGTCGACGTGGACCCGGCCCAGATGTACGCGGAGGTGCCGGCGGACGTGGCGCTGGTCGGCGACGCACGCCAGTCGCTGCGCGAACTGCTGGCCGCGTACCGGAGCCGCGGACCTCTCGGCGGGGGCGCCGGTCGCCAGTGCACCGCCGAGCCGCGCGTGGCGCGGGAGGGCGAGACCGGTGCCGTACCGCCGCGTGCCGCGGAGCTGCGGCTCGTACGGGACACCGGGCCCGGTGACGGGGACGCACGCGCCGAAGCCCTCGCCTCCGCCCGCGAGGCCGTCACCGAGCTGCGGATCGCGCGGGACGCCCACGCGGAGGCCCTGGCCGGCGCCCACCGGGGCGTCGCCGGGCTGCGCCGCGAGCGGGACGCCGAGACCCGCGACCGGGACGCGCGCTGGCTGCCGTACCTCGCGGCGATCCGCGCCACCCTCGACACCGACGCCGTCATCACCTCCGACAGCGCCCAGTGCTGCTACTACGGCGCGATCCCGCACCTCCCCGTCGCCCCGGACGGCCGCTATCTGCATCCAACCGGCTTCGGCACCCTCGGCTACGCGCTGCCCGCCGCGATCGGCGCGAAGACCGCTGCCCCGGACCGGCAGGTGATCGCGCTCAGCGGGGACGGCGGGCTGCAGTTCAGCGTGCAGGAGCTCGCCACCGCTGCCCAGCTCCAACTCCCGCTGCCCGTCGTGGTGTTCGACAACGGCGGCTACGGCGAGATCCGCGACGAGATGACCGCGCGCGGCGACGCCCCCGCAGCCGTCGACCTCGCGCCCGTCGATCTGCCCGCCCTCGCCCGTGCCTACGGCGGCCACGGCGAGCACGCCACGACGCCCGAAGCGCTCGCCGCCGCACTCGCACGGGCACTCACCACTCCAGGCCCCACCGTGATCACCGTTCCCGAGGAGACCGCCCGATGACCACACCCCTGCTGTCGCTCACCTGGACCGACCATGTCACCGGCCGCCAGGGCCATCTGGTCGTCGACCGGCTCGTGCGCGGCGTCTCCAGCGGCGGACTGCGGATGCGCGAGGGCTGCACGCTGGAGGAGGTGGCGGGCCTCGCCCGCGGGATGACGATGAAGGAGGCCCTGCACTACAACCCCGAGGGCCGCTACATCCCGCTCGGCGGCGCCAAGGGCGGTATCGACTGCGACCCGCAGGACCCGCGGGCGTACGGGATCCTGGTCCGCTATCTGCGCGCCGTGCGCCCGTACATCGAGAACATGTGGACCACCGGCGAGGACCTCGGCCTCACCCAGGACATCGTCGACAGGGCCGCGGCCGAAGCCGGTCTGGTCTCCTCCATCCAGGCGGTCTATCCGCTGCTCGACGACGAGGCGACGGCGCGCCGGCGGCTCGCGGACGCCTTCGCCGTCGAGGTGGACGGCATCGGGCTCGACGAGCTCGTCGGCGGCTGCGGCGTCGCCGAGTCGGTGCTGGTCGCGCTCGACCGGGCGGGCGTGGCGTACGAGGGGACGCGTGTGTCCGTCCAGGGGCTCGGCACGATGGGCGGGGCCACGGCCCGGTTCCTCGCCCGCGCCGGGCTGAAGATCGTCGCCGTCGCCGACATCAAGGGAACCGTCGCCAACCCGGCCGGGCTCGACGTCGACGCGCTGCTCGCGGCCCGTGACTCGTACGGGACGGTCGACCGTACGGCGCTGCGGCCGGAGGATCTGGAGCTGCCGGGCGACGCATGGCTGTCGGCCGACGCGGAGGTGCTGGTACCCGCCGCGGTCTCGTACGCCGTGGACACCGCCAACCAGGCGCAGATCACGGCCCGTTGGATCGTCGAGGCGGCGAACATGCCGGTGCTGCCGGACGCGGAGGAGCTGCTCGCGCGGCGCGGGATCACCGTACTGCCGGATGTCGTCGTCAACTCCGGTACGAACGCTTGGTGGTGGTGGACGTTGTTCGGGGACATCGGCGCCGACGCGGAGGAGGCGTTCGCGTACACCCGTCGCTCGATGCGCGAGCTGATCGGTCAGATGCTGGCCCGCGCGGAGGCGGACGGGACGACGGCGCGGGGCGCCGCGCACGCGATCGTCGCGGACCGGCTGCCGGTGATCGCCGAGCGCTTCGGCTGGTACGGATGACGGCTTCGCTCGAGCCCGGCAAGATCCAAACGAGAGGCCCTAGACCCGCGTGCGGGCTGCCACCAGGCGGTGGCCGTCCAGCACCGCGGAGAGCTCGGCGAGGAAGGCCGCCGAGAGCATCGGCCAGTTCCAGAAGGTCAGTCCGAGCTGCGCCACCGCGACCGGCGGGGAGAAGTTCCAGTCGATGAAACCGGCCTGCCGTCCGCACCGTACGCACGAGGCGTGGTCCGGACCGCTCCCGCCGAACCACGCGTAGAGCGCGTCCAGCAGCGGCAGCCACTCATCGGTCCACCGCCCGTGCCCGTCCGCCGCCGACTCCTCCGTGCGCGCGGCACAGTGCGGGCAGCGGGCCGTCCAGATGTCCACGCAGACATAGACGCGGCGTTCGATGTCCACGCTCACCCCGTTCGCCCCGCCCATCAGCGCGAACGCTCCGTCGTGCGCACCGAGGGCGTGCGCGTACCGCGGCCCGGGCGCCCGTCCCAGCTCGTCGCCGAGCAGGCAGTGCGTCAACTCGCCCGCCACGACGCCCTGCTCCTCGAGCCAGTGCACCACCCGCCCGGCGAGCGCCTCCGCGTCCTGCGGCCGGGCGTCCGTGTCGGCCACCCATACGTACCCCTCACCCATGGCAATCCATGGCACGGACGGTATCCAAGATCGGCTGTGTAGGGTGACGACGTGGCAAGAGTCCGGTTGAGTGTGGCGGAGCGGCGTGAAGAACTGCTGGGCGCCGCCGTCGAGCAGATCGAGGAACGCGGTGTGGCGGCGGTGCGGATCGCCGATGTCGCCGCGGCCCTCGGCGTGAGCAACGCCCTGGTGCTCTACCACTTTTCAACGAAGGAGAAGCTCGTCGCGGCCGCGTTCACGCACGCCGCCGACGGCGATCTCGCCCATCTGCGCAAGCTGCTGGGCCGCCGCACCTCCGCGCTGCGCCGCCTGCGTGCCGCCGTCCGCTGGTACGCCCCGACCGGTCAGGCCAAGGGCTGGCGGCTGTGGATCGAGGGCTGGGCCGCCGCGCTGCGCGAGCCGGCGCTGCGGGACGTCACCCGGGATCTCGACCAGCAGTGGAAAGCCGCTCTGACCGAGGTCATCGCGGAGGGCGCGGCCGCGGGCGAGTTCCCGTGCGAGGACCCGGCGGCGACGGCCTGGCGGCTGACGGCGTTCCTGGACGGACTCGCCGTGCAGATGACCTCGTACGCGGGGTCCCTGTCGCGCGCGGCGATGCTGGAGTGGACCGACGACGCGCTCGCTCGTGAACTCGGCGTGGACCGCGACGCGTTGACCGCGGCCGCACGCTGACACCCCGGCCACCCGCGAGCACACTCCACCCCCCATACTGGGCAACTGTGTCTCAGCAGCCGCAGGACCAGCAGACGGATCACCCCCCTCACGATGTGCTGGTGATCGGCGGCAGCGGGGTGGACACCGTCGTCCGCGTCGACTCCCTGCCGGTCCCGCTCGCCGACTCCGTCGGGGTGGGCCCGATCCGCGAATCGCCGGGCCACACCGGCGGCAACGTGGCCCTGGGCTGCCGGGCCCTGGGCCTGAATGTCACGCTCCTCGACTACATCGGCGACGACTGGCCGGGGCGCCAGGTCCGTGAACGCCTCGCCGCGGGCGGCGTGGACTTCGAGGCGCTGATCTCCCCGGCCGGGACCCGGCGCGCGGTCAATCTCGTCGACCCGGCGGGCCGCCGGATGTCCTTCTACGACGCCCGCGATCCCGGTGAGCTGCGGATGCCGCGCGAGGTCTACCTCCCGCATCTGCGGCGCGCCCGCCATGTCCATCTCTCGATCGTGAACTTCGCGCGGTTCCTCTACGACGACATCGAGGAGCTGGGCGTCCCGGTCTCCACCGATCTGCACGACTGGGACGGACTGGCCGACCACCACCGGGAGTTCGCCCTCCGCTCGGACGTGGTCTTCCTCAGCGCGGCCGGCGCGGGCGAGCGCATTGCGTCCGTCATGCGGGAGATCCTGCGCGACGGGCGGGCGCGGGCGGTGGTCGCGATGGCGGGCGCCGGCGGCTCGTACCTCCTGACCCGGGACGGCGGCAGCACCCCGCGCCCGATCCCGGCGGCCGTCCCGCCCGCTCGCGTGGTGGACTCCAACGGCGCGGGTGACGCCTACGTCTGCGGCTTTCTCTACGGGCGGCTGTCCGGCCGTGACCTGGAGGAGAGCGCCAGGCTGGGCGCGGTGGCGGGCGCCCACGCCTGCACGAGCGAGGGCAGCTCGTCGCTTATCAGCCCCGCCGATCTCGTACCGCATCAGGTCTGACGCACCGGTTCGTACGCCTCGGCCTGCAGCCCGAAGGTCCAGGCGACGCCCTCCTTCGCCGTCCGGGTCGTGGGCGGCACCCGCAGCCAATAGGTACGGTGGCTGCCGTCCGGCTCGGGGGTGGAGTTGACCACTTCGACCATCGCCACGTCCTCGTCGTCGTCCAGCGCGATCCGCCAGAGGATGCCTGTCTCGTCGCGATGCACAGGCTGGGCTTCCGACTCGGCGAGATAGCGGTCGTAGCCGTAGTACTCGAGCATCACGCGGCGCAGCTCGGCGTTCTCCTCGCTGCGTATGCGCTGCGGGGTGAGCGAGGTCAGTCCGCCGAGGAAGTCCGCGGGCACCGGCATGCCACGCCATGCGTACAGGGCGAAGCCGTCGGGGAATTCCAGAGCCGGACCGTCGCCCCTGTCGAGCCTGCCGGCCTCGTCCCGGTGGAGCTCCGCCGGCCGCTCGCAGATCACCACCGACTTCTCGTACGGCCACCACCAGCCTGCGTGCGCGGCGACCGTGGCGAGCCCCTGGAGCCGGTCGCTACGGCCGTCGAACGCGCAGAGCCAGGCCGCGTCGTGCTGGCCGAGCACCGCGTCGAGCAAGGTCAGCCGGATCTCCGTCTCCCTCGCCGTCACGTCGCTGGTGTCCGCCGTGTCCGCCGTGTCCTGAACGGCCGGCGCGTCCACCACCCCCGTCCGTATCCGCTCGGCCAGTGCCCGCGTGGTGTCCCAGAGCCGGGCGCCGGTGAGGCTCCACAGCTCGGCCCAGCCGGTCGGCCCCAACTCGTCGTGGATACGGCGGCGTTCCTCCGCCCACGCGCGGGTGCGCACCTCGTCGCGCACCGAGCGCCCGGGGTCGTCGAGCGAGCGGACGACGGCAACGGCCGCCCGCGGAGAGTCCGCCCACACGATCCGCTCCGGCTCGGCGAGCCCTGCCGTGCGGTAGGCGAGACACACGCCTTCCTCGGCGGCGGCCCGGTCCGCCGGTCCGGTCGCCGCCGCAACGGCCCGCCACTTGTCCACGTACTGCATGTGATGCCCCGTCCCCTGCTTGTCCGAATCAGTCTGTTGCTCTGCCGCTCGTCGTCATTCAGTCGGCGACGATGCGGACCGCGCCCGGCAGGTACTCTCGCTGCCGCACCACGCGGTACCAGCCCTTCGTCAGCGGTATGGCCGCATGCTCCTCGTGCACCACCCGGCCGCCTTCGGGCAGATGCAGAAGCATCGGGCCGAACGGGCCCGGCTCGCACACCAGTCGGCCCGGGCCGGTCACGGCGTGCGCGTGACCCGTGACCTCACCCAGCGCGAGTACCAGACGCCCCCGGGCATCCCTTGCCTCACTCGGCGCGTCCACGGCATGCGACGGCACGGCTTCGTCCGTGATGGGCACGATGAGCACGTCTCCCTGCCGGTACATGGCTCTCCTCTCCACGCCCGGCGCCGAGTGCGCCGAACCTGGAAACGACGCTAACGGGAGGGTCTGACAACGGGCTTGGCCGTGGCACCCAGCCGTCCCCTCACCTGCCCCCGTGACGGCTGCTGTCAGTGCGGCTTGGTAGAACTGCTGGCACATCAGCCGATCAAGACCGTCCGGTGTCTGGAGCCCGTCATGACCATTTCGGACCATCTGCAGGAGCTGCACGGCCTGCCCGTGTTCGACTTCCCCGACGCCGAGTCGAAGGCCGAGCTGCCCCAAGCTGCCTCCGTGGCCTGGCGGATTGCCGTCGAGGCGTACGAGAGCGGTGAGGCGTGGGAGGAAGCGCTCGCCCGCTTCCTCGCTGCGGTGGACACCACCGAGGTGCGGGCGCTGGTTGTCGGGGCGTGGAGCGATGTGTACGACTCGCCGCCCGACGCCGTGATCACCGCCCTGCTCGACGCGAAGGAGCAGTTGCCCGGCCTGCGGGCAATCTTCCTCGGTGACATCACCTTTGAGGAGTGCGAGATCTCCTGGATCAACCAGGGGCTGGTGACGCCGCTGCTCGACGCCTTCCCCGAACTGCTGGAATTCGGGGTACGCGGCGGCCAGGAGCTGGAGTTCCCCGCCGTACGGCACGACAAGCTCCGCTCGCTGACCGTCGAGGCGGGCGGGCTCGACGCGCAGGTCGTGCGCGGCATCGCTGCCAGCGACCTGCCCGCGCTGGAGCATCTCGACGTATGGCTCGGCACCTCCTGGTACGGAGCGAACGCCGAGGTGTCGGACCTGGAGCCCATCCTGACCGGCGTCCGCCTTCCTCGTCTGCGGTCTCTGGCCCTGCGCAACAGCGAGATCCAGGACCAGATAGCCGTCGCGCTCTCCGGCGCGCCGGTCGTCCCCCGTCTCAGCACGCTGGATCTGTCGATGGGCACCCTTGGCGATGAGGGAGCGGAAGCCCTGCTGAACGGACAGCCGCTGACTCATCTGGAGAAGCTCGACCTCCACCATCACTTCCTCAGCGAGCCGATGGTGCAGCGGCTGACCAAGACCTTCGAAGCCACGGGCGTGGAGATCGACCTCTCCGAGGGCCAGGCTGCGGAGCGGGACTCCGAAGGCCGGGAAGACCGCTATACCTCTGTCGCGGAATGACCGGGATGCGGGACCTCCCGGGCCTTGGAACAGACCTCCGTCTCGCCGTCGTCGGCAATCCGGCCAACCGCCGCGTCGCGCTCTTCCAGGATGCGGTGCACGCCGCAGGGCTGCCCGTGGCCCGCGTTGTGCCCTGGCTCGACGTGCTGCGCGGGCGGGCGGAGTTCCGGCCGGGCGAGCAGGTGCGGATCGACTCGCCCGGCGAGGACCCCCTGGTGGAGCGGGAGTTGCGCGGTACGGACGACCCGACCCGGGTGGAGGGGACAGCCCGCTGGTACGCGCGCTTCACTTCCGCCGTGCGGGAGGTGGAAGGCCTGGCGGTGGTCGGCGGGGCGACGTTGCTGGATGATCCGCACGAGCTCGCGGTGCTGTTCGACAAGCGGCTGTGCCATGGCGTGCTGCGCCAGACCGGGGTGACTGTGCCACAGTCGCCCACGTCCGGTGCCGACGTCCCCGCCGTGCGCGGCTGGGACGACGTCCGTGCGCTGCAGGAGCTGAGCGGTCTTCACCGGATGTTCGTCAAGCCGGCGCACGGCTCGTCGGCCTCCGGCGTGCTCGCCGTGGAGACGGCGGGCCGGGGCCGCGTGCAGGCCACCACCTCGGTCGAGCGTGACGCCGACGGCCGACTCTTCAACTCCCTGCGGGTTCACCGCTATTCAACCGAGTCGGAAGTCGGCGCACTCATCGATGCCCTGGCGCCGGACGGTCTGCACATCGAGCGCTGGCTGCCCAAGGCCTCGCAGAACGGCCGTTCCGCGGATCTGCGGGTCGTCGTCATCGGGGGCCGCGCCACCCACGCCGTCGTCAGGACGAGCCGCTCCCCCATCACCAATCTCCACCTCGGCGGCAGCCGGGGAGACCTCGCGGCGGCACGAGCGGCCACCGAAGCAGCCGGCGGCAGCTGGGCCGGCATGCTCGACCTGTGCGAGCGGGCCGCGGCCTGCTTCCCCGGGGCCCTGCGGGTGGGCGTCGATCTGCTGCCCGCCACCGGGTGGCGGCGCTTCGCCGTCGGCGAGGTCAACGCCTTCGGGGATCTCCTGCCGCGCCTCACCGGCCTCCCGGGCAGCGGCGCCGAGGGCCAGGACACCTACGCGGCGCAGGTCGCCGCTGTACTACGGAGAGCAAGGAACCGCCATGGTGCAAGCGCCTGACAGTCCCGCACGCCAGGACGGGCCGGCCACCCGCGACATCCCGACCACCCCCGCCACCCCCGACATGACCGAGGTCGTCGGCCGCGACGACCTGCTGCTCGTCACTCTCGACACACTGCGCTTCGACGTCGCCGCCGAGCTCGCCGCCGCGGGCCGGATCCCGAATCTCGCCCGCCATCTGCCCGGCGGGGTCTGGGAGAAGCGGCACGCTCCGGGCAGTTTCACCTACGCCTCCCACCAGGCGATTTTCGCCGGCTTCCTGCCCACTCCGGCCGCACCGGGGCCGCATCCACGGCTGTTCGCCGCACGCTTCGCGGGCAGTGAGACCACCGCGGCCCGTACCTTCGTCTTCGACACCCCGGACCTTGTCTCGGGTCTCGCGGACGCCGGATACCGCACGGTGTGCATCGGCGGAGTCGGGTTCTTCAACAAGCTGGGACCGCTCGGCTCCGTACTGCCGGGAATGTTCCAGGAGAGCCACTGGGAGCCGGAGTTCGGGGTGGCGTCACCCACCTCGTTCGAGGGCCAGGTGGACCTGGCCGAGAAGGTCGTCGCCGGACTCCCGTACGACCAGCGGCTGTTCCTGTTCGTCAACGTGCCATCGCTGCACCAGCCGAACTGGTTCCACCTACCCGGCGCCACCCGGGACGCTGGTGATTCGCGCGAGACGCACGCTGCCGCACTTGAGTACGTCGACCGGCACATCGGGCGGCTCTTCGCCGCCGCGAGCGGCCGGCGCCGCTGCTTCGCGATCGTCTGCTCCGACCATGGCACGGCGTACGGGGACGACGGCTTCACCGGCCACCGGCTCGGCCATGACGTGGTCTGGACGGTTCCGTACGCCCACTTCTTCCTCGAGGCCGCAGCATGAGCAGCAGTTTTCGGAGCAGCGCACCGCGCCCGTACCAGAGTTACGTCTACGCCTATCCGCACAAGACGGCCTACCGGCCCTTCCCGGAGGGCGGACGGCCCGCGCTGAGCGAGCGCTGGGCGGGGGAACGCAAGGACGCGCTCTCCCTCTATCTCCACATACCGTTCTGCGAGGTCCGTTGCGGCTTCTGCAATCTCTTCACGCGGATCGGCGCGCCCGACGAGCTCACCACGCGCTATCTCGACGCGCTCGACCGCCAGGGGACCGCCGTGCGCGACGCCCTCGGCGACGACGAGCCGGTGCGTTTCGCCGCGGCCGCGTTCGGGGGCGGCACCCCCACCTTCCTCACCGCCGGGGAGCTGGACCGGCTCTGTGACATCGCCGAGAAGCGGATGGGCGCCGATCTGCGCGCTGTCCCGCTCTCCGTCGAGACGTCCCCCGCCACCGCCACCGCCGACCGGCTCACCGTCCTCGTCGAGCGGGGCGCCACCCGGCTCAGCATCGGCGTGCAGAGCTTCGTCGACGAGGAGGCGAGGGCGGCCGTGCGCCCGCAGCGCCGCGCCGATGTCGAGTCGGCCCTGGCCCGCATCCGCGACGCCCGCACACCCGTCCTCAACATCGATCTCATCTACGGCATAGCCGGCCAGACCGAGCGCACCTGGCGGCTGTCACTGGACGCCGCGCTCGCCTGGCAGCCCGAGGAGCTGTATCTCTACCCTCTGTATGTGCGTCCGCTGACCGGGCTCGGCCGTGCCGGAGAGACGGCCGACCGGGCCTGGGACGCCCAGCGTCTGCGCCTGTACCGCGAGGGCCGCGACCATCTTCTCTCGCACGGCTACGAGCAGGTGTCGATGCGGATGTTCCGCCGCTCGGACGCGCCGCCGCAGGGCCCGGACGACTACGCCTGCCAGACCGACGGCATGATCGGTCTCGGCTGCGGTGCCCGCTCCTACACCTCGACCCTGCACTACTCCTTCGACTACGCCGTCGACATGCGCGAGATACGCGGCATCATCGACACCTACACGGCGACCGAGGACTTCAGCCGCGCCGAAGTGGGACGCGAGGTCGACGAGGACGAGGCGCGCCGCCGCCATCTCCTCCAGTCACTCCTCCGGGCCGAGGGCATGGAAGTGGCCGGATACCGTGAACGGTTCGGCCGCCACCCGGTCGAGGACTTCCCGTCCGAGCTCGACCATTTCGGTTCCCTCGGCTGGCTCGACGAGAGCGCCGGGCCCGACCGGCTGAGGCTGAGTGCCGACGGTCTGGCGTACTCGGACGCTCTGGGCCCCGAACTCTTCTCCCCCGCCGTGCGCGCCGACATGGCCGCGTACGAACTCAAGTGAGGTTCAGCTGTGGACCTGACGATCCTCTACCGTGGCCCGCTCGCCTCCTGCGACTACGACTGCCCGTACTGTCCCTTCGCCAAGCGGCACGACAGCCCCGATCAGCTGCGTGCCGACCGTTCCGCGCTCGAACGCTTCGCCGACTGGGCGTCCGAGCAGACGGACGACCAGTTGTCGATTCTGTTCACGCCGTGGGGCGAGGGCCTGGTCCGCTCCTGGTACCGCCGCACCCTCACCGAGCTCTCCCGGCTGCCGCACATCCGCCGGGTGGCCATCCAGACGAACCTCAGCTGCCGCACCGGCTGGGTCGCGGACGCCGATCCCGACACCCTCGCACTCTGGTGCACGTACCACCCGGGCCAGACCCCGTACGACCGATTCCTCGGCAAGTGCCGTGACCTGTCCGGGCGCGGGGTCCGGTTCAGCGTCGGCGTCGTGGGGTTCCCCGAGCACCTGGCCGACGCCCGTCGCCTGCGCGCCGATCTGCCCGCCCACGTCTACCTCTGGGTGAACGCGGCCGAGGGACGCAGCTACAGCGACGCCGAGGCAGCCGAGTGGACAGAGCTGGATCCGCTCTTCGCGTACAGCCGCGATCCGCACCGCTCGGCAGGACTCCCGTGCCGGACGGGCGAGTCGGTGATCTCGGTGGACGGCGACGGCACGGTGCGGCGCTGCCACTTCGTCCCGGACGAGCTCGGCAATCTCTACGACGGCTCCTACCGGCGGGCGCTGCGTCCGCGCGACTGCCCGTCGGCCGTCTGCGACTGCCATATCGGCTATGTCCATCTGGAGGCGCTGCCGCTGTACGACGTGTTCGCGGGTGGTGTCCTGGAGCGGATCCCGGCCGTGCCCGCCGCTTCTCAGGCGTCGTACGGAGCCGGAAGGCCGATCCCCGTCAGCCTCGCCGGCTCATCCCCCAGTCGGCGCGCCACCGCCTCGTCCTGCACCCGCGCCGAGAACGCCGTCAGCTTCGGGACGCCCGTGAAGAAGCCGAGAGGGGAAGGGCCGTAGTACTCACCGGCCCGTACCCGCACCCCGTCGCCGTCACAGGGGCAGCAGATTCGGCCGCTTGGCTTCCACATGGTCGCCGGAGCTCTCGCCGCGCAGCCTCCGTCCGATCCACGGCACCAGGTGCTCGCGCGCCCAGTGGATGTCGTCGCGGCGCACTTCGAGCGGGCCGCGCGGCGGCAGGGGCGGCCACGACTGGTCGGGGTCGGCGGGCACCTCCAGGCCGAGCACCTGGGCGGCGCGCAACGCGACCCTGGTGTGGCCCTCGGGTGACAGATGCAGTCTGTCGCCGTCCCAAGCCCGCCTGTCCTGGACGGATTTGAGCGACCACAGATCGAGTACGGGACAGTCGTAGCGATCGGCGATGGCCCGTACGTGCGCGGTGTACGTGGCGATCTTGCCGCGCAGATGGCGCAGTACCGGCACCCCACGCGTATCGAATCCGGTGGTCACCATGACGGTGCCGACCGAGCCCGCGAGGTCGGCGACGGCGCGCTCGAAGCGCTCGGCCACATCGTCGGGGTCGGTGCCGGGCCGGATGATGTCGTTGCCCCCCGCGCAGAACGTCACCAGATCCGGGGCGAGTTCCCTCGCCCTCGGGACCTGTTCCTCGACGATCTGATCGAGGAGACGGCCGCGTACGGCGAGATTGGCGTACCTGAAGGTGTGCTCCGGCATCCGGTCGTCCAGCAGGACCGCGAAACGGTCCGCCCAGCCGACGTACATCCCATCGGGGCCCGGGTCGCCGACGCCCTCGGTGAAGCTGTCACCGATCGCCGCGTACGACCCGAATGCGCCATCTTCTTCTGTTCTCGAATCGTCTGCCACGAGACCTCATCTTTCCCTTACGGATGTGACCTACGCGACCGTAAGGAGGGGTTGACGAGGGGTGATCTTTGCCACCGGTCACGTTTCGCCCACGCCGGAATACGCCGAATCCCCCCGCGCCACTCAGGACGGCGCGGGGGGATTCGGCGTGCTGGATTCGTCGGGCGTCAGGGCATCGGCCCGTTCATCAGCGCGTCAGTTCACCAGCGCGTCAGATGCTGACGCCGTGGCTGCGCAGGTAGGCCAGCGGGTCGATGTCCGAGCCGTAGCCCGGGCCGGTGCGGATCTCGAAGTGGAGGTGCGGACCGGTGGAGTTGCCCGTGGAGCCGGAGAGGCCGATCTGCTGGCCGCCGCTCACGTTCTGGCCGGAGGAGACGGACAGGGAGGAGAGGTGGGCGTACTGCGAGTAGGTGCCGTCGGTGTGCTGGATGACGACCTCGTTGCCGTACGCGCCGCCCCACCCGGCGGAGACGACGGTGCCCGGGCCGACGGACTTGACGGTGGTGCCGGAGGACGCCGCGAAGTCGACACCGGTGTGGTAGCCGCTGGACCACATGCCACCGGCGAGGTGGTACGGGGTGCTGATGGTCGCGCCGGAGACGGGCGAGGTGAAGCCGGAGCCGCTGGTCTGCGCGGCGGTGCTGCCCGTGCCCTTGGACGACGCCTGCTTTGCCGGCTTGGCCGGCTTCGAGGAGGAGTCCGGGGAGCCACTCGAAGAGGACTTGGCCGGGCCCTCGGAGCTGGGCTTCGGCTTCTCCTGCGCGGGGGCCTTCGCCTTCGCCTTCGCGCCGAGGGTGAGCTTGAGGCCCGGGTGGATCAGCGAGGGGTTCTCGCCGACGACCGCACGGTTGTCCTCGTACAGCTTCTTCCAGCCGCCGCGGACATCGTGCTTGTCGGCGATCTTGGCCAGGTAGTCGCCGGAGACGACGGAGTACGTGGTGGGGGCGGCCTTCTTGGCGGGTGCCGGAGCCGCGGCGGCGGTCACTGCCACCGTGTGCGAAGCCGCGGCGGGCGCGGCCTTGTCGGCGGCGTGGGCGCCGGTGGCACCCATGAGCGGAAGTGCGATGACGGCGCCACCCGTACCGGCGGCGGCGACGAATCCGCGCGTGATCGGGTTGACCTTGGGACGGCGGTGCTTACCCTTCGCGGGCATGGCGAATTCCTCTCCGGCGCCTACGAGGTGAGCTGTCGGGTTCGGGCTGGAGATGCCCGGCCGCGCAGTTGCGCGACTTAACCCCAAGCCGTCTCCGGACCTCCGGAATCGGCGTACTTACCTGGGTCCCCCGCTCCTGCCACACGTGGGTGGGTGGAATTCCGGGCGGCGGCAGGATTAGGCGTTCCGTCCGGATTGGTCGTGACCGTAAACCGGCAAACCGACCGGAAACAAGCTGCCCCTTTCCCCGGTCAATGATCCCTTTGATATTGCCGGGGAATTCCGGTCACCCTCCGTGAATCGAAGTCCTTGGCTCGCCGCCTGGCAGCGGAATTGGCTTCCGCCGTACCGCCACACACCGTCACGAATATGATCCTGCTCACGGGTCGTGCCCCATCTGCATTGCAGACGGGGCACGTTATGCCGAATCGACCAATTCGGACAGAAGCGTCATTTATTGACGAGGTGGCTTATCGCCATCACATACACCTCATTCCCGCCTTGCGGGCGGAATTCGGCGGCCTTCCGGCTCGGATCAGCGGGTTCGGATCAGCGGGCTCGGGTCAGCGGCGGCGCAGCCGGATCACCGTGGCGTCCATGTCACCCTTCAGCCCGGTGTGCAGCCCGTGGTGCAGGAGTACGGAGCCACGGTGCACGGCGCCGGTGTCCAGGCACTCGTACGCGGCCGCCGGGTCGAGCCCCCGCAGCCGGAGCCTGGGCGGCAGCTCGCCGTAGTGCTGTGCCTGGAGCCAGGCGAGCACGACGGTCTCGTCGCCGCGCACGTACTGCACGGCGCTCAGCCCGCCCTCCGGGGCCCGCAGCCGGTACAGCCCGCCGTGCTGCACCACCGGCCTGATCTTCTTGTAGAGCTCCGCCCAGCCGCGCGCCTCGGTGAGCTCCCCCTCGCTCCATTCGGTCAGGTCGCCGCCGACTCCGAGCACTCCGGCCATCGCGCTGACAAAGCGGAAGCGCAGCGTGCTGAAGCGGCCGTTGAGCTGGACATTGGGGCTGTCGGTCACCCAGGCCGCCATGACCCGTGCCGGGTGCAGCTGGGTGAAGCCCTGCTGGATGCCGAGCCGGTCCAGCGGATCGGTGTTGTCGGACGTCCATACCTGGTCGGTACGGGAGAGGATGCCGAGGTCGATCCGGCCGCCGCCGCCGGAGCAGGACTCGAACGCCACCGTCGGGTGCGCGGCCCGCAGCCGGTCGAGGAGTGCGTACAGCGCGTGCACATGCTCGACCCACAGCTTCTGCGGATACTCCTCACCGGGCCAGCCGACGTCCGTGAAGCAGCGGTTGAAGTCCCACTTCACATAGTCGATGGGCGCGCTGCTGAGCAGTCCGTCCAGCTGTTCCCAGAGACAGGCCTGTACGTCCTCGCGGGCGAGGTTCAGTACGAGCTGGTTGCGGAACTCCGTGCGGGCCCGGCCCGGGTGGTGCTGCACCCAGTCGGGATGCGCGCGGTAGAGATCGCTGTCGGCGTTGACCATCTCCGGCTCGACCCAGATCCCGAACTGCATGCCCAGCGCGTGCACTTCGTCGGCGAGCGGCTTCAGTCCCTGCGGGAAGCGTTCGGCGTTGGGGGTCCAGTCGCCGAGTCCGGCCCGGTCGCTGGTGCGCTGCCCGAACCACGCGTCGTCGACGACGAACAGCTCGATGCCCATGGCGGCGGCCCGCCGCGCGAGCGCCCGCTGCTGTTCCTCGGAGATGTCGAAGCCGGTGGCCTCCCAGGAGTTGTAGAGCACCGGACGCTCGCTCGCGGCGTCCGGGATGACGTGCGCCAGCTGCCAGGCGTGCCAGGCCCGGCTGGCTCCGCCGAATCCGCCGTCGCTCCACAGACCGGCGAAGACGGGCGAGGTGTAGGACTGGCCGGGCGCGAGCCGCAGCAGTCCGGAGTCGTCGTAGCCCGCGCCGCCGGTGATCTGGACGAGTCCGTCGGGCAGCCGCTGTACGGCGATCCGCCATGACCCGGACCAGGCGAGCGCGCAGCCGTACACCTCTCCGTGCTCCTCAGTGGCGCCTTCGGCGTCGAGGGCGACCCACGGCAGGTGCTGGTGACCGGTGTGCCCGCGCCGGCTGCTCAGTACCTTCTCGCCGTACGTCAGCTCCGACCGTACGAGCAGGGACTCGGCCGCCCAGCGGCCGTGCAGCTGGCTGAGCCGCCAGTGGCCGCGCTGCGGCAGTGTCCAGGTGGCGGCATCGGCCCGCAGCAGCTCCAGGTCCGGTCCTTCGCCTTCGTGGGTGACGGTGACCCAGCGCTCGATGACGTCCGCGTCGCCGCGCATCCGGTGGTGCAGGGTGAGCCCGAGGCCGTGCAGCGCGTCGGTGAAGCGGAGCCGCAGCTCGTCGCCGTCGATCACCTCGGCGCCGGCGAAGGTCCACTGGGTGCCGCGGACCATGTCCGTACGGACGGAAAGCGCGGGCCGTACGAAGCGGGGCCCGCCCTCGACGGGATACTCCTCGTGCCCGTCGAGCTGCGACTCGAACGGCCAGCAGGGCGGCAGGCCCTGGGCCGCGAGTGCCTCCGCATCGGCGCCCGAGATCCGTGGTCCCCAATGAAGATGCAGCAGTTCGTCGCCGTCGGTGAGGTGCAGCCCATAGCTGCTCGCCGTTCCGGAGAGAACCCACGTACGACCCTTGCCAACGCTCTCAATCATCCCGACCCCTCAGATACTCACAGGTCCGCACAGGCCCGCACATCATCCGACCGCGACCGCTGCCTGTGCAACGCCCTTGCGGGCACGGCCGAGATGATTGCCCCAGGAATCCATGTCGTATCGTCGGGAAAGCGCCATCGTCGGCGAGCAGCGCCGACGGCAGTCACTTCAGGAGCCCCCCGTGACGCAGCAGCTGCCGCCGCAGGTCCCGTCGACAGAGCCGGAGCTGTCGGGAGTGCGCAACTTCCGGGACGTGGGCGGCCTGTCGACCGCGGACGGCCGGCGAGTGCGGTACGGCAGCCTCTTCCGCAGCGGCCATCTCGCGCACGCCACGGAGAGCGACGCGGCGTTCCTGTCCACCCTGGGCCTGCACACGATCTTCGACTTCCGCAACGCCGCGGACCACCGGCTGGAGGGCCAGGACGTCGAGCTGCCCGGCGTACGCAATGTGAACCTGCCGCTCTCCGACCCGGCCGACGGCGCCGAGTTCTGGAAGATGGTGCGGGACGGCAACCTCGACCAGCTGAAGTCGATCCTCGCGGACGGCAAGGCGGCAGGCCGGATGTCGGAGTCGTACCGGCGGATCGTCAAGGAGCGCACGGCCGAGCACAGCCGCGTGCTGCACGCCCTGGCGGAGGACAGCGTCCCGGCCCTGATGCACTGCGCGGCCGGCAAGGACCGCGCCGGTATCTCGATCGCGGTGTCCCTGCTCGCGGTGGGTGTGGAGCGCGAAGCGATCGAGGCGGACTACCTCAAGTCCAATGACCCGCACCGCCGTTACCTGGTCCGCCGCAGCGACAACTCCCCGGCCGGGATGTCCCCCGAAGTGATGGAACTGCTGAGCCCGCTGTTCGACGCGCGCGCCGAGTACCTGGCCGCGGCCTTCGAGACGATCGACCGGACCTGGGGCACGACGGACCGGTATCTGGCGGAGGGCCTGGGGCTCGCGCCCGAGACGCGCGAGCGCCTGCGCGACCGCCTCCTCGACGAGGTGTGACCTCAGGCGGGCGACCGCTAGTGGCCCTGGCCGCCCAGCGTGAACAGCAGGAAGAGGAACCCGGCGAACAGATGGCCCGCCACCAGATAGGCGAAGAGCCGGATCACCAGCCCCCGGGGGAACGACTTCTCCTCGTTGTGTCCGGACATGGCGGACCTCTCTTCTGATCTCAGCGGTGCGGATGGAGCTCGGGGCTCTGCAGCAGCGTGTGGACGAACAGCAGCTCGGCCCCCTCGCGCGTCGCCGCCGCGATGCGGTGCGGCGTCAGCGAGTCGAAGTGCGCACTGTCCCCGGGGGCCAGCTCGTGGACCGTGTCCCCCAGGCTCAGCCGCAGCCGTCCGTTCATGACGTACAGCCACTCCTCGCCGGGGTGCACCCGCACGAGATCGCCCTGGGTGCCGTACGGGACCACCAGCCGCAGGGCCTGCATCGCCCGGCCGGGGCCGCCGGCCCGGTGGTAGGTCCAGCCGTCGGCCGCCGCGGGTTCCCGGCGGTCGGCGCGGATGACCGGGTCGCGCTCCGGCGCCGGCTCGCCGAGGAGCTCGGCGACCGTCGTACCGTAGATCCTGGCGAGACCGAGCAGCATCGGCAGCGACGGCTGCCGGCGGCCCGTCTCCAGCCGGGACAGATGCGCCGGGGAAAGCCCCGCGCGCTGCGCGGCGGCCTCCAGAGTGAGGCCGCGACGGCGGCGCAGTTCACGCAGCCGTGGCGCGACCTCAGGCAGCGCGGGCGCCGCCTCCGGGTCAGGAGACCGGGGGTCCGGGGGGTGCCCCCCGGGATGGCTCAGCATGAGTCCATTGCGCCAGGTTCCTTCCTCAGGGGCAAATTTTTTGCCCCGGAGGCAAAGGAGCTCAGCGGTTGGAGACCGCCTGCTTGACCAGCGTCCTGCCGAAGTCCCACATCAGCCCGCCACCGCCGTGCGCATCGTCCATGACCTCGGTGAAGGCCGCCACGAACCGCTCGACCTCCCGTTCCCCGATCGTCAGCGGCGGAATCAGCTTGATCACTTCGAGATGGTCGCCGGAGACCTGGGTGAGGATCCGGTGCTTCTGCAACAGCGGCACCACCACCATCTGCGCGAAGAGACCCTTGCGGGCGGCCTGCAGCATGGTCCAGCGGCTGCGCAGCTTGATCGAGTCCGGGCGGCCGAACTCGATGCCGATCATCAGGCCTCGCCCCCGCACATCGTGCAGCAGCTCATAGCGCTCGACGAGCGCGGCCAGCCGTGACCTCAGCAGCTCCCCGGTCACGCGCGCGTTCGCGACGACGTGCTCGTCCTCCAGCACCGAGAGCACCGCGAGCCCGGCGGCCATCGCCTGGGCGTTGGAGCCGAAGCTGGCCGAGTGCACCAGCACCCGGTCCATCGACGAGTAGACCTTCTTGAAGATCCAGTCCTTGCCGAGGGTCGCCCCGACCGGTACGTACCCGCCCGAGAGCGCCTTCGCGACGCAGACCAGATCCGGCTCGACCCCTGCCTCGTACTGGTACGCGTAGAAGTCTCCGGTCCTGCCCAGGCCGGTCTGCACCTCGTCGGCGATCAGCAGCGCCTTGTGCCTGTGCAGCAACTCCTGTGCGGCGTACAGGAATCCGGGCGGGCTCGCCTGCACGCCCTTGCCCTGGATGGGCTCCACGACGAAGCCCGCGACATCGCCCCGCCTCAACTCCCGCTCCAGCGCGGCCAGATCACCGAGCTCGATCGCCGTGTCGGGCAGCAGCGGCGCGAATCCGTCGCGGAAGCCCGACTCGCCGTTGACCGACAGTGACCCGGTGGTCAGCCCGTGGAAGGCGTGCGAGCAGTACAGGATCCTCGGCTTCCCGGTCGCGTACCGGGCGAACTTCAGCGCGGTCTCCACCGCCTCCGTACCGCTGTTGCCGAAGAACACCCGGTCCAGATGCGGGCTGTGCACGAGCAGCTTCTCCGCGAGGAGCCCCGGTAGCGGCTGGCAGTCGAAACGGGTGAGGTCCGCGAGCGAAGCGTCGAGGACGTCGTGCAGCGCCTTGCGTACGACGGGGTGATGCCGGCCGAGCCCCATCACCCCGAAGCCCGCGAGCATGTCGAGATAGTCGTTGCCATCGGCGTCCCAGAAGTACGCGCCCTCGGCCCGTTCGTAGACCTTGTCGAAGCCGATGGTGTGCAGCATGCGCGGCAGCTGGTGGTTGAGATGCCGCGCATGCAGCTCATAGCGTTCTGCCCCGCGTTCCGCGAGGAGCCTCGCCAGATCGAAGCCCTTGAGCGGCTCGCTGCCCGTGGCCGGCTCGGTCATTCCTCAGCTCTCCTTGACTGCCATCGAGGCACTGATACGCCCCGCGATCTCGACCGGTGTGAGGCCGATGTCGGCCAGCACCTCGCCGCGTTTCGCGTGCGCGAGGAACTGCTCGGGGATGCCGAAGGTACGCAGCGGCACATCCACGTCCGCGTCGCGCAACGCCTGTCCGACGGCCGAACCCACACCGCCGTTGCGGCTGTTGTCCTCCACGACCGCCACCAGCCGGTGCTGGGCCGCGAGCGGCGCGAGCTGCTCGTCGACTGGCTTGACCCAGCGCGGGTCCACGACGGTGCAGCGGATCCCGCGCCCCCCGAGCAGCTCCACCGTCTGCAGACAGACAGAGGCGAGTGCGCCGACCGACACCAGCAGCACCTCCGCGTCGTCCGCCCGGTGCAGTACGTCCATCCCGCCGATCCGCCCGATCGCATCGACGGGTTCCCCCACCGACTCCTTGGGGAAGCGCACTACGGTCGGCGCGTCGGCCACCTCGACGGCCTCGCGCAGTTCCTGGCGCAGCCGTTCGGCGTCGCGCGGCGCGGCGATCCGCAGCCCGGGTACGACCTGCAGGATCGACATGTCCCACATGCCGTTGTGCGATGCCCCATCGACACCTGTGATGCCCGCCCTGTCGAGGACGAAGGTCACTCCGCACTTGTGCAGGGCGACATCCATCAGCAGCTGGTCGAAGGCTCGGTTGAGGAAGGTGGCGTAGACGGCGACGACCGGGTGCAGCCCGCCGGTGGCGAGCCCGGCCGCGGAGACCGCGGCATGCTGCTCGGCGATCCCGACATCCCACACCCGCTCGGGGAAGCGCTCCGCGAACTTCGTCAGACCGACGGGATGCAGCATCGCCGCGGTGATCGCCACGACGTCCGGCCGCCGCCCACCGATGTCGGCGATCTCGTCCCCGAACACCGAGGTCCAGGAAGGCCCGTTGGAGGGCGCGAGCGGCTCACAGGTGAGCGGGTCCATCACACCGACGGTGTGGAAGCGGTCCGCCTCGTCCTCCAGCGCGGGCTGGTAGCCCCGCCCCTTCTCGGTCAGACAGTGCACCAGCACGGGCCCGTGGAAGCGTTTCGCGCGCCGCAGCGCCGACTCGACGGCCGCGATGTCGTGCCCGTCGATCGGCCCGACGTACTTAAGGCCCAGGTCCTCGAACATCCCCTGCGGTGCGAAGGCGTCCTTGAAGCCCTTTTTCGCACCGTGCAGTGATTCGTACAGCGGCTGACCGATGACGGGCGTGTGCTGCAGGACGTCCTTGCCCCAGGCCAGCACCCGCTCGTAGCCGTCCGTCGTACGCAGCGTGGCGAGGTGGTTGGCGAGGCCGCCTATCGTCGGCGCGTAGGACCGCTCGTTGTCGTTGACGACGATGATCAGCGGCCGGTCCTTCGCCGCGGCGATGTTGTTGAGCGCCTCCCAGGCCATGCCGCCGGTGAGCGCGCCGTCCCCGATGACCGCGACGACATGACCGCTGCTGCCCAGCACCTGATGCGCCTTGGCAAAGCCGTCCGCCCAGCCGAGGACGGTGGAGGCGTGGGAGTTCTCGATGACGTCGTGCTCGGACTCCTCGCGGGAGGGATAGCCCGAGAGTCCGCCCTTGCCGCGCAGTTTGGAGAAGTCCTGCCGGCCGGTGAGCAGCTTGTGCACGTAGCTCTGGTGCCCGGTGTCCCACAGGATGCGGTCGACGGGCGAGTCGAAGACCCGGTGCAGGGCCACGGTCAGCTCCACCACCCCGAGGTTCGGTCCCAGATGGCCCCCTGTTCTGGCCACCGCCTGGACCAGGAACTCCCTGATCTCCTCGGCGAGTTCGTCGAGTTCCGCTTCGGTCAGCGCCTTCAGATCGCGCGGCCCCCGGATGCTCTCAAGAATCGTCACGGTCGGACCCCCTTCACATGCTGTTCAGCTCACGGTGACGGCGGGCCGCCCGGAGGCCACCCCTGCGTCCTCCATGGATTCGGCGATCTTCATCGCCTCTTCGATGAGGGTCTCGACGATCCTCGACTCGGGCACGGTCTTGATGACCTCGCCCTTCACGAAGATCTGACCCTTCCCATTGCCCGACGCCACACCGAGGTCCGCTTCCCTCGCCTCGCCAGGACCGTTGACGACACACCCCATGACGGCGACGCGCAACGGCACCTCCATGCCCTCGAGTCCCGCCGTGACCTGGTCGGCGAGCTTGTACACATCCACCTGCGCCCGCCCGCAGGACGGGCAGGAGACGATCTCCAGCCGCCGCTGCCTCAGATTCAGGGATTCCAGGATCTGGATGCCGACCTTGACCTCTTCGGCGGGCGGAGCCGAGAGCGAGACCCGGATCGTGTCGCCGATGCCCTCACTGAGCAGCGCACCGAAGGCCACGGCGGACTTGATCGTCCCCTGGAACGCCGGTCCCGCCTCCGTCACCCCCAGATGCAGCGGATAGTCGCAGGCGGCCGCCAGCTGCCGGTAGGCGCCCACCATCACCACCGGGTCGTTGTGCTTGACCGAGATCTTGATGTCGCGGAAGCCGTGCTCCTCGAAGAGGGACGCCTCCCACAGCGCGGACTCCACCAGCGCCTCCGGCGTCGCCCTGCCGTACTTCTTCAGCAGCCGCGCGTCCAGCGAACCGGCGTTCACCCCGATACGGATCGGGGTGCCGGTGGCCGAGGCCGCCTTCGCGATCTCCTTGACCTTGTCGTCGAACTGCTTGATGTTGCCCGGGTTCACCCGCACCGCCGCGCAGCCCGCGTCGATCGCCGCGAACACGTACTTCGGCTGGAAGTGAATGTCCGCGATCACCGGAATCTGCGACTTGCGCGCGATCGTGGCGAGCGCGTCGGCGTCGTCCTGCGTGGGACAGGCCACCCGCACGATCTGACAGCCCGACGCCGTCAGCTCGGCGATCTGCTGCAGCGTCGCCCCGATGTCCGAGGTACGCGTCGTCGTCATCGACTGCACCGACACCGGCGCGTCCCCACCGACGGCCACGGTGCCGACCTGGATGCGCCGCGAGGTGCGGCGCATCGCGATCGGCCGGGCCGGCAGCTCCGGGAGCCCCAGTGCGACCGGCTCTCCTTGGGACATCACGTCACCCGCGGTTTCCCGAGACGGTGTCCCGTGCCGCCCTGAGGGACTCCTTGAGGGAGCCCATGGTGGCGAGGACGGCGGTGGGCTCGTAGCCGCAGTGCGCCATGCAGTTGGCGCAACGCGGGTCCTTGCCGCGGCCGTACTTGCTCCAGTCGGTGTCGTCGATGAGCTCCCGGTAGGTGGGGACGTATCCGTCGGCCATCAGATAGCAGGGTCGCTGCCAGCCGAAGAGCGAGTAGTTGGGGATCGCCCACGCCGTGCACGGGAAGTCGACCTTGCCCTCGAGGAAGTCGAGGAAGAGCGGTGAGTGGTTGAGCCGCCAGCGCCGCCTGTTGCCGCCCGCGAAGGACTTCTTGAACAGCTCGCGGGTCTGCTCGACACCCAGGAAGTGTTCCTGGTCCGGCGCCTTCTCGTAGGCGTACGCGGGCGAGATCATCATCTCGTCGACCTTCAGATCGTCATTGAGGTAGTTGAGCACCTCGATGACGGTCTGCGGGGTGTCGGTGTTGAAGAAGGTGGAGTTGGTGGTGACCCGGAAGCCGCGCTTCTTGGCCTCCTTGATCGCCTCCACGGCCTCGTCGAACACCCCTTCCTTGGCGACCGATTCATCGTGGCGCTCCCGCAGCCCGTCGATGTGCACGGCAAACGCGAAGTAGGGAGAAGGGGTGAAATTCTCGATCTTCTTGCGCAGCAGCATCGCGTTGGTGCACAGGAAGACGTACTTCTTCTTGGCCACCAGCTGCCGGACGATCTCATCGATCTGAGGGTGCATCAGCGGCTCGCCGCCCGCGATGGAGACCATCGGGGCACCGGACTCGAGCACCGCCCCGACGGCCTGGGCGACCGGCATGCGCTGCTTCAGGACTCCGGCCGGATGCTGGATCTTCCCACACCCCTCACACGCCAGATTGCAGGCGAAGAGGGGTTCCAGCTCGACGATGAGCGGGAACTTCTCACGCTTGCGGAGCTTTTGTTCAAAGAGGTACGTCCCGACCCTGATGGTCTGGCGGAGCGGCATGGCCATCTAGCTCACCTCCTGGGGAGCAGCAAAGAACGGTGCCATTCATAGAAAGCAGGAAGGACGGCGCGAAGAACACGGAAGGCTGATATTCCACCGCGCACCGTGCCAATACGGACCAGCTCATGCTCTGGAGCGTCCACGACCACCCGGACGGCCGCAACCGGGCGGGGCCCGGCGCTCAGAGCGCTGCGCAGGGTGGCGGCCGATTCCATGTCCACCGCGATCGCCCCGGTGGCACGCAGCTCGGCCCGCTCATGCCCGCGTACGACATGGTCGGACCCGGTCAGCGGGCCGGTGTGCACGGTGCGTCCCGGGACAGCCCTGGCGACCGCCTTGACCAGCAGTTCCGTGCTGGTGCAGACCGTGGCACCGGCCGCGCCACGGGTCTCGTCGGCGACGACCAGGTCCCCGGGGTGCATCCCTGGGGCCAGCCCCGCGCAGAAGCCGGACGCGACGACCGCCGCGTCCCTGAGCGGACCGCCGGCCAGCGCGCCGAGCAGGGCACGTTCCGCGTTGTCCGGCCCCATGCCCGTACGGAGCACGGTCACCTGGCCGCGGGCGCCACTGCGGTCGCCGCTTCGCAGGGCGAGCTTCTCGATGCCGAGCGCACAGGCGATCAGCAGCGGCGCGGCAGAGCCGGACGGCTCCGGGGAATCGTGCATCAGCCCCCCTCACGGTTGTCCGTGCGGCCGGCGAAGGGCTCCCCGTGCACATAGCGGCCGAGCGCGGTGAGCGGGAAGACCTGCCGGTACAGGTGGTAGTTGATGGAGAAGTCCCAGGGGAAGCCGGTGCCGGTGAAGTACGGCTCGTCCCAGGAGCCGTCCGCCCGCTGGGTCTCGGCGAGCCAGGCCACGGCCCGCTCCACCGGTTTGGTCTCCCGCTCCCCCGCCGCGAGCAGGGCAAGCAGCGCCCAGCCGGTCTGGGACGCGGTGGAGGCGCCGTGACCGATCCACTTGTCCTCGCGGTAGGAGCGCAGGTCCTCGCCCCAGCCTCCGTCGTCGTTCTGGACGGATTCGAGCCAGCGGACGGCACGGCGGATCGCGGGGTGCGCGGCGGGCATCCCGGCCGCGATCAGCGCGGGCACCACCGACCCCGTCCCGTATACGTAGTTGACGCCCCAGCGCCCGAACCAGGGGCCGTTCGTCTCCTGTTCGGCGAGGAGCCACTCGATGCCGCGGCGGGTACGGGGGTGATGCGTCTTGCCCTCGTACGCCAGCATCTCGACGACATGCGCGGTGACGTCCGCCGACGGCGGGTCGATGACCTCGCCGAAGTCGCAGAACGGCAGCCGGTTGGGGAACGAGCTCGTGTTGTCGGCGTCGAACGCGCCCCAGGCACCGTTCCTGGACTGCATGCCCAGCGTCCAGCGCGCACCACGCTCGACCGCCGAGTCCACCCGCCGGGGGTCGTGGTGCTTGACCCGCCGCAGGGCGAGGACGACCTCGGCCGTGTCGTCGATGTCGGGGTAGTTGTCGTTGTGGAACTCGAACGCCCAGCCGCCCGGGGTGAGTCCGGGCCGGCGTACGGACCAGTCGCCCGGCCGAACGATCTGCTCGCCCAGCATCCAGTCGGCGGCCTTGACGAGCGCCGGGTGGTCGGCCGGCAGTCCCGCGTCGGCGAGCGCGATGGTGGCGAGGCAGGTGTCCCAGACCGGCGACTGACAGGCCTCGATCATGCGGGCGCCGTCGTCCCGCCACACGGCGAAACGATCCAGCGACTCAAGTCCCGCACGCATCACAGGGTGCTGGAGGTCGTAGCCGAGCAGGTGCAGGGCGATCACGGAGTACACGGCGGGCGGCTGGATACCGCCCCAGCAGCCGTCGTTCTCCTGTCGCTCGATGATCCAGCGCGCGGCGGCGTTCATAGCGACGCGGCGCAGCCGGCGCGGCGCGAACCGGTGGTACACGTGCAGTGCCTTGTCCGCGCGCTGGAAGAAGCCGTCCCAACTCGCGGCGGGCGCCATCGGCTTGGGCGGGTTCGGCACCCGGGCGTCGGTGTGCAGCTCGTCGAGGGGGAACGGCGCCGGCCGTACCGGCCGCTTCGCGGAGACGACGGTGAGCGGCACGATCGTCTGGCGCGCCCAGCAGCCGAAGTCGTAGATGTTCAGCGGCATCCACTTGGGGAAGAAGATCAGCTCGGGCGGCAGCTCGGGCAGGTCGTCCCACTTCCACCAGCCGAACAGCGCGAGCCAGATCCGGGTGAAGACCCGGCCGGCGGCGATGCCGCCCTGCTCGCGGATCCAGGCGGAGGCGCGTGCCATGTGCGCTTCGTCCGGCCGGTCCCCGGCCAGCCGCAGCGCGACGTACGCCTCGATGGTGGCGGAGAGTTCACCGGGACCGCCATAGAAGGTGGCCCAGGTCCCGTCCTCGCGCTGCTCGCCCCGGATGAAGCGGGCGGACGCCTCGGTGGTCGTCGCGTCCTGGATGCCGAGGAACTGGCGCAGGAGGAGATCCTCCGCGTCCATCGTCACATTGGTCTCGAGATCGCCCTTCCACCAGCCCTCGGCGTCCTGGCGGCCCAGCAGATGCTGGACGGAGCGTTCCGCGGCCCGCCCGGCAGCCTCGAGGATGTCGCTCGCGGCGGAAGTCGTGTCCGTTGTCCTGCTGGCCGCGGCTGCGCCGGCCCTCACGGGCCCGGCGCTTCCGTCGGTCGTCGCTGTCATGGCTTCCCCTTCGGTGCAGTGGTTCTCTGCTGTGCTGGGGTCTCCGTCGGCCGGTACCACGAAGGGGCACCGGCCGGCGACTGCTTGAGGGCCTGAGGGGGGCTAGCCCCCAGAAGACACGCATATACGGGCGATAGCGATCATCTCTTTCGTACGACGACGAAGTCCGCGAGCGCGACGAGCTGCGTACGGACCTGTTCCGGCATGTCGACACCGCTGAGGGCCTCGATCGCGACGGCGTGCTGCCTGCGGGCCTCCTGGGAGGTCCACTCGCGGCCGCCCGCCTCCTCGATCAGGGCCGCCCTCGTGGCGAATTCCGCCTCGGAGAAGCTGTCGAAGTCATTGCTCTTGGCGTCGGCCGCGAGCAGCTCCCCGAGACGCTGGGAGGCCGGTCCGCCGGCAGCGAGCGCGGCGACGACCGGCAGGGACTTCTTGCGCTGGCGCAGATCGCTCCAGGTCTGCTTGCCGGTGGAGACAGGGTCGCCCCAGATGCCGAGCAGATCGTCGACGGCCTGGAAGGCGAGGCCGAGGTGGTAGCCGTACGCCTCCAGCGTGTCGGCGGTCTTGTCGTCGGCCCCGCCGAGCACCGCGCCGATGGAGACGGCGCAGGCCAGCAGCGCGCCGGTCTTGTTGCCCTCCATCTCCAGGCACTCCTCGACGGTGACCCGCTCGCGGTGCTCGTAGGAGATGTCCTGGGCCTGGCCGTCGATCAGCTTGCGCGATGCGGTGGTCAGCCGGCGCGTGGCACGCCCGGCCTCGACGGTGCCGAGCTCGAGGAGAACCTCGTTGGCGAGGGCGAAGAGGGCGTCGCCGACGAGGATCGCCTGGGCGGGGCCGTGCACCTTCCATACGGTGTCGCGGTGGCGGCGCTGCTCGTCGCCGTCCATCAGGTCGTCGTGCAGCAGCGAGAAGTTGTGCACCAGCTCGACGGCGACCGCGCCGGGGACACCGACCTCGGGCGCGGCTCCGGCCACCTCGGCGGAGAGCAGCGCGAGCGCCGGGCGTACGGCCTTGCCGCCGTCGCCGGCGGAGGGCTGTCCCTCCGCGTCGATCCAGCCGAAGTGGTAGGCGGCGACGGTGTCCATGGGCGGCGCGAGCCGGTCCACGGCGGCGCGAAGCACCGGGGTGGACATGGTCCGCCCGCGCTCCAGCAGCGCGAGGATGTCCAGGCTCTCTCCGCCAGCTGCGGTGTCATCAGCCGGGTTCGCCGAGGGCACAGTCGGCACGGTCTCTCCTCTTGTTCCAGTACTAAGGCTCACGCCGCCTCCTTGAGCGGATGTTCATGGGGGCGGCCGAGCGCGGAGAGTGCGGCGCCCGCGGCGCTGAAACCGCTGCGTACGGCGCTCTCCATGGTCGCGGGCCAGCCGGTGGCGGTCCACGCGCCGGACAGGTACAGGCCAGGTGCGCGGGTGCGCGCACCGGGTCGCAGCCGGCCGACGCCCGGGGCCGGGGCGAACGTCGCTGTCCGCTCCCGGGTGACGAAGAAGTCACGCACCCGCGCGCCGCGCGCGGCGGGCAACAGCCGCTCCAGCTCGGGCAGATAGCGCTCACGCAATTCGGCCACAGGTGCGTCGATCTCGTCCTGGGCCGCGGACTGGGACAGCGCCAGATACTGGCCGTCCTTCAGCCCGGATGCGTCGGTGCGGTCGAAGACCCACTGGACCGGGGTGCCGAGCGCGGCGAAGAAGGGGCGGCGCAGCACCTTGCGGTCGTACAGGACATGGATGTTCAGGATCGGCGCGGTGCCGATGTCGAGCAGCCGGTCGGGGACCTCGAGCGCCCCGTCGGGCAGCAGGGCATGGGTCTCGCGCTGCGGTACGGCGAGGACGACGGTGTCCGCGTCCAGCTGCTCGCCGTCCACCTCGACACGCCAGCGCCCGTGCTCCGCGCGGGAGATCTCCCTGACGCGGGTCGAGCGCTCGGTGCGTACGCCCGCGGAGTCGAGGGCCTTGCGGGCCAGGGTGTCGTGCAGTTCGCCCAGGGGCACGTGCGCCCAGCCGATGTCGGCGGCGCCCGGCTCGGAGAGCAGTCCGGTCTTGAAGACCATGGCGGCGAGCCCCATCGAGGCGTTCGGCGCGGTGGCGTTCAGGGTCGCCACGCCGACGAGGTCCCACAGGGCCTCGATGGTGCGCTGCGACTGGCCGTGGCGGCGCAGCCAGGTCGCGAAGTCGATGCCGTCCAGGGCCGGATCGGCCGGGTCGAGCCTGCCCAGCGCGAGTGCGGCGCGCCCGACGCCCGCCCGCTCGGCGAGCGAGAGGTGCGGGTAGGTGGCGAGGCTGCCGGCGAGGTGCAGCGGTACGGGCAGCGCGGTACGGCGCAGCCGTCCGAGCCGCGCGCCCCTGGCCCGCGCGACGTCCAGTACGGGTACGTCCAACCGGTCCTGGAGCGGGGCGAGATGAGCGCCTTCGACCCGCTCGAGGAACCAGCGGTAGGCGGTGCAGCAGCGAAGATAGACATGCTGGCCGTTGTCGACGGTGAGGTCGCCGCGGCGGAATGAGAAGGCGAGGCCGCCCAGACGAGGGCGGCCTTCGACCAGAGTGACGCGGATTCCCGCGTCGGCGAGTTGCAGCGCCGCCGTGACTCCGGCGAGTCCCCCGCCGACCACCACCGCGTTCCGGGACCGCAAGCCGTCGTCGTCCGTCATGCGACCTCCCCTCGGGCCGTTGCATTCAGGGACGCCGCGCCGCGCCGGACGGTTGCCCACCGGTTGTACGCGTACGGACGCATCAGGAACGCCCCCTGAGGGTCAGCCGGGTCACGTGCCTGGCGTCGAGTCCGGACAGGCCGCGGACGGCAACGTACGCCTTCTCGCGTCCGGGCAGGGACACGCGGCCGCGCAGCACCGCCTCGGGGTCGCGCTCGATGCGGTCGAGCAGCCGGCGGTAGATGCCCGCCATAGCGGCGACGCAGGCGCCGCTGCGCCGGTCGAGCATGGGGAGCAGCCGGTAGCCCTCGGCGAAGAGGGCGCGGGCGCGCCGGACTTCGAAGTGCACGAGTCCCGCGAAGTCGGATCCCGGCGGCGGGGTGGCGCTGTGGAAGGCCGCGGAACAGCCGAACTTGGCGAGGTCGTCGGCGGGCAGATAGGTACGTCCGTTGCCCGCGTCCTCCCGAACATCCCTGAGGATGTTGGTGAGTTGGAGGGCGAGGCCGAGCGTGTCGGCGTACTCGGAGGCCCGCTCGGCGCCGGGCGCGCCGGGCTGCGTGCCGAACACGCCGAGGGAGAGCCGCCCGATCGCGCCCGCGACACACCGGCAGTAGACCCTGAGGTCGTCCCAGGTCTCGTACGTCCGGCCGTGCACGTCCATCAGGACGCCGTCGATGAGCTCGTCGAGCCCGCCGAGCGGCAGCGGGAAGCGGCGCGACGCGTCCGCGAGCGCCACGGCGACCGGGTCGGTGTCGTCCTCGTCGACCGCGCCGTGCCGGATGCGGTCGAGGAGTTCGCGCGTGCCTTCGAGCCTGTCCTGCTTTGCCTTCGGCTCGAGCGTGCCGTCGCCGATGTCGTCGACGCGCCGCGAGAAGGCGTAGAGCGCCGACATGGCCTGTCGCTTCTCGGCCGGCAACAGCCTGATGCCGTAGGCGAAGTTACGCGCCTGCTGCCCGGTGACGGCTTCGCAGTAGCTGTACGCAGCCTGCACCGGCGCGGACACCTCCGTCGGTCCCTCCATCGTCCGGCTCACCCCTCTCTACGCGCTCTTCGCAAGACAGCTCCCACTTCACGCAGCAGATTCGCCTTGGTGGGCTTGGGCGGTCCGGGCAGGACATCGTGTCCGGCGGCCGCGATCGCGGTGAGGGCTGCGCGCCCCCCGGCCACGAACCCGGCGAGCAGCAGCCGAAGCCTGCCGTGGACGCTACCCACCAGCGGGGTGCCTTCATTCAGCAGCCGCCCCGCGCGTTCGGCTTCGTACGCGACCAGCGCGCGCACCGACGCGCCCCCGGTTCCGGCGGCGAGGTCGGCCTCGGTGACATGGAACCGCTGCATGTCCTCGGCGGGCAGGTAGACCCGGTCGCGGCCCAGGTCCTCGGTGACGTCCTGGAGGTGCTCGACGACCTGGAGCGCGGTGCACACGGCGTCGGAGCGGCGGACGCGCTCGGGGCTGGCGGTCCCCGTGATCTGCAGAACCAGGCGGCCGACGGGGTTGGCGGAGAGTTCGCAGTAGGCGAGGAGATCGTCGTACGTCTTGTAGCGCCGTACGAGCTGGTCCTGGCGGTTGGCCGCGATCAGACCGAGGAAGGGCTCGGGGGTGAGCGAGCGGCGGCGCACGGTCGGCTGGAGGGCGAGCAGCAGGGGGTGCCGGGGCGTGCCGTCGAAGACGCGCCGCAGGTCGGCCTCGAAGGCGTCGAGCATGGCGAGCCGGTCCTCGGCCGACGCCGCCTCGACCCCGAGATGGCGGGCGTCCGCTCCGCCGGGTGCGAGGTCGCCGTCGCCGATGTCGTCGACGAGGCGTGCGTAGCCGTACACGGCCATCAGGTCATCGCGCCACGCGCGCGGCAGGAAGAAGGGGGCAACGGGAAAGTTCTCGTGGGCGGCCTTGTCGAGGGTGGCGCGCGCGGCGGCCTCGGGGTGCGCCTGCCGGGTGCCCGTCATTGCGCGCTGCCCGGTGCGGGGACGGCGAAAGCCTCGCGGAGCTGGAGATTTCCCGTCATTGCCGTCACATCTCCCGTTCTACACTGCTGACCCAATACATCCCATTTCGGACACGCCGCCGGACCTCCCGACTGGGGGACCTCCTGGCGGACAGGATGCCTAGGGGGTATCGCCCCACTTGCCTCGATTCGGCACCGGTACAGCTTACGTTGTACAACGCCCAGTGATACGCCGGGGTGTTGCGCGCATTACAAGAACACTCCAATCCGGGTCAACCTTCCCCGGCACCACAGGACTTGACCTTGGCTTGACGATCCAGGCCCGAATGTCCGGTTCCGGCTCACGGCCCGCCGTCTCCTCCAAGGACGCGGAAGACCCCCGCCCGGATGCCACGGCGGGGGTCTTCGACCGGGAACCGGACTACTTGCCGGTCTCCTTCTCGTACGCCTTGATGACCTCGTCGGTCGGGCCGTCCATCAGAAGCTCGCCCCGCTCCAGCCACAGGACGCGGTCGCAGGTGTCCCTGATCGTTTTGGCGCCGTGACTGACCAGGAAGACCGTGCCGGCCTCCTTGCGGAGCTCACGGATGCGTGCCTCGGAGCGGATCTGGAACTTGCGGTCACCGGTCGACAGCGCCTCGTCGATCATGAGGACGTCGTGGTTCTTGGCCGCTGCGATGGAGAAGCGGAGCCTGGCTCCCATGCCGGAGGAGTAGGTACGCATCGGCAGGGTGATGAAATCGCCCTTCTCATTGATTCCCGAGAAGTCGACGATCCCCTCATACCGGTCGCGGATCTCCTCACGCGACATGCCCATGGCCAGGCCGCCGAGTATGACGTTCCGCTCGCCGGTCAGATCGCCCATGAGCGCGGCATTGACGCCGAGCAGGGACGGCTGGCCGTCGGTGTACACCTTGCCGCTCTCGGTCGGCAGCAGGCCGGCGATGGCGCGCAACAGGGTCGACTTGCCGGAACCGTTGGTACCGATCAGGCCGATCGCCTCGCCGCGGTACGCCGTGAAGGACACGCCGCGCACGGCGTGCACCTTGCGGATCGCACGGGACTCGCCCTTGTCCCGACGGATCATGCGGTTCAGCGCCGCCGTGGCGCTGCCCTTGCCGCCGCTGCCACCGCTGACCCGGTACACGATGTGGACGTCGTCGGCGATGACGGTGGGGATGCGCCCCTGCACGTTTTCTTCAGCCACGGCCGTATCGCTCCTCAGCCTTCCAGAAGTACACAAAGCCGGCTACGCCCACGAGAAGGGCCCACAGGCCGCCCACGAGCCACACGTGCGAGGGCAGGTTGGACGCGCCGTATCCGTCGATCAGCGCGAAGCGGACCAGGTCCATGTAGACGGCCGCCGGGTTGTACTGCAGAACATCGGCGATCCAGGACGGCTTGCCCGCGAGCATCACGGGAATCGAGAACATGACGCCCGAGGCGTACATCCAGGTGCGCATGACGAACGGCATCAGCTGGGCCAGGTCCGGCGTCTTGCTGCCCAGCCTGGCCATGATCAGAGCCAGACCGATGTTGAAGACGAACTGCAGGGCCAGTGCGGGCAGGATCAGCAGCCAGCTGAGGGACGGGTAGCTGCCGAAGGACACCGCGATGACGAAGAGCACGATCATCGAGAACATCAGCTGCTGGAGCTGCTGCAGGGCGAAGGAGATCGGCAGTGCCGCCCGGGGGAAGTGCAGGGCCCGTACCAGTCCCAGATTGCCCGCGATGGAGCGGACGCCGGCCATCACGGAGGTCTGGGTGAAGGTGAAGACGAACACACCCGTCACCAGGAACGGGATGAAGACCGCCTTGTCCATCCCGCGGCCCGAGTCCAGGATCAGGCCGAAGATCAAGTAGTAGACGGCCGCGTTCAGCAGAGGGGTCGCCACCTGCCAGAGCTGGCCGAGCTTCGCCTGGCTGTACTGGGCGGTCAGCTTCGCCGATGAGAACGCCAGGATGAAGTGGCGCCGGCCCCAGAGCTGCCGAATGTACTCGACGAGACCCGGTCGGGCACCGCTCACCGAAAGGCCGTACTTCGCGGCGAGCTGCGCCGAGGTCAGACCCTCATCGGGAGATGGCGGGGCGCTCGTCACGATCGCACCGTCATGGGTTGTGTCACTCACAAGTTGAAACTTTCGTGTTCAAGATGCGCAGCCGGTCGGGCGCAGGCTCAGACGTCCAGGTCCCGGGAGTACGCCCGATGCTCTCAGGACCGAGCATGTCAGACGACAGGAGGGCGACCCAGCCGGGTCAGCCGCCATACCGTACGCCACTTAATGGGCCGGCGTGGCCCGCAGGGCGTCTGCCAGCCCTCCTTGAAGCCGCCGAACCAGGCCTTCAGAGCGGACACCGAAGGGCGCCGGGCCAGCGTGAGAAGAACCCAGACAGCAAGGTAGACGGGGACCAGGGGGGCCGGCAGATTGCGGCGGGCGAGCCAGACCCGGTTACGGGCGACCATGCGGTGGTAGACCGCATGCCGCGACGGGGGCATCGTCGGGTGGAACAGCACCATGTCCGCGCGGTAGTCGATCGCCCAGCCCGCGTCCAGCGCCCGCCAGGCGAGGTCCGTCTCCTCATGGGCGTAGAAGAACTCGTCGGGCAGCGCGCCGACCTCGGCGAGGACCTTCGTACGCACGGCATTGGCGCCGCCGAGGAAAGTCGTCACCCGCGAGGAGCGCATCGGGTCGGAGGCCCGCAGCCGCGGAACGTGGCGGCGCTGGGTGAGCCCCGTCTCCGGGTCGGCGATCCGGAAGCTGACGATGCCCAGCTTCGGCTCGGCCTCGAAGGCCTGGCGCACCAGCTCGCCGGTGTCGCTGCCCGGCAGCAGACCGTCGTCGTCGAGGAAGAGCAGCACATCGACGCCGGAGCCGGAGGGGCCGAAGGCCTCGATGCCGACGTTACGGCCGCCGGGGATGCCCAGATTGTCGGGCAGATCCACGGTGCGTACGCCCTCGGGGACGTCGGTCACCGGGGCGCCGTTGCCGACCACGACGACCTCGATCGGGTCGCCCTCCTGCTTGGCGACCGAGTCGAGCAGGGCGCGCAGATCGTCGGGGCGGTTGCCCATCGTGATGATGACCGCGCCGAGCTTCAGCGGCGCAGTCACTTGAGCCTGCTGGATGCGAGGATCGACACCAGGTGCAGCAGCGTCTGGACGACGGCGATGCCGGCCAGGACAGCGATGCCGAGGCGGGTGAAGAACAGATCGCCCTGGACCTTGTCGAGGATGGCCACGACCAGGATGAAGAGGCTGGCCTCGATGCCGCCGACGAGCCGGTGGAACTTCAGCGCGGCCGCGGCACGGCGGGCCACCGCCAGACCGGAGGAGCGCGGCACGGCGGCCTCGTCCTTGACGGCGGGCAGTCCGCTGCGCTGGCGGGCCACGTCGACCAGGTCCGTCTCGGCCTTGATCAGGATGGCGCCGAGCGCGGCGACGGTGCCGAGGAAGGCCCACAGCCAGTTGGTGGCGCCGTCCTGGTGGAAGACATCGGCGCCGCGGATGCCGAAGCCGACCAGCAGGGCCGCCTCACAGAGGTAGTGGCCGATCCGGTCGAGGTAGACGCCGGTGATCGAGGTCTGCTTGCGCCAGCGGGCGACCTCACCGTCGACACAGTCGAGCAGCAGATAGATCTGGAAGAGCACCACCGCGAGGATCGCGCCGGTCAGTCCCGGGATCAGCAGGGCAGCGCCGCCGAGCACACCCACCACGATCATGAGGTAGGTGAGCTGGTTGGGCGTGATCTTGGTGTTGACCAGGTACGGGTCGATGTGCAGCGAGATCTCTCGCATGTACATGCGCCCGGCCCAGTGCTCGCCGCTTCGCCGGTCCTTCACTCCCTCCGGGTGAACGACCGGACGGAGTTCAGCTACTGATGGTCTTGGCATAGTCGGCGTACGCGTCCCTGATCTGGTCGGTGGAGAGGTCGAGGTGCTCAAGGATGGTGAAGCGGCCCGGTCGGGTCTGCGGTGCGTAATCGACGGCTCTGACGAACTCGTCCACGCTGAAGCCGATCTCCTCGGGCAGCACCGGCAGGCCGTGCCTGCGCAGCACCTCGGCGAAGAGTCCGGACAGGTCGTGCGCACCGCGCAGGTGCATGGCGAAGGCGGCGCCCAGGCCGACCTGCTCGCCGTGGCTGGCGGCGCGTTCGGGGTGGAGCAGGTCGAAGGCGTGGCTGATCTCGTGGCAGGCGCCGGACGAGGGGCGGGTGTCCCCGCTGATCGACATCGCGATGCCGGAGAGCACGAGCGCCTCGGCGAGGACCGTGAGGAACTCGTCGTCGCCGACCCCTCCCGGGTGGCGCAGTACGGCCTCGCCGGCGGTGCGGCCCATGGCGGCGGCGAGGCCGTCGACGGGTTCGCCGTTGACGCGGTGGGACAGCTCCCAGTCCGCGATCGCGGAGATGTTGGAGATCGCCTCGCCGATGCCGGAGCGTACGAAGCGGACCGGTGCCTCACGGATGACATCGAGGTCGATGACCATGGCGATGGGGGTGGGGACGCCGTAGGAGCCGCGGCCGTTGTCGTTGTCCAGCGTGGCGACCGGGGAGCAGATGCCGTCGTGCGAGAGGTTCGTCGCGACGGCCACCATTGGCAGGCCGACACGGGCCGCCGCGTACTTCGTGACATCGATGATCTTGCCGCCGCCGAGGCCGACCACGGCGTCGTACCGCTTGCCCCTGATGTCGTCGGCGAGCTTGACGGCGGAGTCGATCGTGCCGCCGGCGACCTCGAACCAGGTGGCGCCCGGCAGCACCGGCGAGAGCTTCTCGCGCAGCGCCTGGCCGGAGCCGCCGCTGATCGCGATCGCGAGCTTGCCGGAGGAGGAGATCCGCTGGTCGGCCAGGAGGCCGGCCAGATCGTCCAGGGCGCCGCGTGCGATGTCGACGACGACCGGGGACGGGATCAGTCGGGTCAGTACAGGCACGCGATCTCACGGCCCTTCGCGAGGTCGTCGTGGTTGTCGATCTCGACCCACTTGACGTCGCCGATGGGGGCCACGTCCACGGTGAAGCCGCGGTTCACGAGCTCCTGATAGCCGTCCTCGTAGTAGAGGTCGGGGTCGCGCTCGAAGGTGGCCTTCAGCGCGTCGGCGAGCTCGTCGGCGGCCTCGGGCTCGATGAGGGTGACGCCGATGTACTCGCCCGTGGCGGTGGCCGGGTCCATCAGCTTGGTGATCCGCTGCACGCCCTTGCCCTCGGCGGTGATGACCTTCATCTCCTCGTCGGCGAGGTTCTTCACCGCGTCGAGGGCGAGGATGATCTTCTGGCCGTTGCCGCGGGCGGCGAGCAGGGTCCGCTCGACGGAGACCGGGTGCACGGTGTCGCCGTTGGCGAGGATGACGCCCTGCTTGATGACGTCACGGGCGCACCACAGGGAGTAGGCGTTGTTCCACTCCTCGGCCTTGTCGTTGTCGACGAGGGTCAGCTTCAGGCCGTACTTCGCCTCCAGGGCTGCCTTGCGCTCGTAGACGGCTTCCTTGCGGTAGCCGACGACGATGGCGGCCTCGGTGAGCCCGATCTCCGCGAAGTTCCCCAGGGTGAGGTCGAGGACGGTGGTGTCGCCGTCGACGGGCACGAGGGCCTTCGGGAGCGTGTCGGTGTAGGGGCGAAGACGCCGTCCGGCACCGGCTGCCAGTACGAGGCCGATCATGCGGGTTCTCCTTCGTCATGTACGGCGGGTGCTCCGGAGGACACCCAGAAGCGGATGCTCTCGACGAGCACCACGAGCGCGACGGCCACAGCGAGGGCCGTGAGCGCGAGGGTGAAGTCCGAGCTGTTGAGCAGGGCGGCCGCCAGCACGACGGCCAGGATCCGTCCTTCGTGTCCGCCGATCGCCCGCACCAGCCAGTGCGGGGGCGCGCCCGTACCGCCGCGGATGCGGTACACCGTGTCGTAGTGATGGTAGGCGACCGCCGCAACCAGACCGAAGGCCGCGGGCAACGCCCCGTTCACATCGGCGTGGGCCGCGAGCACCAGGACGGTGCAGTACTCGGCCGCGCGGAACACCGGCGGTACGAGCCAGTCGAGCGCGCCCTTGAGAGGGCGGGCAACAGCCAGACCCGAGGTGACGACGTAGATCACGGCGGCGACGGCCGGCCAGAGGCTGCCGTAGTCGGTGAAGGCGGCGGTCGCCACCAGCACGGTGCCGCCCAGCAGCGCGATCGCGAGCGGCAGGAATCCGGGAAAGCTCCGAGCACGCTGCTTGAAGCCGCCGGCGACGGCTTCGGCGAGCGGGCCGGAGTCGGCGAGGTCCGCGAGCGCCTGGGCGGCGCGGTCCGTCCGACGGGCCTTGCGGGTCAGCGAGCGCAGAACACGGCCCGCGGTGGTGTAGCAGGCCGCGAGGCCGCAGCCGATCAGCAGGGCGCAGAAGACGATCCGGGGGGTGGTGACGGCGGTGAGCACGGCGATCATCGCCCAGCGCTCGCCGATCGGCAGCACGATCATCCGGCGCACCCAGACCGTCCAGCCGATGCTGTCGAGCTTGTCGGAGAGGGCCGCGGTGGGGCTGCCGGTAACAGATTTACCGGCGGCGGTCGCGTCGTGGTTCGCCTCGTTGAAGGAGAAGTCGACGACGTGCCGGCAGGTCTGCAGGATCATCGCGCCGAGGGCGAGCGCCCAGACGTCGTCGCCGCCGCGGGCGGCACCGACCGCGAGTCCCGCGTAGTACGCGTATTCCTTGGCGCGGTCGAAGGTCGCGTCCAGCCAGGCGCCCATCGTCGAGTACTGGAGCGAGTAGCGGGCGAGCTGCCCGTCGGTGCAGTCCAGGACGAAGGAGAAGAGCAGCAGCAGGCCGGCGGCGATGTAGCCGGCGCGGGTGCCGGTGGCCGCGCTGCCGGCCGCGACGAGCGCGGTGAGCAGTGAGGCGGTGGTGACCTGGTTGGGGGTCAGTCCGCGACGGGCGCACCAGCGGGCGAGGTAGCGCGAGTACGGGCTGATGCAGAACGTGGTGAAGAACCCGTCGCGGGCCTTCACGGCGGAGCGCAGCCGTACGGCTTCGTCGTCGACGGCGGTGACGGCCTGCCGGGCCTCGTTGCGGGCCTGGGGGTCACCGGGCACGGTCGCCACGAGCGATCCGAGCTCGGGCCGGTACACGGCCGTACCGTCGGCGTCGAGGGCCTCGGCGAGCGCGTCGGTCACTACGGGGCTCCGCGCGGCCTGGACCGCCGACAAGGTGTCCCCGTCGTCGGCCGCGTTGCCCGCCTGCGCTCCGACGCCACCTGCGGGGACGCCGCTGCCCGGCGCTGCCGACAGGGCCCGGACCAGAGCGGGCCTGGCCTCCGGCTGCACCGTCAGTGCGCCCGCGACCGCGGCCGCGGGGAAGCGCGGGTCGGTCAGCGCCAGTCGCAGAGCGTGTACGTGCCCGACGAAGCGGGGGTCGACGACGGCGACGCGGTCGGCGCCCGGGACTGCGGCGATCAGTGCTGCGGTGTCCTCGGTGCCTGAGGCGATCCGTACGTCAAAACCCAGCGCCCGCAGATCGCCCTCGAGCGACGATCCGGGTACCGGCGGACCGGTGAGGATTGCGGTCGACAGACGAACTCACTCCTTGGAGCTGACGGTGCGGGTGCGCGGCGGCTCGGCCCGTATATGGGCGGCGGCACGTCGGCAGAGGCTATCGGATGTACCTATGCGGGAATTCACCGGCCGTTTACGTCCCCGCTCGACATGGACCGGCCCCCCAAGGCGGCCCATCGAGATCATCATCGTCGATCCATGCCTCGCCCCACAAACCGCGGGGGCGAGGGCCCAGGTCCTGTCCCGACGATCGGGCCGGAGCCCGGCAAGATCCGCCGGACAGGGCCTAGGGTGGTCGGCATGACGTGGCTGATCACAGGTGGGGCGGGGTACATCGGGGCGCATGTGGCGCGGGCCATGACGGCGGCAGGTGAGCGGGTCGTGGTCCTCGACGACGTCTCGTCGGGGATCACCGATCGGCTGCCTGCGGAGATCCCCCTGGTGCGCGGGGCGATCCTGGACCGGGAACTGCTCGATCGCACCCTGGCCGAGCACGCTGTCACCGGTGTCGTACATCTCGCGGCGAAGAAGCAGGTCGGACAGTCCGTCGAGCAGCCACTGCTCTACTACCGGGAGAATCTGCACGGGCTGACGGTGCTGCTCGAAGCGGTCGTCGCGGCGGGTGTGCAGCGGTTCCTGTTCTCCTCCTCCGCCGCCGTGTACGGGATACCGGACATGGAGCTGATCCCCGAGTCCGCTCCCTGTGAGCCGATCAATCCGTACGGCGAGACCAAGCTCGCGGGCGAGTGGCTGGTGCGGGCCACCGGCCGGGCACACTCGCTGTCCACCGCCTGTCTGCGCTATTTCAATGTGGCGGGCGCCGATCGGCCGGAACTGGCCGACACCGGGGTGTTCAACATCATTCCGATGTTCTTCGACCGGATCACCCGCGGTGAGGCGCCGCGGATTTTCGGCGCCGACTACGCGACCCCGGACGGCACCTGCATCCGTGACTACATCCATGTCTCGGATCTGGCGGACGCCCATCTCGCGGTCGCCCGCCGGCTTGCCGAGCAGGACGCCGGGGATCTGACGGTCAACATCGGCCGCGGGGTGGGTGTCTCGGTACGCGAGCTCGCCGATCTGGTGGCCGACGTCACCGGGTACACCGACGAGCCGGTCGTCGAGCCGCGCCGTCCGGGCGATGCCGCGAAGGCCGTCGCCTCGGTCGACCTGATCTCCAAGGAGCTGGGCTGGACGGCTTCGCGAGGGGTACGCGAGATGGTCGATTCGGCGTGGGAGGGCTGGTGCCTCCGGCACCCCGACGCCCGTATCAAGTGATCTTGTCAGAGTCCTGACCTGCGGTCATTTCCGCAGGTCAGGCGAGTTGACAACGGTGTTCAGTCCCGTGTTGCTCGATACCCCCCACCCGTAGTTGACTGAGGTCTCGGCAGATCGTTCCGACGACCAGGAGGCGTCCTCATGGGGGCTGGGCACGACCACGGGCATGCGCACGGCGGACCGCCGCCAACGGGCACCGCGGCCGCGGCCTACAAGGGACGCCTTCGCATCGCGCTGTCGATCACGCTGGGCGTGATGGTCCTGGAGATCGTCGGCGGCATCCTCTCCGACTCCCTCGCCCTGATCGCCGACGCCGCGCATATGGCGACGGACGCGGTCGGTCTCGGGATGGCGCTGCTGGCGATCCATTTCGCCAACCGGCCGGCCGGACTGAACCGCACCTTCGGCTTCGCACGCGCCGAGATCCTCGCCGCCCTGGCCAACTGTCTGCTGTTGATCGGCGTCGGCGGCTATCTGCTGTACGAGGCGGTGCAGCGCTTCATCACCCCGGCCGAGACCAAGGGCGGCCTGACCATCGCCTTCGCCCTGATCGGTCTTGTCGCCAACATGATCTCGCTCTCCCTGCTGGTGCGGGGCCAGAAGGAGAGCCTCAATGTGCGCGGGGCGTATCTCGAGGTGCTCGCGGACACGCTCGGTTCGCTCACGGTGCTGGTCTCGGCCGGCATCATCATCGCCACGGGCTGGCAGACCGCGGACCCGATCGCGTCCCTGGTCATCGGCCTCATGATCGTGCCGCGCACCTGGAAGCTGCTGGGGGAGACCCTCAACGTCCTGCTGGAGGCGGCCCCCAAAGGCGTCGACATGGGCGAGGTGCGGGCGCACATAGTGGCCCTGCGCGGTGTGGAGGACGTGCACGATCTGCACGCCTGGACGATCACCTCCGGGATGCCGGTCCTCTCCGCGCATGTGGTGGTGAGCCAGGACGTCCTGTCCGCGGTTGGGCACGAGAGGATGCTGCACGATCTGCAGGGGTGCATCGGCGATCACTTCGATGTCGAGCACTGCACCTTCCAGCTGGAGCCCGTCGGCCACGCGGAGCACGAGGCGAGGCTCTGCCACTGAGGCGAGGCACTGAGACCCGTGTCACTGGCGGCTGTTAGTGTTTTCGCAGAGGCATGGGAGCCTCACCGCGCTTGAGAGGAGCTGAGGTTGATGACCGTCGCAGTGAAGGCTGCCCCGCGCAGCCGCCCGGTCCATCCTCGGCTTCCGGGCTCCCGGCCGGCCTGATTCCGTACGTCGGCCGGAGCCCGCACACACTCAAGGGTTCCCACGTTGTCCGACAACGCTCTGTACGACGCTTTCTTCGCCCTGCACCACGGTCTTCCGCGGCAGGGCCCCGGTTCCGACAACACCTCCCGTCGGCTGCTCGCCCTCGCCGGGCCGCTGCCGAAGCGTCCGCGCGTGCTCGATCTGGGCTGCGGCCCGGGCCGGTCCGCCCTGCTGCTGGCCGCCGAGGCCGGTGCGCAGGTGACGGCGGTCGATCTGCACGAGCCGTTCCTCGACGAGCTGCGGCACACTACCCAGGCCCGGGGGATCGGTGACACGATCCGTACCGTCAAGGCCGATATGGCCGAACTCCCCTTCCCCGACGGCTCGTTCGACCTCGTCTGGGCGGAGAGCTCCGCGTACAACATCGGCTTCGACACCGCTCTGCGGAGGTGGCGGCGGCTGCTCGCGCCGGGCGGTTCGCTGGTCCTCACCGAGTGCGAGTGGACGGCCGAGGAGCCCTCGGCCGAGGCCCGCGCCTTCTGGGACCAGCACTACGCGCTGCGCACCACCGCCGGGAACACCGCGGCGGCGGTCACGGCGGGCTACAACGTCCTGGGCGTGCACCGCCAGCCCGAGAGCGACTGGGACGAGTACTACGGACCGCTCGGCGAGCGGGCCGAGACCGCGGATGCCACGGCTCCCGGCATGGCGCAGGCGCTCGCCGCCACCCGGGCGGAGATCGGCATGCGCCGTGACCACGGCACGGAGTACGGCTACACCGGCCATGTGCTGCGCCCCGCCGACACCCGCTGGCACACCAGGCCGGAGACCGAGGCCGACATTCCGGTGGTACGGGCCATCAACGCCGCGGCCTTCGCGACCGCCGAGGAGGCGGGACTGGTCGACGCGCTGCGCCTGGACGGCGACGCTTGGCTGCCCGGCACGTCGTACGTCGCCGAGGCGGCGGACGGCTCGGTGGCGGCGTACGCGCTGCTCACCCGGTGCCATGTCGGGGACGTACCCGCGGTGGCACTGGCGCCCGTCGCGGTGGCTCCCGAGCATCAGCGCAAGGGCGCCGGCCAGGCGGTCGTCCGGGCCGTGCTGGATCTGGCCAGGGTGCGCGGGGAGAGGCTCGTTCTTCTCCTCGGGCATCCCGGCTACTACCCGAGGTTCGGCTTCGAAGCGGCCTCGCGGTACTCGATCAGGCCAACCTTCGAGGTGCCCGACGAAGCCATGATGGTCCTCGTGCTCGACGGTTCCGGGGGTGTGCCGCAGGGCACGATTCGCTATCCGGCGGCCTTCGGCGTCTGATGAGTCCCGATGAGCAGGGTCGCCCCCGCCGCGTGCCGTCACGGCGGGGGCGGACATGCCCAGACCGTCGAAGTGCGGACAAGCCGCTTTTGTACGGCAGACTGGGCAGGCCCCCAGGGCCGAGGACCGAAGCGAAGGATGGGTATGCCGACCACACCAGCCACCGCGGCGAACAGCTCGTCGAACGGCGCGTCACAAGCGATCCTGCTCGAACTGGTCGACGAGCACGGCAATACCATCGGCACCGCGGAGAAGCTCGAGGCGCATCAGGCGCCGGGGCAGCTGCACCGGGCGTTCTCCGTGTTCCTCTTCGACGAGCAGGGCCGGCTGCTGCTGCAGCGCCGCGCGCTGGGCAAGTACCACTCCCCCGGTGTCTGGTCGAACACCTGCTGCGGGCACCCCTACCCGGGCGAGGCGCCGTTCGCGGCCGCCGCCCGGCGTACGTACGAGGAGCTGGGGATCTCGCCCTCGCTGCTCGCGGAGGCGGGCACGGTCCGCTACAACCACCCGGACCCGGACTCGGGTCTGGTGGAGCAGGAGTTCAACCACCTCTTCGTCGGGATGGCGCAGGCTCCACTGCGGCCGGACCCGGAGGAGGTCGGCGAGACGGCGTTCGTGACGCCGAAGGAGCTGGCCGACCGGCACGCCGAGGCGCCGTTCTCGGCGTGGTTCATGACCGTGCTGGACGCCGCGCGCCCAGCGATCAAGGAGCTCACGGGGCCGTCCGGAGACTGGTGACAGCGGCGGGGCAGGTACGGGGGCTCAGAGCGGCGCGGCGCCGCCGACCGGTCTCAGCGGCACCGCGGCCCAGATGATCTTGCCGCCGCTCGCGGTGTGCTCGACGTCGCAGGAGCCGCCGGCCTCCAGGGTGATCTCCCGTACGAGCAACAGCCCCCGGCCGCCCGTCTGCGCGTAGTCCGTCTCCAGCGCCTTGGGCCGGTACGGGTGGTTGTCCTCCACGGACACCCGGATCCACTCGGCGCCGATGGCGACCTCGACGGCCACCTCCGGCGACAGCAGAGCGGCGTGCCGTACGGCATTGGTGACCAGCTCGGAGACGATCAGCAGCAGTCCCTGGACGAGGTCGTCCTGGACCGGGACGCCCTGGCGGTTGAGCAGATCGCGTACGGCGTGCCTGGCCTGCGGGACGGAGACGTCGACGGCAGGAGCAGTGAATCGCCAGACGCCCTCGTACGACAGTGGCCGGGCCGGGACGCTCCCGCGGCTCTCCATAGTCCGGCACCCACCCTCGGATCGATTGCCACTGACCATCGAGTAATAAGTGTTGGCAGTCACTTGGTCCGGACCGGGCTGCTGAACACAAGTCAGCGGCAATCGACGGTTTTTGACCGAGTGCGTATGACAGCGTCAGTTGTTCGACTGTTCCTGATCTTCTTCTGGCCGCTTCTCCGGCGGATAGCATCCGGCACATGGAGCCGAAGCTGCACCACTCCGTCGTGGACGGGGTCGCCACCGTCGTCATCAGCAATCCCGACAAGCGCAATGTCATGACCGCCGGCATGTGGCGTGCGCTTCCCGAGCTGCTCGGGCAGCTGGCGGCAGACGACGCGGTACGCGCACTGGTGCTGACCGGCGAGGGCTCGACCTTCTGCGCCGGCGCCGACATCTCCTCGCTGCGGGAGCCCGGCGAGGCGCCGCAGTCCCTCGCCGTACGCGCCGAGGAGGCGCTCGCCGCGTTCCCCAAGCCGACCCTCGCCGCCGTGCGCGGCTACTGCGTGGGGGGCGGCTGCCAGCTGGCCGCGGCCTGTGATCTGCGCTTCGCGGAGGAGGACGCACTGTTCGGGGTGACACCGGCGAAGCTCGGAATCGTCTACCCGGCCTCCTCCACCCGGCGGCTGGTCGCGCTGGTGGGTCCGGCCGCCGCCAAGTACCTGCTCTTCTCGGGCGAGTTGATCGGTACGGAGCGGGCGCTGCGCACCGGTCTGGTCGACGAGGTGCTGCCGGCGGGTGAACTGGGCAAGCGGGTGGCGGAGTTCACCCGTATCGTCGCCTCGCGCTCTCAGCTCACCCAGGCCGCGGCGAAGGAGTTCGCGACGGGCCGCACCGACCGGGACGCCCACTGGGAGGAGCAGCAGCGCGGCAGCGGCGACCCCGCGGAGGGTGTCGCCGCCTTCCTGGAGCGCAGGGTGCCGCGCTTCACGTGGAGCGCTGCTTCAGGATGAACCGGCTCTTGCCGCGCCACTCCTCGACGATGTCGGCCGGGGCCTTCTCCGGCGATCCGGCGTCGTAGGGCGGCTGAGGGTCGTACTCGGTGAGCAGCTGTACGGTCTGGGCGTGCCGCTCACCGGCGATCCTGCCGACCAGGGTGAGCCCCATGTCGATGCCGGAGGATACGCCCGCGGCCGTCACGTACTTGCCGTCGGTCACGACCCGCTCGCCGGTGGGCTCGGCCCCGTACTTCGTAAGGAGGTCCAGCGCCAGCCAGTGCGAGGTTGCCCGGCGGCACCTGAGGAGTCCGGCGGCGGCGAGCAGCAGCGAGCCGGTGCAGACCGAGGTGGTCCAGGTGGTGGTCGCGTCCACGGCGCGCATCCAGCCCAGCAGGGTCTCGTTCTCCATCTGGTCGCTCTGGCCGGGACCGCCGGGGACGACGACGATGTCCGGGCGGGTCACCTCGTCGAAGGTCTTGGCGGCGACGAGCGTGAGGGTGCCGCGGTCGTTGGTGACCCCTCCCGCCTGCTCGGCGACGAAGACAACCTCGGCGCCGGGGAGGCGGCAGAGCATTTCGTAGGGGCCTACGGCGTCCAGCGCGGTGAAGCGGTCGAAGAGGACGATGGCGATCTGCATGGGGTGCCTTCCGGTGGGCGGGTCAGTGGGCGGGCTGTACGGGAGCGTGGAAGCGGCGCCGGTATTCGGCCGGGGCCGAGCCCAGCACCTTGACGAAGGCGCGGCGCATGGCCTCCGGGGTGCCGTAGCCGCAGGCGCGCGAGATCTCCTCCACGCCGTCGGGGGTGTCCTCCAGGAGCCGTCGCGCCTGTTCCAGCCGGACCCGCTCGACATAGCGGCCCGGCGTCATGCCCGTCTCCTCCTGGAAGGCGCGGGCGAAGTGCCGGGGCGAGAGCCGGGCGCGGGCGGCGAGTGCCTCGACGGAGAGATCCCCTTCCGGGTGCTCGGTGATGTGCTGCTGTACGTCGCGCAGCGGCTCGCGCCGGGCGGTCTGGACGGCGAGCTGGGCGCTGAACTGCGCCTGGTTTCCCGGCCGTCGGAGGAAGACGACCAGATGGCGGGCGACCGTGAGCGCGATGTCCCGGCCGTGGTCCTCCTCGACGAGCGCGAGGGCGAGGTCGATGCCGGCGGTGACACCGGCCGACGTGGCCAGCTTTCCGTCGCGTACGAAGATCGGGTCCGGGTCGACCTCGACGGCCGGGTAGTCGCGGGCCAGCCGTTCGCAGACCGCCCAGTGGCTGGTCACCCGGTGGCCGTCGAGCAGACCCGCCTCGGCGAGCAGCAGGGCCCCGGTGCAGATCGAGACGAGGCGCTCGGCGCGCGGGGCGTGGGTGCGCAGCCAGTCGATGAGCCTGGGGTCGGGGGTGCGGGTGCCGTTGCCGCCGGGGACGAGCAGGGTGTGCGGGGCGGCGGCGTCGGCGAGGCCGCTGTCCGGGACGAGCATGAGGCCACTGGAGGTGCGGACCGGGGCGCCGTCCAGGGACGCGGTGCGGATCTCGTACGCGCTGCCGGCGGCCTTGCCGGCGCCGGCGAAGACTTCGACCGGGCCGGTCACATCGAGGCTCTGCACGTCGTCGAAGAGGACGACGAGTACGGATGGCTGCGTCATACCGTCCATCCTTGATCGCGGCGGCGGTGGCCGCAATGACGAGTAGCCCACCTTTCCTGCCATGCGGACCCAGGGCTTCACGACGTACCGACCAGTCGGTAACGTGCTCGGTATGAGTTCACTGCCCGCCCGCGCCGGCCGCCGCTGTCACAACGCCCTCAATCCGCTGCACTCGACGGTGTACTTCTCGCCCGACTTCGCGAAGGAGCTCGCACAGCTCGGCATCGAGGACGCACGCGCCGCCTACTTCGCCGGGCGAGGCGCCGCGATGGGCGCCGTCGGACCGGGTGTGGTCACCGCGACGTTCTACAACTTCAACCACGAGCTGATCGCCCGGCATCTGCCCGCCGTGTGGGACACCGCATCCCCCGGGGCCGTCCTCGATGCCCGGCTGCGCGCCGTCGACAGCACCCTGCGGCGGCTGCTCGGCGACGAGGTCGTCGCATCGCCGGAGCTGGCGGAGGCCGCGCAGCTCGCGCTGCGCGCCGCCGAGGCATGCACCCGGCACGCCCGTCCGCTGTACGCCGCGCACGCCGATCTGCCCGTGCCCGACGAACCCCATCTCGCCTACTGGCATGCCGCGACCCTGCTGCGCGAGCACCGCGGCGACGGTCATCTCGCGGCCCTGCTCTCCGCCGGGCTCGACCCGCTCGAGGCCCTGGTGAGCCACACGGCGACCGGCAAGGGCATGGCGCCGCGCTGGATTCTCGCCACGCGCGGCTGGCGGCGCACCGACTGGGAGGCCGCCGAGGGGCGGCTGCGCGAGCGTGGACTGCTGGACGCCGAGGGCGAGTTGACCGAGGACGGCGTACGGCTCCGGACGGAGCTCGAGGAGCACACGGACCGCATCGACCTGGCCCCGTACGAGCATCTGGGAGCCGAGGGTGTGGAGCGGCTCACCGAGCTGGCACGCGGTTTCCTGATGACCGCGGTGGTCGCGGGCGCGTTCCCCGAGGACATCAGCGGCAAGCACTGACGGCACGCACGGCGGGGCGGGCGCGCGACACGGCGCCCGGCCACCCGGCACAATGCACTCTCAAGCAGAACCAGCACAGCCAGCATGAGAAGGCGAGTCGGGGAACCGTGACGACGTCCATCGAAGGCAGGATCGCCGAGGAGCTCGGCGTACGCGAGCGACAGGTCAAGGCGGCCGTCGAGCTGCTCGACGGCGGGTCGACCGTGCCGTTCATCGCGCGCTACCGCAAGGAAGCGACCGAGATGCTCGACGACGCGCAGCTGCGCACGCTCGAGGAGCGGCTGCGGTATCTGCGGGAGCTGGAGGAGCGGCGGACCGCGATCCTGGAGTCCGTACGCGAGCAGGGCAAGCTGGACGATGCGCTCGAGGCGCAGATCCGGGCCGCCGACACCAAGGCGCGGCTCGAGGACATCTACCTGCCGTTCAAGCCGAAGCGGCGGACGAAGGCGCAGATCGCGCGCGAGGCCGGTCTGGAGCCGCTCGCCGAGGGGCTGCTCACCGACCCGTCGGTGGAGCCGCTCGCGGCCGCGGCGGCCTTCGTCGACGAGGACAAGGGCGTCGCGGATGCCGCCGCCGCGCTGGAGGGCGCGCGGTCGATCCTGGCGGAGCGTTTCTCCGAGGACGCGGACCTGATCGGCGAGCTGCGTGAACGGATGTGGACGCGCGGCCGGCTGGCGGCGAAGGTGCGCGAGGGCAAGGAGGAGGCGGGCGCCAAGTTCGCCGACTACTTCGACTTCACGGAACCGTTCAAGCAGCTGCCCTCGCACCGGGTGCTCGCCATGCTCCGGGGCGAGAAGGAGGAGATCCTCGACCTGGTGCTGGAGCCGGAGGAGCCTTCGGAGCAGCCGGGACCCTCGACGTACGAAGGCATGGTCGCCCGGCGCTTCCATGTCTCCGACCGGGGGCGCCCCGGCGACAAGTGGCTCGCGGACACGGTGCGCTGGGCGTGGCGGACCCGGATCCTGGTGCATCTGGGGATCGATCTGCGGCTGCGGCTGCGTACCGCGGCCGAGGACGAGGCGGTACGGGTCTTCGCGGCGAACCTGCGGGATCTGCTGCTGGCCGCGCCGGCGGGCACGCGGGCGACGCTGGGCCTCGACCCCGGTTTCCGTACGGGTGTGAAGGTCGCCGTCGTCGACGCGACCGGCAAGGTCGTCGCGACCGACGTGATCCACCCGCATGTCCCGGCGAACAAGTGGGACGAGTCGCTGGCGAAACTGGCGCGTCTCGCCAAGGAGCACTCCGTCGACCTGATCGCGATCGGCAACGGCACGGCGTCCCGCGAGACCGACAAACTCGCCGGTGAACTGTGCGCGAAGCACCCGGAGTTGAGCCTCACGAAGGTGATGGTCTCGGAGGCGGGCGCTTCGGTGTACTCGGCGTCCGCGTTCGCCTCGCAGGAGCTGCCCGACATGGACGTGACGCTGCGCGGCGCCGTCTCCATCGCGCGCCGCCTGCAGGACCCGCTGGCCGAGCTGGTGAAGATCGACCCCAAGTCGATCGGCGTCGGCCAGTACCAGCACGATCTCTCCGAGGTGAAGCTCTCCCGCTCGCTGGACGCGGTCGTCGAGGACTGTGTGAACGGCGTCGGCGTCGACGTCAACACCGCGTCCGCTCCGCTGCTTTCACGGGTCTCGGGCATCGGCACCGGGCTCGCCGAGAACATCGTCGCGCACCGCGACTCGAACGGTCCCTTCCGCTCGCGCAGGGCGCTCAAGGACGTGGCACGGCTCGGCCCGAAGGCGTACGAGCAGTGCGCGGGCTTCCTGCGGATCCGGGGCGGGGCCGACCCGCTGGACGCGTCCAGCGTGCACCCGGAGGCGTACCCGGTGGTGCGGCGCATGGTGAAGACGGCGGGCGACGAGGTCGCTTCGCTCATCGGCAACGCGCCGGTGCTGCGGTCCCTGAAGCCGGCGGACTTCGTGGACGAGACCTTCGGTCTGCCGACGGTGACGGACATCCTGCGGGAGCTGGAGAAGCCGGGGCGCGACCCGCGCCCGGCCTTCAAGACGGCCACCTTCAAGGAGGGCGTGGAGAAGCTCGGGGATCTGGCGCCCGGGATGATCCTCGAGGGCGTGGTGACCAATGTCGCGGCGTTCGGCGCGTTCGTGGACGTCGGTGTCCACCAGGACGGCCTGGTCCATGTGTCGGCACTGTCCAAGACCTTCGTCAAGGACCCGCGGGACGTGGTGAAGCCGGGCGACGTGGTGAAGGTGAAGGTCCTCGACGTCGACATTCCGCGCAAGCGGATCTCGCTGACGCTGCGGCTGGAGGACGAGGCCGCGCCGAAGACGGGCGGGGCGAAGCAGCGGGAGCGGGGTGAGCGCGGGGGGCGGCCGCCGCAGCAGCGTCGTCAGCAAGGCGCTCAGGGCGGTCAGGGCGGCCAGGGCGGTCGCGGTGGTGACCGGAGCGGTGACAGGGGAGGTGCCCGGCAGGCTCCGGCGCCGGCGAACAGTGCGATGGCGGATGCGCTGCGGCGGGCGGGGCTCGGGGACGCGAAGCGGCGCGGCTGACGGCGGCTGGGGCGGGGCCCATGGTGGGCTCCGCCCCGGGCCCCGCGCCTCAAACGCCGGCGGGGCTGGATTCGGCGTACACGTCAGTGCTCCGTGACCTTGCCCGCGGAGACCTCGATGCGGCGCGTGGTGTGGACCGCGTCCAGCATCCGGCGGTCGTGCGTAACCAGCAGCAGCGTTCCCGTGTACGAGTCGAGCGCGGACTCCAGCTGCTCGATCGCCACCAGGTCGAGGTGGTTGGTCGGCTCGTCGAGCACGAGCAGATTGACCCCGCGGCCCTGCAGCAGCGCCAGCGCGGCGCGGGTGCGCTCGCCCGGGGAGAGCGTGGTCGCCGGGCGCAGGACGTGCTCCGCCCTGAGGCCGAACTTGGCCAGCAGCGTGCGGACTTCGGCCGGTTCGGTCTCCGGCACGGCAGCGCAGAAGGCGTCCAGGAGGGTCTCGGTGCCGTAGAAGAGCCCGCGGGCCTGGTCGACCTCGCCGACCACGACGCCCGACCCGAGCGAGGCGTGGCCCGCGTCGAGGGGGAGCCGGCCGAGCAGCGCGGCGAGCAGGGTGGACTTGCCCGAGCCGTTGGCGCCGGTGATGGCGACGCGGTCCGCCCAGTCGATCTGGAGGTCGGCCGGGCCGAAGGCGAAGGCGCCGCGGCGGACCTCCGCGCTGCGCAGGGTCGCGACGACCGAGCCCGAGCGCGGGGCCGACGCGATCTCCATCCGGAGTTCCCACTCCTTGCGGGGCTCGTCCACGGTGTCGAGGCGTTCGATCATGCGCTGCGTCTGGCGGGCCTTCGCCGCCTGCTTCTCGCTGGCCTCGCTGCGGAACTTGCGGCCCAGCTTGTCGCTGTCGGTCGCCTTGCGCCGGGCGTTCTTGACACCCTTGTCCATCCAGGACCGCTGCATCTGCGCCCGGCCCTCCAGGGCCGCCTTCTTGTCGGCGTACTCCTCGAAGTCCTCGCGGGCGTGCCGGCGTGCGGTCTCCCGCTCCTCCAGATACGCCGCGTATCCGCCGCCGTAGAGGGTGATCCGCTGCTGCGCGAGATCGAGTTCGAGGACCTTGGTGACGGTGCGGGTGAGGAACTCGCGGTCGTGGCTGACGACGACAGTACCGGCGCGCAGGCCACGTACGAACGTCTCCAGGCGCTCGAGTCCGTCCAGGTCGAGGTCGTTGGTCGGCTCGTCGAGCAGGAAGACGTCGTAGCGCGACAGGAGGAGCGAGGCGAGGCCGGCGCGGGCCGCCTGGCCGCCGGAGAGCGCGGTCATCGGCAGATCGAGGCCGATGGTGAGGCCGAGCGAGGCGGCGACCTCCTCGGCGCGTTCGTCGAGGTCCGCGCCGCCGAGGTCGAGCCAGCGCTCCAGGCTCGTGGAGTACGCGTCGTCCGCGCCGGGCGCGCCGTCGACGAGCGCCTGGGTCGCCTCGTCCATGGCCCTCTGGGCGGCGGCGACGCCGGTGCGGCGGGCGAGGAAGTCCCGTACGGTCTCCCCCTCGCGCCGCTCGGGCTCCTGCGGCAGATGCCCGACGGTGGCGGTCGGCGGGGAGAGCTTCAGCTCGCCCTGCTCCGGCCGGTCGAGTCCGGCGAGCAGGCGCAGCAGGGTCGATTTGCCGGCGCCGTTGACCCCGACGAGACCGATCACGTCGCCGGGCGCGACGACGAGGTCGAGCCCGGAGAAGAGTGAGCGGTCGCCGTGTCCTGCGGCGAGATCCTTGGCGACGAGGGTTGCAGTCATCAGGGGGTCGATCCTAAGGGGTGTCCCATGGATCAGAGCAGGCCGGAGAGCCTGTACAGGGCGAGCGACCCGGCCACGGCCACGTTGAGGCTGGAGCCGCTGCCCACCATCGGGATCTCCACGCACTCGTCGAGCAGGTCGAGGGCTTCGGGCGGGATGCCGCTCTGCTCGTGCCCGAGGACCATGACGGTGGGTTGCCGGGCGGGCGGAAGGTCGGCGAGGCGCACCGCCTCGTCCGCCAGTTCGACGCCGACGATCCGCGCGCCCCGCTCGCGCTGCCGGGCCAGCCACCCGAGCGGGTCGCCGGTCCAGTGTGTGCAGAGCGGTTTGCGCAGGGTGTTACCGCGGGCCAGGGCCTCGGGCACCCACGGGAATCGCGGCACCGTGAGACAGGCGCCCACGGCGTCGCAGGTGCGGGCGAGGGTGCCCAGGTTGGCGCCGTGGAGCGGCCAGAGCGGGGCGGCGTAGAGATGGTCCCAGCAGGAGTGGGCGCGGGGACGACGGGTGCGCCTCAGCTCCTCGCGCGTACGTGTGCGAATGGCGGGTCCGCCGCTGCGGCCGCTCATCGCGGCGAGGCGGTGGGCCTGCGGGTCGTTCGACGCGCGAGGTGTCGGTGCACGGAGTGTCGGTGCACGGAGTGTCGATGCATGAGGTGGGGCGATTCGCGGCTCGCCGGGGCCATCGTCGGTGTCAGTGCACCATCGGTGCGACCAGCACGCTCCCCATGGTGCGCGCCACAAGGAAGGATTGCCCCTTCACGGCCCGCCCGTCCACCGGAATTCGGTGCTCGCCCGGCTCCAGCATCCCGTCGAACAGCTCCCGCGTATGCGTGCGGTGGAGCCGGTCGACGCGGTACGCGACGAGCTGCACCCGGCAGGCCGAGGTGACCTCGACACCGGCCGCTCCGTCCTGGGCCGTCAGCCGGGTCAGCCGCCTGCGCTCCAACGGGCTGCGATCCAGGGCGTGTTCGATCTGGGCGACCAGCAGCGGAATGACGGGGGCGAGACCGCAGACGTACACGACGTCCGCCCCCGCCCGCTCGAACGCCGCGCGCACATCGTCCCGTTCGTGCTCGCCGACCGCTCGCCCGAAGGCGACCGCACCATAGGTGCGCAGTTCCTCGGCGGGCACCTCGGCGGCATCGCTCGTGATCTCGGCGCCGATGCCGATGGTGCGCAGCGCGGCGGCGAGCCTGGCCAGCACGGCCACACGCGCGCCGATCAGCAGCACCCGGCGGCGCTCGGGCGCGGCGTCCCCGCCGTCCGTCAGCAGTCGCTCCAGCTCGGCCCGGTACTCATCGCCGCGGAACCGGAACGGCCCCATCCCGCGGTAGCCGTTGAGCTCCAGGTCCGCCTGCTCGGCCGTCTGCCAGGCGAAGTCCCGCCATACGATGTCGTCCCCGTCCCGCTCGATCACCGCGGTCACCGCGCCGCATTCGATGCCCTCGCACTCCGGGCAGCCGTAGATCACACAGCGCCCGTCCGCCAGCGGCGCCGGCGCCTCCAGCAGCAGCATGCGGACATGGGCGGTGAAGATCGCCGGCGGTACGTCGGAGGCAAGCGGCGATACCGCGTCGAGGTCGGAGAGCTGGAACAGCAGCGGCCGGCCGTCGACGATGAAGTCCATGAAGTCCCGGTGCACTTGGTAGCCACCATTCGCGAGGACTCTCCCGGCCCGCATCGCCGGCGCCAGCCCGAAGGTCGCGTACTCGGCAGACATGTCCTGAGTATCCCCAGTTATGAGGTGATCCGAGCACGCATCGGGCGGTGGTGTCGGACATTGAGCCACGGACAGCACCGCCCGCCCCGGTACGCACCGGAGCGGGCGATGAGCCGGCGTGATCAGCGGCGTTCGGCCGGGCTCCGCTCACCCTCCGGGCCCGCGTCGCTCTCGGGCCCCCCGCCGGGTCCGATGTGGAGCTCGAAGTCCCCGTCGTACTTCTCGTGCCCCGCGATCACCGCGGACTCGACGACCTCCGCACCCCTCTCGCCGCGCACGATCAGCGGGTCCGTGCGCAGATCGCGCATCAGCGCTACACACATGCCCACCATGACGATCACAAACGGCGCGGCCACCAGGATCGTCAGATTCTGCAGGCCCGCCAGCGCATCGCCCTTGCCGTTGCCGATGAGCAGCATGATGGCCGCGACGGCGCCGGTGACCACGCCCCAGAAGACGACGACCAGCTTGGCCGGTTCGAAGGCGCCCTTCTGGGAGAGCGTGCCCATCACGATGGACGCGGCGTCCGCGCCCGACACGAAGAAGATGCCGACGAGGATCATCACGAGCAGACTCATCGCGGTGGCGATCGGGTACTGCTGGAGCACGGCGAAGAGCTGGCCCTCGGGCGTCGATTCGTCGCCGAGCTGCTTGCGCTCCCGCAGTTTCATCGCCGTACCGCCGAAGACGGCGAACCAGATCAGGCTGACGGTGCTCGGCACCAGGATGACCCCGCCGACGAACTGGCGGATCGTACGGCCCCGGCTGATACGGGCGATGAACATACCGACGAACGGCGTCCAGGAGATCCACCACGCCCAGTAGAAGACCGTCCAGCTGCCCAGCCAGTCGGCGACACCCTCGCCGCTGCCGGCTTCGGTACGGCCGGCGAGCTGCGGCAGATCGCCGAAGTAGGAGGCGATCGAGGTGGGCAGCAGGTCGAGGACGATGATGGTCGGCCCGGCGATGAAGATGAACACGACGAGCAGCAGAGCCAGCACCATATTGATGTTGGACAGCCACTGGATGCCCTTCTCGACGCCGGAGACCGCGGAGAGGACGAAGGCCAGGGTCAGCACCGCGATGATGGCGACGAGCAGGCCCGTGCTCACCTTCTCCATCCACCCGAGCTCACGGAAGCCGCTGCCGATCTGCAGGGCGCCGAGCCCGAGCGAGGCGGCGGAGCCGAATAGCGTGGCGAAGATCGCCAGGATGTCGATGACCCGGCCGGGCGCGCCGTGGGCGTTCTTCTCGCCGATGAGCGGCACGAACACCGCGCTGATCGTCTGCCGCCGCCTGCGGCGGAAGGTGCTGTAGGCGATGGCGAGTCCGACTACCGCGTAGATCGCCCAGGGGTGCAGCGTCCAGTGGAAGAGGGTGGTGGCCATGGCCGTCTGCATGGCATCCGCCGAGTCGGCGGGGTCGGTGCCCGGCGGCGGTGTGATGAAGTGCGCGAGCGGCTCGCTGACGCCGTAGAACATCAGGCCGATGCCCATGCCCGCGCTGAACATCATCGCGACCCAGGACACCGTGCGGAACTCCGGCCCCTCGCCGTCCTGTCCGAGCGGGATCCTGCCGTAGCGGCTGATGGCGAGCCAGAGGGCGAAGACCACAAAGCCGGACGCGGCGAGCACGAACGCCCAACCACCGTTGTGGATCAGGCCGCTGAGCATCTTGCTCGAGACGTCTTCGAGCGTGTCGGTGGCGACGGAGCCCCACACCACGAAGGCGAGGGTGAGGACGGCGGTGACACCGAAGACCACACGGTCGGTCGAGGGCCGCCCGGTTTCCTGGGGATGGCCGGGAAGATCCGCCGTCACGGACAGCTCTGCCCGGCCTCCCGGCCGTTGTTCGTCGTGCGACACAAGTGGCACCCTTCAAAGGAGGTCTCGGAATGCGCTTTCGCTCTCTCCGCTACCCACTACCCCAAGTGATGCACGCCACCAGGCTCAACAGGCCGTGATGGGTTGCCCTGATACAAGGTGATATGTCGCGCGGGAATCGAGGAGCAGCGGGATCAGTTCGCGCTGGGGCTGCCGCAGCGACACGAAAGCGCCGCCCCGATCGGGCCGGGACAGGACGCCGTGCAGGGCCAGTTCGTCCTCCACATCCGCGTACTGCTCCACGTCGAGGCGGTAGCCGCAGGGCGGGTCCTGAAGGGTTTCCCCGCCGGTCGCCGGGTCGTTGTCGGCGCCGCCCAGATAGACCGGGCCGCGGTCCTTGAAGCCTGAGAGCCGGGCGCCGGTGGTCGCGGCCTCGACCCGGCCGCGCCGTTCACCGGCGAAGGAGAACAGCCCGCCCAGAGCGTCCAGTTGGCTGTGCACCCGGCGCCGGTTGTTGAGCGACTGGTCGGCCTTCTCCTCCTCCGTCATGGGGTCGACGCGGCTTTCGATGAGCAGACCCACCGAGTTCTTGACGCCGGCCGCATTGCGCAGGATGCGCTCCTGGCCGTCGCCCGCTGTCTGTTTGACGGGGTCGCCGGTGACCGGGTCGGTCCAGATGCCGTACGTGCCGATGCTGAATCCACGTCCGCGCGCGGCCGGCCGGACATAGTCCTCGGAGAGGGTCTGCGACTCCTGGTGGACCTTGGCGTCGGTGTTGAGGTTGCGCGGCCAGAGGTCGAAGAGATCCTTGTCGTAGTACGGCGGGGTCGCCCCGTACTCGTGCATGTCGTAGACGATGTCGGGACGTTGGTCACGGATGACCGCGGCGATCGCCCGCCCCTCGGCGGTCTTCAGCGCGATGTGGTCGCGGTTGATGTCGACCCCGTCGGAGTTGCCGCGGGTGTCGGCGGCCCGTCCGTCCGGGTTGGCAGTGGGGAGGACGAGGACGCGCGTACGGGACAGCAGCCGCCGGGTCCCGCTGTCCTTCGCGTACGCCATATCGCGGATCTTGGTCAGACAGGCGTCGCGGCCCGACGGCTCGTCACCGTGCTGCGTGCAGATCAGGAGCACGGTGCTGGAGGCGTGCTCGGCCCCGACGCGTACGAGCTGGAGCGGACGGCCCTGCTTCGTCGTCCCGATCCGGCTCATCGACACCCGGTCGCTGCCCCGGTCGACGGCGGCCAGGAACTCCTGCTCCTCCGGCTGGCTGGTCCAGCGTGCACCCGTGCTGGTCTCGAAGCCGGTACGGGGCACGGCATGCGCGGCCTCGGCCGGCGCCGTCACCAGCGGTACGGCGAGGGCCGCGGCCGCGACGGTGAGACCGAGGGTGCGGATTCGGGGCGTCATCGGTTGCTGCCTCCCGGAATCGGGCGGATCGGACGCGGCTCGGCCACACCGCGGAGCGGGGAACCGCGCGGGGTGAGGGCCGCGGTGGACCCGGCGGTGGCACGGACGAAGGCGGCAGCGCCGCCCACGATCGGCAGCTTCGCCGATGTACGGGCCAGATCGAGGACCAGCGTCGGCGTGGTGGCCGGCGGGTCGATGAGGTCCCTGTCCGTGCCGCCGACGATCAGGGCCAGCCGGTGTCCTGCCGGGACGACATGGTCACTGGCGTGCAGATCGAGAGTGATGGTGTACGCCCTGCCGGGGGTCAGCGGTCGGCCCGTGGCGTCGGAGGCGTAGTTGCCCAGATCGGCCCAGCCGCGGCTGAAGACCGTGTAGTCGACGGCTGCCGTGCGCGCCTGAGTGTTCTTGAAGCAGGGGCTGTCGCCCGGCGTGCTCGCGCCCCAGCAGCTGCGTTCGGCGAGGGTGCTGATGCCTTCGCCCGCGGCGGCGTAGTCCCGGATGGTGTCGGGTCCGAGATCGACGAGCACGGCGGAGAGATGCGCGCCGGCCGTGGACGGGGTGGCGGTGATCGTCACCTTCGACGAGCCGGACAGCCGCAGATCACGGCCGAGCGGTTTGGTGATGAACCCGGCCTTGCCGGCGGTGGACGTGTCGATCCGGGCGGCCCAGTCGGTCTCGTCCAGCCTCGGGTCGTCGGTGAAGGTCTCGGTGGCGCCGGGGCGTGCGGGCTCGCGACCGAGGGTGCCGACGCCCGCGACCGCGCCCTTGCCGGGGCGGAGGCTGGTGGTGTCGGTGGCCCGGGGCGGCCAGACGCGGTCGGTGGACCACTGGTCGGGGGCACGCTCGATGTCAGCCATCGGCTCGCGGTCGATGCCGTTGTCGTGGCCGAGGAGATAGTGGTCGAACCAGCGGTGCAGCGTCGCCACCCACTCGGCGCGCCGGAAGTCGAACGGGTCGACGTGCCCGGTCTGCGAGAGCCAGACCTTCCGCTCCACGCCCTCATCGGCGAGGGCGTCCCACCACTGACCGAAGTGCTTGCCACGGACGTTGAGGTCCTGCATGCCGTGCACGGCGAAGACGCTGGCCGTGACGTTGCCGGCGTTGCGCACATAGTCGCGCTCGCTCCACAGCCGGGTCAGGTCACCGGTGCGCGGGGCCTCCTCGACCAGACGCTGCTGGACGGCCTGGCAGCGGGCGCGGGCCTCCGGGCTCTCGACATAGCCGGAGAGCCACTCGGGACCCGAGTCGTAGAGCGGGGCGCCCTTGGCGAAGTAGTAGTCGTACCAGGAGGAGATGGCCGCGATCGGGACGATCGTCTCGAGCCCCTCGACTCCGGTGGCGGCGACGCCGTTGGCGATCGTGCCGTCGTAGCTCTTGCCGATCATGCCGGTGCGCCCGTTGGTCCATCCTGCGCGGGCGGACTCGCCGCCGGTGCGCGTGGTGTACCCGCGGGCGCGGCCGTTGAGCCAGTCCACGACGGCCTTGGCGGACTGGACGTCCGAGCGGCCGCCGACGTCGACGCAGCCGTCGGAGCGGTTGGTGCCCGCCAGATCGACGGCGACGAAGGCGTAGCCGCGCGGGACGAAGTAGTTGTCGTAGTAGAGCGGGAACTGGACGACGTTGCCGTTCGCGTCGTACGTCTTCTTCTGGCTCTCGTTGCCGCGTCCGCAGCAGGAGTAGTACGGACTGGCGTCCATGATCACGGGAATCTTCCGGCCCTGCTGCGCGGGTTCGCGCGGCCGGACGATGTCGACGGCCACGCGGTCGGTCCTCCCGTCGCCGTCCGAGTCGAGCCGGGTGTCGACCCACACGGATTCGCGGATCGCGTTCTCGTACGAGTAGACGGGTCTGCTCTCCCGGGCGGGCGCGCTCTGCGCGCCCCCCGGCGCGAGCGTTAAGGACATCAGGGCGGCCGAAGCCGCCACCACCAGCGATCTGCACGTCAAGCGGGCGCCCCGCGCGCGTTTCGGCATGGGCGGAAGGTACTCCGGTCAACTCCCCCGCAACAGTGGGCCGTATGGGCACAGAAGCGACTGATGGGACGGCGAGGATCATGTCGGCCGAATGGCGATCATGTGAAGCAGGAGGCGCCGCGCCGGGCACCGGTCGTCCCCCTCCCAGAGGGCGGGCGGCGCCCGGCGTCTGCCGTCTGGAAGCGCTCTCAGCCGGTGATCGCGAGTACCGGATATCCTGTATCCGGCAGCGTCCTCCCCGCTGTCGTCCGAAGCAGCCGGCCGAAGCAGACGAGGAGCGCCCGCCTTGCCCGAGCAGACCACTGGGTCCCGCCCCACTCTGGAAGCCGTCGCCGCCCGCGCCGGTGTCTCCCGGGCCACGGCGTCGCGGGTCGTGAACGGCGGTGCGGGGGTCCGCCCGCCGCTGGTCGACAAGGTGCGCCAGGCGGTCGAGGAGCTCGGATACGTACCGAACCACGCGGCCCGCACCCTCGTCACCCGGCGCAACGGCGCCGTCGCGGTGATCATCGCCGAGCCCGAGTTCAGGATCTTCTCGGACCCCTTCTTCGAGCAGCAGGTGCGCGGTATCAGCCGTGAGCTGACGGCGTACGACTCGCAGCTGGTCCTGCTGTGGGTGGAGGGGCCCGGCGACCACGAGCGGATCGCCCGCTATCTCGGCGGCGGCCATGTCGACGGCGCCCTCGCCTTCTCGCTCCACAACGACGACGAACTGCCCGCCATCATCCGCCGGGTGAAGGTGCCGACCGTCTTCGGCGGCCGCCCCGGCTGGCCCGGCGCCGCCTCCGAGCTCGCCGTGCCGTATGTCGACTGCGACAACCGCGGGGGCGCCCGGGAGGCCGTGCGCCATCTGGTCTCCCTCGGGCGTGAGCACATCGCGCACATCGCGGGCCCGCGCGACCAGACCTCCGCGCTGGACCGGATCGACGGCTACCGCGACGTCCTGCTGGACGCCGACCCCGAGCTGGTCTGCCAGGGCGACTTCACCGTGGACAGCGGCGCCCACGCGATGGCTCAGCTGCTGGACCGCCGCCCGGATCTGGACGCCGTCTTCGCCGCCAACGACCTGATGGCCTCGGGGGCCCTGCGCACGCTGCGCGAACGGGGGCGCCGGGTGCCCGACGATGTCGCGCTGGTCGGCTTCGACGACATGCACTCGGTCGTCGAGTCGACCGATCCCCCATTGACGACGGTCCGTCAGGACATCGAGGGAATGGGCCGGTTGATGGTCCGACTGCTGATGCGGGTGCTGAACGAGGGCGATCCGGGGTCCGGCGCACCAGCGTCGGTGATCACTCCGACCACGCTGGTGCGACGGGCCTCGGCCTGACGCCGGTCAGTGGTACGGGATCACCAGTACCGACGTGGCTGTGCCGGTCTGGAGTTTGGCGGTGCCGTTGCCGATGGCGTGCCACACCTCCAGCCGTACGGTGCCGCCCTGGAGGTCGCCGAGCGTTCCGGTCGCCCCTCGCAGGCCGCGTGACTGCGCGTACTCCTCCCAGCCCGCGACCGGATCGGTCGCGAAGTACTGGTACGTCTCCGTGCGGTCGAACGTGCCGTCGCCGGTGAAGTCGTAGCTGATACGGGCCTGCTGGCCGAGGCCGACCGCGGTGCCCGCGTCCAGCTGGAGGTGGAACGCGGTCGCCGCGCCCGGGGTGAGTGTGCCGTTGACGTATCTGACCTCGTACACGACGGGCTGGTGCGGGGTGCCGTCGTAGTTTCCGCCGGCCGCGGAGGCGATGGTGTCGCTGCCCGCCGTGCCGCCCGTCGCGGTAGTGAGCACCCCTCCCGTGCGGAGCTGCAAGGTGTTGCCCGTCGGCGGATCGGGGTCGGGGTCGGGATCCGGGTCTCCTCCGGTCCCCGTGCCGGTCGCCGTCGAGCGCGCCGGAACGCTGAGCGTCTTGCCGTCCGAGAAGGTCACCGTGCGGGCCGTGGCGCCGTAGTTGTGCGCGGCGTAGGTCCGTACCGTGCCCTTGGTGAAGACCGCGGAGCTCGGGATGTCGCCCGTGACCGTCGCGTCGGGGGCGCCGAGCGCGTCGAGGGTCGAGATCCAGTGGTACGTATGGGCCTTGGACTCGCCCTGCTCAGGGGTGTAGCCCGCGTTGCCCGCGTCCCACTTGGACTTCGCCACCGCCGGGTCGGCGAACGACTGGAACTCCCAGAGGATGTCGCGCCATTCGACGGCCGGACCGCCGTTCTCCCGTTCCATCTCGGCGATGTTGCGGCGGATCGCGGCCTTCTCGCCGCCCAGGTGCAGTGAACCGCCCGTCACCGGAAGCGCGTTGATGCCATGGATCTCCTCGGGGTTGGCGGTCCACCAGGTGGCGTACGCGCCGCCGCTGCCCCACACCATGCCGACCGTGTCATGCCCGAAGGAGGACGGGAAGACCTGCTCGTCGGCGTCGAACCAGTACTGGGCGATCGCCTCCGACTCGGTGGTCAGCAGAAAGGTGCCGAGGTCACGCAGCGCGGTGTCGCCGGTGGCCGAGCCCCACAGCACGAGGGCCGCGCTGAGGTTGGTGGACTCCGACGACGACTCCTGGTTGTTGCCGGCCGCGAAGCCCTGGTGTCCGGAGGCCCAGCTGTGACCGGCGTACACGTCGAAGCCGCGCAGGAAGGGGAAGGCGGTGTCGGTGCGGCTGGGGTTAGCCGCGTCCCGTACCAGGGTCTTGACCATGCCGCCCCAGGCCGAGTCGGCGGCCCAGGCCTGGTCGTACTGGGCGACGATCGCGGCCGCGTAGACGTAGTAGCTGTAGTGGAAGTGGTGGTCGTTGAGCTCGGTGTCGCTGCCGTACGAGGCCGGGTAGCCGGTGAGCGTCTTCCAGTCCTTGTCGTACGAGAACTCGTTCGCGCCCCCCGACGTGAACCAGTCCTGGAGTCGGCCCTTCATCAGGCCCAGCAGCTTGTCCCGGGTGGCGGTCTCACCGATCTGGTCCGCAAGGGGCACGAGCTGGGCGAGCTGCCCGAGCACCTTTCCGGTCCAGTACGTGTCGGTGTAGCCGTTGAAGGGGTCGGGGGCGTTCGCGACCTGGTCGAGATAGCCCTTCAGCCGCGCCGTGTCGACGGCGTTGGTCTTCGGCAGTCCGGGCAGCACCGCGGACGCTTTCTGGCTGGTGGTGAAGGAGGTCGCCTCACGGACTTTCATGGTGCCGCGCGGCGAGATGTACGTGTACGGGCTGAGCGCGTCCGTGGTGTTGAGCCACTGGTGGCGGTAGAGCGCCTGGAGCGTGCCGCGCTCGGTGCCCTCCTTGGCCTCGGTGGTGAGGCTGTAGGTGGCCTTCACCGTGCCACCGGTGTAATTCCAGGTCGCCTGGGAGCCGGTGACAAAGCTGAAGGCGTACTTCTTGAACGTCGCCAGCGCGTCGGTGGAGGGCAGCACGGCGAGCGAGAAGTAGTCCTTGGCGCCGAGACCCGCCGTGACGGTGGAGCCGGCGACCGTCCAGTCGCTGCCGGTCGGCGCGAAGAGCGCGTAGTGGTGTCCGGCGACGGTGATGCCGAGGACATTGCCCTGGTCGGAGAAGACGGTTGGTGCGGCGGCGGTGGTGATCTGGGCGTTGCCGCCGGAGCCCTTCGCGTATACGAAAGGCAGCCCGTGGCCGATGGTGGTGCGCAGTGTGCGGGCGCCGTCGGACCAGTAGGGGGTGACGGTCCAGTCGGACCAGTCGTCGGCCTTGGTGTCCGGTGAGTTGAGCCCGGTCAGGCCGAGGGTCAGGTCCCGCTTGTGGGCGTACTCGTACTGGCGGCCCTCGCCGACGACAGCCGGGGACGTCGGGTAGCCGACCTCGAGTCCGCCTGCGGTGGCCTGGTAGGTGAGCGGATGGCCGTACATCGGGGTGGAGTACGGGTTGTCGCCGTACCGCTGGAAGGCGAGCGATGACCACCAGTCGTTGGTGGGGACCGGCTTGTCCTTGGCTGCGGGGGTGACCTTGGGCGTGACCGGCGCGCCGGTGTTGGTCGTGGGGCCCGACGTACCGGCGGGGCGGGCGTCGGAGTAACTGCCAGAACCTACGGGGACGGTGGCGGCCGCCGCCGGGGTGGCGGCCGGGCCCAGGCCGAAAGCGGCCAGGGCGGTAACCAGAGCCAGCGCGGCAGCTGGTCTGGTGCGGGTGGCTGGCATGGACAGCACCTCGAAGTCATGACGGGAAGGGGCATCCGGGAGCATCCGAGAGCGCTCTCAGATGCCAGGAACGTAAAACTCCTGAAACAGAAGTGTCAATAGATGGGACACAGACGGTAGTTGGCTGCGAGTCCAAGCCGTTACGTCTTCGAGTCTTGACGGGGCGATGACCTCCGGGGCACGCTCCAGACGCAAGTTCTGAGAGCGCTCTCAGGCACTCTCGCTCCACCCCGAAGCCAAGGGAGGCTTCCCATGCCCAACGCCCGAGCCGCCAAGAGAGCCGCGGTCCGCCTGGGTGCGGTCGCGCTCGCGGGGGCACTGCTCGCCGCCTGTGGATCCGGATCGTCGGACGGCGCCTCCGACAGTGCGGGCGGCAAGGTCACGCTCACCGTGGACCTCTTCGGGTCCTTCGGCTACAAGGAGGCCGGGCTCTACGCGGAGTACGAGAAGCTCCACCCGAACGTCAGGATCAAGCAGACCGACACCGAGGACGAGCAGGACTACTGGAAGTCGCTGCAGACGCGGCTTGCCGGCGGTGGCGGACTCGCCGATGTGCAGGGCATCGAGGTGGGCCGGATCGCGGCGGTCACCCAGCAGCAGACCGACAAGTTCGAGGACCTGAAGAAGTACGGCGCCGACAAGCTCAAGGACCAGTTCGCCGAGGCCAAGTGGTCGGCGGCGACCGGCAAGGACGGCCAGGTCCTGGGGCTCGGCACGGACGTCGGCCCGGAGGCGATGTGCTACCGCAGCGACCTCTTCAAAGAGGCCGGTCTGCCCACCGACCGCGCCGAGCTGGCGACGAAGTGGTCCACCTGGGACGGCTATCTCGCACTCGGCAAGGAGTTCAAGGAGAAGACCCCCGGCAAGAGCGCCTGGCTGGACAGTGTGGGCAGCCTCTACACGATCATGATCGGCCAGGAGAAGGAGCGGTACTACGACGCCTCCGGGAAGCTGATCTACGAGAACAACCCGGCGGTCAAGGCCGCCTGGGACGCCTCCACCGAGGCGGCGAAGGCGGGCCTGAGCGCCAAGCTCGACCAGTGGTCACCGCAGTGGAACCAGGCGTTCTCGGCCGGCTCCTTCGCGACCATGCCCTGCCCCGCCTGGATGCTCGGATACATCAAGGGCCAGGCCGGCGACGCCGGCAAGGGCAAGTGGGACATCGCCAAGCTGCCCGCGGGAGCCGGGAACTGGGGCGGCTCGTATCTCTCGATCCCCAAGGCGGCCAAGCACAAGAAGGAGGCGTACGAGCTGATCCAGTGGCTCACCGCCCCCGAGCAGCAGGCCAAGCTCTTCACCAAACAGGGCAACTTCCCCTCGTCGACCGGCGCGATCGAGAAGGTGGCGACCGCCAAGGACCCGTACTTCTCGGACGCGCCGATCGGCCAGATCTTCGGTGACGCGGCCAAGGCGGCGCCGGTGCAGGTTCTTGGGGTCCACGACAAGAACGTCGCCGACCAGATCACCAACGCGCTGAGCGAGGTGGAGCGCAAGGGCACTTCGCCCGACAAGGCGTGGTCGACGGCGAAGAAGAACGTGCAGAACGCGACCGGCTGACCGAGGGCCCGGCACCCGCGTAGCTCCTTCAGGCCGGTCCTGATTCCCGGCCGGACCGGCCTGAAGGCTTCCACAGCCCCGTTACCGACTCCTCGAACTCTTCGAAGGGCCGCACCGTGACCCTGACCGCCAGCGCGAAGCCGGTCTCCCCCCGGCCCTCGGTCGCGCACCGCACCTGGCGCACGCTTTCGCCGTACGCCTATATCGCCCCGTTCTTCACCCTGTTCGCCGCCTTCGGGCTCTTCCCACTGATCTACACGGCCTTCGTCTCGCTCTACCGGGTCGAGCTCCAGACGCCCGGCGAGATGCAGTGGCGCGGCTTCGGCAACTACACCGCGCTCTTCGGCGACGAGATCTTTTGGACCGCACTGCGCAACACCTTCACCATCGGGGTGCTGTCCACCGTCCCGCAGCTGGTCATGGCGCTGGGCCTGGCCCATCTGCTCAACTACCGGCTGCGCGGCCGGACTTTCCTGCGTACGGCGATGCTGCTGCCGTACGCGACCTCGGTCGCCGCGGCCACGCTGGTCTTCGCGCAGCTCTTCGGCCGCGACTTCGGGCTGATCAACTATGTGCTGGGGCTGGTCGGTTTCGGTCCAGTGGACTGGCAGGCCGGTACGGTCTCCTCACAGATCGCCGTCTCGACCATCGTCATCTGGCGCTGGACCGGCTACAACGCGCTGATCTATCTGGCGGGCATGCAGTCGATCCCGAGTGAGCTGTACGAGGCCGCCGAGATGGACGGGGCCTCGCGCTGGCGGCAGTTCGTCCATGTCACGCTGCCGGGGCTGCGGCCCACGATCCTGTTCACCGTCGTCGTGTCGACCATCGGCGCCACTCAGCTCTTCGGTGAGCCGCTGCTCTTCGAGGGCTCCATCTCCGGCGGCATCTCACACCAGTACCAGACGCTCGGTCTCTATATGTACGAGCAGGGCTGGGGCTTCTTCCATCTGGGCCGGGCCGCCGCCATCGCCTGGGTGATGTTCCTGCTGATCCTGGTGCTGGTCGGGGTCAACGCCCTGATCGCGCACCGCCGTTCCCGTAAGGAGGCCGGCCGATGACCGCGCTCGCCGCTCCGCCGACGAAGCCGCCCGCCACGGGCACACGACCCCGGCCCGCCGGGCGGAGGAAGAGCCGGGCCGGCCGCACGATGCAGGGTGGCAAGCTCGCGTACGCGATCCTGATCTTCGCCGTTCTCATCTCGGCGTTCCCGTTCTACTGGACGATCGTCGCCGCCAGCCGCTCCAACGCGGATCTGGCGAAGGTGCCGCCCACGCTGCTGCCCGGCTCGAATCTCTTCCGCAACTTCGAGGCGGTGATGGAGGAGGCCGATATCGGCAAGGCCCTCCTCAACTCCTTCATCGTCTCCGGTTCGATCACCGTCGGCACGGTGCTGTGCTGCACGCTCGCCGGGTTCGCCTTCGCCAAGCTGCGGTTCCGCGGCCGTGGCGCCCTGCTGGCGATCACCGTGGGCACGATGATGATCCCGCCGCAGCTCGGGGTGATCCCGCTCTTCATGCTGATCGCGGAGCTGCAGTGGGTGAACCAGCTGCAGGCCGTGATCCTGCCCGGTCTGGTCTCCGCCTTCGGGGTGTTCTTCATGCGGCAGTACCTGGTGCAGTCGCTGCCCGACGAGCTGATCGAGGCGGCCCGGGTCGACGGCGCGTCCACCGCCCGGATCTTCTGGTCGATCGTGGTGCCCATCGCCCGGCCCGGTATGGCCGTGCTCGGGATGCTGACCTTCATGGCCGCGTGGAACGACTTCTTCTGGCCGATCGTCGCGCTGTCCTCGCAGGAGCCGACCGTGCAGGTCGCGCTGCGCCAGCTGGGCGGCGGCTATGTCCACGACCAGTCCGTGATCATGGCGGGCACGCTGCTCGGCACGCTCCCGGTGCTGCTCGTCTTCGGACTGCTCGGCCGCCAGATCGTCGGCGGCATCATGCAGGGCGCCGTCAAGGGCTGATCCCGTCCCGCCCACCGCTCCGTCTCTATCTCCTGGGAGTCCCACCTCATGACCGCTGTCGACGCACGCCCCGAGACGACGACGGAGCTCCGGTTCCCGCCCGGATTCCGCTGGGGCACCGCCACCGCCGCGTACCAGATCGAGGGCGCAGCCGCGGAGGACGGCCGTACTCCGTCCATCTGGGACACCTTCAGCCGTGAGCCCGGCAGAGTTCGCAACGGTGACACCGGCGACATCGCCGCCGACCACTACCACCGGATGCGCGAGGACGTCGCGCTGATGAAGCAGCTCGGCGTCACCGACTACCGGTTCTCGGTCTCCTGGCCGCGGGTGCAGCCGACCGGGCGCGGTCCCGGCGTGCAGAAGGGCCTGGACTTCTACCGCCGGCTCACCGACGCGCTCCTCGATGCGGGCATCCGTCCGGTGGCCACGCTCTACCACTGGGATCTCCCGCAGGAGCTGGAGGACGCCGGCGGCTGGCCGCAGCGCGAGACCGCCCAGCGTTTCGGCGACTACGCCGGGATCATGGCCGACGCACTCGGCGACCGGGTGCGGACCTGGACCACCCTCAACGAGCCGTGGTGCGCGGCGTTTCTCGGCTACGGCTCCGGCGTGCACGCCCCTGGGCGCACCAGCGCGAGTGCCTCCCTGCGTGCCGCGCACCACTTCAATCTGGCGCACGGGTGGGCCGCGCAGCTGCTGCACACGGCGCTGCCCTCGACGTCCGAGATCTCGCTGACCCTCAATCTGCATGCCGTGCGGCCGCTCACGGAATCCGCGGCCGACCGGGACGCTGCGCGCCGGATCGACGCCGTCGGGAACCGGATCTTCCTCGACCCCGTCTTCCACGGCCGCCTGCCGGAGGACCTGGTCCGTGACACGGCCGCCGTCACCGACTGGTCCTTCGTCCGGGACGGCGATCTGGAGGTCACCTCCACGCCGATCGACTCGCTGGGCATCAACTACTACTCCCCCACCGTCGTCGCGGCGGGCTCGTCGGACTCGCCGTCGCCGTGGGCCGGTGCGGAGGAGCATGTCCGCTTCCTGCCGGCGCCCGGCCCGCGTACCGCGATGGACTGGCCGGTCGACGCCGACGGGCTGTACGAGCTGCTGACCCGGCTGCGCGACGACCTGCCCGGCGTGCCGCTGGTCATCACCGAGAACGGGGCCGCGTACGACGACTACGCCGACCCGTCCGGAGAGGTCCACGACCCGGAGCGGGTGGCGTATCTGCAGGCCCATCTCGCGGCCGTGCACCGGGCGATCGGGGACGGCGCGGACGTACGCGGCTACTTCCTCTGGTCGCTGCTCGACAACTTCGAGTGGGCGTACGGCTACAGCAAGCGGTTCGGCATCGTCCATGTCGACTTCGCGACCCAGCGCCGTACGTTCAAGGACAGCGCGCGCTGGTACGCGGACGTCATCGCACGGGGCGGGCTGACCGGCTGAGCCGGGCGGCCCGCCGCGCCTCGCGCGCGAGCGGGAGGTACCGCAGTCGCTCGGGAAGTACGGGAACCACGGCTCGTACGACCCGGGCGACCGAGCGCAGCCGCCGCTCCTGCTCGTCCGTCCACTCGAGACCGATCGCCTCGCGCGCGTCGGGCGGCATCAGCCCGATGGTCACGAAGCGCCGGATGCGGGCGAGCGGAGGCAGCAGGATCGGCCACAGCAGCCTGAGCAGCAGTCGCACGGCCGTCGGTCCGCGGTCGGGCGGCGGCACCGGCTGGTCGGTGGCGATCAGTTCGCGTACGACGAGGGTCATTTCGATCTCGTCGGCAAGCCTCTTGCGGAAGTACGGCCAGAACTCCTCGATCGTCTGGGGCATGTCCCGGTCGTTGATGCCGAGGATCCGGCCGACCTGGAGCCACTCGGCGTACAGCTGCCGTTCCTGCGCCCCGGTGAGCGGGCGGGCCAGATAGCGCAGCGCGTGCTGGTAGCAGGGGAAGCCGGTGGCGTGGACCCAGGAGTAGTAGGCGGGGTTGAGCGCGTGGTACGGGCGGCCGTGGGCGTCGGTGCCCTTGATGGTCTTGTGGAGCTCCCGGAGTCTGCGGCCCTCATCGGCCGCCTCCTCGCCCCCGTACACCCACAGCTGGACCGAGCGCAGAGAGCGCTCCCCGCGGCCCCAGGGGTCGGTGCGGAAGACGGAGTGCTCGTCGACGCCGGCGCCCACGGCGGGGTGGGCGACCTGCAGGGTGAGGGCGGCGGGCAGCATCAGCAGCGCTCGTATGTCGCCGGCGACGGTCCACAGCACTCCGCCCGGCGGGAGCGGTACGGGTGCTGCCGCGGCCCTGGTCATATGCGCTCCTGCCGTCTCCTGAAGTGTAACTTTCGCTCTCCGGCGCGGGGCGGGAGCACGGGCCGTGACGGATCTTCCGGTACCGCGGCCGCTGCGAAGAATCGCACAGGTTCAAAGGAGTTGGTGTGATCGTGCGCCTCCCGAAAGAAAGTAGGCACCTGGTCATTACCAAGAAGTAACTCTGGCTGATTTGATGTGCGGCGCCGGTCGTACCCCCCACCAAGATTCGGGAGTTCTTGTGCCGCATTCCGCGCTCCGCCGTATCCCTGGCGCAGCCCTGTCCACCGCTCTCGCCGCCGTCGTGCTCGCCGGGACCGCTCCCGCGGCCACCGCGGCCGAGGCGGACGCGACGCCGCGACTGAAGGTGCTGACGTACAACGCGTTCCTGTTCAGCAAGACGCTGTACCCCAACTGGGGCCAGGACCACCGGGCAGCGGCCATACCGGCGGCGCCCTTCTTCCAGGGCAACGACGTCGTCGTGGTCCAGGAGGCCTTCGACAACTCCTCGTCGGACGCGCTGAAGCGGAACGCCGCCGCCCAGTACCCGTACCAGACGCCGGTGATGGGACGGAGCAAGACCGGCTGGGACGCGACCGGTGGTGCGTACTCGGCGACCACGCCGGAGGACGGCGGCGCTGCCGTCCTCAGCAAGTGGCCGATTGTCCGCAAGGAGCAGTACGTCTACAAGGACGCCTGCGGGGCGGACTGGTGGTCCAACAAGGGCTTCGTCTACGTCGTGCTGAATGTGAACGGCACGAAGGTCCATGTCGTGGGCACGCACGCGCAGTCGACCGACCCCGGCTGCGACGCCGGCGAGGCGGCTCAGATGCGCAGCCTGCAGTTCAAGGCGATCGACGCCTTCCTCGACGGCAAGAACATCCCCGCGTCCGAACAGGTCCTGGTCGCGGGTGACTTCAATGTCGACTCGCGCACGGCCGAGTACAACACGATGCTCGCCGACGCCGGGCTCGCGGGTGCGGACGCCCGCACCGGACACCCGTACTCCTTCGACACCGAGCAGAACTCGATCGCCGCGGACCGCTACCCGGACGACCCGCGCGAGGACCTCGACTACGTACTGCACCGCGCCGGGCACGCCAGGCCCGCCGGCTGGACCAATGAAGTGATCAAGGAGCAGACCGCGCCCTGGACGGTCTCCAGCTGGGGCACGGCCTACACGTACACCAACCTCTCCGACCACTACCCCGTGATCGCGCGCTGACCGTAGTCGCAAGCCTTTCGCAGCTGGTCAGAGGCCGCATTTCGGCAGTGGCCGCAAGGGACTTGATGTGTCACGGTGGTGACCATGACGGGGCACTCGCACGTCCGTGGTCACCACCATCACCACACGCACGACCGCATCGACGCCGCGCTGGAGGGTTCGGCGCAGGGGCTGCGGACGTTGTGGTTCTCCTTCGCGGTGCTCGCCGTCACCACGGTCGTCCAGGCGGTGATCGCGAGCGCCTCGGGCTCGGTGGCGCTGCTCGGTGACACCGTCCACAACGCCACCGACGCGCTGACCGCGCTGCCACTCGCCCTGGCCTTCGTGCTCGGCAGGCGCGCGGCCACCCGCCGCTACACCTACGGCTTCGGGCGGGCGGAGGATCTGGCGGGCGTCTTCGTGGTGCTGGTGATCGCCGCGTCCGCGGTCTTCGCCGGGTACGAGGGGGTGCGGCGGCTGCTGGAGCCGCAGGAGGTCAGTCATCTGCCCGCGGTCGCGGCTGCCGGTCTTGTGGGCTTCGCCGGAAACGAGTGGGTGGCCAGGGCGCGGATCCGTACGGGCAGAAGGATCGGTTCGGCCGCGCTGGTCGCCGACGGGCTGCATGCCCGTACCGACGGCTTCACCTCACTGGCCGTACTGCTGGGCGCGGGTGGCGCTTCACTCGGCTGGCGGTGGGCCGATCCGCTGGTCGGGCTCGCCATCGCGGGGGCGATCGTGCTGGTCCTGCGCGGCGCGGCGCGCGAGATCTGGCACCGGCTGATGGACGCGGTCGATCCGGCGCTGGTCGACGAGGCCGAGCACGCGCTCTCCCATGTCGAGGGGGTACGGGCCGTGGGGGACGTACGCATGCGGTGGCTCGGTCACGGGCTGCGCGCGGAGACCTCGATCGTCGTCGACCCGGCGCTGACGCTGGTTCAGGCACATGCCGTGGCCCTCGCCGCGGAGCACGCCCTGCTGCACGCGGTCCGGCGGCTGACCGCGGCGACGGTCCAGGTCCATCCCTGAACCTCTGCACGAGTGGGGCTGTGCGGGGCCGCACAGGGGCTCTTCCGGGTTTCACACTTGTGTGCATGACAGGGCCATGTCACATTGAGGTCGGCACTCCGGACTGGTCCAGTCCAAACTGCTCCTCGACATCCCCCCACTGTGGACTCGTACGAAGGAGAAGCCCCCCATGAGACGCACGCTCCGCGCGCGCATCTGCCTTTCCGTCCTCATTGCCCTACCGGCCGTCGCCCTCGGATCGACGCCGGCGGGCGCGGCCGACCCCACCGCCGGCCCCACCGCCAACCCGTCCGCCGAGGCCCCCGCCGCCGAACCCACGCCGGGTGTCTCCGCCTCCGCCTCGCAGTACACGCTGCACTCGTCGCTGGAGCACACGCTCGGCGACGACCGCACCGCCGGCTCCTATCTCGACGCCCAGAGCGGCGAGTTGGTCGTCACCGTCACCGATGAAACCGCGGCCGAAGAGGTACGGGCCACCGGTACCCGAGCGAAGATCGTCAAGCGCAGCACGGCAGGGCTCAGGTCCGCCATGGGCACCCTGGAGACCGACGCGAAGATCACCGGTACGTCGTGGGGCATCGACCCCGCGACGAACCAGGTCTCCATCGAGGCCGACACATCGGTCTCGGGGCGCTCCATGCGACAGCTGAGGAGGGTGGCCGCGGGCCTCGGCGAGGCCGTGCGGATCAAGCGCGTACCCGGAGTCTTCAAGAAGGAGGTGGCCGGCGGAGACGCGATCTACGGCGGCGGCTTCCGCTGCTCGGCGGCGTTCAACGTCGCGAAGGGCACGGTGCGTTACTTCGTGACGGCCGGCCACTGCACGAACGAGGCAACCAGTTGGTCCGCGACGTCCGGCGGCGCGTCCATCGGAACCCGCGTGGGCACCAGCTTCCCGACCAACGACTACGGCATCGTCCGCTACACGGGCACCGCGTGGCCGGCCGGGAACGTGAACCTCTACAACGGCAGCTACCAGGACATCACGTCAGCGGCGGACGCGATCGTCGGCCAGGCCCTCAAGAAGAGCGGCTCGACCACGCACGTGACCAACGGCAGAGTCACGGCCGTGAACGTCACCGTCAACTACAGCGACGGCCCCGTCTACAACATGGTCCGCACGACGGCCTGCTCTGCGGGCGGCGACAGCGGCGGAGCGCACTTCTCCGGCTCGACGGCCCTGGGCATCCACTCGGGCAGCTCCGGCTGCACGGGCACGAACGGCTCGGCGATCCACCAGCCGGTGAAGGAAGCCCTCACCGCGTACGGCGTGAACGTGTACTGACGCACTCGGGGCGTGCCCACCGTGCCTACCCTGCCTACCGCGCCCACGAGGGTGGGCACGCCCGCCGACGCGTGCTCCGGGGGAGTGCGCCGACGTGCGGTCAGCCGTCGTGGTCGTACACCGTCACGGGTATCTCCCTGGCCACCAGGCGCGCAACGATCAGCGGCTCGATCCGTGACCACTTCCCGCCTGCCAGCCCGCACCCGATCCGCGGCATATGGACGGACGCCCCCAGCTCCACCGCCTTGTCGCCCACGGAAGCAAGCGCCGCGTCGATCGCCTCGTACCGCACCGGAACCCCCTTGCTGCCGGTCCGCATCCCCCGCTGCCCCACCATGTTCGCCACCCACAGATACGGCCCCACCTGTACCGACCGCACGGCGCCCAGTCCGAAGTCATTGCCGGCCCGCTCGCGGTGCCAGAGCCGGTAGGCCGCCTCGGGCTCCGGCCAGCGACGGGACAGGGCGAGGACGAAGCCCTTCCCCCAGCCGCCCAGGTCGTTGCAGACATGCGCGATCAGCTTGACGCCCTTGCCCTGTGGCGCGGTGGCGTCCCCTCGTACGTACTCGATTCCGGACATGCAACCACCCTACGGACGGGCACTGACAATCGGTCCTCGCAGCTCGATCCGCCGGATCGACCGGGCGAGACCTTTCACAACACTGGTGAGACAGCAATACTGTTGCACTGCATTGCGACAGGGCACGACCGTGCACGGCACAGCACGGAAGCGGGAAGCGAGGCGCACAGATGGCGACCGGGACCGAGGAGACGACGCTCACCGTCGACGAGCTGGCCGCGCGGGCCGGGGTCACCGTGCGGACCATCCGCTTCTACGGCACGCGCGGGCTGCTGCCGCCTCCGGTGATCGGGCCACGCCGCGTGGGTCGGTACGGCCCGGGTCATCTCTCCCGGCTCGCCCTCATCGAGGAGCTCCAGCAGCAGGGCATGACGCTCGCCGCCATCGAGCGCTATCTGGAACAGCTGCCCCACGATCTGAGCGCACACGATCTCGCGATCCACCGTGCGGTGGTGGCTTCCTGGGCGCCGGACTCGGCCGAGGAGGCGACCCGCACCGAGCTGGAGCGGCGCACCGGCCGGGCGCTGACGGAGGAGGACATCGACCGGCTGGCCGCGATGGGGGTTGTGCAGCGCGCGGACGGGCCCGACACGTTCCGGGTCGATCCCGGGCTGCTGCGGCTCGGGGTGCAGTTGCTCGACGTACCGATAGCGCACGAGACGATCCTGGCTGCCCGTACGGTCCTGCTCGAGCACACGCGCTCGGCGGCGCACGAACTGACCCGGCTCTTCCGGGACGAGGTCTGGAGCCCCTACCGGGAGCGGGAGTCGGACCCGGAGCATGTCGAGGCGATGAAGTCACTGTCGGCGCATATGCAGCCGATGGTGGTGCAGGCGCTGGTGACGGCGTTTCAGCGGTCGCTGAAGGAAGAGCTGCGGGGCGCGTTCACCGCGGAGTGACTGGGGCTCCGCCCCGGACCCCGCGCCTCAAACGAGCGGGGGTCCGGGGGCAGAGCCCCCGGGTCGCCTCACGCGTCGCTGAACTTCTCGCCCCGCTCCGCCTTCTCCACCAGCAGCGCCGGCGGGTTGAACCTCTCTCCGTACCGCTCGGCGAGCTCCCGGGCGCGCGCCACGAAGCCGGTCAGTCCGCCCTCGTAGCCGTTGATGTACTGCAGTACGCCACCTGTCCAGGCCGGGAAGCCGATGCCCATGATCGAGCCGATGTTGGCGTCGGCGACCGAGATCAGGACGTTCTCCTCCAGGCAGCGGACGCTGTCCAGAGCCTCGGAGAAGAGCATCCGCTCCTTCATGTCGATGAACGGGACGTCCACGTCGGAGCGCTTGAAGTGCTCGCGCAGCCCCGGCCAGAGCCCGGTCCGCCTGCCGTCCTCGCCGTACTCGTAGAAGCCCGCTCCGCCACTGCGGCCCGTGCGCCCGAACTCGTCGACCATGCGGTCGATCACCACGTCCGCCGGGTGACCGGCCCAGCTGCCGCCCGCCTCCTCGACCGCGCGCTTCGTCTCGTTGCGGATCTTGCGCGGCAGGGTAAGGGTCAGCTCGTCCATCAGTGAGAGCACCTTGGCCGGGTAGCCGGCCTGCGCGGCTGCCTGTTCCACCGACGCGGGCTCGACGCCCTCGCCGACCATCGCCACGCCCTCGTTGATGAACCGGCCGATCACGCGCGAGGTGAAGAAGCCGCGCGAGTCATTGACCACGATCGGGGTCTTGTTGATCTGGCGCACCAGGTCGAAGGCGCGGGCCAGCGCCTCGTCGCCGGTGCGCTCGCCCTTGATGATCTCGACCAGCGGCATCTTGTCGACGGGCGAGAAGAAGTGCAGCCCGACGAAGTCGACCGGCCGCGAAACGCCTTCGGCGAGCACGGTGATGGGCAGGGTCGAGGTGTTGGAGCAGAGCAACGCGTCCGGCTCGATGACGTCCTGGATCTCCTGGAACACCTTGTGCTTGAGGCCGGTGTCCTCGAAGACCGCCTCGATCACCGCGTCACAGCCCGCCAGGTCCGCCGGGTCGGCGGTCGGCGTGATGCGAGCGAGCAGCGCGTCGCGCTTCGCCTCGGTCGTACGTCCCCGGGAGAGCGCCTTGGCGAGCAGCTTCTCGGAGTACGCCTTGCCCTTGGCGGCCGCATCGGCCGAGACGTCCTTGAGGACGACCTCGATGCCGGCGCGGGCGCAGGAGTACGCGATGCCCGCGCCCATCATCCCGGCGCCGAGGACCGCGACCTTGCGGACCGGGCGCGGCTCGATGCCCTTGGGGCGGCTGGCGCCGGAGTTGACCGCCTGGAGGTCGAAGAAGAACGCCTGGATCATGTTCTTGGCGATCTGCCCGGTGACCAGCTCGGTGAAGTACCGGGCCTCGATGGTCAGCGCGGTCTCGAAGTCGACCTGCGAGCCCTCGACGGCCGCCGCGAGGATATTGCGCGGGGCGGGGTAGGGAGCGCCCGCGGTCTGCTTCTTCAGGTTCGCCGGGAAGGCGGGGAGGTTCGCGGCGAACCGCGGGCTGGACGGGGTCCCGCCCGGGATCTTGTAGCCCTTGACGTCCCACGGCTGCTGCGACTCGGGGTTGGCGTCGATGAAGGCGCGCGCCTTGGCGAGCATCTCCCCGTTCGTGGTGGCGATTTCGTGGACCAGGCCGTTCTCCAGGGCGCGCTGCGGGTTGTACTGGGTGCCCTGGAGGAGCACCTTCAGCAGCGCGTCGGCGATGCCCATCAGCCGTACGGTCCGGGTCACGCCGCCGCCCGCGGGCAGCAGGCCGAGGGTCACCTCGGGCAGGCCGATCTTGGAGCCGGGCGCGTCGAGCGCGATGCGGTGGTGGCAGGCGAGGGCGATCTCGTAACCGCCGCCGAGGGCCGCTCCGTTGATGGCGGCGACAACCGGCTTGCCGAGGGTCTCGATGCGGCGCAGCGAGTTCTTGATGGCCGTACCGGTGTCGAAGGCCTGCTGGGCGTTTTCCGGGCCGACCTTCATCATGTCCTTGAGGTCACCGCCCGCGAAGAAGGTCTTCTTGGCGGAGGTGAAGATGATGCCCCGGATGGAGTCCTTCTCGGCCTCGGCGCGGTCGGCGATCGCCGCGATCGACTCCTTGAAGGCCTGGTTCATGGTGTTGGCGGACTGGTTGGGATCGTCGAGGACGAGGGTGACGACACCGGTCTCGTCCTGTTCCCAGCGGATGGTGGTGCTCTCGCTCATTGCTGTTTCTCCGTAAGGGTGGGACGGGACGGTCAGAGACGTTCGATGACGGTGGCGATGCCCATGCCGCCGCCCACGCAGAGCGTGACGAGGCCGTACCGCTTGTCCTGGCGCTCCAGTTCGTCGATGACGGTGCCGAGGATCATCGCGCCTGTCGCTCCCAGCGGGTGACCGAGCGCGATCGCGCCGCCGTTGACGTTGATCTTGTCCAGCGGGAGGTCCATGTCGCGGGCGAAGCGCAGCACGACACCGGCGAACGCCTCGTTGATCTCCACGAGATCGATGTCGTCGATCGTCAGTCCCGCCTTGGCGAGCGCCTTGCGGGTGGCGGGCGCGGGGCCGGTGAGCATGATGGTCGGCTCGGAGCCGGAGACCGCGGCCGAGACGATCCGGGCGCGCGGCGTGAGCCCGTACCGCTCGCCGACCTCCTTCGTACCGATCGCGACGAGCGCCGCGCCGTCGACGATGCCGGAGGAGTTGCCCGCGTGGTGGACGTGGTCGATCTTCTCCACCCAGTGGTACTTCTGCAGGGCCACCGCGTCGAAGCCGCCCATGTCGCCGATGCCGGCGAAGGAGGGCTTGAGGGCGGCGAGGGAGTCCGCGGTGGTGCCGGGGCGCATGTGCTCGTCGTGGTCGAGGACGACGAGGCCGTTGCGGTCGCGGACCGGCACGAGTGAGCGGTCGAAGCGGCCGTCCTTCCAGGCGGTGGCGGCCCGTTCCTGGGAGAGAGCGGCGTACTCGTCGACATCGCGGCGGGAGAAGCCCTCGATGGTGGCGATGAGGTCGGCGCCGATGCCCTGCGGGACGAATCCGGTCTCGTAGTTGGTCATGGGGTCGGCGAACCAGGCGCCGCCGTCGGAGGCCATCGGCACCCGCGACATCGACTCGACGCCGCCGGCCAGCACCAGGTCCTCCCAGCCCGAACGGACTTTCATCGCGGCCATGTTGACGGCTTCGAGGCCGGAGGCACAGAAGCGGTTCTCCTGTACTCCGGCGACGGAGTCGGGCAGCCCGGCGGCGATCGCCGCGATACGGGCGATGTCGGAGCCCTGGTCGCCGACCGGGCCCACGACGCCGAGGACGATGTCGTCGATGGCCGCCGGGTCGAGGCCCGGGAAGCGGCTGCGGATTTCGTGGATCAGGCCGACGACGAGGTCAATCGGCTTGGTGCCGTGCAGGGCACCGTTGGCCTTGCCGCGCCCGCGCGGGGTGCGGATCGCGTCGTACACATACGCTTCGGTACTCAAGACAGCAGCCTTTCGAGGGTTACGTGATCAGGGTCGGGCCGGGGAGGCTCAGGCCAGGATGGAGCGGCCGATGATTTCCTTCATGATCTCGGTCGTACCGCCGTAGATCGTCTGGATGCGGCCGTCGGTGAAGGCCCTGGCGACGCGGAATTCCGTCATATAGCCGTAGCCGCCGTGCAGCTGGAGGCAGCGGTCGGCGACGCGCTTCTGGAGTTCGGTGGCCCACCACTTGGCCATCGAGGCGTGGACCGCGTCGAGTTCCCCGTCCGAGTGATCGACGATGCAGCGGTCGAGGAACGTACGGGTGACGGCGCACTCGGTGGCCATCTCGGCGATCTCGAAGCGGATGTGCTGCAGCTTGGAGAGCGGCCGCCCGAAGGCCTCGCGCTCCTTGACGTACTGGGTGGTGATCTCCAGCAGATACTCGGCGGCGGCGATCCCGGCGACCGCGATGCCCATCCGCTCCTGCGCGAGATTGGTCATCAGGTGGACGAAGGCGCCGTTGAGCTCGCCGAGCAGATTCTCCTTGGGGACGCGTACGTCGTTGAAGAACAGCTCTGCCGTGTCCTGGGACTTCTGGCCGATCTTGTCGAGGTTGCGGCCGCGCTCGAAGCCCTCGGTGCCGCGCTCGACGACCAGCAGGGAGAGCCCCTTGGCGCCGCCCTCGGGGGTGGTCTTGACGACGACGACCACCAGGTCGGCGAGAATCCCGTTGGAGATGAAGGTCTTCGATCCGTTGAGTATCCAGTGATCGCCGCGGTCCTCGGCGGTGGTGCGGATGCCCTGGAGGTCGGAGCCCGCACCCGGTTCGGTCATCGCGATGGCGGTGATGATCTCACCGCTGCAGAAGCCGGGCAGCCAGCGCCGCTTCTGCTCCTCGGTGCCGAGGCCGGTGAGGTACGGGCCGATGATGTCGTTGTGCAGCCCGAGCGCGAGACCGGCGGCGCCTGCCCGGGTGAACTCCTCGGCGAGCACGGCGCTGTAGCGGAAGTCCGCGTTCCCGCCGCCCCCGTACTCCTCCGGCACAGCGAGACCGAGCAGCCCCTGCCTGCCCGCGGCCAGCCAGGCCTCCCGGCTGACGATGCCGTCCTTCTCCCACTGCTCGTAGTGCGGCAGGACCTCCTTGGCGAGGAAGGTACGGACGGTCTCACGGAACGCGTGTGTTCCGCGGTGAAGATCTGACGCTTCAACGGTCGTCCTCCTTGGCGAGGCCGGTGAGGCCGGTGAGGCCGGGCAGGTCCCAGTCGCGGGCCACTTCCGCGGTGTCGGCGCCCGGCTGGGCGGGGCCCCGGTACACGGAGCCGGGCGTGGCGGAGAAGCGGGGCGCGGGCGCCGGCTGGGTGATTCCGCCGTGGTCGAGGAAGGTTCCGCGGGCCGCGAGATGCGGGTGCGAGGGGGCTTCCCCGAGAGAGAGCACCGGCGCGACACAGGCGTCCGAGCCCTCGAAGACGGCGGTCCACTCCTCGCGCGTCCTGGTCCTGAAGCGGGCGGCGACCGCGGCGCGCAGCTCGTCCCAGCGGGCGAAGTCCTTACGGGCCGGGGCCTCGCCCTTGATGCCGAGCAGCTCGATGAACTCGTTGTAGAACTGCTGCTCAAGGGCCCCGACCGCCATGTACTCGCCGTCGGCGGTCTCGTAGTTGCCGTAGAAGGGGCAGCCGCCGTCGAGCAGATTCGCCCCGCGCCGGTCCTGCCAGCCGCCGGCCGCCATCATCCCGTGGATCATCGTGGCCAGATGGGCGGCCCCGTCGACGATGGCCGCGTCGACGATCTGGCCGGAGCCGCCCTCGGTGCGGGCGTGCTGGAGAGCCGCGAGTACTCCGATGACGAGATAGAGGGAGCCGCCCGCGTAGTCGCCGACGAGGTTGGCCGGGACGGCGGGCGGCTCGTCGGCCTTGCCGATCATGCCTAGGGTGCCGGTGATGGCGATGTACGCGATGTCGTGCCCGGCGCGCTGCGCGAGCGGTCCCTCCTGGCCCCAGCCGGTCATCCGCCCGTAGACCAGACGAGGGTTGCGCGCGTGGCACTCCTGCGGGCCGACGCCCAGGCGCTCCGCGACACCGGGCCGGTATCCCTCGATCAGTACGTCGGCGCGCTCGACCAGATCGAGCACCTGACCGGGGCCGTCCTCGGCCTTGAGGTCGATCAGCACCGATCGCTTGTTGCGGTTGGTGAGGTCGTAGGCCGGATCGATGTTCAGCCCCGCGCCGCCGGGCCGGTCGACCCGTACGACGTCGGCGCCGAGGTCGGCCAGGAGCATGGCGGCGAACGGGCCGGGCCCGATACCCGCCAGCTCGACCACACGCACCCCGGCCAGCGGGCCGTTCCCTGTCGCCGTCATCAAGCCCCCAGCACTGTGACACAACTGATGTAACACCAGCGATGGTAAGAACGCGTTCCACTCCGCACAAGGGTCTCGGCCGAGCAAGCGCTTAGATCTGATGTTACCGATGGGAAACACATCTTCTGCCTGGCCAATTCGCACGCTAGCCTCAGCCACCGACATCAGCGCGACCAGCAGCGTCCAGCAGCGCGGCGGAAACGGCGGAGGGGCCATTGAACACGCGGAACGGGACCGATCGCACGGAGCGCCCGTACGACATCGTGCTCTTCGGGGCGACGGGCTTCGTCGGAGCGCTCACCGCGGAGTACCTCGCGGCACACGCGCCCGACGGCTGCCGCTGGGCCGTCGCGGGCCGCGGCCGGGAGAAGCTCGAGCTGCTCCGTGAGCGACTTGCCGCGATCAATCCCGACTGCGCCGAGCTGCCGCTGATCCAGGCGGACGCCGACGATCCGGGGACGCTGCGCGAACTCGCCGAGTCCACCCGCGTGGTGGCCACGACGGTCGGTCCGTACGTCTGGTACGGGGAGCCGCTGGTCGCCGCCTGCGCGGAGGCCGGGACCGACTACGCCGACCTGACCGGCGAGCCCGAGTTCGTGGACCTGATGTACGTACGCCATGACGCGCGGGCCCGGGAGACCGGGGCGCGCATCGTCCACGCCTGCGGCTACGACTCGGTCCCGCACGACCTCGGCACGTACTTCACCGTCCAGCACCTGCCGAAGGACGTGCCGCTGAACGTCGACGCCTTCGTACGCTCCAACGCCACCTTCTCCGGCGGGACGTTCGCCTCCGCGCTCACCGCGATGAGCCGCGGCCGGCAGACGCTGCGGGCCGCGCACGAGCGGCGGCTGCACGAGCCGCGGCTGATGGGACGGCGGGCTCGGGCCCCGCTGGGCAGCCCCCGGTTCAGCCGGGAGACCGGCGCCTGGGCCCTGCCGCTGCCGACTCTCGACCCGCAGATCGTGGCGCGATCGGCGGCCGCCCTGCCGCGGTACGGACCGGACTTCCGCTACCGGGAGTACGCGGCGGTCAAGTCCCTGCCGATGGCGCTCGGCGGTACGGCGGCCGTGGGCGCGGGCTTCGCGCTGGCCCAGCTCCCGGCAGCCAGGCGGTGGCTGATGGACCGGGTCAAACAGGGCGAGGGGCCGAGCCCCGAGCGCCGGGCGCGGAGCTGGTTCTCGGTGCGCTTCGTGGGCGAGGGCGGCGGCCGCCGGGTCTTCACCGAGGTCTCGGGCGGCGACCCGGGCTACGACGAGACGGCGAAGATGCTCGGCGAGTCGGCGCTCTGCCTGGCCCTCGATCCGCTGCCGAAGACGTCGGGTCAGGTCACCACGGCCGTCGCGATGGGCGATGCGCTGCTGGAGCGGCTCCGGGCGGCCGGGATCAGCTTCCGGGTCGCGGACTCGCGCTGAGTCAGGTCCCGGCCTTGGCTTGTTCCAGGGCAATCCTGCACAGCCGGTCGGCCCGGCGCGTGGTCTCGGGGAGCCGGTAGCGGGACGCGAGGTGGAGGGTGTGCGCGCAGGCGCCCTCCAGGCTCACACGGTGCCCGACGGAGACGAAGAGCGGCTTGACGCCGTCCTGGGTGCGCAGGGCCCGGCCGACCTCCTCGCCATCGTCCGCGAGGAGCGGGGCGAAGTCACCGCGGTGCGGGCCGAGTTCGCCGTAGGAAAAGACGAAGGGGTTCTTGGCGACGCCGATCACGGGCAGCCCGGTCAGTACGCCGAGGTGGGCGGCGAGCCCGAAACGGCGGGGGTGCGCCCGGCCGTAGCCGTCGCAGACGACCAGACCGGGGTCTGCCGTGAGGGACTCCAGGGCGGCCAGCACGGTCGGGATCTCCCGGAAGGCGAGCAGGCCGGGGATGTACGGGAAGGCGACGCGGCCGACCGCGGTGGCCTCCTCGACGACGGTGAGCGTCGCGGCGTCGAGGACGACGGCCGCCGCCGCGACGACATCGCGCTCGTCGTCGTACGCCACATCGACGCCGGTCACCAGACCGGTGGCCGGCGGCGGCCCCGGCTCGTCCAGGACGACGCGGGTGCGCAGTTCGTCCTGAACGGCGAGGGCCGCGGGCTCGTCGGCGGGCCAGTCGGGAGGCGTCTCGATGATCATCATGATGCCGCCCAGCCTAGGCCGTGTCTGACAAATGGCGCCGTCCGCCCGCAGGGCGGGGTGCGCGGCGTCCGGTGCGTGCAATCGCAAGGCGGAGGATCATCCTCGTACTGGACGTACTTGGATGACTCCGACAACACAGCGAGTGTGCGTGCCGGGCGTCGCGCACCAGGCGGGATTTGTCAGACACGGCCAAGGCCGGTCGGTCCGGTGCTGGTCACGTAATCTGGCGATCATGTTCGTACTGGAATTGACCTACACCGCGCCCGTCGAGCGCGTCGATGAGCTGCTCGAAGCGCATGTGGCCTGGCTGGACGGGCTGTACGAGGAGGGCGTTTTCATCGCATCGGGGCGCAAGAACCCGCGCGACGGCGGGGTGATCCTGGCCGTCGGGGACGACCGCGCGCGGATCGAGGAGATCGCGGCGGCCGACCCCTTCACGGTCGGCGGCGTGTGCGAGTACCGGATCACGGAGTTCATCGCGACCAAGACCGCGCCGGGACTCGCCCCGTACCGCCGACAGTTGCCCTCGTAGGACGGCTCAGAACTCCCTGACGGCTCAGAACCCCCTGACGGCTCAGAATTCCAGTCGTGCGACCCGGCCCTTCTCGCCCGAGGCCCAGCAGCCGAAGTCGGGGGTGCAGTCGACCGTGTCGTACGAACCGGTGTCGACCGTGCGCCAGTTGCGCCCGCCGTCCACGGTCAGATCGGTCCCGGTCGGGCCGACGGCGAGTGCCGCGACGCTGCTGTGCGGCAGCCAGGCCACACCCGAGCGGTAGGCGGGCGGCGGTGTCCTCGACTGCCGCCAGCTGCGCCCGCCGTCCCCGCTGACCGCCGCGGCCTGCGGCGATGCCTGGTCGCCCCGGTAGTCGCCGCCGGCCGCGATACCGTGCGTACGGTCGCGGAAGGCGAGCCCGAAGACCCCGCGTGCCGGGTCCCCGGCGGGGATGGTCGATTCCGCGACGGTCCAGTTCAGGCCGCGGTCGGCGGAGTGCAGTACGCGCGCCGTGGCGCCGCCGCCGGTCGCCAGCCACACATCCCTGCTCCCCGAACTGACCAGGCACTGGCCGCTTGCGGCAAAGCCCGCCTCGCCGGGGAGCGCAGCCGGCATCCCGGCGCTCGGCAGCACCTTCCACGACGTGCCGCCGTCATCGGTCGACAGGATGCGGAACCTGCCGTCCACCGGGTCGCTCATGGCGAGTCCGTGCCGGCTGTCGAAGAAGGTGATGCAGTCGTAGAAGGCCTTCGGGTCGGTGTTGCGGAAGGACTCGGTCCAGCTCGCCCCGCCGTCCTCGGTACGGAGGACCCGGGACGCCTCGCCCTCGCCGATGGCCAGCACCACCGCGCGCCGGTCGTCGAAGGCCTCGATGTCTCGGAACTCCAGCTCGCCGGCCGCGGCCGGGGAGACGTTCTGCCAGCTGCGGCCGCCGTCCGGCGTACGCAGCACCGTGCCCTTCGAGCCCGCGACCCAGGCGGTCCTGCGGCTGACGGGCGCGAGGCCCCGGAACCGTACGTCGGTTCCGGTGTCCTTGAGGCTCCAGCTCGGCCCCTTCCCGCTCCCCCCTGCCGCGGTACTGCCCGATTGCCCGGCTGCCTGCGCCGGCGCGGCCAGGGCAGCGGCCACCGCCGCCGCGCACAGCCCCACCGACACCGTTCGTCTCGTCTTCCCCATGGACGTCATGGCGCTGGAAGCTAGCCCACCGGCCCGACCCCGTCCAGGGTGCCGCCGGTGCGCACGGTGACACAGGTCACGTTCCCTTTGGATGCACGTAATCGCTCGTTCTGCCGTCTCTCCAGGTGTCAGGGAGACATCAGCGAGCCGCGCACGAAGGAGCAGGCCTTGTCCACCGTCATCGAACAGGCCGTGCAGGCCCGCCTGGTCGCCTCTGCGCCGCAGATGGAGTCAGTTCCGGCCACTCTTCGTTACGACCGCGAGGATCCCTTCGCCATCCGGATGGCCTTCCCGCCTCCAGCGACGCTGGAGGGCAACGAGGTGTCCTGGGCGTTCTCCCGTGAGCTGCTCGCGGCGGGCATCGATGCCCCGGCCGGCGTCGGCGACGTACGCGTCAGACCGTTCGGCTACGACCGTACGGTCGTGGAGTTCCACGCCCCCGAGGGCATCGCGGTGGTGCACATCCGGACCAGCGAACTGCGCCGCTTCCTCACGCGCGTCCAGGGCCTGGTCCCCACCGGCCACGAGCACCTCTATCTGGACCTCGACCACAATCTCGCCGAGCTGCTGCGCGACGCCCACTGAGGCTCGGCTCGTACTTCCGCTCCGCGCCTACTGGGGCTCCGCACCGAGGAGTGCGTTGAGCTCCATGTAGTCGTAGCCGTCGGCCAACGAGCACCTCGCGGATCGTGTCGGGGGTTCGCGCAGGTCCCGCTCACGATAATTCTTTGACAGTGCCCGAGCGCGTTCGTACGGTGTACAGCGGTTCTGTTGTCGTCGATCGGAGTAGGACGTTGCTCGTCTGAGGTCCTTGAGACACCGTGTTGTACAGCTCTCTCGGCATGCTGTGCGCATTGCGTGCGACCTCGGCGCTCGAGCCGTCCTGATCCACCGGAACCTCCTTGGTGTTCCGGTCCGCGTTCCCGCGATCGTCGCCCGTATTCCGGTGTCCCCACCCGTTGCCCTAGCCCCCTTCCACGCAACCGGGAGACCCGTATGTCTACTGCCCCCACCCACATCACCTGCTCCTCACTCACCTTCGCCTGGCCGGACGGCACCGGGGTGTTCGACGACTTCCAGCTCGCGGTCGGCCCGGGCAGGACCGGCCTGGTCGGCGTCAACGGCTCTGGAAAGTCAACGCTGTTGCGGCTGATCGCCGGTGATCTCACACCGTCCGGCGGAGTGGTACGCACCGCGGGCGGGATCGGCTACCTCCCGCAGAACCTGGTGCTGGACACCGGCCTGCCGGTGGACGAGGTGCTGGGCATCGCCGCCGCGCGCACCGCACTGCACGCCATCGAGGCGGGCGATCCGCGCGAGGAGCACTTCACGGCGGTCGGCGACGACTGGGACGTCGAGGAGCGGGCCCTCGCCGCCCTCGATCAGCTCGGCCTCGGCCATATCGGGCTCGACCGCACCATCGGCGAGGTGTCGGGCGGCGAGGGCGTACTGCTGCGGCTGGCGGCCCTGCTGCTGGCCAGGCCCGGAGTGCTGCTGCTCGACGAGCCGACCAACAACCTCGACCTGTACGCGCGGCGGCGGCTGTACGACGCCGTCGCCGCCTGGTCCGGGGTGATGGTCGTGGTCAGTCACGACCGCGAACTCCTGGAGCTGGTCGACCAGATCGCCGATCTGCGCGACGGCGAGGTCCACTGGTACGGCGGCAAATTCTCCGCGTACGAGGAGGCACTCGCCGTCGAGCAGGACGCCGCCGAGCGCATGGTGCGCGTCGCGGAAGCCGACGTACAGCGGCAGAAGCGTGAACTGGCGGATGCCCAGATCAAGTTGGCCCGCCGCAAGCGGTACGGACAGAAGATGTCGGACTCCAAGCGAGAGCCGAAGATCGTCATGGGGGCGCGCAAACGCGCGGCGCAGGAATCGGCGGGCAAGCACCGCATCATGCACACCGAGCGGCTCGCCGATGCGAAGGAGCGGCTCGGCGAGGCCGTGGACGCGGTCCGCGACGACGACGAGATCCGTATCGAGCTGCCGTTCACCAAGGTCCATCCGGGCCGGGGCGTACTGCGGCTTTCTGATCTGACGCTTCGTTACGGGGCCGAGGTGAAGGGAGAGTTCGAGGTCCGCGGCCCGGAGCGGATCGCGCTGGTGGGACGCAATGGAGCGGGCAAGACGACGCTGCTGCGTACGATCACCGGCGAGTTGGCGCCGGTCGCGGGCGAGGCGGTGGCCGAGGTACCGCTCCACTTTCTGCCGCAGCGGCTCGATGTGCTCGACGACGAGCTGAGCGTGGTGGAGAACGTGGCGCGGTTCGCGCCCGACGCGGCCAACAACCGGATCAGGGCGCGGCTCGCGCGTTTTCTGTTCCGGGGCGCGCGTGCCGACCAGCCGGCCGGGACCCTGTCGGGCGGCGAACGGTTCCGCGCGGCGCTCGCCGCACTGCTGCTCGCCGAGCCGGCGCCGCAGCTGCTGATGCTGGACGAGCCGACGAACAATCTGGACATGGCGAGCGTGCGGAAGCTGACGGCGGCCCTGGAGTCGTACGAGGGAGCGCTCATCGTGGCGAGTCACGATGTGCCGTTCCTGGAGTCGATCGGCATCACGCGCTGGCTGCTCCTGGACGGCGAGCTCCGTGACATCCGCGCGGACGAGGTACTCGGTGATCCGCGTTGAGCACCCTTGGGCCGTGTACTCAAACGCCGGACGGGCTGACGTGTCAGCCTCGTGGGGGTCCCCCCGGACGAAGGTAGGGGAAGAGGGTGGGGGAAAGAGCATTCCGTCCCCCCGGCACCGCGCGCCATGATGGGCGCCACCAGACCCCGACCCACCTGGAGCCCCACCCGTGCCCAGCCAGAAGGCCCTGATCCGCCGCCCCAGCCCCCGGCTCTCCGAAGGTCTCGTCACCCACATCGAGCGCACCCCCGTCGATGCCGCCCTCGCGTTGGAACAGTGGGAGACCTACGCGGAGACGCTGCGCGAGCACGGCTGGGAGACCGTCGAGACGGAACCGGCCGACGACTGCCCGGACGGCGTGTTCATCGAGGACACGGTCGTCATGTTCCGCAATGTCGCGCTGATCGCCCGCCCGGGGGCCGAGTCCCGCAGGCCGGAGACCGCGGCCGTTGAGGAGACCCTGGCCCGGCTCGGCTGCTCGGTGAACTGGGTGTGGGAGCCGGGCACCCTCGACGGCGGCGATGTGCTGAAGGTCGGCGACACGATCTACGTGGGCCGCGGCGGCCGTACGAACGCGGCAGGCGTCCAGCAGCTGCGCGCCGCCTTCGAGCCGCTGGGTGCACGCGTCGTCGCCGTCCCCTTGAGCAAGGTGCTGCATCTGAAGACCGCTGTGACCGCGCTGCCGGATTCCACCGTCATCGGATACCCGCCACTGGTGGAGAACCCGACCGTCTTCCCCCGTCATCTCCCCGTCCCGGAGGAGTCCGGCGCGCATGTGGTGCTGCTCGGTGGCGGGAAGCTGCTGATGGCCGCCAGCGCACCGAAGTCCGCGGAGCTGTTCACGGATCTCGGCTACCAGCCGGTAGCGGTGGACATCAGCGAGTTCGAGAAGCTCGAAGGGTGCGTGACCTGCCTCTCCGTACGCCTCCGTGACCTGTACGCATAACGGAATGTAACCGGACATCGCGGAAGCGGGCTTGGCCGATGGCTTACCGCCGCCTTAACCTACGGTCTCGTAACCTACGAATCCGTAAGTAACTCTCCCGTCCCCAGGAGCACCCGTGACGATCACCTCTCCCCACCTCGGCAGTTCGGAAGCGTGGACCGACGCCCGACTGCTGTTCGCGCTGGAAGAGGTGGTGGAGAAGGAACTCAACCGCCATCTCAAAGTTGCCAAGGACTGGATGCCCCACGAGTACGTCCCGTTCTCCGACGGCCGGAACTTCCCCGGCTTCTTCGAGGACGGCCAGGCCTGGGAGTCCGAGCAGTCCAAGGTGACCGACATCGGCAAGATCGCGCTGGTCGTGAACCTGCTGACCGAGGACAACCTCCCCAGCTACCACCACGAGATCGCCAGCCTCTTCGGCCGCGACGGCGCCTGGGGCACCTGGGTGCACCGCTGGACCGCGGAGGAGGGCCGGCACGGCATCGTGATGCGCGACTACCTGCTGACCTCGCGCGCCGTCGACCCGGACAAGCTCGAGCAGTTCCGTATGGCACACATGGCCGAGGGCTTCGAGTCCGACAACCGCCACTCGATGCTGCACTCCGTGGCGTACGTCGCCTTCCAGGAGCTCGCGACCCGCGTCTCGCACCGCAACACCGGCCACCAGTCGGGCGACCCGGTCTGCGACCGGATGCTGGCGCGGATCGCGACCGACGAGAACCTGCACATGGTCTTCTACCGCAATCTGCTGGGCGCGGCCTTCGAGATGGCCCCGGATCTGACCATGCAGTCCGTGCGCGATGTCGTCGTCAACTTCCGGATGCCCGGACACGGCATGCCCGGCTTCGAGCGGGCCGCCGCACAGATGGCGATCGGCGAGATCTACAACATGCGGATCCACCACGACGATGTGCTGCAGCCGGTGCTGCGCTTCCTGAAGGTGCTGGAGATCGACGGTCTCGGCCCCGACGGGCTCAAGGCGCAGGAGGAGCTCGGCCTGTACATGGGCGGGCTGGACTCCGAGGCGAGCAAGTTCGACGCAAAGCTCGCGGCCCGCAAGGAGCGGATGGCGGCCCGAGCGGCGCTCTGACCCTTTCCTGGATGGGGCTCCGCCCCGGACCCCGCGCCTCAATCGCCGGCGAGGCCCCAGTTGCCGGCGATTGAGGACACACGCACAGCCCCCGAGCAGCGGAGGCGCGCCCGGAGGTGCCGCCTTACGCTCAGGATCATGACCATCGACCGGCGCATGCTGCTGCGCGGCATGGGCAGGGCAGCCGCGGCAGGCGTGATCGCGGCCGCACTGGCCGCGAGCGACAAGGGAAGGCCGTCCGCGTCGGCGCCCGCGGAAGGCCGCACCCGGCCGCGTCCGCGGGCCGAGCCCGCCGCGCCGTGGACCGCAGCCCGGCCGGCTGTCGTACTCCGGACGGACTGGCAGCCCACACCGCTGCCGCGGCGGAAACCCGAGCTGTCCGCGACCTCGGTCAAGGCGGTCTTCATCCATCACTCGAACAGCGGCAACGACTACACGCCGCAAGACGTCCCCGCTCTGATCCGTGCCCTCTCCGACGACCACGTCGACAACCGGGACTGGGACGACGTCGGATACAACTTCTTCGTCGACCGGACCGGCACCATCTACGAGGGGCGCACCGGGGGCATCGACAATCCCGTCGTCGGCGCGCACACCGTGGGATTCAACATCGGCAGCGTCGGCATAGCGGCCATCGGGACGTACGGCACCGGGGCGAGCGTGCCCGCGCCGATGCTCGAGGCGATATCCCGCCTCGCCGCGTGGAAGCTCGGTCTGTACGGGATCGACCCCCGCGGCAGCACACTCCTGGTCTCCACCAACGACGCCAGCAAATACCCGAAGGGCAGCCGGGTCACCTTTCCCACGATCTCGGGGCACCGCGACGGCTGCTGGACACGCTGCCCCGGCTCCGCGCTCTACACGCTCCTGCCGGAGATCCGCGACCGCGCCGCCCGTCTCCAGGGCCGAGTGCCTGCTTAGGGCGCCTTCGGGATCAGGCCCCAGGCCCCTTCCGGCCGAGCCCCGGACATGCTGTGAGCGGCGATCCGTCGCAGCCTGGGTACATGGCCGCCCACCCGCCGATCGTCGTGCACCGGATCTCCCCGTCCGGTGGCCGAAGAGTCACCGTGCGGGACCAGATCATGGGCCTCGCCCACTCCGACCGGGACCTGCTGGAGTTCCTGCGGCTGGCCGGCCTGCCCGACGCTGACGCACTCCTCGACGATCCGACGTGGATCGAGTGGGTCGGTGGCCGGGAGCACGAGTACGAACCACTGGAGATCATGCCGTGACGCCCGGCGCGCAGGGCGGATGGGCTGCGGCCGTCCTGGCGCGCACCGGCCCGGACAGGACCTGAGCGGCCCCGGGGAAGTCCGGGCGGCGTCGCGGGCCGATGGCTGTCGCCTGGCTGCGTTGTCGTCAGTCGCCGACGCTCCGCGTGGACTCCTTCCTCCGCCTTGCCAGACTCGGCCCTCGACCCGCTCCTTCACCCACCCGGACCTCCCCGACACCGCTTAGGTGTCCTGGAGCACGGAGATGACGTTGCCCGCCGGGTCCGTGAACCACGCGATGTCCGGGCCGCCGCCGCCCCGGACGATGCCCTTGTCGTCGCCCTCCATGCCGGGGTACCGCTCGAATCGCACGCCTCGTCGGACGAGCTCGTCGACGGCCGCGTCGATGTCGTCCACGGGGAAGTTGAGAACCGTGAACGACGCCGGCGTGTGCACGGCCTTGGGATAGACCAGCACCTCGGCGCCGCTGCCGAGGTGCAGCCGCAGCATGCCGTACTCCTCGGTCACCTTCAGGCCCAGAGTCTGGCTGTAGAAGGCCTTCGCCTTCTCGATGTCGTCCGCGGCGAATCCGCTGAACGCCTGCGTGTTGCCGAACATGATCTCTTCCTTTCGCGAGCCGTGGCCCCAGCCCGGAGAGGCGGGCCGTCCACAGGGGTAGACCCCGCGGCCCGGTCCCACTCATCGCTCATGGGCGCGGGAGATGCCGAGCTGCCGGCCGTGTGCGGTGGCTGAGCCGCGAGGTCAGTAGCGCAGGTCGGCCGCGATGCGGTTGTGGCCGGCGAGTGCGTCGCCGGGAACGAAGACGACCTCGGCACCGCTGTCCAGGGCGGCTTCCACGATTTCGTCGACGATGTCCTCACGGACGCCGTCCTCGGAAGGAGCCGAGCCCGGTTCCGCCGGGTCGACGGGCACCAGATGCCCTTGGTCGACCCGAACGGTCTGCTGGAAGTTCTCCTCGACGGCGACGAGTGCGGCCCGTCCCTCCTGGGCGGCCTCCCGTACTTCGTCGAGGCCGGCGGCGAAGGTGCGCCGGCCGCGGGCCGCGACGAGCCGGTCGATGGTGCGTGCCGCCTCCTTCCGGTGGAACTCGCCGATGCCGGCCTCCAGTTCTCGGTACAGAACGTGCGCCGGTCCGTTCAGCAGGCCGCCGTTGAGTACCTTTCCCGCGACGTCGCGTTCGACGGTGCCCACCTCCTCCAGCAGGGCCAGCGCGGGAGCCAGGCCGACGAGGTAGAGGGGGCGGGGCTCGGCGGCGAGAACGGCGGACAGCGCGGCGTCCACCTCCCGCAGGAACCGGTGGATCTGCTCGTCGCGGAAGGTGCTGGCCGAATCGCCCACGCGCTCCTCGCGCTGCACATCCTGCACCTCCGGCTCCATGACCTTGGGGAACCCGTTGCGATTGTGCTCTCGTACGGACTCTCCGGAGCCGTGCCACAGCGTGGCGCGGTCCGCGGCGACGGCGAGGATCCAGTACGGGCGGTCCATGGCCTTCGCGGCGACCAGGTTCCGGGTCAGGTAGGTGTCGCTCAGCACGACACGTTCCGGTACCCGCCGGGGGAGGTACCAGATCTGGTGCTCGCCCGGATTCGCGAGGATCACCAGCCCGTCGAGGGTGTGTCGCAGGTCGACCTCGGCGACAGCCTGATCGAGCTGCGTCTTGATGTCGATCCGGGCCTGCCGCGACACCGTCTCGTCGGAGTCGAGCCGACGCTCTGCCTCCGCCACAAGATTGCGAAGGCGTACCGCGTCCTGAGCGTTGTCGGGCTCGCGCCGATGCGTGGGGACGGTCACGGATACGACCGGATAGGGCTGCGTCTCGCGCAGGGTCCGCAGCAACGCAGGCGTCAGGGCGTCGGTTTCCATGGCTCCCTCTCTGGTGGTTCCCTCCCTGGATTCCTCCCGGTCCACGATCTACCGGCGACGTCTCACGTGCATCCGGAAGGCAGCCGTCCGACGGGCTGGAGCACCTGTTCCTGCGATCGCACTCTGTGACCTTGTGGACTAGTTTTGGCGGCTAGATGCTATTCATTCCGGTATGTGGAGGTTTCCGTGGCCACTCTCACGGTGCGGAGGAGAGCCGAGGGCGTCGTGGCGACCGCGCTGGCAGCGCTTCTGGCAGTCGGCCTGACCGCATGCGGAGGGGACGACGACAGCTCCGGCCCGGCCACGCCGAGCCGCACCGGATCCGCCGCATCGCCACCTCGTGAGACGGCATCGTCCAGCCCTCGCTCCAAGGAGGACTTCGAAGCCTCGGTCTCCGCGGAGGCCGCACGCATCCGGGCCTCCGCCTCCGCGGCTCTCGCGGACGCTCCCGGTCAGGGCAACGCCATGGCGGACGTGTCCCAGGGCGGCGTACCGACCTCGCGTACCGACGGAAAGCGTGCCGCCCTGGTCAGAGTGACCAACAGCACCGACGAGAAGGCGTTCTACTCCGTGCAGGTCGACTTTGCCGACGCCGACGGCAAGACCCTCGATTCCGTCGTACTGGGCTTCGCCGACGTCGCCCCCGGGGCCCGAGCCGAGCGCTACGCCATCAGCAGCAAGGCAGTCGGGGAGAAGAGCGTCCCGCGGATCGTCAAGGCTCAGCGGACCGCCCCCTGATGACCGCGTCATGGTGACGCACCATCCGCTGCCTGGTGCGGCGACGCCCTGCTGGAGTCGATCAGTCCTGATCAGGACCGCTCCGGTCAGGATCCGAGTTCCGGGTAGCGGTGCCGAGTAGTCGGGCCACGAACGGCTCGGTCGCGACGACTTGGCCGAGGGCGATGGCCGCCGTGACGGCGGCACACAGGACGATCAGCCACGACAGGAGGCTGAACACCGCTCCGTACGGCCCGAACTGCGCGACGCTGCGGTCCAGTTCATTCGGCAGATACAGGCGTGCCGCCCAGCTCAGCACCACCACGGCCGTACCGCTCATCACCGCACCGGGCAGCAGCGGCAGCCAGGGCACGCGGCCGCCCAGCAGCAGATACTGGGTCCACCACCACAGCAGCACACTCGAGACCACCGTCAGCGGCACACCCAGCGCCGTACCCGCTCCGAAGGCATCGTGCAGCGGTCCCAGCAGAAGCAGCACGACCAGCCACACGACCAGCCACACCATCCACCTCCAGGCGACCACGTGGATCGCCGCCCCGGGCAGGTGCCAGGAGCGCTCGCACACCCGCTGCAGGGCACGGCTGCACGTCGTCGCGGACAGCAGGACCACCACTGCCCCGACGGCACCGAACGCGTCCCGGGTCTCGCTGTCCCCGCCCGCCCGCAGCAACTGCTGCACCTGGGAGAGCGTCTCGCCCCGCAGGCCGAACTCCGCTCGCACCGTGGACACCAGCTGGTCACGCAAGACGGCCGGGGCGAATGCGGTGATCACGAACAGCGCGGGAATGACGCCGACGAAGACCTGCGCCGCGATCCGCGTGCCGTTGTCCAGGATGCTGACGCGCAGCAGCTGTTCGGCGGCGCGGGAGACGAACGGCAGGCGCGTGCGCAGCGACTGGACAGCCTTGGCAAGGCGGCGTGCGGACTGCCTCATCGAGGCGCCGCCCGCGTCATCGTCACGGTCATGCACGGGTAACGCCCCAGGCCCGGCCAGGTCACCTACTGGGCTTGCAAACGAACCGGGCGCTCTGTCAGTGCCGCGTGCCCCTGGCCACCCCTGTGAGGGGCCGGCCGAGGACGGAGGCCACGTGCGGCACTGGTTCTGAGGCCGGCGCCCACCCTGATTCAGCCCTGGTCGCGCTTCAAGCTGTACCGCTCCTTCTCCGAAAGCCCGCCCCACACCCCAAATCTCTCATCATGAGCCAGCGCGTACTCCAGGCACGCCACCCGCCCCTCGCAAGCCCCGCACAACTGCTTCGCCTCGCGCGTCGACGACCCCGGGGCCGGAAAGAAGAATTCCGGCCCCGTCTGGGCGCACAACGCGGTCTCCTGCCAGGAGAGTTCTTTGTCGGTGGTGGTATTGATCGGCATGCCGCACACGCTGCCCGCCGCCGATAAACGCCCGGTCAATGAAGCATCAACGCCCCCATCACCCCCACCCCGTCAACGGCCTCGGGACGCCACAATGCGCCCCGAGGCTGTCGAGAACAAGCCAAACCCGAGGCCCGTCAGCCCTCCGACTGTGCGCCCTGCAGCACCGCGAAATGTCCGCCCGCCGGGTCCGCCAGCTTCGCGAAGCGGCCCACGCCCTCCATGTCCACCGGCGCCATCCTGACCGTGCCGCCCAGTTCCTGCGCCTTGGCCACCGTCGCATCGCAGTCCGCGACCTCGAAGTACGGCAGCCACGACGGCCCGTCCGCCGCCTCGACCGGGTCCGACGCCAGGGGTGCGACGCCGCCGAACATGTCGTCCGCGCTCGTCCCGGCCGGGTTGAGCATGGTGTACGAGCCGCTGCCGTCCGGCAGCGGCATCGAGGATGTCTCCCAGCCGAAGACGCCGCTGTAGAAGCGCAGCCCCTGCCCGGGGTCCGGCGTGTAGAGCTCCGCCCAGCACAGCGAGCCGGGGGCGTTGACGACGTCCAGGCCCTTGATCTGGCCGGGCTGCCAGGTCGCGAAGCCCGCGCCCGACGGGTCGGTGAAGATCGCCATGCGGCCCAGTTCGAATACGTCCATCGGTTCGACGACCACGGCGCCTCCGCCCTGCTCGACCGACTTGGCCGTGGCGTCGGCATCGGGCGTCTGGAAGTAGAGGCTCCATCCGGGGGCGCCCTGGTCCGGGGCGACCGTCATGCCGCCGGCGACGGTCTTACCGTCCAACTGGAACATGCCGTAGCCACCGGCCTCCGGCCCCGCCGACTGGAACGTCCAGCCGAACAGGCCGCCGTAGAAACTGTTCGCCGCCTCGATGTCGGGTGTGCCGAGGTCGATCCAGTTCGGGGAGCCTGTGACAAAGCGGGTCGTGAGCATGGTGTGCTCCTCCTAGGTCCTGTCCGGTCGGGATCCCATTGCCTGTCGTCCCGAGTCTGCTACCGATCCCGGGGAGCCGCACCCACAGGGTTCGGCGCGATATGCGCACGATCGTGCGTTCAGTACGATGGGGCGCATGACCGGCAGCACACACACGGACGGACGCGTCGAGCGCGGCAACCAGACCCGGCGCCTGGTGCTCGGGCGCACGATGAACATCGCCTCGGTCGAGGGCCTCGAAGGCCTCTCCCTGGGCCGTATCGCCACCGAACTGAAGCTCAGCAAGAGCGGCGTCTTCGCCCTCTTCGGCTCCAAGGAGGAGCTCCAGCTGGCAACGGTCCGCGCGGCGATCGCCGTCTTCGCCGACCGGGTGGTACAGCCGGCCGGCGAGCTGCCGCCGAGCGCCGACCAGGTGTGGGCCCTGTGCCGGAGGTGGCTGGACTACTCCTGTGACCGCGTCTTCGCCGGCGGCTGCTTCTTCTACACCGTCACCGCCGAGTTCGACGCCCGCAGCGGCCCCGTGCACGACGCGGTCGCCAGGACCCGGGCCGACTGGGTGGCGTACGTGGAACGGACGATCGAGGATGCCCGGCTCACGGGCGGCTTCGATGCGGACCTCGACGTACCGCAACTGGCCTTCGAGATCATCGCGATGATGGAGGCGGCCAACGCCGAGTCCGTGCTGCACGACGACAACTCCGTGTACGAGAAGGCCGCGCGCGGCATCCTGAACCGCCTGCGCGCGGCGGCGACCGACCCGGCCGGGCTGCCGGAGCGGACCTGACGCCAGGGCCCGTCTTCTGGATCGGGCCGGATCAGGGAGCGGGGTCTGGTGCGTGCGAGCCCACGGCGGCCTCGTCACGGCCGGAGACGGCGAAGGCCACCGCCTCGGCGACGACTTGGGGGTCCGCCAGGATCCGGCGGTGTCCGAGTCCACGGGTGACGACGAGGCGGGCGCGCTCACCGTGCGCGGCCGCGGTGAGCCGTGACTGCGACAGCGGCACCATGTCGTCGCCCTCGTCGTGGAAGAGCAGAACCGGGACGCCGACCTCCTCGGGCCGGTAGGCGACGTTGAAGCGCTGCCATATCCCGGGCTCCCCCGGGAAGAGCAATCCTTCGATATGGCGGCGCAGTTCATGCTTCAGCCGGTCGCGCAGTCCGAGGCCGGCACAGAACCCGTCGACGAGATAGTCGAAGCTGCCGACGCCGCCGACGCCCACGATCCGACGGGCCACCACACCGTCGCGCAACGCGAAGAACGTGGCGAGGACTCCGAAGGAGTGCGCGACGACGGCCTCGAAGTCGCCGTGCCTGGCGTGCAACTTCCGGATGATCTCGCGGTATTCGAGGATCGTCGTGGCACGCCCCTCCGAGTCACCGTGCCCGGGAGCATCGAAGGCGACAGGGCTGTAGCCCCTGTCGCGCAGGGCGGTGACGAAGTCGGTGAAGCGCGAGCCGCGCGAGGACCAGCCGTGCACCAGCAGTACGGGGCGCTCACCGTCGCCCCATGTGTAGGTGACGACGCGCTTGCCGTTCACCGTGAGCCGGCCGGCGCGCGCCTGGGCGAGCACTTCCCGTTCGGACGGCCGCGGTCGGCTGCGGCCGAGGGGGCGGGCGAAGAGGGCGAAGACCGCCCGTCCGGCGAGTCCGGGCGCGATATGGGAGGTCGCGTTCAGAACGGTGCGAAGGAGCGGTGCCAGGGGGTGCATTGCCGGTTCTCCTCGGTCGGCCGATGAAGTGGGATGATTTTAGCACGATCGTTCGCATAGTTTCAGGACCAGGCATACGGCGCCCGTCGATGCCGGGCGCCGACACGTCTCCTCAGTGGCTGTGGCCGCCCGGACTCGCCCCGTCGGCGCCCGACTTGGCACCCGCCTCCGCGCCCGTCCCGGCGCTTGCCCCGGCGCTTGCCTTCGCGTTCGACTTCGCGTTCGTCCTCGCGCCCGCCGGATGGTGCGCCTCATACCCCGGAATCGTGCCGTCCGGCTTCGCCACCAGGAACAGCCCTGCCATCCCCATGTCGGAGTGGCTCTGCACATGGCAGTGGTACATCCAGGCCCCCGCCCCCACATGCTCGCCCGCGATGATCTGGAAGCCGAAGGAGTCCGCCGGACCCGTGATCTTGTTGTCGATCACCCGGCTGACGTCGGCCGCCCCCTCCAGCAGACCCGTTCTGTTGTCGGCCCAGCGATGACCGTGCATATGGAACGTGTGGTAGTACTCGCCGTGCGTGATCATCACGATCTCGACCCGGTCGCCCACCGTGGCCCGGAAGTCGGGGCTCTGGTCGGCCGGCTTGTTGTTGATCGTCATGTCGTTGAAGACGATCGTGAACTGCTTGTCCGGCAGGATGTCGCCCTTCCTGCGGACCACCACAGGACCGTAGAGCCCCTTGCGGATGCCGCCCGTGCCGTGCTCCGTGCCCACCACATGGTCGTGGTAGTGCCAGTAGCCCGCACTGCCCGCCCGCCACGTGCCGTCGGCGCGCTTGCCCGGCGTGTGGGTGCGCCAGGTGTACGTACGGGTGCCGCCCGGCTCCACATGGCTCTTGCTCATCCTGGTGCCGTCGTTGGCGATGTCGTAGTCCACGCCGTGCGCATGCAGACTGACCGGCACATCCATGGCGTTCTCGAACTCGATGTGCAGCGTGTCACCCTCGACCAGTTCGATCAGCGGTCCCGGGATCGACGCCTTGCCCTTCTCCAGGCCGTAGGCCATCTGACCGTCCGCCAGCTTCTCCGCGTACAGCTTGAGATGGCGTACCGCGCCCCCGGCCGGGGCAGTCCTGGGTGCGCCCTCCGCCGAGGTCGCGCTCGGGGCGGAGGCGAGCGACAACGATGTCACTCCCGTCGCCGCGACCGCGCTCCCCGCCAGCAGGCGCATGTTGAAGCTCCGTCTGTCCATGCCGAACTCTCCAGTCTTGTACGGAGATTGACGGGGCACGGGCCCCCGGGACGGCCACACGGTAGCCGGGTGATCTTCGTTTATCCACACCCAGGACAAAGTTCGCGCCATGGGAGTCATTCCTCTTGGCGAACCACGAAAAGAGGTCTAGTTTCACGGCTGTTGTTGTGACCAAAGAGGGGTGGGTGACCACATGCAGCGCGCACCACATCACCGGTCTGGATCCCGAAGGAGCGGTCTGGCGGCGGCCCTTGGGGTCGGCGCACTGACCGCGTCATTACTCGGCGGCGGGACTGTAGCATCCGCCAAACCCTATCCGGAGCCATCGGCGACAACGTTGTCCTTGCCGTCGCCGCCGGGCGGATCGAACGTACGGGTCCTGGTCTTCCACGCCTCGGCCACCGAGGAGTCGCCGACCGTCGACGCCGGTATCGCGGCGATCGAGAGAATCGGGCTGACCGGGCCCGCCGCCGGACGTTTCAAGACCGAGGCCACGGACGACGCCTCGGTCTTCACCAATGCCACCAAGCTCGGCAGGTACAACGCGGTCGTGTTCCTGACGGGCGGCGGCGATGTCCTCGACCCGGAGCAGGAATCCGGGCTCGAGTCGTATCTGGAGGCCGGCGGAGGCTTCCTCGGCCTGCATGACGCGGCACGCACCGAGCCGTACTCCGACTGGTTCACCGGGCTGATCGGTGCCCGTCCGGCCGGTGCCGCGAGCGCGGTCCGGCGCGCCACTGTCGAGGTCGGCGACCGTCAGCACCCGGCCACCAAGTCCCTCCCGCTGCAGTGGAAGCGGCCCGACAAGTGGTTCAACTGGGCGGTGAACCCCTCCGGCAGCGTGCACACCGTGGCGCGCGTCAAGGAGAACTCGTACACGCCGGGCACGGGCGCCAACGGCTGGGACCACCCGGTCTCCTGGTGCCGTGACTACGACGGCGGGCGCTCCTTCTACACCGGTATGGGCGGCACGGTCGACAGCTTCGCCGAGACGGACTTCCGTAACCATCTGCGCGGCGCCCTCGCCTGGACCACCCGGATCTCGCCCGCCGACTGCAAGGCCACCATCAACGCCAACTACACCGCCGAGCGCGTCACCCAGGCCAACCAGCCCGGGCAGAACGACCAGATCGGCGAGCCGCACGGCCTGGTCACCGCCCCGGACGGACGGGTGCTCTACATCGGGCGCGGCGGCGCCGACGCCGGCAAGCCCGTCGTCACCGACTGGAACAACCCCGACATCGGCAAGGGCCAGGGCGAGATCCATGTCTACGACCCCAGGACCAGGAAGGTCGCCCTCGCCGGTGCTCTGACCATCTTCGGCAACAAGGGCGGCGGCGACGAGCTGATCAAGGTCGAGGAGGGGCTGCTCGGCATTGAGCTCGACCCCGGCTTCATGACCAACGGCTGGGTGTATCTGCACTACACACCGCACTCGCAGATCGACCGCGATACGCGGATGGCCGAGCGGCGCGTCTCCCGCTTCACGCTCGACCCGACGAGCAACAAGCTGGATCTCGCATCCGAGAAGGTCCTGCTCAAGTGGCCTGTGCAGATTCACAGTTGCTGCCACGCGGGCGGCGGCATGGCCTGGGACTCCGAGCAGAATCTCTACATCGCCACCGGGGACAACAACTCCTCGGGTTTCAGCGGCGGTTACTCCGGCAACAACCCGGAGCCCAACTACAAGGGCGTCTCGTTCGCCGACGCGCGCCGCACCGCGGGCAACACCAACAACCTCAACGGCAAGATCCTGCGGATCCACCCCGAGGACGACGGCACCTACACACTCCCGGCGGGCAACCTCTTCACGGGCCAGGAGCCGGACGAGGGCGGCGGCAAGACCCGCGGCGAGATCTATGTGATGGGTGTGCGCAACCCGGCGCGTATCTTCATCGACAAGTCGACGGACATCCTCTACGCGGGCTGGGTCGGCCCCGACGCGGGTGCGCCCTCGACCACCTGGGGGCCGGCCAAGTACGACACCTTCTCCGCCATCATCAAGGCGGGCAACCACGGCTGGCCGTACTGCATGGGCAACAAGCAGCCCTACCGCGACCGCAATCTGCCGGACCCCGGCAAGCCGCTGGGCTGGTACAACTGCGACGCCCCGAAGAACGAGTCGCCGAACAACAACGGCCTGGTGAATCTCCCGCCGATCACCTCCAACACCATCTGGTACTCGCCGCAGGGCGGCGGCGTGGACTACCCACGCGACGCCAACGGCATCCCCAGCTACAAGACGGAGGAGCAGAAGCTGCTGATGCCGTGGCTCAAGGGCGGCGGCCAGGCGACCATGAACGGTCCGGTCTACCGCTACGACGCGGCGAGCGCCGGGGCGGGCAAGTGGCCCTCGTACTGGGACGGGAAGTGGTTCGTCGGTGACTTCTACGACGGCGACCAGCCGCGGCACGCGGTGCTCACCGACCCCAGGACCGTGGGCAAGGGCGGGATCCCGGTGCACGCCGAATCCCTCAAGAAGATCATCCCGGTCGGCGCGGACGGCATCCGCAACCTGATGGACTGGAAGTTCGCGCCGGACGGTTCGCTGTACGTCCTGGACTACGGGCGCGGATTCTTCACCTCCGACGCCAAGTCCGCGCTCTGGCACATCACCTACAAGGGCGGCGAGGCGACACCGTCCGCCGACAAGCTCGCACGAAAGGCGGCGCAGTGAGTCTCGTGAGACACAGAACCGCAAGCTTGTGGACGGCGCTGCTGGCCGCCGTGGTGATGGTCCTGGGACTGACGTCCGCGGTCGCGTACGGCAGGACCGACGATCAGGTCGCGGCCCAGGTGCTGACCTGGACGGCCGGTGACGCGATCGACAAGTACGCGACCTTCCCGTCCACCGCGGTGGCGGGTGCGACGACGATCGTGTTCGAGAACAGCGCGGCGACCGGCAACACCACCGGTATGCCGCACACGCTGACCTTCGACGTCTCGGATCCCGAGTACAACAACGACGTACCGCTGAACATCCTCGCCAATCCCCATGACGCGCAGGGCGGCAAGCACACCGTCGAGGTCACGCTCACGCCCGGCCGGTACCGCTTCCACTGCACCATCCCCGGCCACGGCGCGATGCAGGGCATTCTCACCGTCACCGAGGGCAGTGGCGAGGACACCACGGCTCCCGACACGACGGCGAAGGCCGAGGGCGACAAGAACGCCGACGGTGCGTATGTCGGCCAGGCGACCGTGACCGTGTCGGCGACCGACGCGGGTTCGGGCGTGGACAGGATCGAGTACGCGGTCGGGGCGGCCGGCGCCTGGCAGGCGTACACCGCACCGGTCGTGGTCAACGAGGTGGGCACGCACAAGATCCGCTACCGGGCCAGTGACAAGGCGGGCAATGTCGCCGCGGAGAAGGCGGTGGACTTCACCGTCGTCGCCCCGCCGACGGACGACAGGACCCCGCCGGAGACCTCGGCGACGGTGAGCGGTGAGAAGAACGACCAGGGTCAGTATCTGGGGATGGCCACGGTCACCGTGACCGCCTCCGACGCCGGCTCGGGCGTCAACACCATCGAGTACGCGATCGGTGCGAGCGGTGCCTGGCAGCCGTACACCGCCCCGGTGATGGTGCACGAGGCGGGCACGCACAAGGTCCGCTACAAGGCGACCGACAAGGCGGGGAACGCGGCCGCCGAGAAGTCCGTGGACTTCACGGTCGTCACACCGCCGACGCCGGACAAGACCCCTCCGGAGACCACGGCCGGGGTGACCGGTCAGCGGAACTCCGACGGCGCGTACATCACCAGCGCCAAGGTGACGGTCACCGCGACCGATGCCGATTCGGGCGTCGACAAGGTCGAGTACTCGCTCGACGGCGGTCCGTACCTCGCGTACACCACTCCCGTCATCGTGGACCGCGTCGGCTTCCATTCCGTCCTGCACCGAGCGACGGACAAGGCGGGCAACACCTCCGCCGCGAAGAAGGTGTCGTTCACGATCGCGGAGGGCGGCGGCGTTCCGGCGCCCAACTGCCCCGAGTTCGATGAGCGGTTGACGGTCATCGTCGGTACGGTCGACACGGGTGTGCCCAACCGCATCACCCGCAGCCGCTGCACCGTCAACGAGCTGATCGAGGACGAGAAGGACTGGTCGTCGCACGCGCTGTTCCTCAAGCACGTGGACCAGGTCATCGACAAGCTGCTCGCGGACGGCGTGATAGACCAGCGCGAGCACAAGAAGATCTACCGGGCGGCCAAGCAGTCCGGTATCGGCAAGCCGGGCCAGAACACCGGCTACCGCGATCTGTTCGACGGCACACAGACGTCGTTCAGCAAGTGGCAGCACGTGGGCGGCGGTTCGTTCGCCCTCAGCGGCGACGGCGCGATGACCAGCAGCACCACGGTCCCGGGCATGGGCATGCTGTGGTTCCCGCAGCGGCAGTACGGGGACTTCTCGCTGAAGCTCCAGTGGCGCGACGACGCACCGGGCTCGGGCAACGCCAACGGCGGTGTCTTCGTGCGCTTCCCGTACGTCCATGACAATCCGGAGGAGCCGCGTCCCGAGTGGGTCGCCATCAAGTACGGCCATGAGGTGCAGGTTCTGGACCGGCCGGACGGCGACATGTACAAGTCCGGCTCGATCTACGGCTTCGACCGGGTCGGACTCGGCGGTGCCGGTGTGACGCCGAAGGGCACCTGGAACGACTACGAGATCCGGGTGGTCGACCAGCACTACTCGATCTACCGCAACGGCGTGCTCATCAATGAGTTCGACAACACCGGCGGCCAGGAGTTCGTCCCGCCGCGGGGCGACGACCCGGGCACGGACGGCCGGCGGTACTCCTCCGGCCATGTCGGGCTCCAGGTCCATGGCACGACGGATGTGATCTCGTACCGCAACATCCGGATCCAGGAACTCTAGGCATGGAGCGGTAGCAAGGGAGCAGAGCAACACCCCCCCAGCAGGGCCCGGTGCGGCGTTCAGTCGTCGTGCCGGGCCCTGCTCGGCTGGACCCGCTTCGGCTCCCCCGGCATCTTCGGGTACTCCGGGGGGTACGGCAGATCGCCGAGGCCGTGCTCCGCCTCATCCTTGCGGGCCAGCTCCAGCAGGCTCTCCAGGCTGAACCGGTGGTCGTCCATGTCCGCGTGCACATCGCCCACCTCGGCGTAGCGGGTGGGCATCGTCCTGATGTCGAAGTCCCGCGGCACGGCGTCGTCGATCTCCTCCCAGCGCAGCGGTGCGGAGACCGGGGCGTGCGGGCGGGGACGTACGGAGTAGGCGGAGGCGATGGTGCGGTCGCGGGCCGTCTGGTTGTAGTCGACGAAGATCCGCTCGCCGCGCTCCTCCTTCCACCACTTGATGGTCACCCGGTCCGGCATACGGCCTTCCAGTTGCCGGCCGACGGCGATCGCGGCGCGCCGGACTTGGGTGAAGGTCCAGCGCGGTTCGATCGGTACGAAGACGTGGATGCCGCGTCCGCCTGACGTCTTGGGCCAGCCCCGCAGTCCGGCCTCGTCCAGCACGACGCGCAGTTCGTGGGCGGCGCGCACGGCGTCGGCGTAGTCGGTACCGGGCTGCGGGTCGAGGTCGATGCGCAGCTCGTCGGGGTGGTCGGTGTCGTCGCGGCGGACCGGCCAGGGATGAAAGGTGACGGCTCCGAGGTTGGCGGCCCACAGGACGGCGGCGGGCTCCGTCGGGCACATCTCGTCCGCGGACCGGCCGCTGGGGAAGGTGATGTGAGCCGTCGGGATCCAGTCGGGGAGGTATTTGGGCGCGCGCTTCTGGAAGAAGGACTCGCCGGTCACCCCGTCGGGGTAGCGCTCCAGGGTGGTGGGGCGGTTGCGCAGCGCGCGGGTGATGCCGTCGCCGACGGCGAGGTAGTAGCGGACCATGTCCAGCTTGGTGTAGCCGTGCTCGGGGAAGTACACCTTGTCGGGATTGGACACGCGTACGGTCCGCTCCCCCACTTCCAGTTCCATCGCTCCGGCCATGCCCGCCAGCGTAGGCCGTGCCGAGATCCCCCGCATACCGGACAATCGCCGTATGGATCTGCCTGTGATGCCGCCCGTGAAGCCGATGCTGGCCAAGTCGGTCAAGACGATCCCGCCGGGCATGCAATACGAGGCCAAATGGGACGGCTTCCGGGCGATCGTCCATCGGGACGGCGACGAGCTGGTGATCGGCTCCAGGACCGGCAAGCCGCTCACCCGCTACTTCCCGGAGCTGGTCGCCGATCTGCTGGATGCCCTGCCCGACCGCTGTGTCGTCGACGGCGAGATCGTCATCGCCCACGAGGGACGGCTGGACTTCGACCGTCTCACCGAACGCATTCACCCGGCCGACTCCCGGGTGAGGATGCTCGCCGAGCAGACCCCCGCGAGCTTTGTCGCCTTCGATCTGCTTGCCATCGGTGACGAGGCGCTCCTGGACGCGCCGCTGTCGCTGCGGCGCACCACGCTGGCCGCCGCGCTGGCCGAGGCCGAACCGCCGGTGCATCTCGCGCCCGCCACCACCGACGCCGCGCTGGCGCAGGAGTGGTTCGAGCGGTACGAGGGCGCCGGGCTCGACGGCATCATCGCCAAGCCGCTGGACCTGCCGTACCGGCCCGACGCCCGGCTGATGTTCAAGATCAAGCACGAGCGGACGGCGGACGCGGTCGTGGCCGGCTACCGCCTCCACAAGAGCGGTCCCGTGGTCGGATCGCTGCTGCTCGGTCTGTACGACGACTCGGGCGCCCTGCAGCATGTAGGCGTCTGCGCCGCGTTCTCGATGAAGCGTCGCGAGGAGCTGATCGGGGAACTGGAGCCGCTGCGGATGGATCCGCCGGACGGCCACCCCTGGGCCGCGTGGGCGCAGGAGAGCGCCCATGAGAGCGCCCGGCTGCCCGGCGCGCAGAGCCGCTGGTCGGGCAAGAAGGACCTGTCGTGGGTGGCGCTGCGGCCCGAGCGGGTGATCGAGGTCGCGTACGACCATATGGAGGGCGACCGCTTCCGGCACACCGCCCAGTTCCGCAGGTGGCGGCCGGACCGCGACCCCGGCGACTGCACCTACGCGCAGTTGGAGGAGCCGGTCGGGTACGACCTGTCCGAGGTGCTGTCACCCCCCGGCGAGTGAGCAGGGGTCGTCGCCGGGGCTGCCGCTCGGCGACGGCGAGGCGTCTGGCCGCCGGCCGCCCGGATGGCGAAGTCCAGCACCGTCAACTCGTAGCGCGTACGCGACATCAGCGCTACCCTGTCCGCCGGGCTCGAGGCCGGCGGCGATCAACCCCTTTGCCACAGCGGTCACTTCGTACGCAAAGGCCACGGCAGTGACCGGCCGCCACTGTCCGTCACTCCCTTTTCGCCGCAGGACCACCGATGCGGGGGCCTCGACCGCGTTCGCGTAAGGTATGTCGGCGGTGCTGCGGGAGGCGGCCGGCGGGGCGAGCCGGACAGTGCGCACCTCTCGTACGACAGCGTCGCTCCCGACCGCCTCGACCGGGGCGCGTTCCGCGAGATCGCCGCGCTGCGGGTGATCCGAAACGGTTGCCGCACAGAGACATCCCCGCCGACAAACCCGGAAGCCCGTCCGGTACGTATGGAGGGGCAAGGCGCCGACCGCCGGCACCGAGAGAAGATGCAGAGAAGGACTACCAGTGACCGCGTCACCCCTCATTCCCGTACCGATCCCCGACGGTGTCGCCGCGCTGATCGGGTCCTGCATGCCGATCCATATCCTGCAGGCGGAGATCGACGCCGAGTGCGCCGTGCGTGAGGTGTACCGGTTCCGTGGTCCGCTGTGTGCCGAGGACCGGGCGGACAGGGAGCACGCGCTGTCGACGCTGGCGCAGGCCAACAAGGTGCTGGCCGCGTACAACCCGCGCCTGATGGTCAAGCCGGGCCGCACCTACTGACAAGCCCCGGCTCCTCACCGGCAACGGACGTCACACGAGTGGTGCCTTTGGCTTCCGGAGATCCACGTAGTGCGATGAAGGACGCTGTGACTGTTTGATCAGGCGACATTGGCGTCGCGTTCGACTGGGAACGTGTCGTCGTCGGCGACGAGCTCGACCTCGTAGCCGTCTGCGTCTTCCAGATAGGCGGCGTAGTGCTGAGCGCCGCCCGCATAGGGATGGCCGTCTCGGAACATGAGGTGCCACCCGTGCTCCGGAGCCTCAGTGGTCAGTGCGTCGACGACGGCCCGGCTTTCGATGTGGAAGGCCAGGTGATTGAGTCCGGGGCGGCACCGTTCGTGCCGGTCGCCGGCCATCGCGGGTGACTGCTCGATGACCAGATAGGTGGCGCCCAGTCGCCAGCTGCGGCCGGCAGCCCACTGCTGGAAGGGCGTGTAGCCCAGCGCCTCCAGCAGCCAGCCCCAGCTTGTGGCGGCCCGCGCGAGGTCGGGCACCCACAGCTCGATGTGGTGCAGCATCCCTGTGACCGGCTTGATCACGCCGTCTCCTCTGTTGACTTCGCTGAGCACGGGCTCGCCCTCCCGACCCGCGCGCCTGCGCAGGCCTCCTCGATACCGGTCAATCGACCACCGGGCGCGGCCGTGAGGCATTGTCAGATCCGTTGAGGCTCCGGCGAGCCCTGGAAGGCGCGGCGGTAGGCGTGCGGGCTGGTGCCCACCTGGCGTTTGAAGCGGTCGCGGAAGGCCGTCGGGGAGCCGAAGCCGACCTGTGCCGCGATCCGGTCCACCGCGTGCGCCGTTGTCTCCAGCAGGTACTGGGCCTGGCGGATACGGGCCCGGTGCAGCCACAGCACCGGGGTCGTCGCCGTCTGTTCGCGGAAGCGGCGGTTGAGGGTGCGGGTGCTCATGCCCGCGTGTGCGGCGATCTCGCCGACGGTGAGTTCGCGTCCCGCGTTCTCCTCCATCCAGCGCAGCAGCGGTTCCAGGGTCGCCCCGTCCGGGCTGGGCGGCTGCTCGTGGACGATGAACTGCGCCTGGCCGCCCTCGCGTTCCAGTGGCATCACCGAGAGCCGGGCGGCGTCCGCGGCCACCGCGGAGCCGTGGTCGCGGCGGATCATGTGCAGACACAGGTCGAGGCCGGCCGCCGCGCCCGCGGAGGTCAGGAACTGTCCGTTGTCGACGTAGAGAACGTCCGGGTCCACCTCCACCTCGGGGTGCAGCGCCGCGAGTGCGGGCGCGCCGAGCCAGTGGGTGGTGGCGCGCATGCCGTCCAGCAGGCCGGTGGCCGCGAAGACGAAGGCGCCGGCGCAGATCGAGGCGATGCGGGTGCCGCGGGCGGCGGCCGCCCGCAGGGCGTCGAGTGCCTCGGGCGGGACCGGCACGGTCGGGTCGGCGCAGCCCGGGAGGATGATCGTGTCCGCCTCGGCCAGCACGTCCATGCCCCAGGGCGCGCGCAGTCTGAACGCGCCCGCGTCGATCTCCGCAGCCGGGGCGCAGACCCGGACCCGGTAGGCGGCCCGGCCGTCGGGCAGCCGGGAACGGGCGAACACCTCGAGGGGAGTGGACAGGTCGAAGGGGATGACCCCGTCCAGGGCGAGTACGGCCACGGTGTGCATGGCCATAATCTAGGCGCCCGTCGACTTTCGGCCAAGGGGGTGAGCTGCGTACCTTCTCCGGAGCAGCTCCCTGATGGGCCTGGCGGGAATCCGTTGGAAGCCGGCATTCACGCCACTGGCCGCTGCCCGAGCCGATGAATAGCGTCGATCCGGCGCCCCACCCGGGGCCTGCCTGCCCAGGACAAGGAAGCTGCCGGGGCAGAGCGCGGTCCTGAGCGACCTCGGCGCCGTCGCCTCCGCCAAGCTCGCCATGTCCACGGGAGCGTTCAATCTCCTGTGGGCGACCGTCACCGTCCTCATGATCCTGCGGCCCGGATCCACCACGGGGGCATGACCCGCCCGGACCGAGCCGGATCCTCCTGAGCACGGCCGCCGCGCCGCGCTCATTCCACGAAGGTGCCTTCCACATAGACCCAGACGCCGTGCTGCCGTTCGAAGGTGCTGTGCTCGTGCAGGGCGCCCCGCTTCCCGTGGTGCCGATAGCGGGCGCGGAAGGTGACGGTGCCCAGGGAGTGGAACGAACTGCCGCCCGTCGTCGCCAGAATCTCCAGGCCCGTCCACTGCATCCCGGGGTCGAGCTCGAGCTGCTGCGGCCTGGTGGCCGGGTGCCAGGTGCGCAGCAGATACGCCTCGTCCTGGGCGACGAAGGCGCTGTAGCGGGAGCGCATCAGCAGCTCGGCGGTGGGGGCGTACTCCTCGCCGCTGTGGAACCGGCCGCAGCACTCGCCGTAGGCGGCGGGCAGCCCGCAGGGGCAGGGCGAGGCGGCGGTGAGTGCGGGCTCGGGGCCGCGCTTGGGTCGTGAGCTGCGCTTGGACATGACTCCATTTTCCAGCCATTGAACGAATGGGCCTACGGGTGGGTTCCGGGCCAGGGGGGATCTCCGTAAGCTCCTGCGCCGGACATGACAGTTACCGTCGGTAAGGGGATGGGGATGGATCGGGTGGGCAGCACACGACGCACCTTCATGGCGGGGGCGGCCGCCGTCGGCGGCGCCACCGCGCTGACCACGGCGGGGATGGCCGCCACGGCCTCCGCGGCGGACGGCGGAGCACAAGGACCGCAGTCGGTCGCCGTACTCGGCGGTGGCGTCGCCGGTCTGACCGCCGCGCACGAGCTGGCCGAGCGCGGTCTGAAAGTCACCGTCTACGAGCGCCGGGCACTGGGCGGCAAGGCCCGCAGCATGGACGTCCCGGACAGCGCCAAGGGTGGCCGCAGACCCCTGCCCGCCGAGCACGGCTTCCGCTTCATCCCCGGCATCTACCACAACCTGCCGGACACGATGCGCCGCATCCCGTTCCCGGGCAACGCAGGGGGCGTCTGGGACAACCTGGTCGCACCGCCCGAGATGTCGTTCGCCCGCACCGGGCGCGAGGATCTGCGGATCCCGCTCCCCTGGCCGGGACACAAGCCGGCCGAGCTCACCCTCGACGAGATCCGCCGCGCCCTGACGGCGGCGCTGGACACGCTCAAGGGCATCCCGGCTCATGAGGCGGCCTACTTCGTGAACCGGGGTCTTGTCTTCCTCACCAGCTGCGACGAGCGGCGCGACGGGACATGGGAGCGCACGCCCTGGTGGGAGTTCATCCGGGCCGAGCGGATGAGCTACGACTACCAGCGCATCCTGGCCGTCGGCCTCACCCGGAACATCGTCGCGACCAAGGCTGAGGAAGCCAGCACCCGTACGGTCGCCACCCTGCTGGAGGCCTTCGTCTTCAACGCGCTGGGCAGGGGCGCCGACGGACCGCTCGACCGGATCCTCAACGCCCCCACCAACGAGGCCTGGATCGACCCCTGGGTGGAGCATCTGAAGAAGCTGGGCGTGGAGTTCCGTATCGGCTGGACGGTACGGGAGGTGAAGTACGGCAGCGGGCGGGTCACGGCCGCGGTGATCGAGGACCCGCAGGGCTTACGCCAGTCGGTGACCGCCGACCACTATGTCTCCGCGATGCCGGTGGAGCACGCGCGGCGGACCTGGGGTGCCGAGCTGCGCGCGGCGGACCCGCAGCTGGCGCGGTGCGACAAGCTGGAGACGGACTGGATGACGGGCATCCAGTTCTATCTGACCGAACGCGCACCGCTGCTGAACGGGCACCTCAACTGCATCGACTCGCCATGGTCCCTGACAGCCATTCAGCAGGCCGGGCACTGGCCGTCCCGTGACTTCCCCGCCGACTACGGCGACGGCACGGTCGTGGACTGTCTGTCGGTGGACATCTCCGAGTGGGACAAGCCAGGGGTCCTGTACGGGAAGACCGCCAAGCAGTGCACCCGTACGGAGGTCGCCCGCGAGGTCTGGGCCCAGCTCAAGGCCTCGCTCAACGACACGGGCCGCACGGTGCTCAAGGACAGCGCGCTGCACTCGTGGTTCCTCGACCCGGGCGTGGACGGCATCGGCACACCGAACCCGACCAACGAGGACCAGCTCCTCATCCACCCGGTCGGGACGTTCCACAACCGCCCGAAGGCCGCCACGCAGATCCCCAACTTCTTCCTGGCCGGGGACTATGTGGCCGTCGACATCGACCTGGCGACGATGGAGGGCGCCAACGCCTCGGCCCGCGCTGCCGTCAACGCCCTGCTGGACAGGACCGGTTCGACGGCGGCGCGCTGCACGGTGAAGCCGCTGTTCCGTGCCCCGGAGGTCGAGCTGATGAAACGGCACGACCGCACCCGCTACCGGCTGGGGCTGCGGAACGCCTTCGATCTGGGGTGAGGGGTCAGGGGGAGCCGGGCGGGTCCGTCTCAAGGCCGTCGACGAACCGGCGTGCCCGGTCGAGGAGTTCGGCCGGGACGGCGCTCAGGCTGTCGGCCGGGGTGTCGGCCAGCAGCCGGGAGACCGCCCGGCCGAGCTGTGCCTGTGCCCGTCCGTAGCGCCGGCTCTCGGACCACAGGGCAAGCACCCGGGCAGGGTAGGCGATCGTCAGGGCGTCGAGGGATTTCCTGGCGCACAGCTGGAGCCCTGTGGTGGGGTTGGCCGCCAGGGCGGTCAGGGCCGCCCGCGCCTTCAGCTCCAGGCAGGTCGTGTCGAGCCGCCCCGGATCCGGTGCGCTCAGCACCTCATCCACGACATCGGCCGGGAGCCGGGCGGCATCGGTGACCAGTTGCCCGAACACGAGCCGGATCACCCGGCGCAGGGTCTCGTCGCCGAGACCGCTCCACGGTTCGATGAACGTGGCGCAGTGTTCGTACAGGGCCGCGAGTTCGGCGTCGGGGACGCCGATGCCGCTCGCGAGCCACAGCGATGTCAGACCGTGGGCGATCGAGGTGGCGGTGCCTTCCGGGGTGCCCACGAAGGTCGTGACGGCGGGGGCCAGCCAGTCGAAGAGGGGGTCCACGGCGTGCAGGACGACGGAGTCGTTGGTGCCGCCCGACACCGCCATCTTGTGGCGGATCTGTTCCGGGTAGGGCCGGGCCCAGCTGACCCTCCTGCCGCGGTCCTCGTTGCCCGGCGGGCGGCCGTACAGCCAGTAGGCGTCCACCGGTTCCGGGGAGTCGACGAGGTCGTGCACCGGCCGGATGTCGAGTTCCCGCCGGTCTCCGTCCCAGGTGTGGCGGATGCTGAGGGCCAGCGCGAAGTCCGTCCACTCCGGTTCGGTGAAGGCCGCCCGCCAAAGCAGTACACGGCGGTGCCAGATCGCCGCCGGTTTGTCGTCGTCGGGGAACAGCATGCTCGCCTTGACCCCGCCGGTGACCAGGAGGGTCAGCATCAGCAGGTTCGCGGAGTACAGGCCGTGACGCGACGACGTGGCCCTGACGGCAGGCCGGTAGTCGGCGAACCGGTGCTCGGTGCGGTTGCGGTGGTCGGCCATGACGGTGATGAGGAGCTCGCCGAGCCGTTGCCGGCCCTCCGGGGCGATGCGCCGGATCCGGGCGCCGACGAAGCGGAGCATCTGACGGGACGAGAGCGGGGCGTAGGACAGCAGCACGTACAGCAGGTCGTCGTCGACACTCGGGCGGCCGACGAAGAGTGCCGGGCGCTGGTCGAGCAGCCCTTCGAGCAGCTGTACGGCGAGGCGGGCGGCGAGGTATTCGCCGAAGGTGGCATGCAGGAATTCGTAGGTCGTCAGGCGCTGCTCGTCGCGGATCGCCTGGGCACGCTGGACGAAGAAGAACCGGCCGAGCGCGATCTCGCCCTGGTCCAGGGGCGCGCGGAATCCGTCCCGTACGGGATCGGGGCGGCCCAGCAGCGCGGTCAGGTCCTGCTCCGCCTCGGCCGTCGTGATCCACTGGCGGCGCCGGTTGAGCATGCCGAAGGAGATCAGGGACAGCCGTTGCAGCTCCTGCTCGGCGCGCCGCGCCAGCTCTCCGTCCCGCCACGCCGTGGCCGACTTGCCGACCTCGCGTACGGCGAAGGACGCCAGCAGCTCCTCGTACAGCTCTGCTTCGCCGATGGGTTCATCGCCGCCGGCTCCGCGTTGCAGGGCGTTTCCGGCGGCGTCGTACAGGGCGAGCATCAGGAGCAGAAGGGGCTGGGAGGCGAGCACCTGGTGACGGACGGCCACGGCGGCCGGCAGCGGTCGCAGGCCGCGCTCGGTGAGGTAGGGCCTGTTGAGACGGTTCCACAGGTCGAGCCAGCGCTCGATCTGCGGCTGCCGGAAGGGTTCGAGCCGCAGGGCAACCGACCCTTCCGGGTACCGCGCCCGGTCGGCGACGGCGGTCCGGCTGGTCACCAGCGCGAACACCGGGCGCCCCTGGTCCGCCTCGCGCTCCTGGAAGCGGGCAACCCGCACCAGGAAGTCGGACTGGCTGAGGCCGGTGGCCTGCAGCAGTTCGTCGAAGCCGTCGAAGAGCAGGACGGGCACGGCACCGTCCGCCGCCCGCACCAGCTCCGGCCAGGAGACCCGCTCTCCGGTCGCGGCCCGGACGGCGTGCTCGATCTGGTCCTGGATGTCGGCGTCGGCGGGCACTTCGCGCAGGACGATCCGTACGGGCAGATAACCGGCAGCGGGCAGCCGGGCGCTAAGGATCTTGGTCAGCACGGACTTTCCGGCGCCGGGCTGGCCGAGGACGACCAGCGGCGCGGTGGTCGACGCCACGGAGGTGAGGACCCCCGCCAGATACTCGGTGAGGTCGGACCGCACGGGCTCGGGCTCCCACCACCCCTCCTGGGCCGGAGTCTGAGCGCCTTCGAGGACCGCGCGCACCCGGAAGTCGGGGTCGACGTACCCCCCGCCGAGCGTGGGCAGACAGATGCCGGAGGGAGCCTGCCCCTCGGAGAGGATCGGCCGGGGCAGAGCGGCCTGGTACCCGGTGGCAAGGGCCGCGGCGGTGTGGTTGAGCGGGCGGAGGTCGCTCAGTCCGGCGAGGGCGGTCTCGATGCCGGTGAGGGCGTGGCGGACGGAGACGCGAGTGGCCTGGTGCTCGATCTGGCCGGACCAGAAGCCGAACTCCGGGACTTCCTGGGCGAGTTGGGCGTACAGCTCCTCGTAGCGCCCGATGGCGAGCCGGGGCAGCCCGATGGGCGCCCGGCCGGTCGCCTCTCGCTCCGTCTCGTTCAGCCGGTCCCACACGGCAAGCCCTTGGACGAACCACAGCAGCCGCCCGGTGAGCTCCGCGTACCAGCCGTGGAGGTCCACCAGGACACGCTCGTACGGCAGGTGAGGGGCGGGCTGCGGCGCCCCGGTGCCGAGCAGTGCCCGAACGAAGGCCTGCCCCTCGTCGTCTCCCCCGGCGATACCGATCTGCTCGCGCCTGGTGAGCTCCACCTCCTGCAGCCGGAAGGGAAGTTCCACCTCGCCCAGCGCCTCGAAGAACGCGGTGACGACCAGAACCGCATGCGCCGCCGCGAGCCGCTCTGTGCGCGTCGCACGATCGGCCGAATCAAGACTCCCCCGGAGCCCCGATGTCAGGTCGCGCCCGAGCCGCAGGATCCGCCCCTGCGCGTCGAACACGCTCAGCACCGTGTCGCTGACTCCGCCCGTCGCCATCGCCAGCGCTCCACCGAGTGCCCGGTCGGCGGCCGCCAGAGCCGCGCTGTCGCCGGTGAGAATCGCCACCGCGTCCCTGTAGCTGAGCAGTTGTCGTCCCCGCACCGATCCCCCGGCCCCTCATCCGCCCTGTCCGCGTCCGGTCTACCACGCGGGACCGCGAAGGTGGCGGCTTCCGTCGGCTCCGTAGGGCCGAAGTCCTTACGGAGCTGTGACGGCACGGCGCGCGACGCCGGTGAGCGGGCGTTCCGGTCGTAGCGTCACCAGTATGCGTGTACTCGTCACAGGAGGCGCGGGCTTCATCGGCTCGCAGGTCGTCGCGGCTCTCGCCGCGCGCGGCCACGACCCGGTCGTGCTCGACGCCCTGCTCCCGGCGGCCCATCCGGAGCCGCCGCCGCTGCCCGACGCCGAATGGATCCACGCGGACGTACGGGACCGGGCGGCGACGGCCCGGGCGCTGCGCGGCGTGGACGCGGTCTGCCATCAAGCGGCCATGGTCGGCCTCGGCAAGGATTTTGCGGACGCACCTGAGTACGTCGGCTGCAACGACCTCGGCACCGCCGTGCTGTTGGCGGCGATGGCCGAGGCCGGTGTCACCGAGCTGGTGCTGGCCGGCTCGATGGTGGTCTATGGCGAGGGCCGCTACGACTGCCCGCGTCACGGCCAGGTGCGGCCGGGCCCGCGCGCGGCCGCCGATCTCACGGCGGGGCGCTTCGAGCCCCTGTGCCGGGAGTGCGGCGCGGAGCTGACACCCGGTCTGGTGGGCGAGGACGCGGGGATGGATCCGCGCAATGTGTACGCGACGACGAAGCTGGCGCAGGAACATCTGGCCGCGGCATGGGCGCGGGCCACGGGCGGGCGAGCCGTGGCGCTGCGCTACCACAATGTGTACGGGCCCGGGATGCCGCGCGACACCCCGTACGCGGGGGTGGCGTCCTTCTTCCGGTCCGCGCTGGAGCGGGGCGAGGCGCCGCGGGTCTTCGAGGACGGGCGCCAGCGGCGGGACTTCGTGCACGTAGGGGATGTGGCGGACGCGAACGCGATCGCGCTGGAGGCGGTGCGCGGCCGCGAACCGGGCGCGCTCAGCGCCTACAACACGGGCAGCGGGACGCCGCACACGGTCGGCGAGATGGCGGCCGTGCTGGCCGCGGCGCACGGCGGGCCCTCGCCGGTGGTCACCGGGGAGTTCCGGCTGGGCGACGTACGGCATATCACTGCGGACTCACGGCGGTTGCGGGCGGAGCTGGGGTGGAATTCGCAGGTCGGCTTCGCGGAGGGAATGGCGGAGTTCGCCACGAGCGGGCTGCGGGGTGCGGTGGGATGACGGTCGGTGGAATGACGGGCGGTGTCGCGGGGGGCGGTGCTCCAGCGGGCGGCGTTCCGGCGGGCGGCGTGGATGTTGTACTTCCGTGTCTGGACGAGGCCGAGGCGCTGCCCTGGGTGTTGGAGCGGATCCCGGCCGGGTGGCGGGCGGTCGTGGTCGACAACGGCTCGGCGGACGGCTCGGCGGAGATCGCCCGCGCGCTCGGCGCGAGCGTGGTCCACGAGACGCGGCGCGGCTTCGGGGCCGCGTGCCATGCGGGGCTGGAGGCGGCCGAGGCGGAGTATGTGTGCTTCTGCGACTGCGACGCCTCGCTGGACCCGGGCCTGCTGACCGATTTCGTACGCCAAGTCGCTGGCGGAGAGAGCGACTTGGTGCTGGGCCGGCGCCGACCACAGGGCAGCGGGGTCTGGCCGCCGCATGCACGCGCCGGGAATCGGGCACTGTCTCGGATGCTGCGCAGGCGCACCGGGCTGCGGCTGCGTGACCTGGGTCCGATGCGGGCGGCGCGCCGCAAGGACGTTCTCGCCCTGGATCTGACCGACCGCCGCAGCGGCTACCCGCTCCAGATGGTGGTCCGCGCGGCGGACGCCGGCTGGCGGGTGAGTGAGCTGGACGTCCCGTACCTGCCGAGGTCGGGGAAGTCGAAGGTGACGGGTACGTGGCGGGGCACATGGGACGCGGTACGGGACATGCGCGAGGTGCTGGCGGAGGGGCCGGCGAACGGGGTCGGGGGTGGTGTGCGATGAGCGCGGGGCGCTCGGGGCCGGAGCGGCGTGCGTTGCCCGGTGGTCCGGGCAGAGACGGGTGGGACGACGACGTACCCGCCCACTCCGAGGGGCACCCGCATCCGGCCGGTGACCGGCGCGCCCGCTCCGGCGGGCCGGCACCCTCCGGCACGCTGCTCGTCATCGCCAAGGCCCCCGTGCCCGGTCGGGTCAAGACCCGGCTCACCCCCGCGTACTCCCCCGCCGAGGCCGCCTGTCTCGCCGAGGCCGCTCTCCTCGACACCCTCGATGTCGTGCTCGCAACTCCCGTACGCCGACGGGTCCTCGCACTCGACGGCCGGCCCGGCGACTGGCTGCCGTCCGGCATCGAGGTCGTACCGCAGTGCGCGGGCGGGCTCGACGCGCGGCTCGCCCACGCCTTCGGGCTGTGCGACGGGCCGACTCTGCTGATCGGAATGGACACCCCGCAAGTGACAGCCGAACTCCTCACCTCCGGACTGGAATTGGGCCCCAAAGACGCGTCCTTCGGTCCGGCCGACGACGGCGGATTCTGGGCGCTCGGACTGGCCGAGCCGGATCCGGCGCTGCTGCGCGGGGTGCCGATGTCCGTACCCCGGACCGGTGCCGTACAGCGCCGGCGACTCACCGGTGCCGGGCTGACGGTGCGCGATATGCCGCTGCTGCGGGACGTCGACACGGCGGACGACGCCCGGCTGGTGGCGGCCGAGGCCCCGCACACCCGGTTCGCCGCGACCTTCGCCGCGCTCGCCGGGACCGGGGCGCGATGACCGCGCCCGCCTGGCAGGCCGATCCGTACACCGACGCGCTGCGCACCGGCCGCGGCCCGCTGTTCCTCCGCCGCCCCGACGGCTGGCTGCTGCCTCTGGAGGTGGAGCGCTGGTGTGCCGCGCCGGATGCCGCGGATCTGACCGTGCTGGAACGCTGCCGCGGCGCGGTGCTCGACATCGGCTGCGGCCCGGGGCGCCTGGTTACGGCACTGGCCGAGCTGGGACGGCCGACGCTGGGCATCGATGTGAGCCCCGAGGCGGTGGCCCGCACGGTACGGACCGGCGGCAGCGCGCTGCACCGCTCGGTCTTCGATCCGCTCCCGCGTGAGGGGAGTTGGGGTACGGCGCTGCTCATCGACGGCAACATCGGCATCGGCGGGGACCCGCGGGCTCTGCTGGCTCGCGTGGCGCGTCTGGTCGCCGAGGGCGGTGTGCTGCTGGCGGAGACCGCGCCGTTCGACGTGGACGAACGGGTGCGGGTGCGGGTCTCCGACGGGAGCGCGCAGGGTGCGGCGTTCCCGTGGGCCAGGGTTGGAACGCGCGCGCTGCTCAGGTACGCGCGGGAGGCGGGCTGGGGGCGGAGGAGGGGGACGGCTGGACGGTCGCGGGGCGGACGTTCGTCGCGCTGCGGCAGGGGTAGCGGGCGGCAGGGCGGCGCCCTGCGCCGCGGTTCCCTGCCGAAGCCGCACACATACCGGATCAGGGATATCGGCATTCAGGTGGTTTTGCCGACCATCTCCCTTCAGCTCCCGGTCATTCGTTGTTCTCCCTCACACGATGAGCGCAGGATTTCCCGATCCGCGGTTGCCCCGCGACCGCGAGGACTCGAGATGAGGACCTGCCTTGACGTCCAGAACGAGAGCCCGGCGAGTTCTGCCACTCCTGCTGGTGACGCTCGCACTGAGCTTGGGCCTGCCACGGACGGCGGCCGGCACTCCGGCGGAGGGCGGGCAGTCCGCCGTGGTGGCGACGGAGGAGATCCGGGTATCCGCGGCGAGAGTCGCCACCCCTAGCGGTGACACCCAGCCGGTGAAACAGACCCCGGTACCGGCGCCGCGGCTCACCGGGACCGCCGAGCAACTCGCTGCGTCCCGGTCGATGAAGCCGCCCGAGCGCCCGGCAGGGCCCGCTCATCGGTCCGGTGTCCTCGCGCCGCCCCCACTCCAGAGCAACTTCGACGGGCTCGGCCAAGGCACGTCCGGCGTACGCCCGCCGGACACGCACGGCGCCGTTGGACTCAACCACTTCGTGGAGGTCACGAACGGCCGTGGGCTGGGCATGTTCCAGAAGTCGAACGGCGCGCTCGTGAAGAACGTGACGTTCGCCAGTTTCTTCGGCTACACGGCGCAGACGATCTTCGACCCTCGGGTCGTCTACGACAAGAAGTGGAACCGATGGGTCGTCGTCGCCGAGGCGTTCCAGGAGAGCGCCACGATCCAGAACGTCTTCCTCGCGGTGTCCACGACCTCCGACCCCACGGGCTCCTTCTACCTCTACAAGTTCGACGCGGCGGAGCCGTCGGGTGACTTCCTCGACTTCCCGCAGCTCGGCATGGACCAGGACGCCGTGATCATCACGGCCAACATCTTCGCCGGGAACACCTACGTCCGTTCACGGGTGATGGGCATCGCCAAGTCGGACATCTACAACGGACGCGCCTTCTCCATGCTTTACCAAAGCCTCGGCGCGGTGGGCAGCGTGGCGCCTCCGATCGTGGAGGACAACAACGCGAACGCGTTTCTCGTGGTGGCCGGCGTCGGTTCGCCCACCGCACTGAGACTGTTCCGTGCGAGCGGTCTCGGCCGGAGCAATGCGAGCATCGCCGCCGCGGTCAACGTGCCGGTGCCCTCGTTCTCCCTGCCGCCGGACGCACGTCAGCCCGGAGTCGCCGACCGGCTCGACTCCCTGGACGCCCGCTTCCAGAACGCCAGCACGCAGATCGGCAACCGGCTCCTCAACGTCCACACCATCAACATGGGCAACTTCCCGACGCCGCGGTGGTACCAGATCAACACCAGCACCAACACGGTGGCTGCCGGGGAGTCGGGCATCCTCCGCGAAGCCTCCGATTCGGACGACTTCAACCCCGCGGTCGCCGGTTCGTCCGTCGGCGGCACCGCCTCGAACCCCATCGGCCGGATGTTCTTCACCTGGTCCTCGACCGATGCGGTCGGCTCGGGCCTCCACCACGCCAGCGTCAAGGGCAGCGGCCGCCTGGCCACAGATCCCGTCAACATCACCGGGGGCTCGACCCTCGCCACGGCAACGACTGCGTACAACCCGTCGACCAGCACCGTTGAGCGATGGGGGGACTACTCCGCGGTGTCGATCGACCCGGTGGCGTATGGCACCTGCGCCGTCGGCCAACGTGCCTGGATCGTGAACGAGCGGCATGTCAACACGACTCAATGGGGCTCGCGATTCGGCAGCTTCGGCTTCTGCTGACCGGGTACGCGTCGGGTCGGGGCGGTCCGGAACGACCCCGCCCCGCCCCGACCCGCTCCGACCCGCTCCGAAGGGGTGAATGCCGCTCGCTCAACGTCTGCGCACCCGGCGGCCACGCAGTCCCCGCACCCAGACAAGCACCCCGCACCCACCCCCACCACCCCCAGCAGGATCAGCCAGTTCCGCAGGTAGTCCAGAGGCAGCACCGACGGGTTGGTCGGGTTGCCCTCGGCCAGCAGGGCGGGCAGGGCGATCGCCGTCAGGCAGCCGGCCACCAGCAGCGCGGCGCGGACCGTGCCGCGGGACGGGACTGCCGCCAGCAGCAGGCCGGTCGCGATCACCAGCGGGGCGATGATCCCGTCGTGCAGGACGACCGAACCCGCCAGCCAGATGGCCACGTCCTTCACCTGCCCGCCCGTCAGCAGCAGTGCCGCGCCGACGGCCATCAGGGCGACACCCAGCGCGCCCGTCACGATCCGCATCACAGGACCTCCATCCTGGTGACCCACTTGGTCTGGAGCACGCCCGGCCGGTTCGGGGCGATGATGCGCGCCGGGAAGCCGTGGTCCGGCGAGAGCACCTGGCCGTTGAGGCGCAGGGCAAGCAGGGTGAGCGGATCGTCGGCGTACTCGCTGCCCATCTCCATCACCCGGTACGCGCCACGCCGCTCCAGCGACACCACGCGTACCGCCGCACCGGGACGCGCTCCAGCCCGGTCGAGCAGGTCCCGTACCCGTACGCCGGTCCACTGAGCCGATTTGCTCCAGCCCTCCACACAGGCGATCGGCAGGGTCACGGTGTGCTGGGCCAGCGCGGCGAGTTCGTCGAGGGTCAGTTCGTACGAGTGCGTGCCGAGCATCGTCAGCCGCCAGTCCGGCGCGGACACGCGGGTCACCCCGGCCGCGGCCGCCGTCCGGTTGACGGGCAGGCCCTGCGGCCCGTGGTCCGGGTGGCGCGGTGCGAGCAGGTCGAAGGCCTTAAGCGGGGTGAAGGACTGGCCGACGGTCGTCAGCGTCACCGCGCCGACCGCCGCCGCGACGCCGGTCAGCAAGGAGCGCCGGTCCGGCCCGTCCGCCGCCGGGAGTTCGAGTGTTCCGGGCGAGCGTTTCCCCCAATGATCCCTGATCTCCGGGTACTTGACTGCCACATGCAGGATCAACGCGCCGATCAGCAGCCAGCCGACGGCGAAGTGCACGGGGACAAAGGAGAACGGCCACGGGTACCACTGCACGGTGTTGAGCAGACCGGTGAACAGCTCGAAGACGGCGGAGGCGACCAGCACCGCGACGGACAGCCGTTCCAGCGCGTGCCGCACCGACCGCAGCGGCGGCCACACGAAGAGCTTCGGGTAGACCGTCCACAGTTTGGCGAACAGCAGCGGGATCGCCGCGATCCCGCTCGACACATGCAGCCCCTGGTTGACCCGGTAGCCCCACGACGGGCGGCTCGGCAGCACGTCCGCGAGCCAGTACGGCGGGTGCTGCAGATAGTGGCTGATCACCCCGGTCACGAAACACACGGCGATCGCCACGCCCAGCCAGCGGCCGAGCGAAGTAGCCGTGCGGGCATCGTGCAGCCTGCCCGAGAAGGTCGGCAGGACCGGTGCGGGCAGTCGCGGCAGACTCGGCAGTCGAGTCGGTCGGCGCGGTCGAGTCGGTCGGCGCGGTCGGATCTTCATGCGTCCATCAGACCTCCGCGACGGCCCCTGTAGAGGGCCGCGACACCTTACGGAATGCGGACGTCGGGGGGCGGCGCCCGGCTCGGGCCGGTTCCGGCTGCGACGCTGAGCCTGTGATCAACCCGCGCACCTTCGCCGCCGGTGCCCTGCTGGCGGCCCTGACGGCCGTACTCGCCCTGACCATCCGCAAGGACGGCTACTTCACCGATCCCGCAGGTCTCTCGTGGTGGTACGCGGCCTGCTGGGCGCTCTTCGCCGTCGCCGTCCTCGCCGTACGCAAGGCGCCGGCGCGCCACGCGGTGGCCCTCGTCCTCGCGGGCGGCATCGCGGTGACCGCCACCGGGCTGCTCGCTCCCCCGCGCACCAGTACCGACTCGTACCGCTACGCCTGGGACGGCCGGGTGCAGGCCGCCGGGATCTCGCCGTACGACCGCACCCCCGCCGATCCGGCGCTCGCCGGGCTGCGCGACCGCTGGCTCTTCCCGACCGGGAGTGGCTGCGAGGGCCCCGACCGGACCAGGATTCCCGGCCCCGAAGGTGAAGTGCACTGCACCCGGATCAACCGGCCGCAGGTGCACACCATCTACCCGCCGGTGTCGGAGGGCTACTTCCTGCTGGTCCACGCGCTCTCGCCGGACGGGGTTCGGCACAAGGGACTGCAGACAGGTGGCGCTCTGCTGTCCCTCGGCACCACCGCCGCGCTGCTCCTCGTCCTGCGGCGGCGCGGCGACCCGCGCCATGCGGCGTACTGGGCGTGGTGCCCGATCGTGCCCATCGAGGCGGTGAACAACGCGCATGCCGATGTGCTGGGGGTGCTCCTCGCGGTCGTGGGGCTGGGCCTGGTGGTGCGGCGGCGCATCCTCGGCGGGGCGCTGCTCGGAGCGGCGATCGTGACCAAGCTGCTGCCCGCCGTGGTGCTGCCGGGCGCGCTGTCCGGTGTGCGGCGGGCGCGGGACGCGGCGGCCGTACTGCTGCCAGCCGCCGCGGTGGTGGCGCTGAGCTATCTGCCGTACGTCCTGGCCTCCGACGGTTCGGTCCTCGGCTTCCTCGGGGGCTATGCGGAGGAGGAGGGGTACGACGACCCCTCCGCCAGCAATCGCTACGCGCTGCTCCGTCTGGTGCTGCCTGACGACTGGGCGCCCGCTGCCCTGATCGCCGTGATGCTGGTGGTGGTTCTGCACGTGCTGCGGCACGGTGATCCCGAACGCCCGTGGAGCGGCGCCCTGTTGGTCACCGGAACGGCCTTTCTGCTGCTGACGCCGGGCTACTCCTGGTACGCGCTCCTGCTCGTCGCGCTGGTCGCCCTCGACGGCAGCTGGGAGTGGCTCGCCGTCGCCGTCGCGGGGGCCGCGAAGTACGTCGGCGTGTACATGGGCGTCAAGCCGGACGGCCTGGGCACCACGGTGTACGCGCTCGCGGCCGGCGTGGTGCTGGCCGGCTTCTTCGTCGCTCGGGCATCCCGCTCACCAAGGCGGACCCTGGGCGGCGAGGGCCGTCCCCGGACACGACCTGTCGTGCGGGACTGAAACCCTGGAGGCCGGCGATCGTCGCTCGCGGTCTCACCGGTCACCTTTCGCTCCACTCTCGCTCCACGTGTCAATGGGACAGCTGAACGTTACGTAAGAAGAAAGTCCGCCTTGCCGGCCTTGGCCCCCTGGATGAAGGCGGCGATCTCGCCGGAGGTGTAGATCAGCGCCGGCCCGTCGGGGTCGGCCGACTGGCGTACCGCGACTCTGCCGTCGGCCAGCTTCATGGTCTCGAAGCAGTTGCCGCCGTTGCCCCCGCTCCACGGTTTGTGCCAGCCCTCGGCGCCCAGCTCAGCGGCGGGCATGCCGTTGTATATGCGATCCATTCACAGCTCCTTGCGGAGATCGTTGAGGATCTCCTTCGTACGTTGTGCAGTCGCCGCCTGCGCTGCCATGCGGTCCAGGACCTCCAGGTGCGAAGCGACCTCGGGGCGCGCGTCCAGATAGACGGCGCCGGTCAGATACTCGCTGTAGACCATGTCCGGGAGTTCGGGGACGGCGAACCGGAAGAGGACGAACGGCCCGTAGGTGCCGGGGTGGTGTCCGGTCGCGAACTCCGCGATCTGCAGGGTGACATTGGGCAGCCGGCCGCCTTCGAGCAGCCGGTCGATCTGGGCTCTCATCACGCCCGGACGGCCGACGGGCCGGCGGAGCACCGTCTCGTCCATGATCACCCAGAGTCTGGGTGCGTCAGGGCGGGTGAGCAGCGACTGGCGTTCCATCCGGAGCGCCACATGCCGCTCGATGTCGGCCGGGTCCGTCCGGCCGACGGCTCCGCCGAGCATGATCGCGCGGGCGTAGTCCTCCGTCTGGAGCAGACCGGGCACAAAGTGCGGCTCGTACGTACGGATGAGGCTGGCCGCCCCCTCCAGGCTGACGTACATGCTGAACCAACCCGGCAGTACGTCATGAAAGCGCTGCCACCAGCCCGGCTTGTTGGCCTCCTCGGCCAGCTCGATGAAGCCACGGGCCTCCTCATCGGTGATCCCGTATGCGTTCAGCAGCAGCTGGACATACGGAATCTTCAGCGCAACCTCGGCCGTCTCCATCCTGCGGATCGTTCCCGCGGCGACACGAAGCACCTTGGCGGCCTCTTCGCGCCTGAGCCCCGCCCGTTCCCGCAAATCCTGCAAGCGCTTACCAAGAACGACCTGACCCACGGTTGGGGCGGACCGCGGTTCGCTCACCCTGAGACCTCCCCCACGCGCTGTTGCGAGCAGTCTGCCACGCCCTTGCGGCCATTGAATATGCCCAGTCTGCATTATTCAGAGTGGGCCTTGCCAAGGTGGGTCTTGCGGAGAGAGAGTGGGCGGGTGCATCGCGACGCGCTCACCCCACAGCTCGTGTACCCGCGCTCGGGAGCCGACCACCACAGGTACGGCTTCGAGCTGCCGGCGCGCGTTGAGTTCGTCGCCAGTGCCAGGAAGCTCGCACGCCGGCGGCTGCACCACTGGGGCATAGAGGGCGACGTTCACGACGCGGCCATGCTGGTCGTCTCCGAACTCGTCACCAACGCGGTCGTGCACACCGACGGCCATCGGGTCGCCTGCGAGCTGCTCAACGGCGCCGAGCGCCTGCGTATAACGGTGCAGGACCAGGGCTCCGCGCCCACCGGCCCCCATGTGTGCCACACCTTCGAGGAGGAACGCGGGCGCGGGCTGCTCCTGGTCGAGGCCGTGAGCGGCGCCTGGGGCTCGCACGACTCGCACGTCGGCCCGGGCCGCATCGTGTGGGCGGAGCTGCCGCACGAGGAGGAGCTGCCGTACGGGACGGAAGTGCCGTACTGGGCGGAGAGGCCATGCTGAGGAACCTGGGCGCCCTCCTCTGTCGGGGCGGCCGCACCGACAGCGAAAGCCGGATGACCCGGCTCACCCTCCCGCCCACGCTTCCGGCCACTCTTGGCTGCGATGCCGTGGGCGTTCCCGCGCGATTCGGATTCCGCCTCCTGGGACGTCTGCCGCGGAACGGCTGCGTCTTCGCCGACGACAACTGGTGGTGGTGGATCGTGCCCGCCGGCTCGGACCTCGACGTGACCTGGCCACTGCCCTCGCACTACGCCCGCGGGGCGTACGTACCGGCGACGAACCCCCGGCTGATCCGCTGGCCCGACGACACCAGCCCGTACACCCCGCCGATTCCGCTTTATCTGATGGCCTGCCAGCTCACCGGCACCGCTCCCCTGTGGACAGCCGGGGTCGGCAGCCCGCACGGCGCGTGAGCGGGCCTTCTCCCCGGCCCCGGCGGTCTGCGCGGGGGCGCGACGGCTAGTCTTCCGGGCATGTCAGAAGCCAATTCGAGCCCGGAACGGCAGGGGCTCACACCACGTCAGGCACGCCACGTACGGATAGCTCTCTCCGCGGTCATCATGATCGCCGTGGGGGTCACTCTGGTACTGCGTCTCGGCAGCACGCACTCGGTGCTGACCATGGGCTTCTACGGCATCGCGCTGATCCTCTCCGGCAGCGCGCTGGTGCTGAGCCGGCAGGGGCGTACGCGGGTGGCGACGGCGGTGCTGGGGGTCGGCGTGGCGGTGGCGGTCGTCGCCGAGTGGGCCGTCGCGTCGATGCGCTGAACCCGGCTCTGAACCCTGCGCTGGACTCGGTGCGTTGACGGTTGAAAGGGGCAGGCCCCCGCCCGGGGGACAGGCGGGGGCCCGGTCTTCGGGATTGATCTGCGCTCGACTGATCAGTAGCGGTAGTGGTCGGACTTGTACGGGCCGTTCACGTCGACGCCGATGTAGGAGGCCTGCTCGGGGCGGAGCGTGGTCAGCTTCACGCCGAGGGCGGCCAGGTGGAGCCGGGCGACCTTCTCGTCCAGGTGCTTGGGCAGCACATACACGTCCGTCGGGTACTCCTCGGGCTTGGTGAACAGCTCGATCTGGGCCAGCGTCTGGTCCGCGAAGCTGTTCGACATCACGAACGAGGGGTGACCCGTCGCGTTGCCCAGGTTCAAAAGACGCCCCTCCGACAGCAGAATCAGGACCTTGCCGTCCGCGAAGGTCCACGTGTGGACCTGCGGCTTGACCTCGTCCTTCACGATCCCCGGGGTCCGCGCCAGACCGGCCATGTCGATCTCGTTGTCGAAGTGACCGATGTTCCCCACGATCGCCTGGTGCTTCATCCTGGCCATGTCCCCGGCCATGATGATGTCCTTGTTGCCCGTCGTCGTGATGAAGATGTCCGCCGTCTCCACCACCTCGTCCAGCGTCGTGACCTGGTAGCCGTCCATCGCCGCCTGCAGCGCACAGATCGGGTCGATCTCCGTCACGATCACCCGGGCACCCTGACCCCGCAGCGACTCCGCACAGCCCTTGCCCACATCGCCGTACCCGCACACCACCGCCGTCTTGCCACCGATCAGCACATCGGTGGCACGGTTGATGCCGTCGATCAACGAGTGCCGGCAGCCGTACTTGTTGTCGAACTTCGACTTCGTCACCGCGTCGTTCACATTGATCGCGGGGAACAGCAGCGTGCCGTCACGGTGCATCTCATACAGACGGTGCACACCCGTCGTGGTCTCCTCCGTCACACCACGAATCTCCGACGCCAGCTCGGACCAGTTGAGGGTGGAGCGGTTCAACAGCTCGAGTACGACACGGAATTCCTCGTTGTCCGCCGTGGACGGGTCGGGAACCGCACCCGCCTTCTCGAACTCGACGCCCTTGTGGACCAGGAGCGTGGCGTCACCCCCGTCGTCGAGGATCATGTTCGGACCGGCGTGGCCCGGCCAGTTGAGCGCCTGCTCCGTGCACCACCAGTACTCCTCCAGCGTCTCGCCCTTCCAGGCGAAGACCGGAATGCCCGCGGGGGCTTCCGGCGTGCCGTTCGGGCCGACCGCGATGGCCGCGGCCGCGTGGTCCTGGGTGGAGAAGATGTTGCAGGAGACCCAGCGGACCTCGGCGCCCAGCGCGACCAGGGTCTCGATCAGGACGGCGGTCTGCACGGTCATGTGCAGAGAGCCGGTGATACGGGCACCGGCCAGAGGCTGGGTGGCGGCGTACTCCTTACGGATCGACATCAGGCCGGGCATCTCGTGCTCGGCGAGGGTGATCTCCTTGCGACCGAACTCCGCGAGAGCAAGGTCGGCCACCTTGAAGTCAGTGGCGGACTGAGAGGGCATGGGTACTCCTCGTCTTCCTGACGCCCCGGTGTATCTCCACCGTCGCAGGCGATCGGTTCAGGGTGATGTAGTGCAGTCCCGGAGCGTCGGCGTCCAGCAGTCGCTCCGCCATCGTGATCGCGTGGTCGACGCCGATCCGATGAGCTTCGTCCGGGTTGTCGCGGGCGGCGTAGAGCCGCCCGGCGAGCTCCTCCGGGAAGGCCGCGTCGCTGAGTTCGGCGAAGCGGCGGATCTGCCGGTAGTCGGTCGCCGGCATGATCTCGGGGATGATCGGGGTGTGGCACCCCGCCGCCGCGGCCCGGTCGCGCAGCCTCAGGTAGTACTCGACGTCGAAGAACATCTGGGTGATCGCGTAGTCGGCGCCCGCCCGGCACTTGGCCGCGAAGTGCCGGATGTCGCTGTCCCAGTCGGGCGACCGGGGATGACGCTCCGGGAAGGCTGCCACTCCGACGCTGAAGTCCCCCAACTCCCGTACGAGCCCGACCAGTTCAGCCGCATAGCTGAGACCCTGAGGATGGGGGACCCACGTGCCCTTCGGATCGCCGGGCGGGTCGCCGCGCAGAGCAAGGACGTCGCGGATGCCCGCGTCCGCGTACTGGCCGATGATGTGACGCAGTTCGGCCACCGAGTGCCCAACGGCCGTCAGATGCGCGACGGGGCGCAGGGTGGTCTGCGTCGCGATCTTCTTCGTCACGGCGACGGTACGGTCCCGGGACGATCCGCCCGCGCCGTACGTCACCGAGACGAAGGCCGGCGACAGGGACTCGATCCTGCGGACAGCGTCCCAGAGCCGTTCCTCACCCGTGTCGTTCTTGGGCGGGAAGAACTCGAAGGAGTACGACAACTCCCCCGCCGCCAGCACATCTCGCAGCGTCCTCACGATCGCGCTCCTCCCGTGTTGAAGTACGTCGCCTCGGGGTGGTGGATGACGATCGCGTCGGTGGACTGTTCGGGGTGGAGCTGGAACTCCTCGGAGAGCTGGACGCCGATCCGCTCGGGCTCGAGCAGGGTGGCGATCTTGGCGCGGTCCTCGAGGTCGGGGCAGGCGCCGTAGCCGAGGGAGAAGCGGGCGCCCCGGTACTTCAGGGCGAACATGTCCTCCACGTCGGCGGGGTCCTCGCCGGCGAAGCCGAGTTCGGAGCGGACCCGGGCGTGCCAGTACTCGGCCAGCGACTCGGCCAACTGCACGGACAGGCCGTGCAGTTCGAGATAGTCGCGATAGGCATTGCTCTCGAAGAGCTCGGACGTGGCCTCGCCGATCCGGTTGCCGACCGTCACGATCTGCAGGCCGACCACGTCGGTTTCGCCGGACTCCTCGGGGCGGAAGAAGTCCGCCAGGCAGAGCCTGCGGCCGCGGCGCTGACGCGGGAAGGAGAAGCGGGTGCGCTCCGAGCCGTCCTCGTTCAGCAGGATCAGGTCGTCGCCCTTGGAGACGCAGGGGAAGTATCCGTAGACCACGGCCGCTTCCAGCAGGTTCCTGGTGTGCAGCTGCTCCAGCCAGCCCCGCAGCCGCGGCCGGCCCTCGGTCTCGACGAGCTCCTCGTACGTCGGCCCGTCACCCGCGCGGGCCTGCTTGAGGCCCCACTGGCCCTTGAACAGCGCGCCCTCGTCCAGCCAGGACGCGTACTCCTTCAGCTGGATCCCCTTGATCACCCGGGTGCCCCAGAACGGCGGCTCGGGGACCGGGTTGTCGATCGCGACATCGGAGCGGGCCGCGCCCTCGGGCTCGGTGACCTCAAGAACCGGGGTGTCACGCTTGGCCACCCGGCGCTGCTTGAGTTCCGGGAGTACGGCTCCGGGGACGCCGCGCTTGACCCCGATCAGGGCGTCCATCAGCCGCAGACCCTCGAACGCGTCGCGGGCGTAGCGGACTTCACCCTCGTAGATCTCGTGCAGATCCTGCTCGACATACGCCCGCGTCAGCGCCGCACCGCCCAGGATCACCGGGAACTCGGCGGCCAGCTTGCGCTGGTTGAGCTCCTCCAGGTTCTCCTTCATGATCACCGTGGACTTCACCAGCAGCCCGGACATCCCGATGACATCGGCCCGGTGCTCCTCAGCGGCTTCCAGGATCGCGGAGACGGGCTGCTTGATCCCCAGATTCACCACGTTGTAGCCATTGTTGGACAGGATGATGTCGACCAGGTTCTTGCCGATGTCATGGACATCGCCGCGCACCGTGGCGAGCACGATCGTGCCCTTGCCCTCCGCGTCCGACTTCTCCATGTGCGGCTCGAGATGGGCGACGGCGGTCTTCATGACCTCGGCGGACTGCAGCACGAACGGCAACTGCATCTGACCCGAACCGAACAGCTCACCCACAACCTTCATACCCTCAAGCAGAACGTCGTTGACGATCTCCAGCGCGGGACGCCCGGACAGGGCTTCGTCCAAGTCCTGTTCCAGACCGTTCTTCTCGCCGTCGATGATGCGGCGCTGCAGGCGCTCCTCCAGCGGAAGGGCGAGGAGTTCCTCGGCCCTGCCCGCCTTCATCGACTTCATATTGACGCCCTCGAAGAGCTCCATGAGCTTCTGCAGCGGGTCATACCCCTCGGCACGGCGGTCGTAGATCAGGTCGAGGGCGACCTTGACCTGCTCCTCCTCCAGCCGCGCGATCGGCAGGATCTTCGAGGCGTGCACGATCGCCGAGTCGAGGCCGGCCTTGACACACTCGTCGAGGAAGACGGAGTTGAGGACCACGCGGGCGGCCGGGTTGAGGCCGAAGGAGATGTTCGACAGACCCAGGGTGGTCTGGACGTCCGGGTGGCGGCGCTTCAGCTCGCGGATCGCACCGATGGTGGCGATGCCATCGCCGCGGGACTCCTCCTGGCCCGTGCAGATCGTGAAGGTCAGCGTGTCGATGAGGATGTCCGACTCGTACACCCCCCAGTTGCCGGTCAGATCCTCGATCAGCCGCTCGGCGATGGCGACCTTGTGCTCGACGGTGCGGGCCTGCCCCTCCTCATCGATCGTCAAAGCGATCAGCGCGGCGCCGTGCTCGACGGCCAGCTTGGTGACCTTCGCAAACCGCGACTCCGGGCCGTCGCCGTCCTCGTAGTTGACCGAATTGATGACAGCGCGGCCGCCGAGCTTCTCCAACCCCGCCTGCAGAACAGGCAGTTCGGTGGAGTCGAGGACGATGGGCAGCGTGGACGCGGTGGCGAAGCGGCCCGCCAGCTCCTCCATGTCGGCAACACCGTCCCGGCCGACGTAGTCGACGCACAGGTCGAGCATGTGCGCGCCCTCACGGATCTGGTCCCGGGCCATCTCCACACAGTCGTCCCAGCGCCCGTCCAGCATGGCCTCGCGGAACTTCCTCGAGCCATTGGCATTCGTCCGCTCACCGATCGCCAGGTACGAGGTGTCCTGACGGAAGGGCACGGTCTGGTAGAGCGAGGTCGCGCCGGGCTCCGGGCGCGGGTCACGCACTGTCGGGGCCATATCGCGGACCCGCTCCACCACCTGCCGCAAATGCTCCGGAGTCGTACCGCAGCAGCCACCCACCAGCGAGAGACCGTAATCGCGTACGAAGTTCTCGTGGGCATCAGCCAGTTCAGCAGGACTCAAAGGGTAGTGGGCACCGTTCTTGCCCAGTACCGGCAGGCCCGCATTCGGCATCGCCGACACTCTCGTCCGCGCGTGCCGAGCCAGATACCGCAGGTGCTCATTCATTTCCGCCGGGCCGGTCGCGCAGTTCAGACCGATCATGTCGATGCCCAGCGGCTCCAGCGCCGTCAGCGCCGCACCGATCTCCGACCCGAGCAGCATCGTCCCGGTCGTCTCCACCGTCACCGAGCAGATCACCGGCAGATCCGCGCCGGTGGCATCCAGCGCCCGGCGGGCACCCAGAACCGCGGCCTTGGTCTGCAGGAGGTCCTGTGTGGTCTCCACCAGCAGCGCATCCGCACCACCGGCAATCATGCCTTCCGCGTTCCGCTGGTAGGCGTCCCGCAGCTTCACATACGGGGCATGGCCCAGAGTCGGCAGCTTCGTACCAGGACCCATCGAACCCAACACCCAGCGCTGCCGCCCGGTCGACGCCGTGAACTCGTCCGCCACCTCTCGCGCGATCCGCGCCCCGGACTCCGACAGCTCGAAGACCCGCTCGGGAATGTCGTACTCCCCCAGCGCGGCGAGGTTCGCACCGAAGGTGTTCGTCTCGACGCAGTCCACACCGACCGCGAAATACGCCTCGTGGACCGAGCGCACAATGTCGGGACGGGTCACGTTCAGGATCTCGTTGCAGCCTTCGAGGTTCTCGAAGTCCTCCAGCGTCGGATCCTGCTCCTGGAGCATCGTGCCCATGGCCCCGTCAGCGACCACCACGCGTGTCGCGAACGCCTCACGCAGAGCGTCGATCCGGGCCGCGCTCATCCCGCTGCCACCGCGTGCCGGGCAACGGGGGCAACGTACCCGGCCAGTTGGCCGGCGGCCGCCGTGCCGTAGGTGCCGCGCACCCGGGCCAGCAGGTCGGCACCGTTCAGCTGGTCGGGCTGGGTGCCGGTGGTCTCCAGGACAGTGGTGGCCAGTGCGCTGCCCAGTTGCGCCGCACGTTTCAGGCCGAGGCCCCACGCGGTCGCGGCCAGGAACCCTGCCCGGAACGCGTCTCCGGCTCCGGTCGGTTCGATCGTGCCCGTCGGCGGGACCGACGGTACGTCGACGGAGTGCAGCCCGGCCCGTTCCACATGGACGCCGTCCGCACCCCGGGTGGTCACCCAGGTGCCGACCCGGCCCAGGATCTGCTGTTCGGTCCAGCCGGTCTTCTCCTGGAGGAGCACGCTCTCGTACTCATTGGTGAAGAGATATGCGGGGTGGGCGAGGAGTTCCCGGACCTCCTCGCGTCCCATGAAGGCGAGCTGCTGCGAGGGGTCGGCGGCGAACGGTACGGCGAGGTCCGCGCATTCGCGCGTGTGGCGGACCATGGCCTCGGGGTCGTTCGGCGAGATCACCACCAGGTCGAGGCCGCCGGCCCGTTCGTGCACCGGGCGCAGTTCGATGGTGCGTGCTTCGCTCATGGCTCCCGCGTAGAAGGAGCCGATCTGATTGTGGTCGGCGTCGCTGGTGCACACGAAGCGCGCGGTGTGCAGTGACTCGCTGATGTGCACCGAGCCGGTGTCGACGCCGTTCTCCTTGAGCCAGACCTCGTAGTCGGCGAAGTCCGTGCCCACCGCTCCGACGAGGTACGGGCCGAGGCCCAGTCGGCCGAGGCCGAAGGCGATGTTCGCTGCGACGCCGCCGCGCCGGATCTGGAGCTCCTCCACGAGGAAGGAGAGCGAGACCTTGTCGAGGCTGCCGGCGATGAGCTGCTCGGTGAACCGGCCGGGGAAGACCATGAGGTGGTCCGTTGCGATCGAACCAGTTACGGCTATGCGCACGGTCACTGCTCCTTGGCTCTGCGGTGGATGGTGCGTTGTGCGGACTCACCGGTCGCTCCGGCCGGGTGAGCCGGCCGGTCAGTCGGCGATGGCCGCCTGGCGCAGCTTCTCGGCGCGGTCGGTGGTCTCCCAGGTGAAGTCGGGGAGGGCCCGGCCGAAGTGCCCGTACGCGGCGGTCTGTGCGTAGATCGGCCGCAGCAGGTCGAGGTCGCGGATGATGGCGGCGGGGCGCAGGTCGAAGACCTGGTCGATGGCGGCCTGGATGACCTCCACAGGGACGGTCTCGGTGCCGAAGGTCTCGACGAAGAGTCCGACGGGCTCGGCCTTGCCGATGGCGTACGCGACCTGGACCTCGCAGCGCGCCGCGAGCCCGGCCGCCACCACGTTCTTGGCGACCCAGCGCATCGCGTAGGCGGCGCTGCGGTCCACCTTCGACGGGTCCTTGCCCGAGAAGGCGCCGCCGCCGTGGCGGGCCATGCCGCCGTAGGTGTCGATGATGATCTTGCGGCCCGTGAGGCCGGCGTCGCCCATCGGGCCGCCGATCTCGAAGCGGCCGGTCGGGTTCACCAGCAGCCTGTAGCCATCGGTACGCAGCCGTACGCCGTCCTCGGCGAGCTGCCGCAGCACCGGCTGCACCACGCTGTCGCGGATGTCGGGGATGAGCAGCGCGTCCAGGTCGATGCCGGGGGCGTGCTGCGAGGAGACGACCACGGTGTCCAGACGCACGGCCTTGTCGCCGTCGTACTCGATGGTGACCTGGGTCTTGCCGTCGGGACGCAGGTAGGGGATGGTCCCGTTTTTACGGACCTCGGAGAGCCGCAGGGCGAGCCGGTGGGCGAGGGTGATGGGCAGCGGCATCAGCTCGGGGGTCTCGTCGCAGGCGTAGCCGAACATCAGGCCCTGGTCACCGGCGCCCTGCTTGTCCAGCTCGTCCTCATCGCCCTCGACGCGCTTCTCGTACGCGGTGTCGACGCCCTGCGCGATGTCCTGCGACTGCGCACCGATGGAGACCGAGACGCCGCAGGACGCGCCGTCGAAGCCCTTGGCGGAGGAGTCGTAGCCGATCTTGAGGACGGTCTCCCTGACCAGGCTCTGGATCTCGGCGTAGCCCTGGGTGGTGACCTCACCGGCCACATGTACCTGGCCGGTGGTGATCAGCGTCTCGACGGCGACGCGCGACGCGGGGTCCTGCGTCAGGAGCGCGTCGAGGATCGTGTCGCTGATCTGGTCGGCGATCTTGTCGGGATGACCCTCGGTCACAGATTCCGAGGTGAAGAGGCGAAGGGACACGAATCCTCCAATGGGCGGCGCGCAGTTGCCGGACGGTCGTTCCCGGCAGACTGCGCGCCCTGGCTGCAGGAGGGCTCAAAGGCAGCTAAAAACGTCAGTCGTCCGCAGGCGGTGTGCTGCGGGAGCCGAACCACTCGATCCAGTTCATGGCGAAGAAGACATCGCCGGAGATCTTCAGACGCCCGTTGACGAACGCGTCCGTGCCCTTCAGTTCGCCGATGGCCAGAGCGAGGAGGTCGTCGATGTCCACGCCGATGACGGCGTCCGCCGGGCGGTCGACGGCGGTCATGGCGACACAGCTGCCGCCCTCGACGACGATGTAGCGGTGGCGTACGCCCAGGGGGGTGTTGACCGCGTACTCGAAGGTCCCGGACCGGCCGCAGGCGCGCTCCGGGCTGAAGCAGGAGCGGAACCACTCGAAGACCAGCCCCAGCAGGCGGTCGACGTCGTCGTCCGGCGACCGGCTGCCACGTGCCGCCGCGCCCGCCTCGGCGAGATGCCTGAGCTGGAGGTGGCGGGCGTCGGGAGGCCGCGTCATGACGCGGCACCGTGGGAGGAGGCCGCGGTCATGTGCTCGATCAGGACGGAGGCGTCCTTGTCGCCGTCGCCCGCCGCGACCACGGCGGCGAATCCGGCTCTGACCGTGTCCAGGACGGGGAGCTCGACCCCTGCCCCGGTGGCGTCGTCGATGGCGAGACGCAGGTCCTTCTCCATGAGCGCGGAGCGGAAGAAGGCCGGTTCGTAGCTCCCCTTGCGCATCAGCTCGGCGCGGAAGCGCATGACGATGGAACTGAATCCGCTCCCGGCGATGGCGGAGAGCAGCTGGTCGCGGTCCAGTCCGGTCCGTATGCCGTAGGCCACTGCTTCGGAGAGCGAGGCGACCTGTGCGCCGAGGAGCAGATTGAAGATGAGCTTGAGGGTGGTGGCCGCGCCGGGGGCGCCCAGGTGCAGGACCTCGGAGCCGATGGTGTCGAGGATGCCGGCGACCTCGGCGACGTCCTGCTCCGCGCCGCTGGTGTAGACGCGCAGCTTGCCCTCGCGGGCCTGGATGGGGTTGCCGACGACGCAGGCCTCGACGCGGCGAAGTCCCGCGTCGGCCAGCCGGATCGCCGCGGTTCGCGCGTACGCCGGGGAGACGGTGGAGGTGTCGACGACAATGCTGCCGGGCGCGAGCACCGGCACGATCTGGCCGAACAGCACGTCGTCCACGGCGGCTTCGTCGCTCAGGCTGAGCAGGACGACGGAGTGGCCGGCGGCCGCGGCCGCGGGGCTCTCGGCCGCGGTGGCACCGGCGTCGACGAGGACGCGGGCCTTGGCGGCCGTGCGGTTGTACACGGTGAGGCCGCGACCGGAGCCGAGGAGCGCATGGGCCATGCCGCCGCCCATGTTGCCGAGACCGATGAAGGCGAGGGGTGTGCGGTCCCCGCCGGCGGCGGGCGTCGCGGGCACGGCCCGCGGGCCGGGAACGGCCCCGGGCCCCGGCGACGGTGGGATGTCGAACACCGTCTGGGTGGTCGTCATCTCGCCGCTCGTGCGGTACTTCCCGAGCCGGCGCCGGTGTTCGACATGCGCCTCGCTCACCTCGAACGTGCGGAACGCACTCTCGTCCGTCCAGTCCGTGATCACGTAGTAGACGGGCGTATCGCCCTCCGTCGCACGGGTCAGCGTCTGGCCGCGGTTGGCGGGCTGACGGGCGATCGCCGATCCCACCTCCCACCAGGTCCTTTCGAACTCGTCCTGTGTTCCGGACTGGATTTCCATCCGCAGGATCACGCGGAAGCGGGGAGTCTCGGCCATCGGTCAGCCTCCAAGGCGTAGGGATGCTGCACCCCAGGTTCTCCGCCAGCGCTCGATGCCGGATCGAGGACCGGTCCGGCCCCCGCCCGCTCGAGCCCCACTCGAGTCGCGCCTGTCACCGTCGAAGATGTCGACGACTTGGAAGGGTTTCCCATGAGCCAGACACCGGACATCCGCCCGGCGGACTCCTTAGACCCTGCCGACGGGGCGGCGCGTTCATCCCTGCGACGACGGGCGAACGGGGCCCCGGCCGTGCGAAAGATCCGGCGGTGGCCGCTGATCACGCTGCGCTGCCTGATCACCGTGTTCCTGCTGCTGACCCTGGTGCAGCCGGTGCTGGCCGGCATGTTCATCACGGGCGATGTGGACCTGCTGGATCTGCACGAGATCAACGCGCTGACCATCGGCTTCCTGAGCTGGCTGCTGGTCATCAACACGGTCCTGCTGTGGCGGCCGGGACGCGGGCCGGCCTGGCCGATCGGGCTGGCGGTGGTGCTCGCCGTCCTCGTACAGACCCAGACCGGCACGGGCTTCTCCAGGTCGCTGGGCGTGCACATCCCGCTCGGGGTCGCGCTGGTCGCCGTTGCGACCGCTCTCACCTACTGGGCCTTCGCCTACCGCGGCGGCCGCCGATGAGCGCGGGCCGCAGCCGCACCGTACCGCTGTCCCGCCGACGGCTGTTGGGGGTGGCCGGCGCCGCGGGCGTGGCCGCCGCGGCCGGAATCGCCGGCTGCGGCAGCCTGACCCGGGAGGTCGCAGGCGAGCTGCTCTCCAGCGCCGGCCGGCTGCCGGAGCCGTTCCGGGTGCCGCTGCCGGTGCCGAGGACTGCCGTGCCGGTGCGCACGGCCAACGGTGTCGACCACTACGAACTGGTGCAGCGCGTCGCCGACGTCGAGATCCTGCCCGGCCTGAAGACCGAGGTGTGGGGGTACGACGGGAGCTTCCCCGGCACCACCCTCGTGGGCAGGTCGGGGCGTCAGATCGTCGTACGGGTGCGCAATGAGCTGCCCGTGCCGACCTCGACGCATCTGCACGGCGGTATCCAGGCTCCCGATTCGGACGGCTATCCGACGGATCTCGTGGTGCCGAAGGGGTACCGGCACGATCCCGCGTCGTCGGGCAAGGGCGATCACGGGCATGGGGCCGGCCACGGCGGGGCGATGCACGTCGCCCCGGCCGACTGGACGTTGTCACAGGGTGCCAAGGAGTACACCTATCCGCTCGATCAGCCGGCCGCGACGCTCTGGTACCACGATCACCGGATGGACTTCAGCGCACCGCAGGTCTGGCGAGGGCTGGCCGGGATGTTCCTCGTACGTGACGACGAGGAGGAGGCGCTGGGGCTGCCGACGGGTGATCGGGACATCCCGCTGATGATCTGCGACCGCGCGTTCGACGAGGACGGCGCCCTGCGCTATCCGTCTCTCGAACCTTCGCTGACGGGCACCCCGGGCGTCGAGGACGCCTACATGGAGGGCGTCATGGGCGATGTGGTGCTGGTCAACGGCGCTCCGTGGCCCGAGCTCGAGGTGGACGCCGCCCGTTACCGCTTCCGTCTGCTCAACGCCTCCAACGCGCGCCGCTACCGGCTCGAACTCGAGCCGGGAGGCCGGTTCACCCAGATCGGCAGCGATGCCGGGCTGCTCGCCGCACCCCGCTCGCACGAGCAACTGCCCATCGCTCCCGCCGAACGCTTCGACGTGGTCGTCGACTTCGCCGCGTATCCGGTGGGGTCCACGGTCACCCTGGTCAATACGCTCGGCGAGGGCCGCACCCGGCAGGTGATGCGGTTCAAGGTCGCCCGGCGTGCGAAGGACGACAGCAACGTGCCGTCCAGGCTCGCCGACGTGGAACCGCTGCGCGCCGCCGCGGCCGTGGCCGAGCGGCGGTTCGACTTCCGCCAGACGAGCACCTCGGACGGCACGAGGATCTGGACGGTCAACGGAAAGCCTTTCCGTTCCGCCGAGTTCGCGGCCAGGCCGCGGCTCGGAACGGTGGAGCGCTGGCGTTTCACCAGCGACTTCCACCATCCGGTGCATCTGCATCTGGCGCACTTCCAGGTGGTGGCCCGCAGCGGCAGGGAGCCGCTGGCCACGGACGCGGGCTGGAAGGACACGGTCGATGTGCGGCCCTTCGAGGTGGTCGATGTGCTGGCCCGCTTCTCGGGCCACCGCGGCCGGTACATGTTCCACTGCCACAACCTGGAGCACGAGGACATGGCCATGATGGCCAACTTCCAGGTGGTGTAACGGAGTTCGGGTTCTCCTCCAGCGGACTACGACCGGACCGATAGGCCGCTGCGTCACCGTCGGCGCATCGCGGACCTCGCCTGATTCCCGGGCGGGACGCAGTCGGCACAGAGAGGGGTTGGGGCGAGCCATGCGCGTACTGTTCACGACCTGGGCCTGGCCTTCGCATCTGTATGCGATGGTGCCGTTGGCATGGGCTTTCCGGGCCGCTGGCCATGACGTGCTGGTCGCGAGCCAGCCGGCCTTGAGCGAGGAGACCGCGAGGACCGGTCTGCCCGGCGTCAGCGTCGGCACGGATGTCGACGCCGTGGGGATGGTGCGCGGCTACGTTCTCCCCACGGCGAACGACTCGGGCGACGGCGGCGGGCAGGCCCCGCGCAGCGGCAAAGGGCCGCGCGCGATGCAGATGTTCTACGCCCATGCCGACTCCATGACCGACGATCTGGCGGCGCTGGCACGCGACTGGCGTGCGGACGCCGTGGTCTTCGAACCGACGGCGCTGGCGGGGCCGTTGGCGGCCGCGGCGGCGGGCGTTCCCGCCGTACGCCTGCTGTACGGAACGGATCTGATGGCGCGGGCCCGCGGCCTGCTGCCGCAGGTCCTCGCCCCGCTCGCCGAGCGCAACGGAGTCACCGACTTCGACCCGTTCGGCCTGCTGACCGTCGATCCGTGCCCGGACGACTTCCAGGTGCCGGTCGACCATCCGCGCCTCGCCATGCGGTACGTCCCCTTCAACGGCCCCGGCGGGCCGCCTCGTCCCCCGCTCGGCCCGCCGGGGACCGCCAGTCGGCGCATCGTGGTGACCTGGGGTCACACGATGGCGCGGCTGGCTCCGGAGCGGTTCCTGGCCGGTCAGGTCGCCGGCGCGCTGGCCGGGCCCGGCACCGAGGTCGTCCTCGCCGTCAGCGCCGGGCAGCGCCGACTGCTCGGCGACCTTCCCGACAGCGTCCGCGTCGTCGAGGACACCCCGCTGCATCTGCTCGTCGACGGCGCCGATCTGGTCGTCGCGCACGGCGGTGCGGGCACGGTGCTGACCTCACTGCGGGCCGGCGTACCGCTGCTGCTCGTACCCCAACTGCCCGACCATCTCGGCCACTCGGGCCGGGTGCTGGCCACCGGCGCCGGCGAGGTGCTCACCCGCGACGAGGCCACCCCGGAGCGGCTGCGCGCCGAGGCGGACCGACTGATCGACGGCGATGCGCACCGCGCCGCCGCGAACAAGCTGCGCGAGCAGATGCTGAGCCTGCCGTCCCCGGCCGAACTGGTCGCCGAGATCGAGTCGAGGGTGGTCGCATGTGCGGCATAGCGGGCTGGGTCGACTTCGAGCGCGGGCTCAGGGAAGAGGCCTCCACGGTACGCACCATGGTGGGAACGCTCGCCAACCGCGGCCCCGACGCCGAGGCCGTGTGGACCGACGAGCGCGCCGCTCTGGGCCACCGCAGGCTCGCCGTCATCGACGTGGACGGCAGTCCGCAGCCGATGGTCGCCGAGGAGGACGGCCGTGCCCTCGCCGTCCTGGTGCACAACGGCGAGATCTACAACTTCCGCCAGGTGCGAGCCCAGTTGGAGTCGCTCGGCCACCGCTTCCGTACGGCCGGGGACACCGAGGTGGTGCTGCGCGCCTATCTGGAGTGGGGCGAGCGGTGCGCGGAGCGGCTCGAGGGCATGTTCGCCTTCGCCGTCTGGGATCCGCGCGCCGGGAAGCTGGTGATGGTCCGGGACCGCCTCGGCATCAAGCCGCTGTACTACGCCGCGGCCGGCCGGGGCCTGGTCTTCGGCTCCGAGCCGAAGGCGCTGCTCGCCCACCCGTCGATCGAGTGCGTCGTCGACACGGAGGGCCTGGCGGAGCTGCTCGCCTACATCGCGACCCCCGGCCATGCCGTCTACCGCGGGATGCGTGAAGTCCCCGCGGGCCATGTGACGGTGGTACGGGACGGTTCGGTCACCGAGTCCCGGTACTGGACACTGCCGAACCACGAGCACCCGGACGATCTCGCGACCACGATCGACACCGTCCGGGGCCTGCTGCAGGAGGCCGTCGCCAGCCATCTCGTCTCCGACGTGCCGCTGTGCACGCTGCTCTCCGGCGGCGTGGACTCCAGCGCGATCGCCGCGTTCGCCGCGCAGTCCGTGACGGACGGCCGCCGGCCCAAGACCTTCGCCGTGGACTTCGAGGGGCACACCGAGCGGTTCCGCAAGGACTTCTGGCACGAGGACCCGGACGCGCCGTACGCCGCCGAGGTCGCGCGCCATGTCGGCACCGACCATGAGCCGGTGGTGCTGCGCACCTCCGACCTCGCCGATCCGGTGGTCGACGCGGCCGCGCTGCGCGCCCAGGATCTGCCGCGCCCGATTCCCGACATGGACCGCTCGCTGTATCTGCTGCTGCGTTCGGTGCGCCAGCGCTCCACGGTCGCCCTGATGGGCGAGGTCGCCGACGAACTCTTCGGCGGCTACCAGTCGTTCCGCGATCCGACGCTGGTGGACACCGCGAACTTCCCGTGGGTCACGATGGGACTGCGGGTCGCCCCGAACGGCATGAGCACGGGACTGCTCGACCCCGGCTTCCTGAAGAAGATCGACGTGCCCGGGTATTCGGCCCAGCGGTACTCCGAGACGGTCGCCGAAGTCCCGCGGGTGCCGGGCGAGTCCGGCCAGGAGCACACCATGCGCGTGGTCGGCCACGCTCACCTCTCACGCTGGCTGCCGCTGCTGCTCTCCCGCGACGACCGCCTCAGCATGGCGGTGGGCCTGGAGCTGCGGGTGCCATACTGCGACCACCGGCTCGTCGAGTACGTCTACAACATCCCCTGGGGGATGAAGACGGCCGACGGCCGGGAGAAGAGCGTACTGCGCTCCGCGGTCGCGGATCTGCTGCCCGCTTCGGTGACCCAGCGCCGCAAGAGCCCCTTCCCGGTCACTCAGGATCCGCGCTACGGCGAGGTGCTGCGCAGCCGCTTCAACGCCGTCGTCGGCGATCCGTCCAGCCCGGTGCGTCCACTCCTCGACAGCCCGGCCTGCGCCGAGCTCGCGAAGGAGGACCGCCCGATCGCGGTGGACGGCTGGGGCGAGCGGCGGAACGTGGAGATGGTCCTCCAACTGGACGCGTGGCTGCGGCACTACCGCGTACGACTCGACATCTGAGAGGGGCAAGGGACCATGCTGCAAGAAGAGCTCAAGGAGCTCGCCGCGCCGATCCTGGACAAGGTCAGGGCGCATCCGTTCTGGTCCGGCCTGCGGGACGGGTCGCTGCCCGGTGAGTCGCTGGCCCACTTCGTCGAGCAGGACACCGGATACCTGCTGCCCTCCTACGCCCGGGGCCTGGCCCGGGCGGCCGCGGCCGCCCGCGGCGACGAGTACACCGCGCTGCTGGGGCGGTCGATCACCGGGACGCTGGAGGCGCGCGACAAGCTGCGCGAGGCGTACGGATCTCTCGCCGGCGAGCTCGGCACCCCGGCGCTCGACCCCGAGGCGGCCGTCGATCCCGCCGCTCACGCCCACAGCTCCTTCTTCCAGGCGGCGACGGCGACGTCGTTCGCCGCCGGGTTCGGGGCGCTGCTGCCGATGGTCTGGTTCAACTACCAGGTTTCCAACGACCTGTTGGAGCGGCACACATCGGGCTCGCGCTATGCGCCCTGGATCGAGATCTACCACCCGGGCGAGGGCTACGGCTACGCGGTGAAGGCCTTCATGGGCGTCGCCGACCGGCTCGGCGAGGAGCTGTCCGGGGCCGAACGCGCCGAACTCGTCGACCACTTCGCCATCAGCACCCGCTACGAGTGGGCCTTCGCCGAGGCCGCCTGGTCCAGGCCGTCCTGGCCGTTCTGACGCTTTATCACCCATACACACTGATCGGAAGGGACTGCCGTGAGCACCCAGACCCCGCCCAGGTATCCGTTCGCGTGGACCCCGCCCATGCAGGTCCCCGAAGCGCTGCGGAACATACACAAGACATCGGCGATGGAAGTGACCCTGCCGAGCGGGGACACCGCCACGCTGGTGACCCGCTACAAGGACGTGCGGGCACTCTTCGCCGACAAGCGGCTCTCCCGCAATATCGCCCGCCCCGACTGCGCCCGGATCTCCAAGGACAACGACCTGTTCATGGACCCGAACATCGACCCGGACCCGCCGGAGCACACCCGGGTGCGGTCGCTGGTCACCAAGGCGTTCACGGCCCGCCGCATCGAGGCGCTGCGGCCCTATGTGCAGCAGGTCGCCGACCAGCTGCTGGACGAGATGGAGGCCGGCCCGCAGCCGGTCGAGCTGAACGAGGCGCTGGCCTTCCCGCTGCCGATCATGGTGATCTGCAAGCTGCTCGGCGTGCCGGCGGAGGACCGCGACCAGTTCCGCGCGTACGTCGACGGCTTCCTGTCGGTGACCAAGCTGTCGCCGGAGGAGGTCGGGGCATGCCGCCAGAACCTGTGGAAGTACCTGGGCGACCTGATCGACTCCAAGCGCGACAACCCCGGCGACGACCTGGTCAGCGAGCTGATCCGGGTGCGGGACGACGAGGACGACAGCCGGCTCAACGACCATGAGCTGCACTTCTGGACGCAGGGTCTGCTCATCGCCGGCTATGTCACCACGGCGAGCCAGATCGGCACCGGCACAGCCGTGCTGCTGCACCACCCGGAGTTCGTACGCGCCATCCGGGAGGACTGGTCGCTCGTGCCGTCGACCGTCGAGGAGCTGCTGCGCACCCAGATCATGGGCTCGTCGGTGGGCACGATGCGGTACGCCATCGACGACATCCCGCTCTCGGACGGCACCGTCATCAAGAAGGGCACCAGCGTCCTGCTCTCCGAGGAGGGCGCCAACGTGGACCCCGAGGTCTTCGAGTGCCCCATGGAGCTGGACATCCGCCGCACCGAGAACCACCACATGACGTTCGGCGCGGGGCTGCACTACTGCGTGGGCGCTGCGCTGGCCCGGATGGAGCTGCAGGTCGCCACGGAGTCCCTGCTGCGCCGCTTCCCGAACATCAGGCTGGCGGCGCCCGCCGAGAAACTGCCGCGTGCGCTGGGCGGGTTCATGGAGGGCTTCACCGAGATCCCTGTCGAATGGTGAGGAGAGCCCGATGCGTGTGACGGCCAACTCCGAGACGTGCGCGGTGAGCAGTCTGTGCGTCTACCGCGTGCCCGGGGTGTTCGACCAGGACGAGGACGGGCTCGTACTCGTCCTGGACGAGTCGCCTGCCGAGAGCCTGTACGAGGAGATCCGCCGGGCCGCCCGCGGCTGCCCGACCAAGTCCATCCGTGTCGTGGAGGATTCGGAAGTCGGCGAAGCAGCCCAGGCGGCTCCGGCAGCTCCGGCAGCTCCGGCAGTGGAAACGGCTGATGCGGCCACGGGCGGTGCCGCATGAAGCGTCTGGCGACCGCCCCGGGCGGCAGGCGGGCCAAATGGTTCTTCCTGGCCGCCTGGCTGATCATCGCGATGGCTCTGGGTCCGCTGGCGGGCAAGGTCGCCGACGTCGAGGACAACGGCGCCAACGCCTATCTGCCGGGCAATGCGGAAGCCGCCCTGGTCAACGACCGGCTGGAGGAGTTCCGTACCGACGAGGTCATCCCCGCGGTCATCGTCTATGTGCGCGACAGCGGCATCACGACGGCGGACCGGGCGAAGGCGGAGGCGGACCGCAAGGAGCTCGCCCCGCTCGTCCCCGGCGGGGCGATCGAGGCGGCGGCGCCGTCCAAGGACGGCAAGGCGCTGCTGCTGACCGTGCCCGCCCCGTACAGCGACGAGTTCTCCGACACGGTGAACAAGGCGCGCGATGTCGCCGGTCAGGATGTGCCGGCCGATCTGGGGGTCAAGGTCGCCGGGCCCGCCGGCGCGCTCCAGGACACCATCAACGTCTTCGACGAGCTGGACGGAACGCTGCTGCTCGGCAGCGCGATCGTCGTCGCCCTGCTGCTCCTGCTGATCTACCGCAGCCCGGTGCTGTGGCTGGTGCCGCTGATCTCGGTGGGCTTCGCCGCCGTGCTGTCCCAGGTGGTCACGTACGCGGGCGGGAAGTTCGCCGGTCTGCCGGTGGACAGCCAGAGTTCGGGCCTGCTGACCGTGCTCGTCTTCGGAGTGGGCACGGACTACGCGCTGCTGCTCATCGCCCGCTACCGCGAGGAGCTGACGCGCGACGAGGACCGGCACAGCGCCATGCAGATCGCGCTGCGCCGTTCGGGCCCCGCGATCCTCGCATCGGCGGGGACGATCGTCATCGGGCTGCTCTGTCTGCTGCTGGCCGACCTGAACTCCTCGCGCAGTCTCGGCTGGGTGGGCGCGGCCGGTGTGCTGTGCGGCTTCCTCGCCATGGTCACCGTGCTGCCCGCCCTGCTGGTCATCCTGGGGCGCTGGGTGTTCTGGCCGTTCGTGCCGCGCTTCGGGCAGGCGCAGCCGGCCGGGCACAGTGGCTGGGCGCGCGTCGGCGCTGCCGTGGGGCGCCGCCCCCGGCTGTCCTGGCTGGCGGCCACGGTCGTCATGGGGGCGCTGGCACTGGGGGCGACGGGCATCAGCTTCGGGCTGACCCAGTCGGAGATGTACACCACGACCCCCGAATCGGTCGCCGGTCAGCGGCTGGTGGCCGCGCACTATCCGGGCGGCTCGTCGGCGCCCGCCGACGTCATCGCGAAGGCCTCGTCCGAGAAGCGGGTCGTGGAGGCCGTCGGCCGGCTCGAGGGTGTCGCCGAGGTCCAGCCGGCCGAGCTCTCGCGCGACCGCGGACTCGTCCATATCCCCGTGGTGTTCGAGGACGACCCCGACTCCCCCGCCGCGGAGCGCGCCATCGACCGGCTGCGGGACACGGTGCACGGGATCGAGGGCGCGGACGCCCTCGTGGGCGGGGCGACCGCTAGCGAGCTGGACACCCAGCGGGCCGTCTCGCGGGACAGCAAGCTGGTCATCCCCGTGGTGCTGGCCGTGGTACTTCTGGTGCTGATCGCCTTGCTGCGGGCGCTCGTTGCACCTCTGGTGCTGCTGGCGACCGTGGTGCTCTCGTACTTCGGAGCGCTGGGAGCGAGCAGCCTGCTCTTCGAGCATGCATTCGACTGGACCGGGGTAGATCACTCCCTGCCGCTGCTGGGTTTCGTCTTCCTGGTGGCGCTGGGCATCGACTACAACATCTTCCTGATGACCCGGGTCCGCGAGGAGGTAGGTCTGCTGGGCCATGTGCGTGGAGTGCAGTCCGGTCTCGCCAGTACCGGCGCGGTGATCACGAGCGCGGGTCTGGTGCTGGCCGCCACGTTCTCGATCCTGGTCTCGCTCCCCCTGGTGACCACGGCCGAACTCGGCGTACTGGTGGGCCTCGGCGTCCTCCTGGACACTTTCCTGGTGCGCACCGTCCTGGTACCGGCCCTCTCCCTGGACATCGGCAAGGCCATGTGGTGGCCCGGCTCGCTGCACCGCCGTCTGAGCGGCGGCGACCCGTCAGCACCCGCGGACTCTGCGGACTCCCCCGCCGATACGGCACGCCCCCAGGGGGAACACATCCCCCGCTGACCACTCACCGCAACGGCCGGCCCGCCCTACCACGGACGGGCCGGCTCCAGGCCCCTGGATCCGGCCCCTGCCGGAGCCAGGGGCCATACGACCGCACAGGAACCACACAGGAAGTGAGACTGAGCATGGGCAACGGAGCAGCAGCAGGGACGCGGAGGGCCGTGCTGATCGGCTGCGGCATCGCGGGCCCCGTACTGGCGATGTTCCTGCAGAGGATCGGCATCACCGCCGTGATCTACGAAGGGATCGATGCGCCCCGGGACGAGGTCGGGGCGTTCTTGAACCTGGCCCCCAACGGACTTGCCGTGCTGGACACGCTCGGCATCCGCGCGGAGGTCGAGAAGTACGGCACGCAGACCACCAGCACCGCGTTCCTCAACCACAAGGGCAAGCAGCTGGGTCTGAACCCGGCCGAGACTCTGCTGATCAGGCGCGGACTGCTCACCAAGGGCCTGCGCGAGGCGGCCGTCGCGCGAGGCGTCCAGGTCGAGTTCGGCAAGTTCTTCGAGAGTGTCGAGCACACCGGCGACGGGATCGTGGCCCGCTTCAAGGACGGTTCTACCGCCGAGGGCGACTTCCTGGTGGGCTGCGACGGCATCCACTCCAAGACCCGGTACACGGTGCTGCCCGACGCGCCCCACCCCCAGTACACCGGGGTGATCGGCACCGCCGGCTACACCCGCAGCGACCAGGCGGCGCCCGCGGACGGCGTGATGCGGATGACGTTCTGCCTGGAGGGCTTCTTCGGCTACCAGACCTTCCCGTCCGGCGAGATCTACTGGTTCGAGAACTACCACCAGGCCAAGGAGCCGGAGCGCGGCGAGCTGGACCGGACTCCGCACGAGGTGTGGAAGCCGAAGCTCCTCGCCAAGCACCGCCAGGACCACCACCCCATCTCGGCGATCATCGAATCCACCCAGAGCGGCATCCTCGGCTACCCGATCTACGACATGCTCTCCATCCCGACCTGGCACAAGGATCTGGTCTGCCTGGTCGGGGACGCGGCTCACGCCACCTCGCCGCATGTGGGCCAGGGCGCGTCGATGGCGATGGAGGACTCGATCGTCCTGACCAAGTGCCTGCGCGATCTGCCCGATCCGCAGCAGGCGTTCGCGGCTTTCCAGGCGCTCCGCAAGGAGCGGGTGGAGAAGATCATCAAGGAGGGCCGCAAGACAGGTAACCAGAAGGCCGCGTCCAACAACTTCCAGCGGACCGTACGGGACCTGGTGCTGCCCTTCTTCCTCAAGCTCGGCGTGAAGGCGACCCACCCCGTCTACGCGTACCGCGTCGACTGGGACGAGCCCACCCCGGCCCCGGCGGCAAGTTCCGCACGCTGAGGCACGCGCCCTCGGGCGCGTGCCTCAGTGCACCACTTTCGGGCTGGGCCGTGTCTGACAAATAGCGCCGGGCGGGATTTGTCAGACACGGCCCAGGGCCGGTCGGCTACTGCCTGTGCGTCGAGATCTGGACGAAGTTGCCCTCGGGGTCGGCCACATAGGCGGACCGCTCGCCCCAGGGCTGATCCTTGGGCGGCATGAGGACCCTCGCCCTGGCCTTCTGCGCGCGGGCGAAGAGAGCATCGACGTCCGGGGTCAGTACCACGACCTCGGACTGGTGCACCTTCGACCGGCCGATGCCCGCAATTCCCGTCGCCTGACGCACGGTGTCGTACGTGGTGAAGGTGATGTAGTAGTCGGGGCCGAGCAGGACCGTGCCGAACACCGCGGGACCTGTGTCCGGGAAGCGGTACAGCACGGTGAATCCGAGAGCGTCCCGGTAGAAGTTGAGCAGCGTGTCGACGTTCGTCGTGTAGAGCGTCGTCTGGCCGTACCGGACCTCCTCCGCCGCCGTGAGCGTCGGCCTGGGCCTGGTGGTCTCGGCCCCGGCGGTGGTGCCGGCCGCGACCAGGCTCACGGCGAGCAGCGCGCTCGCCGTCGCGCCGGCCGCCCACATCCGGGCGGTACGTGCAGCCATTGGGCTCTCCCTTGGTCGATGAAATCCGGCCATTACTGAGCCAGATCCCGGCAGGAACTCGCTCGAGCCGCACTCGACTCCGCTCCGTCACACTCCCCCCGGCTCCCGATGTCCGCACAGGAGGCGAGGCACGGTATGACGACCGTGGACCGGAACAGCACGACGGAACTCGCCGACAGCCATCCGCGGCGCTGGGCCGCGCTGTTCGTCATGCTCGGCGCGGCATTCATGGATCTGCTGGACGTCACGATCGTCAACATCGCCCTGCCGGCCGTCCGGGACGATCTGGGGGCGTCGTTCGCGTCCGCGCAGTGGGTCCTCTCCGGTGTCGCCGTCTTCACCGCCGCCCCCGGCGCGCACTGAGCCCGGACAGCGCCTGGTCGGCGCTCGGTCCCGCGCTCTTCGTCGCGGGGGTCGGGATGGGGGCTGTGTTCGGGCCGGCGTTCACCGTCGCCGGAGCCTCGGTCGAGGCGCGGGACGCGGGGGCGGCCTCCGGCACCCTCGGCGCCGCGCTCCAGATCGGCAACGCGGCCGGGGCGGCCCTGCTCGGTGTGCTGTTTTTCGCGCCGCTCAGGGACGCGGCCGGGCAGGCCCGCTCGGACATGTTCATCGAGGCGTTCCGCGGCTTCAGCTGGTTCACGATCGGCGGGCTCGCGCTGGTGGCTCCGGTGGCGCAGGCGATGCCGCGCCGGGTGGCGGGGTACGCCGCCGACGCGTCCGGCTGAGCCGGACCGGAGCGGGCGTCGAGTTCGGCTCCAGCACTCCTCCGGTGGCCCGGTGCACCGTGCAGCGGACGGTCAGTACCCGTTCGCGAGCTCCGGAGGATTGGAGAAATACATGCGTGGTTCCACCCAGATCCTCGTCATCGGGGGTGGGCCCGCGGGCTCCACCGCTGCCGGCCTGCTGGCCAAGGAGGGCTTCCAGGTCACGCTCTTGGAGCGCGACCAGTTCCCCCGCTACCACATCGGCGAATCGATCCTCCCGTCCTGCCGGCCGATCCTGGAACTCCTCGGCGTCTGGGACAAGGTGGAGGCGTACGGCTTCCAGCCCAAGGGCGGCGCCTACTTCTTCTGGGGTCCGGAGGAGTGGGAGGTCAAGTTCAACAGCCTCGGCGAGAACGGCGCCAACGCCTGGCAGGTCGTGCGCTCCGAGTTCGACGAGCTGCTGCTGCGGCACGCGGCCGAACTCGGCGTCGAGGTGGTCGAGAACATCACGGTCAAGGAACTCGAGTTCGACGGCGAACGCCCGGTGGCGGCCCTGTGGGCGGGCACCAAGGACGCCGCGCAGAGCGGCCGTATCGCCTTCGACTACGTCATCGACGCCTCGGGCCGCGGCGGGGTCTTCGCCGCCCGGCACCTCAAGAACCGTGAATACCACGAGATCTTCCGCAATGTCGCGGCCTGGTCGTACTGGAAGAACGTCAAGCCCCTGGACCGCGGGCCGGACGGCGCGATCGCCGTCCTGTCGTCGGCCGACGGCTGGTTCTGGAACATTCCGCTGCACAACGGCACCACCAGCATCGGCCTGGTCACCGGAAGGGACATCTTCAACGAGAAGAAGAACTCCCTCGGCGGTATCCAGCAGGTCTACGACAAGGCCATCTCCGAGTGCACACACCTGCTCCCCCTCCTGGAGGGCGCCGAGCAGGTCGCCGGCATGAAGGTCGAGCAGGACTACTCGTACACCGCGGAGAGCTTCGGCGGCCCCGGTTATCTGCTCAGCGGCGACGCCGCCTGCTTCCTGGACCCGCTGCTCTCCACCGGTGTGCACCTGGCCACCTACAGCGCGATGCTCGCCGCCGCCAGCGTCTCCAGCGTGCTGCGCGGCGAGGTGGAGGAGAAGGAGGCCTGGGACTTCTACAACACGGTCTACCGGCACGCGTACGAGCGGCTGCTGGTGCTCGTCTCCGTCTTCTACGAGAGCTACCGCGGCAAGGAGCACCACTTCTACAACGCCCAGAAGCTCACCAGCGCCCAGCGCGAGGGCCTCAGCATCCAGGACGCCTTCGACCGCATCGTGACCGGCATCGCCGACCTCGAGGACGCGCAGGACGTGTACTCGCGGGTGCACGCACACCTCAACGGCGCGGAGAGCGGCGACCCCAACCCGCTGGCCAACCTGAACAAGGTGCACGAGCAGAAGCAGGCGCCGATGAATCCGCAGAACGCGGTCGGCGGACTGTATCTCTCCTTCCGGCCCCGCCTGCACCTTGCGCGTACGGAGGGAGAGCGCACCACATGACCACCGCACGCGCTGATCAGGATCCCGGTGTCGGCGGTGCCGGCACCCGGTCCGTCAGAAGCTGGCCGCCGTGGTACCGCACGCTCTTCATGAGCGATGTGTGGGAGCGCTTCGGCTTCTTCGGCATGCAGGCCATCCTCGTCCTGTACGCGGTCGCCCCGCGCTCCGAAGGCGGACTGGGGCTGGCGAAGGCCGATTCCGCGGCGCTGTTCGGCGCGTGGATCGGGCTCGCCTTCATGCTCTGCCTCCCCGGGGGCTGGGTGGCCGACCGGCTGCTCGGCCCCCGGCGGACCCTGATCATCGGGGCGTGCGTCACCACGGTGGGCCACTTCGCGCTGGCCTCGCCGTGGCTGTGGACGACGCCCCTCGGGCTGATCCTCCTCGCGCTCGGCCTCGGCCTGTACAAGCCGAACCACCAGGCCATGCTCAACCTGATGTTCGGCAAGGACAGCGGCCGGCGCGAGGCCGGCATCTCGCTGATGTACGTCGGCATCCAGGTGAGCGCCCTGCTCTCGCCGCTGATCGCCGGATTCCTCGGCGAGCGTGTCGACTGGCACCTCGGCTTCGCCGTCTCCGGTACGGCCATGCTGCTCGGCACGATCCAACTCTGGATCAGCCAGCACCAGTTCAAGGAGGTCGGGAACGCTCCCGGGCGGCCGCTGAACCCCGAGGAGTCCCGGCGGGCGTTCCGGCTGATCGGTACGACCGCCGCCGTGGTGGTCCTGCTGGTCACGGGCGGCGTGGCGTCCGGCGGTCTGGGTCCGGGCGGCGCCATCGGTCTGGTCGGCACGGCCAGCATCATCGCCCCGGTGGCCGCCTACCTGGTGCTCTACCGCAGCCGTGAGCTGAGCCCGGGTGACCGCCGGCGGCTGCGCGCCTTTCTGTGGATCTTCCTCGGCTCGACGCTCTTCTGGTCGATGATCGCGCAGGACGGCTCCTCGCTCACCCTGTTCGCCAAGGAGTCGACGGACCGTCATGTCCTCGGCTTCGACGTGCCGGTGAGCTGGCTGCAGTCCGCGACCCCGCTGTTCATCCTGATCCTGGCCCCGGTGTTCGCCTGGGCGCTGCTGAAGTACGGCGGCAGGCGCAGCGGGGTGCCGGTGAAGTTCTCCGTCGGACTGACGCTGACCGGTGTCAGCTTCCTGATCATGGCGCTGGCCGCGGCCCTCGCCTCGGGCGGCGAGAAGGTCTCGCCGGTGTGGCTGCTCGTCGTGTATCTCATGCACGCCTGCGGTGAGCTGATCGTCGCCGCGGTGGGTATAGCGGCGGTCGCCGATGTACTGCCCCGGAAGTTCATCGCCCACATGCTCGGACTGCTGTGGCTCTTCGCCGCGCTCGGCGGCGGCGCCGGCAGCGGCATGGTCCGGCTCATCGACGTCATCCCCGAGTCCGTCTACTACCTGATGCTCGCGGTGTTCGCGCTGGCGATGGGCGGCGCCATGGCGCTGAACCGGCACGCCATCGTGCGCGGCCTGTCCGGCGACGACGAGCGCGTACCGGGCGACGACACGGACGACACGACCGTCAAGGAGGACAGCCCGGCATGACCACCATCAATCCGTTGACGGACCCCAAGGACCCCTTCGGCATCAGCCAGTTGGGCCTGGGGTTCGCCTCGGCGAAGCTGCTGCTGACCGCCCTGGAACTGGGGGTGTTCAGCACGCTCGCCGAAACCGCCGACAGTGAGGCCGCGGTGGAGGAGCTGCGGGCGGCCCTCGGCCTGCACCCGCGGGCCGCCACCGACTTCTTCGACGCCCTGGTCGCGCTCGGACTGCTGGAGCGCAGCTCCGGCCGCTACCGCAACAGCGAGGCCGCGCAGCGGTATCTCGTACGCGGGGAGAGCTATGCGGGCGGCTTCCTCGAAGGCGCCAACTTCGTGCTGTATCCCGCCTGGGGGCGCCTGACGCAGGCGCTGCGCACGGGCGCCCCGCAGGCCGAGGGCGACTTCGAGGCGATGCTCAGCGATCCGGCCGCGCAGCGGGTGTTCCTGGCCATGCAGGACTCGCTGAGCGCTCCCCTGGTGCCGTATCTGCTCGGAGCCGTGGAGTGGAGCGGCTGGAGCACGGTGACCGATGTCGGCGGCGCCCGGGGCAATCTCGCCGGGCTGCTGCTGCGCGCCCAGCCGCAGCTGACCGGCCGGGTCTTCGACCGGCCGCAGAACGAGACACCGTGCGCCGAGCATGCGCGCACGCTCGGCGTCGGTGACCGACTGGCCTTCACCGGCGGGGACTTCTTCGCCGACGAACTGCCCGAGGCCGATGTCGTGGTGATCGGCCATGTGCTGGCGGACTTCTCGCTGGAGGAGCGCAAGGTCCTGATCGACAAGGCGTTCACGGCGGTACGGCCGGGGGGCGCGCTGCTCGTCTACGACCCCATGCCCGGCGACAAGCCCGATCTGCCCTCTCTGGTCGCGAGCCTGCACATGCTGGTGATGACCCCGGCCGGGGCGGGCTACCACCCGGGCGACTGCGGCCAGTGGATGCTGCAGGCGGGGTTCACCGGCGTCGCCGAGCACGAACTGCCGCTCGGCAACACGCTGGTGACCGGCCGCAAGCCGCGCTGACCGACTGCCGAACCGGGGGCTGCGCCCCCGGACCCCGTACGGCCTTCGGCCGTGTCCTCAATCGCCGGACGGGCTTGAGTTGCCGGCGGTTGAGACACGGCCCAACAGACCGACGATCAAGGAGACCCCGTGGAGATCGGAGTGGGCCTGCCCACGACAGTGCCGGACATCGACGGGCGCCGCCTCGTCGACTGGGCGCGGCTGGCGGAGAACCACGGGTTCTCCAGCCTCGGCACCCTCGACCGTCTGGTGTACGACAGTTATGAGCCGCTGACCTCGCTCGCCGCCGCGGCCGCGGTGACCGAGCGGATCCGGCTGACGACGTCCATCCTGCTCGCCGCCTACCGCCCCGGCACCCCGCTGCTGGCCAAGCAGCTCGCCACGATCCATGAGATCTCGGGCGGCCGGCTGACGGTCGGGGTGGCGGCCGGCGGCCGCGACGACGACTTCCGCGCCACCGGCGCCCCCTACGGCGACCGTGGGAAGCGTCTCGACGGCATCCTCACGGAGCTGCGGGAGGTGTGGGGCGGCAAGGGTCCGGTGCCCGGTATCGGGCCGTTCCCCAAGGGTGCGGGGCCGGAGATCATCGTGGGCGGCCACACTCCCGCGGCGATGGCGCGCGCGGCCAGGTTCGCCGACGGCTGGATCGCCGGCGGCAGCTCAGCGACCGCCTACGCCGAGCTTGCCCGTCAGGCCCGTGCGGCGTGGCAGGACCGGGGCCGTACCGGCGCACCGCGGCTGGTGGCGCTGGTGTACGCGTGCCTCGGCCCGGGCGCCACGGAGGTCGCCCAGTCGTATCTGCGGGCGTACTACTCCTTCATCGGCCCGAAGGCGGAGATGGCGGCCAAGGCGGTCATCACCGACGCGGCACGGCTGCGCGAGACGGCCGCCGCGTACGAGGCGGCGGGCTGCGACGAGTTGCTGGTCTTCCCCTGCACCTCCGATGCGGGGCAACTGGAGCTGCTCGCAGGGGCGACGCTGGGCTGAGAGGCCGAACGCCGCACACAGAAGGGTCCGCCGGCCAGGCCGGCGGACCCTTCTGCTGTCGTGCCGTCAGCCTCTCAGCCCGTCGGCCGGCCGGCCGACGCGACGGGCCGCTCCTTCCCCGCCTCGTCCTCCACCGCGGCCTCGTCGTAGTTCCCGATGGCCTCGGAGCCGCCCGCGCGCCGCTTGAACAGATACAGCAGCGGTCCGGCCATCGCGGTCGTCACCAGCGCCATGACCACCATGAGGGCGTACAACCCGGCGTCGAGGACGCCCAGTTGAAGTCCGATGGTGAGAATGACGATCTCGGTGAGCCCTCGGGTGTTCATCAGTGTCGCGAGGACTCCGCTCTGCAGCGCGGGCACGCCGTTGACCCGGGCACCGACGAAGGCACCGATGAACTTGCCCGAGATGGCGACGAGCAGGATGAGCCCGAGTTCGCCGAGGCCCTTCAGACCGGTCTGCGACAGATCGACCTTCAGGCCGGCGACGACGAAGAACGCCGGGAGCAGCAGCAGCCGGCTGAGGTGTTCGAAGCGGTCGACGACCTGCATCCGGACCAGTTCGGAGGTGCTGCGGGGCATGATGACGCCGAACAGGAACGCGCCGAAGACGAAGTGCACCCCGAGCCACTCGGTGGCCCAGCAGGACAGCATCAGGCCGCCGAGTACGACGATGAGCCGGTCCGCGGTGATCCGCCCGCTGCCCCCTCGGTCGTCGAACAGCCGCCGCAGCCCCGGCTTGACCACGAAGAACATCAGGGCCAGATAGACCGGTGCGAGCAGCATCGCCCACTGATCGCCACCGCCCGAGACCGTGACCACGACGGCCAGCAGCGACCAGGCCACGATGTCGTCGAAGGCCGCGCTGGCGAGCGCGATCCCGCCGATCCTGGTCCGGCCGAGGCCGCTGTCGGCCAGGATTCTGGCCAGTACCGGGAAGGCGGTGACGGACATGGCCGCGCCGATGAAGAGCACGAACCCGGTCCGGTTGGTGGTGTGGTGACTGTTGCTCAGATGGAGCGCGAGCAGCACGCCGAGAGAGAAGGGGAGCACGACCGAGCAGAGCGAGACGCTCGCCGCGACCTTCTCCTTGCCGCGCAGCAGGGCCAGGTCCAGTTCGTATCCGATGACGAACATGAAGAGGACCAGGCCGAGGTTGGCCAGCGCGGTGAGCAGTGGGCGGATGTCGGCGGGGAAGAGGAACTCCGCGACGGCGCCGCCGAACAGCGAGGGTCCGACCAGGATGCCGGCGAGAATCTCGCCGACCACGGGCGGCTGCCCCACATAACGCGCACCGGCGCCGAGGACCCGGCTGAGCACAAGTATCGCCGCGAGTCCGATGAACAGAGCCTGTATCTGATGAGGTGTCATACGCACGCCCCCTGAGCCTGCGGAGAGCCGCCGGAGGGGCCGGCAGCAGCTCTCTCGAAGCTAAGGGGGCGCGCTCAAGGCCCTGTTGAAGGATCAGTGGGCATTCCTCGGGGTTCCCTCGTGAACACTCTCGGGGGCGTGGACGGTGGGCAGCGTGCCGTCACGGTGTGCCGTACGGCAGTCGTCGACGAACTCGCGGGAGAACATGGCGGTGAGGGTCGCCACGCCGCCGCGGACGATGCGGACCTCGCCGCGCTTGAGTACGCCGGTCAGCTTGAGCCGGCGGCCGCCGGACGCGCTGTGCCGCTGCGCGTCCTTGACCTCGGAGCGGCCGGCGAACTCCAGCTCCGACTCGTCGACGACGGTGCCGTCGGGCACCAGGATCTTGAGGATGGAGCGCTCGCCGACGATCCGGACCTCGAGGTCACCCTCGGGGATCGATGCGGACCGCAGATCCACCTGGACCGAGCTGCGGCGGGCGGTCACCTCGACGGTGCGGGCGGCGGTCCAGTGGCCCAGTCGCTTCACATTGGTGTAGTACGCCTCGATGCGTGCGACTTCCTCCGTCCCGGCAGTGCCGGACTTGACCGTGGAAACGGTGTGCTGGGTGTTCATCGCAGTGTTCCTCCTGGAACCCGGGCAACGACCCGATCTTGACTTCCCTTGGAGCTCGACTATCTTGATAGTCAAGCTATCGATGTATTTATCTTGAAGGTCGAGTTACTTGGATGTCAAGCGATAAGAGAGAAAATCTTCAGCGGGAGCTCGGCGCGGAGATCCGCGCGCTCCAGACGGCCGTCGACTCCTTCGACGCCGCGGCCGCAGAGAGCATGGGGATCAACCGCACCGATCTGCACTGCCTCGACGTCCTCATGCAGCGCGAAAGCGCCGCACCCAGCGAACTGGGTGCGGCGCTAGGACTCACCACGGGCAGTGTCACGGCCCTGCTGGACCGCCTGGACCGGCTCGGCTATGTGACCCGCTCCCCCGACCCCAAGGACCGGCGCAAGTCGGTGGTGCGGCCGACACCGGAAGCCGTACGCGCCGTGGACGAGCTCTTCGGCCCGCTGGCGCACGACGGCTTCCGGCAGGTCGCCGGCTACACCACCGAGCAGCTCTCGCTGCTGCTGGACTTCATGCGCAGCAGCCGTGAACTGCAGGAGCGGCATCTGCGACGGATCCGGCCGTGAGACGGCGCCCCACGGCCCCCTGTCAGTCCTTGTGGGCGACCACCAGGGTGACGTCGTGCCCGAGTGAGGTGTGGGTGACCTCGGCGTAGCCCGCCTCCCGCATCCACTCGGCACACTGCTCGAACCGGTAGCCCTTGCCGTGCGGCGTCATCAGCTGCAGGTTCAGGCTGCGGATCAGATTGCGCAGATAGCTCTCGTCGTCATCGACGATCACCGGGTCCCAGACCAGGAACGCCCCACCGGGACGTACCGCGTCGAAGGTGTTCTTCACCAGCTGCTTGCGCTGCTCGTCGTTCCAGTCGACCAGCGCATGCCCGATCATGAGCACATCGGCCTGCGGCAGCGGATCGGCGAAGAAGTCACCGCCGTGGTAGCGGACCTTGCCGGCCATTTCGATCGCCGACATATGGGCGCTGAAGTCCCCTTCCAGCTGCGGCAGATCGAAGACACACGCGTCCAGATGCGGATGCGCCTTCGCCAGACCCGCCAGTACGTTGCCCCGGCAGCCGCCGAGTTCGAGAACCGAGGAGTACTTCGCCCAGCCGAACGACTCGGTGAGCGCCGGGATGAGCGGGCGGCTGGCGTCCTCCGCCATGCCGACGAGCCCGTCCTTCTTCTCATCGCTCTCGTAGAGCTCGCCGAACATGTCCTCGCCGGTGTACGTGGCCGCCTGCGGGGCGCCGGTGCGCAGCGCCTCGCCCAGCTTGTCCCACGCCGGATACATCACCTGGCCGGCGATCCGCAGGAAGCCGCCGAGATACCCCTCGTCACCGGGTACCAGGAACTGCTGCGCCGCCCGCGAGTTGCGGAACTCCCCGCTCGACGAACGCTCCAGGAAGCCGAGTTCGACCAGCGCGGCCAGGAAATGGTCGGTGCCCCGCGTGTGCAGGCCGAGCCGCTCCCTGATCTCGTCCTCGGTGGCCGGCTTCTTCGCCAGCTCCGTGAACAGCCCGATCTCGATGCCCGTCAGAACAAGACGCGCGGGCTGGAAGGCCATCGCCTGCGCCAGCACGGCGCCGGGATGCACAGCCTCGTGTGCGGTCATCTGCGCCCCTCCCCCTCTCACGGAGCCGGTACGGCTGAGGACTCGACGCCCGAGGCCCGGGCGAGCACATCCGCCAGCACACTCTGCGGATCGTCGTCTCCCCCGGCACTCCGCCAGGCCACGAAGGCGTCCGGCCGCACCAGCACCGCGCCGCCACGGCCCACGCCGTAGACCTCCGCCCAGTCACGGTCGGTCGAGCCGAGCTCCTCGTCCGGGCCGATCGTGTGCGTACGCAGCGGAATGCCGAGCTTCTCCGCGATCGGCGCCGCGGCCTCGGCCCAGGCACCGCCTTCGGGTCCGGTCAGCAGCACGAACGAGTCCCAGAACAGGTCGATCGTGGAAATCGTCTCCTCGCCCCGCTTGAGCCAGACGTGCGGGGCACGGGTGCCCGCCTCGCCGGTCAGCTCCAGGTCCGGGGTGAGCACCTTCGTACCCTGGGCGCCGACGATGGACGTGGAGCGGTACCGGTAGCCGAGCGTGATGATCACGTCGTCCACGAAGTCGGCCCGGTCCTGCTCGGTGGAGTAGCCGTGCCGGATGCGGTTGCGCACCAGCGCCTGCTCCGACATGGCGGTGCCCAGCGGACGGCGCTCGGCGTCATAGGTGTCGAGCAGCGCCTCGGTGCCCCAGCCGTGCTGGACGGCGGCGAGCTTCCACGACAGGTTGTGCGCATCGTGGATACCGGTGTTGGCGCCGAACCCGCCCGCCGGCGGGTGCACATGGGCGGCATCGCCGGCGAGGAAGACCCGGCCGGCCCGGAAGGTCTCCGAGACGAGCTGGGCGCCCTGCCACGGCACCTTGTCCATGATCTCGACGTCGATGTCCTTGCCGGAGGCCCGGCGGACGATGTCGATGCACCGCTCGTCGGTGTAGTCCTCGGGCTTCTCGCCCTTCTCCGGGAAGTAGATGGGCGCGGCGAGCCACGGGTCGCAGCCGTGCAGCCGGGACAGACCCATCAGGGTGCCGCCCGCCGAGGCGTAGCACAGGATGAACTTGGTGTCCTTGAGCAGCGTCTCCAGCTCCGGCGCCCGGAAGTAGATGCTCAGGGCGTTGAACACCGTGCCGCGGCCGACCCGCTTGACTCCGAGCGCCTCACGGATGCGGCTGCCCGCTCCGTCGGCGCCCACGAGGTAGTCGGCGCGGATGGTGAACTGCTTTCCGGTTCCGCGGTCTTCGGCGATCGCGGTGACGCCGTCGGCGTCCTGCTCGAACGAGATCAGCTTCGTGTTGAAGCGGACGTCGGCGCCGTACTCCTTGGCCTTGGCCACCAGTACCTTCTCGTACCGGTCCTGGCCACAGCCCATCACACGCTCGGGGCTCACCGTCTCGCCGTCCAGGGACGGCGATTCGAGCAGCTCCGCGTTGTCGATGTCGGAGAACGTCTCGACCTTGATGATCCCGCCCTCGAAGTAGGCGTGGGAGTCACCCATTTCGAGCGCGCGAATGTCCTTACCGAGTCCCGCCGCGCGGAACAGCTCCATGGTCCGGGCCTGCAGGCCCGGAGCGCGGGGGAGCATGGAAGTGCTGTCCCTCTTCTCCAGGAGCATCGTGCGTACTCCACGTCGGCCGCTGAACAGTGCAGTGGACAGGCCGACGGGACCACCACCGACGATCAGCACCGGGATCTTCACGTCATACATGCATATCCCCTCTGGGCAAGCTGGGCTTCCGCCGGGATCCCTCCGCGGCACCCCTGATAAGTAGCCACGCCGACTTGAGACGCAGTGGAGATGCGCCGGTGGCCGGGCGCCCCCAGCGCCTCTTGAGGTGACCTCAACCCGCGCCGGGGATTCTCCGCCCCAGCGGCCTGGCGCCAGGCCATGCGCCGTGTTGGAAGGAGTCCTGCGCATGACGCAAACCAGCCCGGATGTCAGCACGTCGGCCGGAATCATCCGGCTGAGCAACGCGTTCTGCGACGCCAAGGCGCTGCTGACCGCAGTCGAACTGGATCTGTTCACCACGCTGCACACGAAGGGGGCCTCCACCGAGGAGGACATCCGCAAGGAGCTCGGACTGCACGGCAGGGGCCTGAGCGACTGGCTGAACCTGCTGACGGCCCTGGGCCTGCTGGAGCGTGCGGACGGCGGGTACCGCAACGCCAAGGGCGCGGACACGTACCTGGTGCGCGGCGAGCGCACCTGGGTGGGCGGCTTCCTGGAGCGCTCCAACCGCAACCTGTACCCGGCCTGGGGCCGGCTCGGCGAGGCGCTGCGCACCGGCGAGCAGCAGTCCGGCAGCCACTTCGACGTGGTCGTCCAGAACCCCCACATCCTCAAGCAGTTCGTGGGAATGATGGACGCCCTCACTCACGTCGTCGGCCCCGAACTGGTCGGCGCATTCGACTGGTCCGGCTCCAAGTCGGTGCTCGACGTGGGCGGCGCGCGCGGCAACCTGTGCTCGATCATCGTGAAGAACCAGCCGCATCTTCAGGGCCATGTCTTCGACCTGCCCCCGATGGAGCCGCTGTTCGACGAGCACGTCGAGAGCTACGGCCTGACCGGCAAGGTCCACTTCCACGGCGGAAGCTTCTTCACCGAGCCGCTGCCCGTGAAGGCGGACGTGGTGACCATGGGCCATGTGCTGCACGACTGGGACGAGAAGCAGCGCGGTGAGCTGGTGGCCAAGGCGTTCCAGGCGGTGAACCCCGGCGGTGCGCTGATCGTCTACGACCGGATGCTCGACGACGAGCCCGAGCACGTCGAAAACCTCGTCATCAGCCTGGACATGCTGCTCGTCACCGACGGCGGTTCCGAGTACCCGACCTCCGAACTCCTCGAGCACGCCAAGAACGCCGGCTTCGCCTCGACGGAGGTCGCCCCGCTCAGCGACTACGACACGGTCGTCATCTGCCGCAAGGCCGCGTGAGCGCGCTGCCGTCCGGCCGTCACGTCCCGAGGAAAGGAATCCGTCCATGAGCAAGAGCCCTGAGGAGGTCCCGGTCCTCGTCGTAGGAGGTGCGGTGACCGGGTTGTCGACCGCTGTCTTCCTCGCCTGGCACGGGATACGTTCGCTGGTGGTCGAGCGGCACCCGGACACCCTCAGCCACCCGCGCTCGCGTGGCGTCAATCCGCGTACGGTCGAGCTGTACCGGCAGGTCGGGCTCGAGGACCGGCTGTGGTCCGAGGCCAGCCTCGCCACGGACTTCAGCAAGCTGCTGATGATCCGTGCCGAGACCCTGGCGGGAGCGGAGATCTTCAGCGGGCCGACGGACCAGCCCGACCCGAGCGGTTCGGTCAGCCCGTGCGAGTGGGCGCCGATCGACCAGGACCGGTTGGAGCACCTGCTGCGCGAGCGCGCCGGCGAACTCGGCGCGGAGCTGGCGTTCTCCACCGAGCTGAGCTCCTTCGAGCAGGACGAGGACGGCGTCACCGCCGTACTGAAGGACACCGGCACCGGGGCCGAGCGCACAGTGCGCGCCAAGTACCTGGTGGCGGCCGACGGCAGCCGCAGCCCCATCCGCTCCACGCTGGGCATCGAGACCGACGGGCCGGGCGAGTTCGCGACCACGGTGTCGGTGCTCTTCGAGGCGGATCTGAGCAAGGCCGCCAGGGGCCGTCCGGTCGGGGTCTGCTACCTCGACAAGCCGGCGCCCTCGACGATCCTGTTCGCGCACGACGGCAAGAAGCGGTGGATCTTCGCGACCGGGATGCCCGAGGGGGACACCCTCGACGACATCACGGAGGAGAAGGCCGTCGAACTGGTGCGGGCCGCGATCGGGGAACCCGGTCTCGACGTCGGCATCATCGCGCAGCTGCCGGCCGGCGGTGCGAAGTGGCTCAGCTTCGTCATCGGCGCGCAGGTGGCCCGCGACTACCGCAAGGGCCGGGTCTTCCTGGTCGGTGACGCGGCCCATCTGGTCCCGCCCACCGGCGGGTTCGGGGCCAGCCTCGGCATCCAGGACGCCAACAACCTTGCCTGGAAGCTGGCCGCCGTGCTCGACGGCGAGGCCGGGCCCGAGCTGCTCGACACCTACCAGGCGGAGCGGCACCCGGTCGCCTGGATGACGCTCCAGCAGGCCCTGGGAATGATGCAGGAGCGTACGGGCGACGAGGGGGAGGCCCAGGACGCGGCGGACGCCTACGGCACCACGGTGTTCGGCTACCGCTACAGCCCCGGCCCGCCCGTGCCGCCGCAGCAGCTCAGCGGGGAGCCGGGTACCCGGGCTCCGCATCTGGAGCTGGAGCGCGACGGCAAGAGCATCTCCGTGCTCGATCTGTACGGCCGGACTCCGGTGGTCATCACCGCCGAGGGCGGCCAGGCGTGGGTGGATGCGGCGAAGGCCGTCGCCGACGATCTCGGCATCGCACTCGCCGGCCATCGCATCGGCGGTCCCGGCGCGGACGTCACCGCACCGGGGAACGGTGTGGCCAAGACGTACGGCATCGAGGCCGGCGGCGCTGTTCTGGTCCGTCCGGACGGTTTCGTCGCCTGGCGCTCGCCGGGCTCCGTGGCCGACCCCAAGGGCGAACTGGCCGCAGCTGTAAGCCAGTTGCTCTCCCGTACCACCTGATCGAGAAGCTGGTACGCATGAGGGCCCGGCACCCCTGTCCGGGGTGCCGGGCCCTTCGTTCGCCGTCCCGACTCCGGAGAGGCACCCGTCATGGCTACTGTTCCCCGCACCGTGCTGGTGACCGGCGGCAATCGAGGACTGGGGCTGGCGGTCGCGGCCCTGATGCACGCCCGGGGCCATCGCGTCGTCGTCGCCGCGCGTGAGGAGGAGGCGGCCCGCAAGGCCGCCGCCGCGCTGGGCGAGGGCGCTTCGGGCGTCGCCCTGGACATCACCGACCCCGGCTCAGTGGCGCGCGCCGCGGCCGGCACGGGAGCCGTCGACATCCTGGTCAACAACGCGGGCGTACAGCTGGACTGGGGCAATGCGCCCTCCGCGATCCCGCTCGATCTGGTGGAGCGGACCCTGGAGGTGAATCTGCTGGGGTCCTGGCGGGTCGCCCAGGCCTTTGTGCCCGCGATGGTACGGCGCGGCTGGGGCCGGGTCGTCAATGTCTCCAGCGGCACCGGCACGTTCACCATCGGCATCGCCCCGCAGTGCCCCGCGTACTCGGTCTCCAAGGCGTCACTGAACGCCCTCACCGTCATGCTGGCCAAGGAGACGGAGGGCTCGGGGGTCCTGGTCAACGCGGTCAACCCCGGGCTCGTACGCACCCGTATGCGGCCGGAGGCCGAACAGTCCCCCGAGGCCGCGGCCGAGGCCGTCGTCCGTGCGGCGAACCTCCCCGACGACGGGCCCTCGGGGGTTCTCTTCCGCCGGGACACCGTCGTCGGCTGGTGAGCCACGACGGCTCGTGAGACCGACGCACAAACCGCAGGCCCTGACGACACGCTGTCAGGGCCTGCGGCGTCCCGGTGTCAGGGCCGGGTGTCGAGGAAGGACGTGTCGTGCTTGCCGTCCCGGAAGGCCGGTTCGGCGATGACCTCCCGCAGCAGCGGGATGGTGGTGTGCACACCGGGTCCGGCGATCCGGAACTCGGCCAGCGCACGGTCCATCCGGTCCAGGGCATGGTCGCGGTCCGGCGCCCAGGTGATCACCTTGGCGAGCAGGGAGTCGTACTGCGAGGGCACCCGCCAGCCCGGATAGCCGTGTGTGTCCACCCGGACGAAGGGGCCGCCCGGCGGGACGAACTCCTCCAGCGTGCCCGGGCAGGGCGCGAAGTTCCGTGCCGGGTCCTCCGCGTTGACCCGGCACTCGACGGCCGTACCGCGCGGGACGAGGTCCTCCTGCTTGAAGCCGATGGCCTCCCCCTCGGCGACGCGGATCTGTTCGCGTACGAGATCGACGCCGAACACCGCCTCGGTCACCGGATGTTCCACCTGGATACGGCAGTTCATCTCCATGAAGGAGAAGCCCTCGTCGTGGACGAGGAACTCGAAGGTGCCGGCGCCGGTGTAGCCGACCGCGCGGGCGCCGCGCACCGCGGCCCGCGCCATCGCGGCCGTGAGCTCCTTGTGCAGCCCGGGTCCCGGGCTCTCCTCGATGAGCTTCTGGTGCCTGCGCTGTACGGAGCAGTCCCGCTCGCCGAGGTGCAGCACCGTACCGTGGCCGTCGGCGAGCACCTGGACCTCGATATGGCGTGCGCTGTCGCAGAAGCGCTCCATGTAGACCCGGTTGTCGCCGAAGACCGCCTGTGCGGTGGCGCGGGTCTGACGGTAGGCGGGCAGCAGTTCGCTCTGCCGGCGCACCACGGTCATGCCGCGTCCGCCGCCGCCCGCCGCCGCCTTGATGATCAGCGGGTAGCCGATCCGGCCCGCCAGGTCCGTCGCCTCGGCCGCACTGTCGACGGTGCCGGGGCTGCCCGGCAGTACGGGCAGCCCCGCATCCGTCATCAGTGCCCTCGCCACGGCCTTGTCGCCCAGGCGTGAGAGGACCTCGGGCCGCGGCCCGATGAAGACCAGTCCGTTGTCGGCGCAGATCTCGGCGAAGTCGGGGTCCTCGGAGAGGAATCCGTAGCCGGGGTGGATGGCGTCCGCCTCGGTGCGCAGCGCGGCCTCGATCACCGCGGGTGCCGACAGATAGCTCTTGCGCGGCATGCCGGGGCCGATCTGCACCGCGGTGTCGGCGGCCCGCACATGCGCGCTGTCCTTGTCGACGGTGGAGTGCACGGCGACCGTGCGAATGCCCATCTCCTTGCAGGTCCTGATCACCCGCAGGGCGATCTCGCCCCGGTTGGCGATCAGGATCGTGTCGAAGCCCACGGTCATTCCTCCCCGGCCCGGCCTGCGGGGTCCTCGGCGTCGATGAGCACCACCGGCTGTCCGTACTCGACCGGGCCGCCGTCGCCGACCAGCACCTCGACCACCCGTCCTGCTCTGGTGGCCTCGAGCGGATTCATCAGCTTCATCGCTTCGATGATCCCGAGCTGCTGACCCACCTCGACGCGGTCGCCGGGGCGGACGAAGGGCGGCGAGCCGGGTGAGGGGGCGGCATAGAAGGTGCCCACCAACGGCGCGCACTCGTGGAAGCCGTCGACCGACTCCTCCTGGGCCGCCGGCGCGGCGACGGGTTCGCGGGCCGCGGGCGCCGGCCCGTTCTCCCACTCCACCTCGACGCTGGCGGCGCCCAGGGAGACCCGGACCCGGCGCGGATGGCTGGAGCCGACTCGTACGACGTCCGCGATGCTGCGGCAGATGTCGGTGAGAGCCAGCGCACTGGTGTCGTAGTCCAGACCGGCGAGCGGATCGCCGGTCCTGGTGGTGCCGAGGCTCTCCTTGGTCACTTCGTTCATCGGTCTCTCTCCGTAGAACCTGCCGTCGTATCTGCCGTTGCCGTTGGGCCTGTTCATGTACGAGATTCCGGGTCGTGGGCCAGCCCGAAGGCGCGGAAGCGCCGTCGGCGCGAAGCCGGTGACACGGTGCCGCCGCGCAGCTCGCGGAGCGCGACAACGGCCGCGCGGCGCACGGCGTCGCTCATCGCCGTGGTGTTCCTGTGTCCGCCGCCCTCGGGCTCGGGGATCACTCCGTCGACCACGCCGAGGCGCAGCAACGAGGCCGCGTCCAGGGCGAGTTCGTCGGCGGCCACCGCTGCCTCCGCCGCGTTCTTCCAGAGGATCGCCGCGCAGCCCTCCGGGCTGATCACCGAGTAGGTGGCGTTCGCGCACATCAGCACCCGGTCGGCCACACCGAGCGCGAGCGCTCCGCCGCTGCCGCCCTCGCCGGTCACCACGGCCACCACGGGCACGGGCAGCGAGCCCATCAGCCGCAGGTTCTCGGCGATGGCGTTGGACTGGCCCTTCTCCTCGGCGGTGAGTCCCGGGTAGGCGCCGGGGGTGTCGATCAGGGTCACCACCGGGATGCCGAGTTTGGCGGCGAGCCGCATCAGCCGGGCGGTCTTGCGATAGCCGGCCGGCGAGGGCATGCCGAAGTTGCGGCTGACGAGTTCGGCTGTGGTGTGGCCCTTCTGATGGCCGATCACCATGACGGGCAGTCCGTCCAGGCGGCCGATGCCGCCGACGATCGCCGGGCACTCCTCGCCCGCCCGGTCGCCGTGCAGTTCGACGAAGCCGTCCAGCCAGTAGCCGATGTGTTCGAGCGCCGTGGGCCGGCCCGCCTCACGGGCCAGCTGGACGCAGTCCCAGGCGGGGAGCTGGTCCAGGAGCTGGCTGTCGCGGACGACGGGGTCCTCTTCGCCCGCGCCCCAGCCCTCGCCGGGCTGCTCGGCCACGGCCAGCAGCCGGCTGAGCCGCGCGCGCAGTTCGGTGCGCGGCCAGACGTCGTCCACCAGGCCGTGCTCCAGCAGGAATTCGGCGGTCTGGAAGCCTTCGGGAAGGCGCTGCCCGATGGTCTGCTCGATGACCCGCGGACCGGCGAAGCCCATCCGTGCGCCGGGTTCCGCGACCACCACGTCGGAGAGGGTCGCGAAGGAGGCGGCGACCCCGCCGTACGTCGGGTCGGTGACCAGAGTGACGGTGAGCAGCCCGGCCTCGTCGAGCTCGGCAAGCGCGTTGCTCGTCTTGGCCATCTGCATGAGGGAGAGCGCGCCCTCCTGCATGCGCGCCCCGCCGGAGGCGGTGACGATCAGCAGCGGCACCCGGTCGGCGAGCGCGGTCTCGGCGGCCGTGGTGATCGCCTCGCCCGCCGCCACGCCCAGGCTGCCGCCGAAGAAGCGGAAGTCCATGACCGCGGCGACGAGCGGCCGCCCCTCGATCCGGCCGCGGACCACCAGCACGGCGTCCTGCTGCCCGGTGCGCGCTCTGGCCTGCTGCAGCCTTTCCGCGTACGGCCGTTGGTCGACGAAGTCCAGTGGGTTGAGCTGGGTGGCCGGTACGGGCACCGCTTGCGTGCTGTGCGCGTCGAAGAGCTGCTCGATACGGCAGGGAGCGTCGAGCCGCGCGTGCGCCCCGCACTCCGGGCAGACCCGCAGCAGACGCGTGTAGCGCTTGCCGTAGACCAGCGAGCGGCAGCCGGAGCAGGAGACCCATGCCGCCTGCTCGCCGGCGGCGGCGTTGGGGTTGCCGGCGGGTTGAACCGTGGTGGTCATGTCTGGGGCCTCTCTTCCGTATCAGGCCGGATCAGGGAGCGGCCCGCCGCGGAGCGGCTGATGTCTACTGCGGTGCGTGCGAGCGTGCCAGGGCGTGTTTTAGAAGTAGCGCCGTCCGCCCGGAGGGCGGGCCCTGCGGCGTCTGGTGTGTGCAATCGCAAGGCGGAGGATCGCCCTCGTACTGGACGTACTTGGGCGACTCCGACAACATCGCGAGTGCGCGTGCCAGGCGCCGCGGGGCAGGCGGGACTTCTAAAACACGCCCTAGGGCACGCGAGCCCGGCAGGATCCGGAAGAGAGGCCCAGCCCTTCAGTAGGCCGCCTCTACCTCAAAGATGCCGAACGGCACGGCGAGCCGGGTGTCGCGGTACGGGCGCAGGGGCGCGGTGTCCTCGCGGTGTCCGGCGCTCTCTTCCCAGCGCCGGAACGCGGCCAGGTCGGCCCAGCGGCTCACGACGACGATCGCTGTGGGGTCCAGCGGGGAGCGCAGCAGCTCATTGCCGAGCATCCCCGGTACCTCCGCCAGCCGCTTGCTGACCAGGTGGTACGCGGCGCGTACCGCCTCCAGCTGCTCGTCGTCGTGGGCCGCCTGGTAGACCAGGACCCGTACCTCATGCGGCATGTGAGGCGGCCTTGCCCTCGACGTGGGCGACCACCCGCATGGTGTTGAACGAGCCCTTGCCGCGGTAGGGGTGGAGCCGTTCGCGGTGGGCGAGGTGGGCATCGCTGGACTCGAACTCGCGGAAGCCGGGCTCGTCGGTCCAGTCGCTGACGATGAAGTAGACGCTCTCCTCGGCGGTGTCCTTCGACAGCCACTGGCCGAGGCAGGCGGGGTGGCCGGTGACCGCCTGGGTGCTGCCGCGCCAGGCCTTCTCGAAGTCCGCCTCGAGGCCCGGGTTGATCTCCATCCGCAGGAGTACCCGGAACGCGCCTTCGTTCCCGGTGCCGCCGCTCTTGCCGTTTCCGCCTGTCATCAGGAGATCCCTCCGTCGACGCCGATGGTGGACCCGGTGACGTACCGGGACAGGTCGCTGGCGAGCCAGAGGATCGCCCCCGCGACCTCTTCGGGGGTGCCGAGCCGGCCCAGCGCGGTCTTGGCGCTGTACCGCTCGATCATCAGCTGCTGCTGGTCCGCGGGCAGCTTGTGCAGGTTCTCGGTCTCGATGACGCCGAGTGCGACGACGTTGAAACGGATGCCCTTGGAGCCGAACTCCTTGGCCAGGGACCGGTTCAGACCGACGATGGCCGCCTTGGTGGTGGTGTAGTGGGAGCGCAGCGGGATGCCGGCCTCGACGGCCTTGGAGCCGATGGTGACCACGGACGAACCCCTCCGCAGCAGCGGCAGGGCGTTCTGGATCACCAGATGCGTTCCGGTGATGTTGGTGTCGATGATCCGCCGCCACTCGTCGAACGGCAGTTCCGCGTACGGGATATGGCTGATGGCGCCCGCGTTGTTCACCACGAGATCGAGGCGGCCGAAGTGGGACTTGGCCTGCGCCAGCAGCGCGGCGACATCCTCGGGATCGGAGACGTCCGCCTTGACGACATGGTGGTTGCCGCCGGTCTCCTTCAGTTCCTTCTCCAGCGACAGGACAGCGTCGCTGGAGTTCTGATAGCAGGTCAGGACATCGACGCCGGCCTGGGCCAGCGCCCGTACGATGCCCCGGCCGACTCCTCGGGTGCCTCCGGTGACCAGGGCTTTCTTGCCCGTAAGGCCGAGATCCATGATTTTTCCTCCGGGAGAGTTCAGAGCAGCAGGGCGAGGGCGAGGCAGTTGACGAACAGGGCGAGCACGGTCAGGACGCTGCGCCGCTGGTTCCAGGCGCCCCAGTGCCGGCGCGGGTCGTTCTCCTCGAAGTCCTCCGGCAGGTTCTCCGGATCGAGGGTCTGCACCCACTTGTTGACCGGGACGTTCTTGGTGATCGAGATGGTGACGGTGGCGACCGAGAGCGCGGCGCCGATGATGAACAGGGCGCGGACCGCCTGGCCCGGCGCGATCACGGCCAGTACGACATCGCCGGCCAGTGTCCCGAGCAGGCACACCGGCATCGCCGGGTCGTAGCGCGTGGCGAAGAAGGAGTGCGCGTGCACATAGCGGTCGGCGGGCAGAGCGGCGAGCAGTGGCCAGCCGCCGAGCTGGGTGCCGAGGAGCACGCCGGCGGCCAGCCCGTTGAGCAGGACGACCAGCGGGACCAGATAGGCGATCACCTGACTACTCCTGGCCTGCCGTGGTCCGGCGGGTGGCCGCGGCTTCGACCTTCCGCTTGATCAGGTCCATCTGGATGCCGGTGTTGCGGTTGAGGTGCTCGGTCATGCCCGCGTCGCTGGCCGGGGCCTCGGGCTTCATGTGGAAGTCCTGCACCCAGCGCATCCGTACGCCGTCGTCCTGCTGGGTGTACTCCCAGTACAGGCGCATGAATTCGAACGGTCCGGTCTCGACACGGTAGGCGTGGACGGTCCTGGTCTCCGGGTCGGGGATCCGCAGGGATACCCAGCTCCAGACATTGCCGTCGTCGTCCGGGTGCATCGTCAGCCGGAAGGTGATCTCCTTGCCCTCCTCCTCGAGCACCTCGACGGAGGCGTACTCGCTGAAGAGCTGCGGCCAGGACTTCAGGTCATTGGTCATGTCCCAGACCAGGTCCATCGGCGCGTCGATCACGATGCTGTTGTCGGTGTGTCCCGCCATGGCGGCCTCCTGCCGGTAGTCGGTGTGGCGCAGTGGTCAGCCGGCCCGCCCCAGGACGAGCGCGGCGTTGAAGCCGCCGTGCCCTCGGGCGACGACGAGCGCGGTGTGCAGTTCCTGGCGGCGCGGTTCGCCCAGCACCAGGTCGATGTCCTGTCCCGGGGCGGGTGCGGAGGGTCCCACGGTGTGCGGGATCACCTGGTCGCGCAGCGAGAGCAGCGCGGTGGCGACGTCGAGGGCGGCGCCGCCGCCGTACAGCCGGCCGGTCAGCGTCTTGGGCGCCGTGACGGGCACGCCCCGCGGGCCGAAGACCTCGGCGAGCGCCTCGGCCTCGGCCTGATCCTCCGCCGGTACGCCGAGGGCGTCGGCGAACACCACGTCCACGGCGCCCGGTTCGAGCTGGGCGTCGGCGAGCGCGGCCGCGATGGTGCGGCGCAGCGACGGCGGGCGCTCGGAGCCCGGCGGCGGGTCGAAGCCCGCCGCATAGCCGAGCACCCGGCCGTAGTTCTTCTGCGCGCCGCGGGCCTCGGCGGCCGCGGCGCTCTCCACGATGATCATCGCGCCGCCCTCGCCGGGCAGATAGCCCGACGCCTCGGTGTCGAAGGGCAGATAGGCGCGGGCCGGGTCCTGGACGGTGGACAGATTGCCCGTGGACAGCTGCGCGGTCAGTCCGTACGGGCACAGCGATGCGTCCGTCCCGCCGGTGACGACGAGCCGGGATCCGGTACGGATCAGCCGCCTGGCCTGGCCGATGGCGTCGAGGCCGCCGGCCTGCTCGCAGCAGATCACTCCGCAGGGGCCGCGCAGCCCGTGCCGGATGGAGACCTGGCCGGTGGTCGCGGCGTAGAACCAGGCGATGGACTGGTAGGCGCCGACCCACTCGGGGTTGTGCTGGTAGAGGTTCTCCATCTCGTGCTGGCCGAACTCGGTGCCGCCGGAGGAGCTGGAGGTCACCACGGCCAGTTCGTACTCGGGCAGTTCGGCCGTGTTGACCTCGGCGTCGGCGATGGCCGCCTCGGCCGCGGACAGACCCAGATGGGTCCAGCGGTCGGTCTGCTGGATCAGCCGGCTGGGCACCTGCTCCTTGGTGACGAAGCTCGGCACCTCGCCCGCCAGCCGTACCGGATACGTGGAGGGGTCGAAGCGGCTGATGCGTCCGATCGCCGGCTTCCCGGCGAGGACGGCGGCCCAGTGGGCCTCGGCGCTGAGCCCGGTCGGCGCGACGACACCGAGGCCGGTCACGATCGGGGCCTGTGCAGCGGTGGTACTCACCGTCAGCTCCTCCCGTTCCTGGCCACGCCCGGGCGGGCCAGCACCATTGCGCTCTGGAAGCCGCCGAAGCCGCTGCCGACGCTGAGCACCACATCCATCCGGTGCTCGCGCGCGGTCAGCGGCACATAGTCGAGATCGCACTCGGGGTCGGAGGTGCGCAGATTGGCGGTGGGCGGCACCACCTGGCGGTCCAGCGCCAGAGCGCAGGCCGCCACCTCGATGGAGCCGATGGCGCCCAGCGAGTGGCCGACCATCGACTTGATGGAGCTCACCGGGACCTTGTACGCGTGGCCGCCGAGCGTGCGCTTGAAGGCGGCGGTCTCGTGCCGGTCGTTCTGCTTGGTGCCCGAGCCGTGCGCGTTGATGTAGTCCACGGACGTCGGGGCGAGGTGCGCCCGGTCCAGGGCCACCTTGATCGCCTCGGCCATCTCGCGGCCATTGGCTTTGAGGCCCGTCATATGGAAGGCGTTGCTGCGTCCCGCGAAGCCGACGAGCTCGCCGTATATATGGGCGCCGCGGCGCTGGGCCGCTTCCTTCTCCTCCAGTACGAGGACCGCGGAGCCCTCCGCGAGGACGAAGCCGTCGCGGTCCTGGTCGAAGGGGCGGGAGGCGTGCTCGGGATCGCCGTTGTTGGGCGAGGTGGCCTTGATCGCGTCGAAGCAGGCCGCGGTGATCGGGGAGAGCGGGGCGTCGGTCGCGCCGGTCAGCACGACGTCGGCGGTGCCCTCCTCGATGAGCTGCGCGCCGTGCCCGATGGAGTCGAGCCCGGAGGTGCAGCCGGTGGAGATCAGGGCGACGGGGCCTTCCGCGCCCACTTCCCAGGCGACCTCGACGGCCAGGGTGCTGGGCACCATGTAGCCGTACAGATGCGGCACTCCATAGGTGTGGTCCACCAGCCAGTGCCTGCCGGCGTCGCTGAGGAGGACGTACTCCTCCTCCAGGCCCATGGTGCAGCCGACGGCGCTGCCGATGCTCACGCCGATGCGCTCGGGCGGGGTGTTCGCGAAGTCGAGTCCGCTGTCCTCGACGGCCTCACGTGCGCTGACCACCGCGAACTGTGCCGCGCGGTCCATACGGCGGACCTGACGCGGATTCAGCCCGGCGGCCACCGGGTCGAAGTCGGCCTCGGCGGCCACCTGCGAACGGAAGGCGCTGGGATCGAAGAGCGTGATCCGGCGGGTCGCGGTGCGCCCCGAGGAGATCAGGTCCCAGAAGGCCTCCCTGCCGACCCCGCCCGGGGCCACCACACCGATGCCGGTGATGACCGCGGTACGGGTCACTGGGCACCGCCCACCTGGGGGTTGGACTCCTCGGGCCGCTGGACCTTCTCGGTGTCCACATGCCCCAGCTCGGGGCGGGGCGCCAGCGGTGAGAGATGGAAGGCCCCAGTGGCCGTCTCGGTGCCCGTGTTGACCAGCCGGTGGCGTACACCGATCGGCACCAGCAGCGAGTCGCCGGGCCCCAGCGTGATCGGCTGCCCGTCCATCGTCATCTCCAGCCGGCCGGAGACGACATGGAGGAATTCCTCCGAATACGGGTGGTAGTGCTCGGTTACGAAGTCCCCGGGCTCCAGGGTCAGCACTCCGCCGAAACCGGAAGTGCACCCCACTGTCCTGGGGCTGAGCGTCGTCCGGATGTCGCCGCCGCGCCGGGTGTTGGCCTCGACGTCGTCAGCGTGCACCCGCACGGTGCGCGTGATCTCGGTGGTCACTGCCCGCCTCCTCAACGACCTGGTTCGTCCAGTGGCCCGAACCGTCGCAGTCGTACCTACAGACCGGCTCGAAGGGGCGTTGATGTGCCTGCCCCGGCGCCCGGTGTACCGCCGCTCGAGTTCACAGCGAGCGCGGTGTTGCGCCATGGCGCGCAGGAGCCCACCCATCGAAGGAGCAGCCAGCCATGCCTTTCGCCGCCATCACCTACGACATCAAGGCCGGCTACGAGAAGGAGATCACCGAGATCTTCACCGGCTTCCGCAGGGTGGGCTCCCCCGTCGTCAAGGGCGATGGGGGCGAGGAGACCGCGCGCATTCTGGCCACCGCCGTCTTCATCCGCGACGACACGATGGTCCGGGTCATCGAGTACCAGGGGGACCTGAAGGCCATCGCCCGGCACATGGCGGTGCAGCCGGGCGTGCGCGAGGTCGAGGAGCGGCTCGCCCCCTATCTGACCAGGCCCCGCGCGACGGACACCGTCGAGGGGTTCATCGCCACGTTCGAGCGGAGCCTGCTCACCTGCATGGCGCAGATGTCCGTGCGCGACGCGACCGCGCAGTCCACGAACTGAGGGAGATTCCGTGCTGAACCGCAGAAGTCTACTCAAGGCGGGCACGGCGGCCGGTGTTCTGGCCGCCGTGCCCGCTGGTCTGGTCATCGCGGCCCAGCCCAGACAGGCCACCGAGCCCACCAGGCCGTTCACCGTGCCGCTGAGGGTGCCGCGGCCGCTGCGGCCGGTCCGGCTGGCCGACCACGACCTCTACCGGCTGACGACACGGGAAGCGGATGTGGCCATCCTGCCCGGGACGACGTCCCGGGTCCGTACGTTCAACGGGGCGCTGAGCCCGCTGATCGTGGCGCGGCGCGGCCGTCCGGTGGTCATCGAGCAGGCCAACGCGCTGGACGTGCCGTTCTCGATGCATCTGCACGGCGGGCATGTCCCGGCGCACTCCGACGGGCACCCCGACAACGAGGTGGCGCCCGGCCGGAGCAGGCTGTTCCACTACCCCAACACCCAGCTCGCGTCGACGATGTGGGTGCACGACCACTCGCACCACGCGCACGCCGAGAACATCTACCGCGGAGCGGCCGCCACCTATGTGCTGACCGACCCGGCCGAGGACCGGCTGCCGCTTCCCAAGGGCCAGTACGACGTCACGCTGCAGCTGCGCGACGCCAAGATCGAGGAGAACGGCACGCTCGTCTACGACCTGCACGGGTTCCAGGACCGGCCGACGTTCCTGGTGAACGGCTCCCCCAGGCCGTACTTCGAGGTGGCCGCCCGCAAGTACCGCTTCCGGCTGGTCAACACCTCCAACGAGCGGGCCTTCGTACTGCGGCTGGGCGAGGGTGAGGAGTTCACCCACATCGCCACCGACGGCGGGCTGCTGCCCGCACCGGTGCCGAGCCGGATCCTGCAGGTGTGGCCGGCCGAACGGCAGGAGATCGTCGTCGACTTCTCCAAGTACCCGGTGGGCTCGAAGGTCGTCCTGCAGACGATGATGACATTCCCCGGCGAGGCACCCGAGGTACTGCGCTTCGACGTGGTGCGCAGCGCCGCGGATCCCAGCAGCGTGCCCGGCCGGCTGCGGCCGGCACCGGACCTCGGTACGCCGACGGTGGAGCGGCAGTTCGCGATGTCGTTCGACCCGGCGAGCCAGCAGCATCTGATCAACGGCCGGCCCTTCGACGTCAACCGCGTCGACTTCCGGCCCAGGCTCGGCACCACGGAGAGCTGGACGATCGAGAACAAGGACACGGCGTTCACCATCCCGCACTCGATGCACCCGCATCTGGAGCACTTCCGGGTCGTCGAGCGCAACGGGAAGCCGGCCGGGCCGAGCGAGGCGGGGCTGAAGGACACCGTCACGGTGATGCCCGGCGAGAGCGCCCGGATACTGATCAGGTTCACGGACTACACCGGGATGTTCATGTTCCACTGCCATCTGATGGGCCATCTGACGATGGGCATGATGGGCCAGATGGAGATGGTGCGCTGACCGTCCGCCCCTCACACAGCAGAACCGCCGCGGCGGTCACCGTGTCAGATGACGGTGACCGCCGCGGCGTTGAGCGCCAGAGCGATGACGGAGAGCAGAGTCCGCAGGAGATGCCAGCGGCGCCACAGCGGCCGCGGGTCCTCCCAGTCGGCGGGCAGCTCGTCCGGGTTGTCGACGGCCTTGACCCTGCGGTTGATCGGCACATTGCACAGATGGGACACGGCGGAAACGCCCAGCAGCAGTATGGCGGCGGCGCCGAACAGTGCGCGGGCCGTGCTGTCGTCGGCGGTCAGGGCGAGCACCGCCGCGAGCAGCGTGGAGGTGAGGACGACGACCGGCATGGTCGGGTCCCAGTTGCGGCCCAGCAGTTTGTGCGCGTACACGTAGGTGCCCGTCTCCATGGCGAAGAGCGCGGGAAGCACGCTCAGCGCGACGGCGAAGAGCACCCCCGCGGTGACACCGCTGCCGAGGAGAACGGCTATCCCCAGCACCTCGGTCATGGCGCTCAGGCCTGTGCCGGGTGGGTGTCGACGGTGAGCTGGGCGATGGAGCGCATCGTCGCGTTGCGGAAGTACGCGGCGAAGCCGGCCGGCGACGAGGTGTCCCGCTCCTCGGCCAGATAGGGCTGGAGCTTCTCCTCCAGGATGTGCACGCCCTTCTGGGTGGCCATGTGGCGGCCGATGGCGGCGAAGTCGCCGTCGTAGTGGATGACGCGCACCATCACGTCGTCCTTGATGAACACCCCGGTGCCCAGGAGCCGTCCGGCGGCCGCGCCGTCGTCGCCCGCGTAGTCGGGGGTGTCGACCCGGTTGAAGTGGGCGAAGATCTCGGCGATCTCGTCCTCGTGCCCGGGCTTGACCCGGTAGGTGATCGCTGCGTACGGCATCAGATTCCTCCATCGACGGTGATCGTGGCACCGGAGACATAGCGGGACGCGTCCCCCGCCAGGAAGAGCACGGCCCCGGCGACGTCCTCGGGCCGGCCGAGCCGGCCCAGGGCGGTCATCGAGGCGATCCGCTCCCGCAGCTGCGGGGGCAGATCCCCACCGGCCTCACTCTCGGTGACGCCCGGGGCCACGGTGTTGACGCGAATGCCGCGCGGCCCGAGCTCCTTGCACAGCGCCCGCCCGAGGCCGACGAGAGCCGCCTTGGACGCGGAGTAGTGGGCGCTGAAGGGGCGGCCGCGCAGAGCGACCGACGAACCGATGTTGACGACGGACGCGCCCTCGGAGAGCAGGTCCAGGACGGCCTGGGTGACCAGATAGGCGGAGGTGACATTGTGGTCGAACAGCCGCTGCCACTCGGCCGGTTCGAGATCGCCGAACTTGGCGTGGCCGTCGATGCCGACGTTGTTCACCAGCACCTCGAGCCCGCCGAGCTGTTCCTCGCAGACCTCGGCGAGCCGTCTGGCTCCGTCCGGGGTGGTGACATCGGCGCGTACGGTCAGATGGCCCTCGCCGAGCTCGCCCAGTTCCCGCGCGAGCGATTCGGCGGCCTCGCCGTCCTTGCTGTGTCCCGCCACCACCTGCGCCCCGGCACGGGCGAAGGCAAGCGCCGCCGCCCGTCCGATGCCTCGGGTGCCTCCGGTGATGAGCACTCGCTTTCCGGCCAGTCCCGAGGTGACGGCATCTTCCGCGCTCATGCCGCCTCGGGGAGACTTGCGTTGATCATCTTGAGCAGAATGCGCGGCGTCTCGGCCTCCACCACGGCGTCGTCGGAGAGTTCGACGCCATGCTCGCGCTTGATGACTCCGGTCACCTGGAGCAGCGCGAGGGAGTCGTAGCCGAGGTCGATGAAGGGAACGTCCAGCACCGCGTTGCTGTCGAGGTCGATGCCCTCGGACTCGCCGGCGCATTCGCGGAGCTTGCCGGCAAGCTCCGCCAGTGTGAACTCGCTCACTGGATCCTTCCTCCCTCTTTGGTCCAGACATAGAAAGACTGCGCCATCGCGTCCTTGGGCTCTCGCCAGTTCGGGTCGTACGGCGAGACGCACTCGGCGAGCCGGGTGTTGATGTCGTCGTAGAGCGGGTGGCTGCGGGCCTGGTAGAGACGCGGACTGATGTCCTCGTCGGCCTCGACGAGATGGAAGTACAGGTCGTGGAAGGTGAACAGGGACCGCCTCGCCACACCGATCATGTGGGGCAGCTCGCTCGAGTCCGACTCCTCGAAGATCTTGGCGATGTCGCCGGTCTTGCCCGGCTCCATCCGAGCCACTATGAGCGTCCGGTGTGCCACCGTCGGCCTCCTTCGTGGAATGTACTGGGAAGACCTGCGGTTGGCGGGCCTTTCAGAACCGTGACAGGCAGCGCTGGAGCACTGCTCGACCCGCCGTCCAACCTGCCTGCCGGGGCGAGGAATTCATCGAGGTCCACCGTGCGGGGGCCGTCGACCCCCGGGCTGCGCCACGCCACATCGTCCCGGACCTGACGCGTCCGGTCGTGGAAGTAGACCGCTTCGAGTCCGCCCCCCGGCGCGGTGGCGAGCAGCGGGTTGGCTGCCAGGAAGTCGCGTACCCCGGCAGAGTCCCTCGCAACATGCAACCAGGTGCCCAGATGCCGTACGGGAGTGGGAGCGGGCACGGTCACGGCGTTCAGCCGCATCTTGTACTGGACGATGGGGCGGGCCAGGAAGGGTGCGCCGCCGGACAGATCGACAGCGGCGACGCCGTGCCGCCACGCCCACTCGAAGACGAAGTACTCGGCGGCGATGAGGGCTCCCGCCCTGCGCAGCGCGGGGTCGGCGTCGAGCACTCCGGTGAGCCGGAAGCGCAGGGTGCGCCGCCGGGCGTCCCAGCGGCACAGTGCTCCGGCGATGCGCTCGCCGGCAGGGCCCCCGGCCCGTACGAAGAAGAGATGGCCCTGGCGCAGCAGGCACTCCCGCATCACGGTGGGGTCCTCGCTGACGGCGTACGGACCGTAGCGGTCGCGCACGGTCGGCAGCAGCATCCGCCGGCGGAAGAAGTCGAGGTCCTCGTCGCTCCCGGCGTGCTCCCAACTCCAGCCGTCCACACGCTGGTTGCGCCGGAACCGGTCCAGATTGCGGCGGCTGCGGCCGGCCAGCACGGTTGCCAGGTCGCCGCGTATCGGCACGATCTGGTGGACCCGGGCGGGGAGTATCAGCGAGCGCTCGCGGGGCAGTGCGGCGAGGCGGCGGGCCGATGCGGCGACCATGACCAGTTCGGGTCCTGCGGCGGACGGGGAGCCCGGGCTGCCGCTGTGGCACTCGATCTGGGCGAGCAGCCCTTTGCCGATCTCGTACGGGCCGGTGTAGGAGGCGCTCGGGCCGCCGTCCGCGCCGTGGGTGTGCACGGACCGGCGGGGCAGCGCTGCGCGTAACTCGCCTTCGTAGAGCCGGCGCAGCTGGGCGACGGCGGGCTCGGCGCTGTGCCGCCAGCCGTAGTCGGCCCGGGCGCGCATCGTACGGATCATCGGGTGCTCCCATCCGGTGAGGTCAGGACGAGGGAGGAGTTGTTTCCGGCGAAGCCGAAGCTGTTGACGAGGCAACTGCGGGGTGCGCCGGGCAGCCGCCTCGGCGCGGTGAGCACGTCGATCGCCCGCCCGGCCGCCTCCGGGGAGTCGAGGCCGGGGGTGCCGGGGGCCGTGCCGGTACGCAGGAAGCCGAGGGCGGCGGCGATTCCGGGCGCGGAGGAGGCGTGCATGAGGTGGCCGATGCCGCCCTTGTGGCCGCTGACAGGGACGGCGACCCAGCCGCGCGGCGCGCCCACGGCTCCGAGGGCGGCGAGTTCCACGGTGTCGCCCTGGACGGTGCCGGTGGCGTGGGCGTGGATGTAGCCGACGCGTTCGAGTCCGGCGTCCTCGAGGGCGGCGAGGACGCAGTCGGTGATGGCCGCTTCGTCCGAAGCGGCGGGGCTGCGGCCGTTCACGCGGGCGGCCGCGCCGGCGAGGACGGCCTGGGGGGTGATGCCACGCTGTTCGGCGGCCGCCGCGGTCTCCAGCAGGATCGCTCCCGCGCCCTCGCCGAGGCTGGTGCCGTCGCGTGCGGTGTCGAAGGGGCGGGCGCCGGTGGGACTGAGAGCGCCGGTGATGGCCATGCCCGCGTATTCGTAGGCGTTGAGTACACAGGTGCCGACGACGAGGGCGGTGGTGCCGCAGCCGGAGCGCAGCCAGGTGCGCACGTAGTCGAGGGCGAAGGAGACGGAGGCGCAGGCCTGGGAGAGGTAGACGGTCTCGGCGCGCGGGGAGACGCCGGGCAGATCGGCGGGCGAGGGTCCGGCGAACTCCTCGCGTCCCCAGCGGGTGGTGGTGCCTTCGCGGGAGTCGTCGGCCTCGTCGGCCAGTGGTGTCTGACCGACTGCCACCACGAGGGTGCCGGGACCGAGTCCGGTGAGGGAGGCCTCGCGGAGTGCCTGCGCGGTGGCTGCGCGGGCGAGCCGGCTGCGCCGCGAGTGGAGCCGGTGCGCGTCGTGGGCGGTGACCGCCAGGTGCGCGTCGTCGAGCGCCGCGGTCACCGTGCGGTCGAAGCCCGCGGCGGCCAGGTCCGCGTGCGGGCGCAGGGCCCGGGAGCCGGACAGCAGGCCGCTCCAGTAGGCGTCCGTGCCCCACCCGTAGGCGGTGATCAGGCCCAGGCCCGTAATGACCGTGTCAGGTACGGATCGTCGGGCCATCAGCGCTGTCCTCCCGAGGTCGCGGCCAGCCGGCGCAGCCGCTGACGGTCCGCCTTGCCGCCCGGCAGCCTCGGCAGCGCGCCGACCTGGATGAAGCGTGGCCGCAGCAGCGGCGGCAGGCCCCGGTAGCAGCGGGTGCGCAGCGCCCGTTCGCTCGGCGGGCGGCCCGGGTCAGCCGGCTCGACGAAGGCGAACACCGCGTCGCCGTGGGCCTGTTGGGTCGGCACACCCACCACCACCGCGTCCCCGACCGACTCGTCCGCGCGCAGCACGTCCTCGATGGTGGCGGGCGCGTGGTTCTCGCCGAGCACGATGATGATGTCCTTCAGCCGGCCAAGCACGCTGAGGTAGCCGTCCGGATCGAGTGCGCCCGTGTCGCCCGTACGCAGCCAGCCGTCGCCGGGCAGCGCCTCCCGCGTGGCGTCGGCGCGGCCGAGATAGCCGGTCATCAACCCCGGTCCCCGGACCAGGACTTCGCCGGTGTCCGGGGCGATGCGCACCTCGGTGCCGGGCAGCGGCGTGCCGACCGTTCCCGCGCGACAGTGCGTGGCCGAGGACAGCGCCACATTGGGGCCCGCCTCGGTGAGCCCGTAGCCGTCGTGCACGGGTGCGCCGACGACATCGAGGAAGTGCGCGGCGACGGCGGCCGGCAGTACGGCGCCCCCGCAGCCGCGGACCGTCAACCGCGCCAGGGCGTCGCGCAGTACGGGATCGGAAGCGGCGGCCCTGACAAGGAGTGTGTAGAGGAAGGGGACCCCGTCCAGGGAGGTCGTACGGCGCCCCTTCACATCGGCCGCGACCGCTTCCGGGCGCAGCACCGTGTGCACATTGAGCTCCCCGCCGAAGCGGCGCCAGATGCCGAACACGCTGAATCCGTAGGCGTGGTTGAGCGGGAGCGGCAGCAGGAGTGCGTCGTCGCCGTCGATGCCGAGATGGCGGGCGGTCGCCTCGGCCTGGTAGTCGAGAGCGGACCGGGACAGCGCGACCGCCTTGGCCGCGCCGGAGCTGCCCGACGTCAAGAACACCGCGCCGGTGCCGGGTTCCGGCGGCCGGGCCGGCCGGCGGCGCGTGGCCGTGACGACGGGAGCGAGCTCACCCCCAGCCGGTGAGGCCACCGGGCCGACCTGCGGCGGCCAGTGCTGTACGGCGGCGGAGTGGCCGCGCAGGAACAGCGGCACCCCCAGCCGCGAGGCGGCGAGCGCGGTGACGATCACGGCGGGCCCGGTCGTCGCGTCGACGCCGACGGCGAGGGAGGGGCGGCCGGGCCCGATGTCACGGTCGAGCGCGGCGACGGTCCGCTCGACCGCGGTGCGCAGGGCGGTGGGAGTGATGAGGTCCCCGTCTATGACCAGGGCGCCGGGAGCCGCGTTCATGTCTCGTCCCCCGCGCCGTCTCCGCCCGTCAGGAACAGCCGCCTGATGCCCGGCGGCACATCGTCGTCGGGCACCGTGATCCGTACGAGAGCGATGCGGCCCGATTCGGCGGTCTCCCGCGCCCGGCGGAGGGCGGCCGGGACGGCGTCGGCACCGTCCGGCGACTCGGCCTGCCCGCCGAGGCCGCGTACCACGTCGTCCACGGGGAGCGGCCGGGCGAACCGGGTCAGTCCGGTGGGCGCGGCCAGTCCGTGGCGCAGCAGCCGGGGCCAGCCGTAGCCCTGGTTGTCGAAGACCAGCAGGACGAGTCCGAGGCCGAGTTCGGCCGCGGTGGGCAGGGCGTCCAGGCCCATCTCGACCCCGCCGTCGCCGCACACCACGACGGTGGGGCGGCCTTCGGAAGCGAGGGCGACGCCAGGCGCTGCGGCGGTGCCGAAGCCGAGCATCGTCTGCTCGCCGGGGACCACGGTCCGCGCGCCCGGCCCGACCCGGTGGACCGGCCAGTGGTAGGACCAGATGTCGTTCATGCCGTTGTCATGGACGGTGGTGGCGTCCGGGAAGATCTCGGCGAGTGCGTGCAGCGCGGTACGGGCGGGCGAGCCGGCCCGGTCGCCCTCGGCGGTCCAGCTCAAGCAGGCCGTACGGCGGGCGTGTGCCGCGGTCTCCAGCCAGTCGGCGGCCTCCCGGCTCCGCTCCGGCAGCAGCGCGGCGAGCCTGCTCACGGTGGCAGCCCCGTCGCCGAGCAGCGCTGCGGCGGGCTCCACCACTCCCCCGCCGAACGCCGCCGGGTCGCAGTCGATCTGCACAAGACGGACCGACTCCAGGGTGTCCCAGCCCATGCGGGCGGTCTCCTCGAGCCGGCTGCCCACGGCGAGGACCGTGTCGGCGCCGCACTGGACGGTGTCCAGCGGCGGTGTCGCGTACAGGCCGACCGAGCCGCAGACCAGCGGATGGTCCTCCGGTACGGTGCCGCGCCCTGCTGCCGTGGTCATCACCGGGGCTCCCCAGCGTTCGGCGAGCGCGAGGGCGGCGGGGCCCGCGCCGGACGCGCGGGCGCCGCCGCCGAGGAGCAGCAGCGGGCGTTCGGCACCGGCCAGGATCGCGGCGGCCCGCCGCAGTTCGGACTCCTCCGGTACGGAGAGCAGCCGGCGCACGGGCCCGTTGCCCGACGGCGCACCGGCGGGGATCGCGGCCTCGGTCACCTCGTGGGCGACCTCGACCACCGTGACCCCGGGCCGCCCGTTGAGCGACATGTGGACGGCCCTGCGCAGCGCCCATGTCAGTGCCCCCGGGTCCTGAACCCGCAGATAGGTTGTGGTGAACGCGGCGGCCAGCGCCACCTGGTCGACATCCTGGAAGCCGCCGCGGCCCAGCCCGTCGGCGGGGATGCGGGTGGTCACGACGACGACCGGCGCACACACCGAGTCGGCTTCGACGAGGGCGCTGACGGCGTCGCCGAAGGGCGGTCCCGCGCCGAGGGCCAGCACCACGGGCCGGCCGGTGACCAGGGCATGGCCGATCGCCATGCAGGCTCCGGCGCGGTGGGCACGTACGCCCACGGCCCGCAGTTCGGGGTGCGCGTCGGCCGCGTCCAGCAGCCCGGGTTCGTCGGTGGGCAGTCCGAAGACGGTCTCGCAGCCCGCGTCGGCGAGGCAGTCGGCCGCCTGCTGCCAGGCGGCGGGGACGCCGCTCATGTCCCGGCCACCTCCCCGCGGGCCGCGCGCAGCAGCACGCTGTCAAGTCCGGCGGGCATGTCACGGTCGGGGTCGAGAGCACGCACCCCGGCGGTGGGGGCGCCGCCAGGTCCGATGAGCGCGGCTACGGCCAGCACGGTCTCCTCGCCCGCCCGTTGACCGTGCACGACCTCGCAGACCACGGCAGCGGGCACGGTGCCGCCGCGGACGGCGGCCGTCGCCCAGCGCAGGGCGGCTGCGCCCGCGCCGCCGGGCGTCACCAGCGCGTAGCACGGCGCCGCCCACTCCTGCTCGACGGTGAAGCGGCCGAGCAGCAGGGAGGGCTCCAGGGCCAGCGACACCGACGGGCGCAGCCGCCGCGTCGTGTCCTCGCACGTGGCGACGAACTCGGCGACGGCACGCAGGCAGTGGTCGGTCGCGGCGAGCACGATGGGCGCGTGCCCAGGGGGTTCCGCATCGGCGACCAGGGCGCCGAGGACTCGGGTGACCAGCTGTACGGTCCCGGGACCCGGCCGGCCCACGCCGGCGACAAGCGTCCGCGCGAACCCCGCCCGCACCCCGGTGCCGGGACCGTCCGTGCCGTCACCGGCCGCGCCGGGACGGTGGGCGGACGGGCAGTCCGTGCCGGGAGGGTCGGTGCCGTACGCCCGGGTCGCGACGCTCATCGCAGCGGTCCCGTGATGACCGACTGCCGCAGCCCGGCCTCCGCGGACAGCAGCAGCGGCCGGCCGATCAGCCGCCCGTCGCGGCGGACGCTGCTGGCGTGCACGCCGTACCCGCCGAACGGCTGGTTGCCGTCCTCGGCGTCCAGGGTGGTGGCGTTGCGGCTGATGACACCGGTGCCCAGGGTCTCTCCCGTCAGCCGCGGCTCGCCCAGCGCCGAGACGTACATGCCCCGCTCCAGCTCCTCGGGGCTGCGGGCCCACTCGCGGAGCATCTCCGGGTCCTCGTACGGCACGATGCAGAAGACCGGCGAGAAGAGCTCCGGCGGGTGGAAGTCCACGCCTTCGGGGAACACCAGCAGCGACGGCTCGACCAGCATCCGCTCCAGGTCCACCTCGCCGCCACTGACCAGATGGTCGGCGTTCAGGGTGAGGAACTCCGCCGCGCCTTCCGCGGCGTCCTCGTAGACCAGCGGGGTCAGTACGGTGTCGGGCCAGGCGCGCGCTCCTACGGTGAGCACGGACAACTCGGCGCGCAGCTGCTCGACGATCGCGTCGAGCCGCAGCCGGTGGACGAAGATGACGTCCGGGCACAGGCAGTCCTGACCGGAGTTGTACAGCCGGGCGCGCAGGATGGCACGGCAGGCGGCGCCGGGCTCCGTGCGGGGGCCGACGATCAGAGGGTTGGGCCCTGAGCCCATGACGAGGAAGAGCGGCCGGTCGCCGACGGACTTCATCACGTTGTGGGCATTGGCGGGCTGGCCGGTGAAGACCACCGCGTCGGACTCCGAGCAGATCGGCTTGAACTGCCGCTGGGAGACGTCGGCCATCTTGATCCGCTGGGCGTGATCCGGGTCGAGACGGCTGCTGATCAGCTTGTGCACGGCGTATGCGGTGTCCCGGACACGGGCCGAGGGGCGGATGATCACCTCGTCGCAGTAGAGCGCGGGGATCAGGCCGAACAGCGCATAGGAGTAGAGGATATTGTTCGACGGCAGGAACACCGAGAGCCGCGACAGCTGCGGCGGGCAGCTACGGGCCAGCTCCCAGGGTGCTCCCGTCAACGCCCCCACGGAACGCAGGAGTTCATCGCGGGCACTGCTGTAGGTGGCCACCCGGGTCAGTACCGAAAGCAGCTCGTCACGGCAGGTCAGCAGCGCCGTTGCGGACCTCATCGCCTTCTCGTGCGCGGCTTCGAGGTTGGGCCAGGTGCGGGTGAACGACTCCAGAACTGGCATGGACGGATGGCTCATCGAGCTGTCTCCTCGCGGCACAGGGGTGTCGGCGGGGCCGACGGAACCGGCAAGAGCCGAAGGTCTCCAGCGGTAATCGCGACGCGCTCAAGTCCCGCTCGGGGAGCGATTCCCGGTGTCGGACCGCATCGGCTCCAGTTGCTCTCAAGAGCGCCCGGCTAGCGTGCAGCGGCCGCCGGCATCGTTCACCGTGCGGCGGCCGTCCGCATCGTTCACCAGGAGCGCCGCTATGCGTGATTCACCGCGGAACCGGCCGCTTCTCCGACTGGCACTGTCCCTGTTCGCCCTGCGGCTCGGCGCCACCATGACGGCGGTCGGACTGCCCCTGCTGGTGCTCCAGCGGTACGGCTCCGGGCTGCTGGCAGCGCTCACGCTCGCCCTGGAACTGCTGCCGAATGTGCTGTTCGGGGCGGTGGTCGGAGACCTCGTCGACCGCGGGGACCCGCGCCGGTACGCGATGGGAGGCGCCCTGGGCGGGGCCCTGGTGATCCCCCTGGTGCCTGCCGCGAGCGAACTGTGGCAGATCCAGGTGCTCGCCTTCGCCTCCGGAATCGCCTACGCCTTCGGGGTGCCGGCCCGGATGTCGCTACGCGCGGTCGCCGTCCCGGCCGGCTCCGAGCTGCGCGGGAACGCCATGCTGGTGTCGGCGCAACGGCTGCCGAATCTGATCGGTCCAGCGGTCGCCGGGATGCTGGTGCCCTTCGGGTATTCGCTGCTGTTCCTCGCGGACGCCGCGTTCGCCCTGATCGCCGCCCTGCTGCTGATCGGTCTGCCCGCGCCGGCACCCGTACCGCCGGACGATCAGGTGCGTGCCGCGCCCGTGGAGCAGGGGCGCGCGGCGCTGCTGGCCGTCACGCTGCGCCGGATGTTCGTCGACAACGTCCGGGAATTGACGCGGCTCGTCGCCAAGGACCGTTTCCTGGCGGTGATGACGCTCACCTCCTTCACGTACATGTTCGGCTTCGGAGTCAGCAAGCTCTTCCTTCCGCTGTACGCCCTGCACCACTACTCCGACGTCCCCGGGATGTTCGGATATCTCGCCGCCGGAATCGGCCTCGGGGCCTCGCTCGGCGGTTTTCTCGCCGCCGCGTTCGGCCGCTTCCGGCAGGGCGCCGTCTATATGACGGTGAATGTCGTCGAGGGCATCTGCTGGCTGCTGCTGCCGCTGCTCGACCATCCGGCCCCGGCGATCGCGGTACTGGTGCTGGCGGGCGCCTTCGAGGCAGTCGGCACGGTGGTCTTCTACGCCGAGGTGCAGAGCCGCCTCGCCGCCAGGATGACCGGCCGGTACTTCGCGCTCCTGATCCCGCTCTGCGATGCCTTCCTGGTGCTCGGCGTCTGGGTTTCGGGAGCGCTGACCGGCTTCGGCGAGCTGGGTCTCGCCGCCCTGATCGCCATCGTCATGGCAGGTCCCGCACTGATGCTCGCGCCCGGGCTGCTGAGCGGCAGTGCGCGCGAGCCGGAGCGGGAGCCCGTCGCCGCCCTCACCGCCGAGGAGCGATAGCCGATGGATACCGAGGAGCGTCGGCGCCGTACGCGCGCAGCCCTCCCGCTGCGGGGCGTCGAACCGTACGGGCTCCAGCGCGAGATGCTGCTGCGTGCGGAGTACGGGGCCGATGGACATCCAACGACGCACCGCTATCCGCCGGTCCATGAACTCCTGCTGCTGCGCGGCCGGTTGGACACCGATCGGCTGGTCCGCGCGGTGAAGCAGGTCACGGAGAGTGTCGATGTGCTGCGCGGGCGGCTGCGCTCCCAGCGCGGCGCGGTGCGCTGGGTGCCGGACTTCGGGCGTCCGCCGGCCCGCCTGGAGGAAATCGAGCCGGGTCCGGCACGGCAGGTGATCCGTGCTTCGCTGCGGGAGGCTGCCGAGGCGTCGTTCCATCTGCAGGAGGATCCGGCGGCCCGCTTTCGGCTGGCGAGGACGGGACCGGACGAACATCTGCTGCTGATCGTTCTCGATCACGCCTGCGCGGACGGACGCACGCTGATCCTGATCGTCCGTCGACTGCTGCACCAGTACGCCGTGCTGGCCGGTCAGCGGACCTCCCTTCCCGCTCCCCTTCCTGAATTCCACGCCTTCGCCGGACAGTTCGACGAGGCGTCCGCCGAACGCGCCGCCGCACGGGCGCACTGGGAGAACGCTCTGGGCAGAGCGGCCGATGGGCGACGGCGGCCGCACTTCCCGGGAGCCGTCGACCGCGGGACGGGTCCGTACCGCACCGACGCCGCCGCCCAGTCGGCACTGGGCGAGGAGGACGTCCGCACGCTCAACCGGCTCTCCTCGGCCGTGGGCGCCGATCGGCACCGGCTGCTGCTGGCCGTGACCCAGCTGGTCATCTCCGCCTGGAGCGATGAGGCCGATCCGCTGTTCGTGCCCTTCAACTACTTCCGCAACGGCCGGCACCGGCGCGACTGGCTCAATGTCCCGGGCCCACTCGCCGAGCACGCCGTCACCGTGCCCCCGCACCGGCACACCGACGAACTCGGTGACTGGCTCGAGGGCTTCGTGCGCGCCAATGACGCGGCGCCGCCCTTCCACGGACTGTCGCTGCGGGAGCTGGAAACACCGGCCACCGAGGGCAACCGGACCGCCGTCTTCAACTTCCTTCCGCCGCTTGGCCGGCTGACCGCCGCAGGGCTCCAGATCCTCCCGTGTCCGCCGGAACTGGCCGCCGGGATGGAGCCCGACGACCAGTTCGCACGCTTCCCGCTGCGCGTCCGGCTGGTCCAGGACATGGACGGGCCGCTGATCATCCGTGTCGAGCACGACCCCCGGGTCCTGCCGGACGGCACACCGTTCCTCGCCGCGGTGGTCGGCCTGGTCCGGGCCGCGGCCTCACGGACCGGCCTGCCGCTCACCGAGGCGTACCGGCGGATCCGGCAGCACTGGACATGACCGCACGGGACGAAGACAGGCGCCGGGCCGGACCCATCGTTTCCCTTACCTCACGAGTCAGGAGTCAGCCGGAGATGAACAGCACCGAGACAACCGACCAGATGCAGCACGCCGCTACGGCAGTGGTCCCCGCACTGTCCCGGTACTGGGAGACGGTGGGCCGGGCCGTCCGGGCCATGCACGAACACAGGTCCCTGCCGGGCGACTTCACGCCCGGTGCGGAGCTGCCGCCGCTCGACGGCCCGGTGCGGCGCTACCTCGAAGCCTCCGAGGCCGCGGTCGCCCGGCTGCCCGACTACCGCGAAACCCGGATGCGGCTGCTGGATCTGCGCCGCAACCCCGGCACGCGTACCACCAAGACCTTCGGCTCGCTGCTGATGGTGGCCAGGGCCGTCGCGTACATCCGGCGTACCGGCGAGCCCGTCACCCTGCTCACCCCGTCCTCCGGCAACAAGGCCACCGCTCTGCGCGACGCCGTGCTGCGCGCCCACCGGGCCGGGCTCGCGGACCGGGACCAGCTGCGGATCGTGAGCGTCGTACCGGAGCGCTCCCGTGCCAAACTCTGGGACTCACCGCTCAGCTCCGACCCCGAACTGCGCCGCCGCAACCCCGTCGTGACCTACCCGGGCCCGGACCCGGCGGGCGTCAAGGAGCTCGCCCGCGCCTACTACGACGAGTACGGCGACCTGCTGCGTACGCGCTACGGCAGCGCACTCTGGTACACCCTCGACATCGCCAACTACCAGGCCGCGGACACCGTTCGGGCACTGATGGAGGCGGAGCTGATGCCCCCGCCGCCGGCCCACGGACGGGTGCACGCACACGCCGTGTCCAGCGCCTTCGGTCTGCTCGGCCATCACTACGGCACCTCACTGACCGGCGGCGGCGAAGAGCGCATGCCGCCGCGCTACTTCCTCGTACAGCACCTCAGCACCCCCGACATGGTGCTGGATCTGCTGCACGGCGACGCCTCCCGGGAGCGGATGCCGCGCTTCACCCTGGAGACCTCCACCGGGCTGTACCACCAGAGCTCCGACCCGCACTTCCCGCGCACCACGCACCATCCCGAGGAGGTCATCGACCCGACCTTCTACACGCGAGCGCCCATGACCAGCCGGGTGATGACGCCGCTGATCAAGGCGAACGGCGGCGGGGGCGTCGTCGTATCGCTGCACGAGTGCCTGGCCCGCTATCCGCAGATCCGCGAGATGCTGCGACCGGCCGGCGTCGAGCTCCCGCACGATCCGCGCACGGTGCGCGAGTGGTCCCTCGTCATGGTCTTCACGGGAGTGATGGAGGCCGTCGACCGGGGGCTGCTGACGGAGCCCGAAGTGCTGGTGCACGGTTCGGGGTCGTACGCGGAGACCGACTTCTCGCCGATACCCGCCCAGCGGCTGCAGCGGGCGGCGGACACCGCCGAGCTGCACCCGGTCGTGAGCCGCGCCATGGGGCCCGCCGCCTCGCACCGGGGACGGCGGTCATGACCGGCACCGCGTCGGCGGGGACGGGAACCTCGCACCCCTGGTTCCGTGACGAGAGCAGGCCCGCACCGTCGAGTCTGCGGACGGCGTCGCCGGCCGAGGTGACCGCGCTGCTGCGGGGGGAGCTGGCAGGGCTGAGCGTGTCGCTGCCGGGGCCCTGGGTGCCGGCGCAGCCGTTCGTACTGCCCCGGCAGTCCTACGACGAGCTGTTCGACGTCGCCCGTACGCTGCTCGCTCTGGTACGCCGGGCGGTCCTCGCCCTCGACGGCGGCTGGCCGGGCCGTATCGAGGCGCTCGGCGCGGACCCGGCCGACTATCCGCTGCTGTCCGGGCAGGACAACACGGAGACGGCGTACTGCTCGATGATGGCCCGCCCGGACATCGTCATCGGTGAGAACGGGCCGCAGCTTCTCGAGTTCAATGTCAGCGGCACCTTCGGCGGCCCCAACGAGTCCCACGGTCTGACCGCCGTCTGGCAGCGAACTCACAGTGAGCGCTTCTTCGGGCACGACCCGCTTCTCGCCCGGGTGCGCGCCTTCGAGGATGTGTGCTCGAGCCGCCGGCTGCCCAGGGCGGTCGCCATCATCGGAAGTCTGGGCGATCTCCAGGACGATGCCGACGTCCGCTTCCAGGAAATTGAGCTGGAGCAGTTCCGCAGGCGCGGCTTCGCCGCCGACTTCTTCGAACCGGATCAGCTCCCGGACGCGCTGGGACGTCCCGGCAACCTGCGCTATCCGCTCGGTCTGCGTAATTTCGCCACCGCCGACTGGACGGAACGCGGTCAGAGTCTGCGGCCGGTGTATGACGCGCAGCGCGCGGGGCTGCTTCTTCTTCCGCCGCAGAGCAGCGGGCTGCTCGCCAACAAGAAGGCTCTGGCGCTCGTTTCGGAGGGCCGTCCCTGGATGACCCGCGCCGAGCGCGCCGTGGCCGACCGCCATCTGCCGTGGACCCGCATCACGCTGCCCGGCCGCACCCGCTGGGAGGGCGGGGACCACGACCTCTCCGAGCTGCTCCTCGGCCGGCAGGAACGGTTCGTCCTCAAGAAGGCCATCGGCATGATGGGCCGTGAGGTCCTCGTCGGCCGGCACACCGAGCCCGCCGACTGGCGGCTGGCCGTCGAGGCGGCGTTCGCCGCCGCGGACAGCGTGGTCCAGCAGTACGTCGAGCCCGCCTCCTGCGATCTCGAACTCACCGACGGGAGGGCTGTGTTCACCGCTCAGGTGGCGCCCGTCCTCAGTCCGATGCTCTTCGGCGACCGGCCGGGCGGCTGCTGGGCGCGGTTCCTCGCCGACGAGGCCGACAGGTCGGCGTCCCGCGGGGTGATCAGTGTCGGCGGGGCGGGTGCCGCGGAGAACGCGGTGCTCACCTGGGCGGATCCGGCCGATGCCGCTGCCAGTACCCGTGCCGGGGAGGCCGGCCGGTGATCCGACGACACGAACCCCCCACACTCGTCGTCATCGGCACGGGCTCGCTCGCCCGCGCCGTCTGTGTCACGCTCGCCCGCACGCCCGCAGCGCAGGGGCCCGGCCAGGTGCATGTGCTCGGCCGGGACAGCGGACGGGCCTCGTCCGTCTGCTATCTGGCGCGGGCCGAGGCGGCACTCTGCCGGGTGCCGCGCCGGTTCGTCCCCGGTGAGCTGGACTCCGACGACGGACTGCTGAGAGAGCGGCTGGCGGCGATCCGGCCGGGCACGGTGCTGGTGTGCGCGTCCTGGCATTCGCCCTGGGAGCGGGACCGTACGCCGTCCGCCTGGACGAGAGTGCTCGACCGCTGCGGCTTCGCGGCGACGCTGCCTCTTCAGGCGGCCGTCGCGCTGCGGGTCGGCAGGGCGCTCCAGCAGGCCGCGCCACAGGCGCAGTTGGTCAACGCCTGCTATCCGGACGCGGTCAATCCGCTGCTGCACCGGCTGGGTCTGCCGGTCGTGTGCGGCGTGGGCAACGGGACGCTGATCACCGCATCGGTGGAGACGGCACTCGGACCCGCGGCCCGCCGGGGGCTGCGGGTGCTGGCGCACCACCGTCATCTGCACCGGCCCGACCACCCGGACGACGAGGCCAGGGTCTGGCTCGGCAACCATGAACTGGGCGGCGTGGGACAGCTTCTGGCCCCGCAGCGGGGCGTGCCGCGCGAGGCGCTGAACCCGGTCACCGCGCACACGGTGGCCCGCCTGCTCACCGCACTGCACGGCGGTCCGGAACTGCGTACCGCCGTGCCGGGACCGCAGGGGCTGCCCGGCGGCTATCCCGCACGGGTCACCCGGCGGCGGGTCGACCTCGATCTGCCGTACGGGCTCAGCCTCGCCGACGCCGTCGGCTACAACGAACGGCTCACCTCGGCCGAGGGGGTGCGTATCGACCGGGCCGGCGATGTCCACTTCGCCCCCTCCGTGCGGGAGGCGCTGCGGCCCCATCTGCCGCAGCTGTGCGAGGGCTTCCGCGGATCGGACACTCAGTGGGCGGCAGCCCGGATGTGGCAGTCGGCCCAGGTGCTACGGCGCCGGGAGGATCCGGCCGATGCCGTGCACGCGCGGGGGGCCGGCGGCCGGGCCACCGGGGCGTGAGCGTTCAGCGCGCCCGCAGGCCCCGCCCGACACCTGCCCCGACTCCGGCTCCCACCCGCGCGAGTTCGGACTGGATCTCCAGTTCGAGTGAGGACTCCAGCATCGCGCGCTGCAGATGCTGGAGACGGGGCGAGGGGTCGAGCCCCAGCTCGATGGAGAGCACCGTACGCAGCCGCTGATAGACCTCGAGCGCGTTGCTGCGCCGCCCGGAGCGGTACAGCGCGAGCATCAACTGCCCCTGGGTGTCCTCGTGCATCGGATGCTGGGCGGACAGTCCGGACAGCTCCCCCACCAACTCGTGGTGGCGGCCGAGCCGCAGATCGGCCTCGATACGCTGGTTGAGGATGCTCAGACGCGACTCCTCGAGCCGGGTCGCCTCGATCTCGAGGAGCGCTCCGCACTGGACGTCGACGAGTGCGGGGCCGCGCCACAGGGCGAGCGCCCCCCGGAAGGATTCGGACGCGACCGGGCAGTTGCCGCTCTCCAGGGCGCGATGTCCGGTCCCGGCGAGCCGTTCGTACTCACAGACGTCGACGACCCCGCCCTGGGTGTCGAGCAGATAGCCGCCCGACTCGGTGACGAGGATGCTCTTGGCGCCGTTCGGCAGCTCGGGCCGGCAGGCCCCGCCGATTGCGGTGGCGATGAGGTTGCGCAGCTGAAGGATGTAGGTCTGCAAGGTGGTCTGGACACTGCGTGGCGGGGCTTCGCCCCACAGCTCCTCCACCAGTGAGCCCACCGAGACCACTTGGTCCGGGTGCATGGCGAGCAGGGCGAGGACCTTGCGTGGTTTGACTGCAGTGGGGACGACAGAAACTCCCGACTGGACGACCCGGCAGGGTCCCAGCACGCTGATGTCCATATCCGCTACTCCCTTCGAGGCGTTGAGGCTCAGGCGATCGGACGGGGTGTGGCGACAAGGCGCAGTTGTGCCGCGAGCAAGGTGGGCAGGTCCGCGCCGCGGACGAAGAAGTGGCCGCCGGCGACAGTCCGCAGATCGAAGGCGGCGCTGGTGTAGCGGCTCCATGCGGCAACCGTGGGAACGGTGGCGACCATGTCCTCGCTGCCCGCGAAGGCGTGCAGCGGAGTGGACAGCGCTCCGCCGGACCCCTCCCGCAGACTCCGTGCGAGCTGGAGGTCGTCGCGCATGGTGGAGAGCAGAATGCCCAGCCACTTGGGCCGCTCGAAGAGATAGGGCGGCAGGGTGCCGTACCGCGCGAGCGCGGCCAGCAGTCTGTCGTCGGGCAGATCCGCCTGCTCGACGAGCGGGGTGGGCAGATGAGGCGCGGCGCACGCGCCGACGCCGACGAGCACCGGCGGCCGGTGCCCGGCACGGGTGCGATGGAGCGCGAACCGGTAGGCGACCAGGGCGCCGAGGCTGTGCCCGTAGAAAGCGTGCGGCACATCGAGCAACGGGCCCAGGTTCGCGTCGAGTTCGGCGAGCAGCTGCGCGGAGTCGGTGATGCGCGGCTCCCGCAGTCTGGTCTCCCGCCCCGGCAGCCGGACCGGAAGGACCTGGACGTCCCGCGGGAAGCGGGGACGCCAGCGGGCGAAGGCCAGAGCCCCCGCACCCGCGTGATGGAAGCAGAACAGCCGGAGCGCCGGGTCGGGCAACTCCGAGATTCCGGGCGCCACCGCAAGGTACTGGTTCACGCCGCCTCCTCACACCGCACCGGGTTTCGACTACGCGGGTCCCGATCGTCACGACCACCGCTGGAAGGCCGCTTGATCGGAGCTGGAGTGACGTGGAGCGGGTGTGCCGGGTGCGGCGTCAGCCGGTGAGAGCGCCGGCACCACCCGGGCGTCCGGGGCCACTCCACACGTCCATGGCTTCCTCACCTCGGAGGATTGCCTGGTGAAGCCGCTGAATTCGAGGAGAGGGCTCAAGGCCCAGTTCCTCGACCAGGGTTTCGCGAAGGCGCTTGTAGGAGATCAGCGCATCGGACGACCGCCCGTCCGCGCAGTAGGCGAGCATCTGCTGCGCCCGCAGACTCTCGTGCAGGGGGTGGTGCTCGCACAGTGCGCTCAGCTCGCCGAGCACTTCGCGGTGCCTGCCGAGCCGCAGGTCGGCGCCGATACGGCGTTCCAGTGCCCCGAGCCGGCTCTCCTGGAGCCGGGTCACCTCGATACCGAGATGGCGCCCATGGGGTACGTCGGCCAGTGCCGGGCCGCGCCACAGCTTCAGGGCCGCGGTGAGCTGGCCCGACGCGGAGGCCATGTCGCCCACTTCGTAGGCGGTGTGGCCGGCGCCGGTGAGGCGGTCGAACTCCAGGGCGTCGACATCGGCGGGGTCCGCGTCGAGCAGATAGCCGCCGTGCCGGGTCACCAGGACGTTCTTGTCCCATACCCCGGCCGTCTCGGGGATCGCGGAGCGCAGTCTGCGCCGCAGCTGCAGGATGTACGTCTGCAGCGTGGTGGGCGCGCTGCGCGGCGGTCCCGCGCCCCAGAGCTCTTCCATGAGCACCGGGACGGGCACGATGTGCTGTGCGTTGAGGGCGAGAAGAGCCAGGATCTGCCGTGGTTTGGAGGCGCTGGGAAGCAGAGAGACTCCCACGGCCTCGCCGCGGAGACTTCCCAGTACTTCGACGCGCACCCTGCGCCCCCTGTTCGGCATGGCCTTTTCCTCACCCCGTCGGACAGCTCCCTTGTGGCAGGAAGCTGGTTCACCGGAGGGTCCCATACGGCAAATACGCAGAAACAGTGACCAGATCACAAGCCATGTATGGAGATCACCTGGAGGGGGCCTATGAAATCTTCACATCCAGGGAGATGACGTCTCCACTGTTCGATTCCAGTCACCCGCCAGCACACTGCTGTCGTATGCGCAGCCGAACATCCGCACGGGAACGACCTGACCGGCACCGTTCACATCACGATGGGAGCACCAAGATGTCTGGTTACGCGTCCAGTGGAACCGCAGCTCAAGGGGCCTGCACCACATCCGTGGAACACGACTGGCGTTTCGCCGAACTCGTCGCACGGAGCTTTCTGCAGCCGGAGCTCGCCCTGCGGTACGCGCTGGAACCGCGCAATGTTCTCGCCGAATTCGGCATTCCGATAGCGCCGGAAAGCATCATCCCCGCGCTGCCGGCCGAGGCGGACACCGAAGTCACGATCACCAACCTCAGCTCGGCCGATGAGAGCGACCCCGCCTTCAGCGTTCCCGGGGCCCGCTTCGCCTGCATCTGCGCCACACGGCAGGCCCTGGTCCCCGAGCCTGTGCGACAGGGCGCCGTCGGCACCCTGCCCATCTGAGCTGCACGTGGATTCCCTATGGCCACGGATCGGGTTCAGGCGACACCTCACCACCGCCGTAGTACCGGGCGAGGCGACCTATCTGGTCTCCGAACAGGGTGTCACCGCGATCGAGGGTGAGGCCGTCGCGGTCCTCGCTCCTCTTCTGGACGGCAGCAGGGATCTGTCCGCGCTCGTGCGGGACACCCAGGGCCTGCTGTCGCCGACCGAACTCGGCAGTCTCCTGGGGAAGCTGACGCAGGCGAATCTGGTCACCGGATGCGCCGCGCCGCCTCAGGCCGACTTCACGGACAAGGACGCCGCGGCGTTCTGGGAAGCCGCGGGGCTCGAGGCGGCGAGCGCGGGAGAGGCTCTGACGAGGGGCCGGGTCCGACTGCTGGACCTGGCCTCCCTCGGCGGAACTGCCACCCGGGGCGCCTTTCTCAACGTCGGGGTCGCGCTCAGCGGCCCCGGCGGCTGCGCCCTGACGGTCGTCCTGTGCGACGACTATCTCCTGCCTCAGCTCAAGGAGATCGACAAGGAACAGCGCAGGTCGGGACGTCCCTGGATGCTGGCCAAACCACACGGTGTCGAGCCCTGGATCGGGCCGGTGTTCCAGCCGGGCGAGGGCGCGTGCTGGAACTGCATGGCCTACCGGCTCAATCACCACCGGCAGCCGGAGCAGCATGTGGGGCAGGCGCTCGGGCTGTCCTCCGCCGCGGCGCCGCCGCGCGCGACCATCGCGGCGAGCCGGTCCCTCGCTCTCCAGGCGATCGCCCTGGAAGCGGCCAAGTGGATAGCCGGCTACCGCGATTCGAGCCAGATGGCCATACGAGTTCTGGACAACCTTTCGCTGAGTGTCCGGTCGCATCCGGTCGGACAGCGGCCTCAGTGTCCTGAGTGCGGCGACCCCCGGCTGGTCGGGGAGCGGGTGCAGCAGCCCGTCGCCATCACATCGCGGCCCAAGAAGACCCTCACCGGCGGCCACCGGGCCCTGACGTCCGAGCAGGTCCTGGAGCGTTACGAGCATCTGGTCGGCAGGGTCACCGGCGTGGTCAGCATGCTGCAACGGGCGCCCGGCGGCCCGGACTTCCTCAACTCGTACCACTCGGGGCCCAATCCGGCGCTGACCCACCGCAGTCTGACGGCGTTCCGTTCCAGTCTGCGCAGCCAGAGCGGAGGCAAGGGAACCACCTCGCTCGATGCCAAGGTCGGCGCCCTCTGCGAGGCGGTGGAACGTTACTCCGCCACGCTCCACGGGGACGAACCGCGGATCCGTGCCAGCTTCGCGGAGCTGGCCGGCGACGCCATCCGCCCCAATCAGTGCCAGCTCTACGATGAACGGCAGTACACGAACCGGCTGCAGTGGAATGCCGTACAGCCGCCGTTCCAGTACATCTGCGACCCGTTCGACGAGAAGACCCCGATCGACTGGACGCCGATCTGGTCGCTCACCCACGGCAGGCACCGGATGCTGCCGACCCAGATGCTCTACTACTCCGCACCGCCCGCACAGGGACCGTGCTTCGCACTGGCCGATTCCAACGGCAACGCGGCGGGCAGCAGCATCGAAGACGCCATCCTGCAAGGCTTTTTCGAGCTGGTCGAACGGGATGCCGTCGCACTGTGGTGGTACAACCGCACCCGGCAGCCCGGCGTCGACCTGAATTCCTTCCCCGACCCGTGGATCGACGAGATGCACGCCCAGTACGCCCAGCTCAAAAGGGAGTTCTGGGTACTGGATCTCACCTCGGACCTGGGCATCCCGGCCATGGCCGCGGTCTCCCGCCGCATCGACAAGCCGGAGGAGGACATCATGTTCGGCTTCGGCTGCCACTTCGACCCCGGCATCGCGCTGAGGCGGGCGCTCACCGAGCTGAACCAGCTGCTGCCCGCCGTACTGGGTCCGCCCTGCGCCGACGATCCGCAGCTCATCGACTGGTGTACCCGCCGCACCCTCGCCAACCAGCCCTACCTGGGCCCCGACCGGAGCGTTCCCGCGAAGTGCCGTGGCGACTACGGCTACACGCTGCGCCCGGACCTCCTCGACGACATCAAGGCCGCTGAGCAGCTGGTGCGCGAGCACGGCATGGAGCTGCTCGTCCTCGACCAGACCCGGCCCGACCTCGGGCTGCCGACCGTGAAGGTGATGGTGCCCGGACTGCGGCACTTCTGGGCCCGCTTCGGCTCGGGACGGCTGTACGACGTGCCCGTACGGCTGGGCCGGCGGAATACGCCCATCCCCTATGAGCAGCTCAATCCGATTCCGCTGTTTGTCTAGTAATGGCCATCACGTCCCCTCGGTGCTCGCCTAGGATCGAGACACGCGAAGCGGTGCAACGGGGGTCACATGCTTGACGTGAATCGAACCCAGGAGAGAAAGCACTTGCACAGCCCGGACCGCAGCGATTCGGCCACGCCTCCGCGCAGCGGAGGCGACGCGGGTCTGGCGCCCAAGATCGCTCTGACCATTCTCCTGGTCGCTCTTGGCAGTGTGCTGGCCGCCGCGACCCTGCATCTGCTCACGGTGCAGCAGAGCCTCACCGACCTCATCGGGGGCGCGGCGGCCCTGCTCGGGATGTTCGCCTGTCAGGTCGTGCTGTCGGCGCCCAGACGGGTGCGGCTGAGGCGCGGACAGCAGTACTGGATCCTGGCCGTGCAGGTGGGGCTCACCTATCCCCCGATCCTCTTCATGGGCACCGCCTGGGTGGGGGTCACCGGCTTCCTCGCCGGCTCCCTGCTGCTGGTACTGCGCCCGCCCTGGTCGTGGCTGTCAGCCGGAGCCACCGTCGTGAGCACCATGGCGCTGACGACGTCCTGGAGCGGCAAGACCGTCATCGACGTCGCCTATATCGGCGTCTCCACCGTCCTGATCACGAGTCTGGTCTACGGACTGACCGCGCTCTCCGAGATGGTGCTCCAACTGCGCAGCGCACAGCAGGAGATCGCCCGGCTCGCGGTGGAGCAGGAGCGGCTGCGCTTCGCCCGCGATCTGCACGATCTGCTGGGCTACAGCCTCTCCGCGATCACGCTGCGCAGCGAGCTGACGCTGCGGCTGGTCGATCAGCATCCGGCGCGGGCGCGGGAGGAACTCTCGACGGTGCTGGAGATCTCCCGCCAGGCGCTCGCCGACACCCGGCAGGTCGCCCGCAGCTACCGCGACATGTCCTTCCCCGCGGAACTCGCCTCCGCACACTCGGTGTGCGGCGCGGCGGGCATCGACATCGAGGTCGACTGCACGCTGACGGATCTGCCGGACCAGGTGGGCACGGTGCTCGCGACCGTCCTGCGTGAGGGGATCACCAACATCCTGCGGCACAGCCGGGTGCGCCGCTGCCGCATCTCGGCCCACCGGGCCGGGAACGGCGCGGTGGTGCTGCATGTGATGAACGACGGGGTCGCCCGCACCCCCGAGGAGCCGTCCCTCTACGACGGCAGCGGAATCGGCAATCTCTCCGCCCGCGTCTGCGCGGTCGGCGGCGCACTGACCGCCGGCGTACGGGAGGACGGCTGCTTCCATCTGGAGGCCGAAGTTCCGCTGGACTGCGGAGGGAAGCGCCGGGTGCCGCAGCAGACACGGGTCCTGCTGGAACGGCAGATCACGTAGTCCGGACCGCTCAGAGCCCGGGCGGGCCCCTCAGAGCCAGCCCTGCTCGCGGGCGATACGGATCGCGTCGACCCGGTTGCGCGCCCCCAGTTTGGTGACGACCGTCGTCAGATAGTTCCGTACGGTCCCCACGGTCAGATACAGCCGGCCGGCGATGTCGGGCGCCTCCGCGCCGTCGGCGGCCATCCGCAGTACCTCGGTCTCACGGGCCGTGAGCGGATTGTCCCTGGCCGCCCAGGCGTCGAGCGCGAGCTGCGGGTCTATCACCCGCTCTCCCACGGACACCCGTCTTATCGCGTCGGCGAGCTGGCTCGGTGGCGCGTCCTTCAGGATGAACCCGGACACCTGCGCCTCCAGCGCCCGGCGCAGATTGCCGGGGCGGCCGAGACCGGTGAGGATCAGGGTGCGGCAGGACGGCTGCTTGGCGTGGACCTCGGCGGCCGCGGCCAGCCCGTCCAGGCCCGGCAGATCGATGTCCAGCACCGCGACATGGGGATGGTGCAGTAACACGGCGGGAAGAATGTCCCGTCCGGTACCGACCTCCGCCACGATCTGAATGTCGGACTCGAGATTGAGCAAGGCGACCAGTGCCCCCCGCACCATGTGCATGTCCTCCGCAAGGACCACTCTGATCATGTGCCATGGTTCACCCAGCACTCGGCTCCCCCATCCTGCCGTCAGCGAAGGCAGACGATACCTCCCCGAGTCGCTCTGAACACCAGCTCGAGCACATCCCGAGTACCAGGTCGGACGGTGTGGATATGCCTCAGGAATCCACCGTGCGCAGCTATCCACCCGCTCGCCGCTCGGCGACCGAACTGCCGGAGGAGTACGCGCGGCTGCGCAGTGACGCTCCGGTGACCGACGTCGTGATGCCCAGCGGTGACGGAGCGTATCTGTTCAGCCGTTACGACGATGTACGTAACGTGCTCTCCGACCCCCGGTGCAGCAGAGCGGCAACGGTGCTTCCCGAGTCGCCCCGGCTCACGGCCGTCCCGTTCGACGCGGGCGGTCTGTTCACCATGGACCCGCCCGAGCACACCCGGCTGCGCTCTCTGGTGTCGAGTGCCTTCACAGCGCGCCGGGTTGACATGCTGCGGCCCCGCATCCAGGAGCTGGCGGACGAGCTGCTGGAGCGGATGGCGGAGCGGGGCGGGCCCGTCGACTTCAACGACGCCTTCGCGTTCCCGTATCCCGTCGCGGTGATCTGCGAGCTGCTTGGTGTCCCGTTCGCCGACCGTGAACTGTTCAGGGGCTGGTCGGACGCGATTCTGTCGCTCACCGCGCACACCCCGGAGCAGATGCTGGAGCGCAAGCTGGCGCTCGTCGCCTATCTGCAGCAACTCGTCGCCGACAAGCGGCAGAAGCCGGGCGACGATCTGCTCAGCGCGCTCGTCCAGGTGCGGGACGAGGACGGACCGCTGACCGAGCACGAGCTGATCACCATGGCGATGACGCTGCTGATCGCCGGGCACGAGACGACGGTCGGGGTGCTGGGGACGTCGGTGTTCACGCTGCTGCGGCACACCGGCGGGCTGGGTGTGGTGCCCGCGTCACCCGAGCCACTGGCCACGCTGGTGGAGGAGCTGTTGCGGGTCAACCCCATCGGGGACGGCGGTCCCCTCAGGGTCACCACGGCCGAGATCGAGCTGGCAGGGACCGTTGTGCCGACGGGCAGCGCGGTGATCGGGGCGATCTGTTCCGCGAACCGGGACGAGAGCCGGTTCGCGGATGCGGACCGCTTCGACCCGGGCCGCCGGGGCGCCCCGCATCTGGCCTTCGGACACGGCCCGCACTACTGCCTGGGCGCGCCGCTGGCGCGCGCCGAGCTGCAGATCGCGCTGTCCTCACTGGCCCGGCGCTTCCCTTCGCTGCGGCTTGCCGTACCGGTGGAGGAGGTCCGGATGCACACCGGGCTGCTCGTCAACCGGCTGGAGTCGCTGCCGGTGAACTGGTCCTGACCGGGCGGTGGTTCAGTACCGCAGGCCGTCCGGCCTGCGGGGCCCGTATCCGAAGGCGCGGTCGACGGCGATATGCCCGAGCCACCCGAGCCCGGCGACGGCGGTGCGCCGGCTGCGGGTGATGGCGGCGAGGGTGAGCAGCACGGCGGGTACGGCGGGCGAGTGCAGGACGTTGTAGGGGCGTACGGCGTAGGGGGGCAGCCGCTCGAAGCCGGGGGCGGCGGCGATGCCGTAGAGCAGGGCGACGTCGGGGAGCACGGCGGTGGTCCACAGGACGCGGCTTCGCGCCCCGCCGAGGCGGGCGCCGGTGACGAGGGCGGCGATCCCGATCCCGCCGCTGAGGGCGCGGCCGGCGGGAGCGTGGTAGGTCCAGCCGGAGCGGCTCGCTTGAATTGCCCTCGCACCGTTCATACGGCGACCCGCCCCCTCCGGCTCAGCACCCGCTGCGTTCCGCCCGACACGGCCAGAACCCCGGCGCACCGCACCACGCCCACCGCCCCAGCGCCCCCCGCAGCAGTGCCACCCGCACCCGTGCCAGCTCCCCCGGTGCGCCGTGTTCGTCGTCCAGGAGCAGAACCTGGCGTCGGGCACCCGCGTCCCGCAGCAGCTCTCCCGTCTCCGTCAGCGGCACGATGTCGTCGCGCAGTGCAGCCGCGTACGTCACCGGAATGGTGATCCGCCTCAACTCCTCCTCGCTCAGCGCCCATTCGCGTACGGCGTCGAAGACCTCGCCCGGCTCGCAGCCGATGAGGTGTGCGAGCGTGAGCACCGTCGTGGCCGGGACCCGGCGCTGCCACTCGCGGTCGAGGAAGAAGTGGCGCAGCGGCGCGCCCACGGTCGCCACACCGCGGATGCGGTCGTCGACAAGGGCTGCGCGCAGGGCCAGGTGACCGCCGAAGCTGAGGGCGATCGCGGAGGTCCGCCGGACATCGGCGCGGTCCGCGACCGCGTCGAGCACCGCGCCGATCATGCGGTGACTGTCCGCCCGGTACGGCAGCGTGTTCTCGCCCACGCCGGGCAGCTCGGTGACGGCCAGGGCCACGCCGAGGGCATCGGCACGGGCCAGGATCGGAGCCCACTGTTCCTTGACGCTGACGATGCCGCCCATGACGACGATCAGCGGGCGCGGCTCGGATGCCGAGAGCCCCGCCGTCCAGCAGGCGAACCGGCCGTCCCCCACCGCGAGTTCGAGCCGCTCGATGCCGCGCCGGGTCCTGCGCCAGCGGTCGAAGGTGCGCACGCACCGCTGCCCGGCGCGAAGCCGCTCGGCGTCGTCCGCGGTCGCGTACGGGAAGCGGGCGAGGCCGTAGTGGCGGCACGCGTCGAGGTGAGCGCCGCGGCCCGCGAGACCGTCCGCCGTACGGTTCCAGACCGCGGCCCAGGAGTCGGGGCCGCCGCCCTCCGCGCTCCTCACCCGGGCCAGCAGCTCTCGGCAGCGGTCCGGCGTGAGCCCCTGGGCGCGGGCGTGCAGCAGGACGTACCGCTTCAGTTCCTCCAGCGGAGGCAGGCGTGCCCCGAGCCGTAGCTCTGTCGCGTCGTTCATGTGCGCAGCTCCGTCCTCGAAGGTGCCGCGGCCGGCTCGGGCCGCAGGCCGGGGAAGTAGGCGGGGGCGAGCACCCGCCGCTGGAGCACGGGGCTCGCGTTCAGCGCGCGGTAGACCGTGCGCCGCAGCGCCGCCGCGGGAGGCGCGGAGAGGCTGAACATCCGCTCCTGGCGCAGCTGCAGCCCCCGGGAGCGCCGGACCGCGCCCACCCTGTCCCGCTGGAAGACGTTCACAGCCGCGGCCAGCGCCGCCGGCCGCCCGCCGCGGGGCGCGTCGAGCGCCCGCGCGAGCAGCGGGGCGAGGGCGACCGCGTCCGCCAGGGCGTGGTTGACGCCCTGCCCCAGGATCGGCGACAGGGTGTGCGCGGCGTCGCCGATCAGTACGACTCCGGGCGCCGACCAGCGCCGTACGTCCGTGGTGAAGATGTCGAGCAGGGTGGTGTCGGACCAGCTGCGGATGCCGTCGGCCGCTTCCCGCTCCAGCTCCGGCGCGAGCTCCGCGAGCCGCGCGTGCAGCCGCCCGAGGCCGCCCGAACGCAGCTCGCGCAGACCGCCCTTGGGGATGTTGAGACCCACCCGCAGGGTGCCGTCGGTGCTGGGCAGGAAGAGTCCGTGGCGGCCCGAGCTGATCCGCACCCGGTAGGCCCGCCGGTCCCAGGCCGCCGGGAACGGCAGCTTCATCCAGACGACGTCCCGCTGCAGCGGGGTGCGCTTCGCGCCGTGGTCGAGGCCGGACATCCGGCGTACGGAGCTGTAGCGGCCGTCCGCGCCGACGGTCACGTCGGCCCGTATCTCCATCACCCCGTCGGGGGTCTTGGCGCGGACCCCGCGTACCGAGCCGCCGTCCCGCAGCAGCCCGACCGCGGCGGCCGGTTCGAGCACGGTGCAGCCGCCGCCTTCCTCCGCCGCATCGGCCAGCGCGGACAGCAGCACCGGCTGGGCCAGCTCGACCGGATGGCGGTAGGCGTACGGGAAGGTCTCGAAGCGTACGTCGAGGACGCGCGCGCCCCCGTCGGCGATCTCCAGCCGGTGCACCTCGTGGGTGTGCTCGCGCACCCGCTCCAGGAGGCCGAGTCCGGCCAGCAGCCGCACCCCGTCCGGCGATACGGACTCACCCCGGAAGGCGCGGGCCCCGCCCGTGCGCTGTTCCAGCAGGACCACCCGGCGTCCCAGGCGTACCAGTGCGAGAGCGAGCGCGCGGCCGCCGGGACCGCCACCCACCACACAGACCTCTGTCGTGATCGTCATGCCTGTGCCTCGTCCTGTCCGGTGTTCGCGAGCGCCTCCATGAGGCCGGCGTCGAGCATGGTGGACGCGGCGGTGTCGCTGGTGTCCCCGAAGCCCGCGTCGAAGAGCGCCACGCTCACCGTGTACCGGCGATCCACCAGGCAGGTGTGGAAGGTCCATTCGTCCCCGGTCCCCCGCGATCCGTCCGGTCTCAGGACCTGCACCCTGCGCTCCTGCGGCCCGAAGCCGAACTCGGTGAAGCGGAACCGCATGCCCTGCCCGATCGCCTTGCTGTACGCCTCCTTCAGGGTCCACAGCCGTACCAGCGCGCCATTGCGCCGCTCGTCGGCGATCTGCGCGAGGGCCTTGCGCTCGTGCGGCGTACACACCTGGTTCTCGGTGCCGAGTCCGAGCATCGGCCGGTCCCTGAGCTCGGCGTCCACGCCGATCCAGCCCTTGCGGGTCAGCCCGACCAGCAGCAGCGTGTCGGTGTGGCTGAGGCTGATGTCGATCTGGTCGAGGCCGCGCAGATAGGGGCGCCCGCCCGGTTTGTAGGCGAGCTCCACACTCTGCGGTGAGGCTTCGATGACCGCGCACGCGACATGCTTGAGCAGCAGCCTGGAGGCCACGAAGCGGGACCGTATCTGATAGTGCGTCATGGCGGAGAAGCGCGCGTAGTCGCGGCCCAGCAGCGGGCGCAGCTCGGGCGCGTCCAGGTCGGCGGGCAGCCAGTCGTCGAGCTGGGCGTGGACGACGACGCTCCCGTACTCCCGTACCGCGTCACGGACTTGTTCCCAGGGGCCCTCCGGGCCGGTCACCCGAACGGGCCGGGCGAATCCCTGCTCCGTCGCGGGGTTCGCCACGGGTCCCGGAAAGATCACCATGCCAGCCCTCCAGCCGCTTCACCACTCCGTCGAGTACGTCCGCCGCGGCAGCTCCGTCGAGCACTCTGTGATCGAAGGTCAGGCCGAGGCTCATGACCGGCGCTGCCACCACCCGGCCGCCACGCACCACGGCACGGTCGGCCACCCTCCCCGCGCAGAAGGTGACCGCCGTGCCGCCGTAGGAGTGGAAGACATCGACAACGCGGTGCCCGAGTGAGCTCACCGCGAAGGTCCCGAGCCGCTGGGCCCTGGCGCCCGGACTGCGTACTCCGAGCCGGAACACCAACTCCCCGACAGGCGGCGGCAGTTGACTGAGCAGCCGCACTGCGGCGGCGCCGGGAAGGTCGTGCGGGTCGCTCTCGCGGCACAGGTCCACCAAATCCTGGATCTCCGTCAGTGACGCCACGTCCATCCGCGGCAGTACGGCGGTGAGCACCACACGCTCGCCGCCCTCGGTCCTGCGGTCGAGTGCGAGCTTGGCCGCCACGTCCGGCAGCGCCGCGGTACGCGGCCGCAGCACGCCCCTGGCCATCGCACGGGCCTCGGGATGCCGGGCGACGATCCGCCCGGCGGCGTACAGCAGATAGCTCACCACCGAGTACCGCCGGCCGGCTTCGCGTGCGGCGGCCCGGTGCTCCTCGATCCGGGTCATGTCGACGTCGGCGCCCAGATGTACGGGGGCCGCCGCGCGCGCCCAGTTCAGGAAGTAGCGCGTATGGCGCCTGGCCCGGTCGCCGGACACGCTCATGTCCCCACCGCTACGGTCCAGATCTCGCTCAGACTGCGGGCCTCGAGCATCTCGGCGACCGGCACCTGCCTGCCCAGCTCCGTCTCCAGCAGGGAGACGAGACGCAGCAGATGGACCGAGTCCCAGCAGGGGAGCTCGGTCAGCTCGCGTCCCGCGTCGTCCGGCTTCAGGTCGGTGCCCAGGTGTTCGTTGGCGAGGGAGATCAGATCGACGACGGTGTGCATGGATCCACCACCTCCTGGGCGCGGTCGTGCGTGAGGCGCAGCCGCAGCCGCACATGGGAAGGGACGAGCGGAAGCCGCTCGAGCGCGTGCCGGTAGCGGATCGCGCCACCGGTCGCCGAAGCCGTCTCCGAAGCCGTCTCCGAAGCTGCCGTCTCCGAAGCCGTCTCCGAAGCTGCCGTCTCCGAAGCCGTCTCGAAGCCGTGCGCCGGGCAGAACGCGCGCTGCGCCTCGTTGGCAGGGGTCTGCCGCCACCGGGCGTGTACGGCAGGCAGTCCGGCGTCCCGGGCGGCGTGCAGCAGCCCGGCCAGTACGGCGTTCTCGATCCCGCGGCCGAGCACCCGGCAGCTGACGACCATGTTCTCCAGGTGGAGCCCCGCACGATCCCTGCGGGCGAACACCGCGCCGACCACTCCGTCCTCGCCGTAGCGGTCGGCGGCGCGCACCGCGAGCACCAGCGCGTCCGGATCCTCGGCGAGCCGCTGGATCTCCGCGCCGGTCAGCCGCTCTCCGGTGAGGTTGAAGCGGTTGGTGCGCAGGCTCAACTGGGCGATCCTGGACAGCTCATGGGCCTTCGCGGGGCCCGCGTCGACTGCGATGTCCAGGCTCCGCAGAAAGCTGGCGTAGTCCTTCGACGCCGCCTGCCGGAGCTCACGCTGCTCGCGTTCGCGGTAGCGCGAAGCCCGGCCGCGGTCCTCCTCGGTGACGGAGGGGACGTCGAACCAGCCGTCGGCCAGCAGCCGTTCGGTGTGGTGGGCGGGCTCGCCGTCCAGGGGCACGACGGCGGCTCCGGGCACCCCCGCCCGTACGGCCTCCCGCTCGAAGGCGCTGTCGTCGGCGAAGACCACGGCCGACGGCGAGATGCCCAGATCTGCCGCAATCTTGCGGATGCCTTCGGCCTTGGAGCCCCAGTCGGCGACGACGCTGACGAAGTCGTCGCTGCTCAGCGGCCAGTCGGGGTGGGCGGCCAGGGCGCGGGCGACCGGTTCCGGGTCGTTCTTGCTGCACACGGCGAGCAGCACGCCCTGCGATGCGAGCTGTTCGACGGTCCGCCGGAAGCCGGCGAAGGCGCCCGCGCGCAGCGACCGGGCGGCCCGCACCCTCTCGGGTCCGTCCTCGGCGAGTATGCCGTCCCACAGGGTCCCGTCGAGGTCGAGGACCAGGCACTTCTTGGCGTCGCCGCGCTGCGCCCGGGCCAGGTGCGCGCTCTCGCGGGCGTATCCGGCGAGCAGGCCGGCGGTGCAGTGTGCGTCGGCGTAGGCTCCCAGCCGCGGATCGTCGGCGCGCACGCCGGCCGAGGTCAGCGGCTCCAGGTCGAGTACGGCCACTCCCGCCGCCGGGTCGCACATCCGCAGCAGATCGGCGTTGAACTCCCGCCAGACCGCGCCCAGTTCGGCCCGCTGTGCGAGTCCGGTCAGCTGATGGGTGAACCGACGCAGCAGCGGCACGGTGTTCAGTACGAAGGTCGCCCCGGCCGGGGCGTGCGCCGCGTGGGTGCCGGCCAGTTCGGCCAGCAGCAGCCGCAGCCGCTCGGCTTCGAGGGCCACGTCGTACGGCTGCCAGGGTGGCCGCACCCGGTCCCAGACGGTGAGCGGGTCCAGTACGCACAGGGTGAGCTCGGGCTGATGCACGTACAGCTCGGAGGCCGGATCGGCCAGGTCCTGGACATAGCCGCCGTTGCCGCCCGCGTACGGGATCAGCAGCAGTCCGTGGCGGGCGAGCTGGGCGGTGAGCGCGGGGACGAGTCCGGCCGTGGTGGAGCGTCCGGTGACCGCGATGCGTACGGCCGGGGTCGAGGGGTGGGCGGCGAGCACGTCGGAGGGATTCAGCCGGGCCAGCAGCCGTCCCGCGAGGTCGAGTTCACCCTCGTCGAGCCGGACGAGCAGCTGGGCCACCTGGGGGTACGCGTCGACGAGCCCGCCCGCTTCGTGGAGGGTCCGTAGCTCCTGCTGTGCTGCGCCTCGCGCGCTCATCCCGTCGCCTCCACTGCGAATCCGGCCTTGATCCACTTGCTGGACTCGATCGCGATGCCGACCGCGCGCCCCCCGGCCCCCAGCCGCGGCAGCAGCCGCTCCAGCTGGAGGAAGACCAGCGCGTTCCCGTTGTTCCCGGTCTCCGCGACACAGGAGACCTCCTCCCACTCGAGGCCCTGCCGCAGTTTCCTCGTGATGCGCTCGGTCATCCGGCCGCTGAGCTGTGGCGGAAGGACATGGCCGAGGCTCGCGGCCGGCCAGTCGAGCAGGTCGAGCAGGGTGTCGAGCACCTCCTGGGCCAGCACCGGCACCCGGGTCTCGACGGCCTTGTAGTCCTCCGTCACGGCGGGCCGGCCGGAGTAGCGGTCGGCCTGGCCGAACCACTCGACGCGCTGGCCGGGCGCGCTGCCGAGACCGCCGAGCCAGTGGTCGGCCCGGGTGAGCAGGGCACGGGCGGCGCCGGGTGCGCGGCTGAGGACGACGGCTCCCGCGCCGTCGCCGAACAGCACGTAGTTGACGAGCTGGGAGGGCGGCATGGCGCGGAAGTCCTGGCGCAGATCGAGGTGTTTGCTGCAGACGTCGCCGCCGATGACCAGGCCGACGGGCTTCTGGCCGCGGGCGCCGTTGGCGAGCAGCGAGGAGGCGAGTGCCATCGCCTGTACGGCGCCGGAGCAGCCGGACTGGAGCTGGTAGACGGGCACTCCGTCGATGCCGAGCCGGTCCGCGACGAGTGCGGCCGTGGTCGGCATGAGAGCGTCCGGTGTGGCGGTGGCGACGACGATGAACGCCACGTCGTCGGGGTCGGCCCCCGCGTCGGCGAGCGCCCGGTCGGCGGCGTCGGTGCACAGGTCCTCCAGGGTCCAGCGGACCGTTCCACCGTTGAGGTCGACGGCGAAGTGCCGGGTCCTCGTGCCGATGAAGGTCTCGACCCACTCCGGCGCGATGCCGAGCCGGCCGGCCAGCGTGGCGTTGTCGACGGGCTCCCCGGGGAGTGCGGTGCCGACACCGGCCAGCCGGAGCGGTCCGCCGCGGCCGCCGGGTGTGCTCACCGGGCCACCGCCGCGATCAGCTGCTCGCTCAAATACGCGATCAGCGACTCAACGCTGACCAGGCTGGAGAGCATCTCCGGCATGGAGAGCTCGCCGAGTTCGGGGAAGCGGACCTCCAGCCGGTATTTGAGCTCCATCAGCATCACCGAGTCGAAGCCGAGGTCGTCGTAGAAGCGCAGCGCGTCGTCGAGTTCGTCGTGCCGGCCGCCCCTGACCGTGGCGACGGCCTCGCGCACTCCCTGGCGTACGCGGTCCGGGGCGGCGACGCCGTGGGCCGCGGCGGGCGATCCGGCCGGCCGCGGCGCGGGGGCCGCCGTGGTGAGCTGCTGGTGCCAGGACCGCCACTCGGTGGAGAAGGCGTGGGCGGGCATCCGTACGGCCTGCTTCCCGGCGTCGGGGTAGAAGGTGTCCCAGGCCGGGTCGAGCCCGTCCTGGTGGAGGTGGGCGAGGAGTTCGCCGAGCTCGCGGAGCCCGGAGTCCTCGTTGCGGCAGACGCCGAGGGCGGGGATCTCGCGGGCCGCGCCGATGCGCCGGATCAGATTGCTGAGGACCGGCTTGGGACCGATCTCGACGATATGGGTGGGCGGCCGGTCGCAGAGCGAGGTGATGGCGTCCTCGAACCGTACGGTCGCGCAGATGTGCTCCGTCCAGTAGGCGGCGTCCAGTTCCTCGCCGGGCGTGAGCAGCCGGCCGCGTACGGTCGAGTGGAAGGGCAGCCGGGGCCGGCCGGCGGGGATGCGGGACGCGACCCGTTCGAAGCGGCCCAGCATCGGTGCCATCAGCGGTGAGTGAAAAGCGTGCGAGACCCGCAGCGGGGTGCACATCAGGCCGCGTTCCTCCAGCTTGGCGCGGATCCGCTCGAGAGCAGCGAGGTCGCCGGAGAGCACGGTGGCGCCGGGCCCGTTGAGCGCGCCGACGCCGACGGTGGGTTCGTCCGCGACCAGCGCGGCGGCCTCCGCCGGGCGGGCCCGGGTCGCCAGCATCCCGCCGCCTTCCTGGAGTTGCTGCATGAACGCGCCGCGCACGGCGACCAGCCGGGCGGCGTCCGCCAGGTCGAGCGCCTCGGCGACGACGGCGGCGGCGAACTCGCCGATGCTGTGCCCCACGACGGCCGCGGGCCGCACCCCGAGCTCCATCAGGGTGCGCGCCAGGGCGTACTGCACGGCGAACAGGGCGGGCTGGGTGGTGCCGGTCCGGTGGACGACCGGATCCCCGGCGAGGATCGCCTCATGAACGGGGGTGACCGTGTACGGCTGCAGTGCCTTGGACGCCTCTTCGAGGAAGGTCCGGTAGACGGTCGAGCCCTCGTACAGTCCCGCGGTCATCCGCGGGTACTGGGCGCCCTGTCCGGTGAACGCGAAGGCCAGCACCGGTTCTTCGGCGGCCGCTGTGCGTTCGTCGTACTCAGTCTCGAGCTCCGCCGCCGCGAACAGCCGGGAGGCGAGTTCCTCGGGCCCGTCGGCGGCGGTGGCGAAGCGGTACGGCAGGGCGGCACGGGACCGGTTGCTGGTCCAGCACAGCCGGGCGAGCTCCTCGCCGGTGCGGCCCGCGACATCCACGGCCTGGAGCCGCAGATTCCGGCGCAGCGCCCGGGGGGTGTCGGCGGACAGCGTGAACACCCCGACGCCGGGCCCGGGTTCGGCGGGCGCGGCCGGCAGTGGGGCGGTGGCGAGCACCACATGGGCGTTGGTGCCGCCCATGCCGAAGCTGGAGACGCCCGCCCGGCAGCCGTCGGCGGGCAGCGCGAGCGGCTCGGTGATCAGTTCCATGGAGCGGCGGGCGAGACCGAGCCGCGGATTCTCCTCACCGCTCCAAGGACTCGCCGGTACGACGCCGTGCCGCAGCGAGAGCACGGTCTTGATCAGTCCGGCCATTCCGGCCGCGCCCTCGGTGTGCCCGATCGCGCCCTTGACCGCGCCGACCGCCAGGGGCCACTCCCGTACGCCCTGTTCGTCGCGGAACACATCGCCGAGCGACAGCACTTCGATCTGGTCGCCGAGCGGTGTGCCGGTGCCGTGCGCCTCGATGAAGCGGATGTCCTGCGGAGCGGCTCCGGCCCGGCGGCAGGCGGTGGCGATGACCTCGCGCTGGGAGGCACGGTGCGGCGCCATGATGCCGTTGCTGCGGCCGTCCTGGTTGACGGCGCTGCCGAGGATCACCGCGTGGACCGGGTCCCCGTCGCGTACCGCGTCCTCGAGCAGGCGCAGCGCCACCACACCGACGCCCTCGCCCCGCCCGATGCCGTCGGCGGCTTCGGAGAACGGCTTGCACCGCCCGTCGGGGGCGGCGAGCCCGGCCTGGGCGTAGATCTCGTCGAGCACCGAGCCGACGACGATGTTGACGCCGCCGGCGAGCGCGAGGTCGCACTCGCCGGTGCGCAGCGCGGTGCAGGCGAGATGCACGGCCACCAGCGACGAGGAGCAGGCGGTGTCCACGGTGAGGCTGGGGCCTCGCAGATCGAGCTGGTAGGCGATGCGGTTGGCGAGCATGGAGCGGCCGCTGCCGGTGCCGGTGCGCGGGCTCACTCCCTCGGGCGCGGCGAGGCTGAGCCGCATCCAGTCGTCGGACATGGAGCCCACATAGGTGCCCACCGAACCGCCCGCCAGCCGGGTCGGGGAGATTCCGGCGTCCTCGATCGCCCGCCAGGAGCACTCGAGGAGCAGCCGCTGCTGCGGATCCATGGCCCTCGCGTCGGCGGTGGGGACGGCGAAAAAGGCGCGGTCGAAGGCGTCGGCGTCGGTCAGGAAGCCGCCGGGCACGGCGGACGCGCCGCGTGAGGCCGGGCGTTCGCCGATGGCGTGCGCCCCGCTCAGCAGCAGCCTCCAGTACGCCTCGGGACCTGGCGCGCCGGGGAATCTGCAGTCCAGACCCACCACCGCGACCGGATACTGGGAAGGGCCTGAGGTACGGCCCATGGTCACACCTCCCGATGCTCGCCGCCGGCCTTGGTGAACTCCTCCGCGAGGTGACGGGCCAGATCGTCGGCCGTGGGGTGGTCCCAGGCGACGGTCGGTTCGAGGAAGAGCCCGAACTCCTCCTCGATGTCCCCGTAGAGGCTGAGCGCCGCCACCGAGTCGAGCCCGTACTCCGCGAAGGGGACGCGCGGACCGATCTCGTCGGCGGGGCGCTGGAGATACTCGCTCAGCCGTGTGATCAGCCAGGTGCGGAAGTCGTGTGCGTCGAACTCGGCCACAGGCTTGGTCGACCAGGGGGCCGGGGCTTCTCCCCCGGTGGGTTGCAGCACCATCTGATGCTCCTCAACGTGTCTGCGGTCAGCCGGCGATCGGGGTGTCGTACAGGTCGTAACTGCGGGCTTCGTGATAGCGGTTCAGTACCTCGTTGAGCAGCTGGTTCTCCCAGCCGTCCGGGAGTTTCGGCAGCGGGTGGCCGAGCCGCTTCACCAGCCGGGTGAGCGCGGCGGCGAGCCAGGCGGGGGAAGCGAGGAACGGGTCGTCGTCCGGGTCCTGGTGCCGCCAGACGCCCAGGCAGGCGGCGCCCGCCAGCAGCAGCGTGTAGCGGTCGGCGATGGCGTAGGCCTTGGGGCTGGCCAGGACGGTGCGGTCCTTGGGCGCCATGTCCCGGCACTCGGCCTGGAGGCTGCGGAGCTCGTCCTCGAGCGCCGCGGCGAGGGTGGTGAGCGCCTCGGTGTACTCGCCGGCCCGCCGGCCTTCGGTGCCCGCGATGGACTCCGCCGCGCCCTCCAGCGAGGCGATCAGCGCATCGCTTCCGGCGACCAGCACCAGCCGGGCCGGGTCGAGCGGCGGCAGCCCGTCGCGGATCCGGAACAGGCCCTCCGGGGCGCCCTTGCCGGTGAACCAGGCGGTGCGGGCGAGCCTCGGCAGCTGCGGGATGATCGTGGCCTGGCAGGCTGCCGTGCCCGCGTGCCCGAGGCTGATCATGGGCAGATCGCGCACATGCTTCTGGAAGGCGCCGTAAGCCCCGTTGCGTACGTAGAAGTTGGCGCCGAGGACGATGGACAGGTCGTAGGCGGTCTCGGTGAGCAGTTTGGGCAGCAGATACTTGACGGCGGCCGCGTACACACTGGTGGCCTCCGGGACGAGATGCACGGCCCGGGTGGCGGCCAGCGCCAGACAGTCGCTGATCAGCAGATCCGTGAAGGCGCCGACGATCGTGGCGCGGGCGTGCGGGATCTCCAGCACGGAGCGGTGGTAGAGCTTGCGGTCCAGTGCGAAGCCGACGGCCGTGCGCAGCGCGGTGTCACCGCCGCCGAGGATCATGGAGGGCAGCACGCTGCGGGTGATCTGGAAGGAGCGCAGGGCCAGTTCGACGCCGTCGCCGAGCTTGCCGACGAGGGCGTCCGCGGGCAGCGGGCAGTCGGTGAACTCCACGCCCGCGTTCTGGCAGCCGCGTACGCCGACGGTCTCGTACCGCGGCAGATAGCCGTAGCGGTCGGCGGGCAGCACGGCCTTGTCGACGAGGAGCACGGAGTGGCTGCGGCTGCCGACGCTCTCCTCGGTGCGGCTGAACAGCACCAGCGCCTCGGCCCGTTCGACGTTGTTGATGACGTGTTTCGCACCGGAGATCACAAAGCCGTCGTCGGTGGGTGTCGCGCTGAACTCATTGCGTACGAAGTCGTTGCCGTGGGCGAGTTCGTGGTACGCGACGGCCAGCCGCCCGCCGCCGAGCAGCAGATCGGCGACCCGCCGCTGCTGCTCGGGGGTGCCGGCCGTCCAGATCGCGATGGCCGCGATGAAGGTGGTGGCGCCGTAGCCGAGTCCGAGGCTGGCGTCCCGGCGGAAGACTCCGCGCAGGACCCGGCCGAGGGTGTCGATCCGGTCGAGCCTGCCGCCGAGTTCGATGGGCACGAATTCGGCGTTCAGCCGGAACTCCGCCAGGACCTGCTCGGCCTCGGCGAGCAGTTCGCCGCGTTCGTCGGCGGCGAGCAGCGCGTCCAGGCCGAGCGGGTTGTCGGGGTCGCCGGGGTCGCCGAAGCGCCGTTCCAGCTCGGCGACGCGCTGCTGGATGCGGACTTCTTCCTGGTTCGGGGTCAGCATGGCGGTCCCTCTGCGATACGGCCGGGCAGCAGGGAGAACAGCTCTCCCGCTTCGTACTGTGCGGTCAGCCGGCCGAGCAACCGCTCGTACAGCGACTCCAGTTCGGCGTCGTAGGCGGCGGGCGGGCGGGGCTGCGGTCCTGTGATGCCCGGCACCGCCTGTTCGAGCCGGTCCACGAGCCGGGCCAGTACGGCTTCGAGCCAGAGGCCCGAGGTCCACAGCTCGGCGGTGCGCACCTCGCGGGCGAGGCGCCGGTTGTGCTGCCAGACGCCGAGGCAGCAGGCGGCGGCGAAGCACATGCTGTAGCCGCGCGCCAGATCGAAGCTCTCCACAGGTGCGCCGCCGGGCACGGGGCGCGCGGCCCGCATTCTGGTGTGCAGCTGATCGGCCGCGGTGGCGAGCGTCCGGGCGAGCGCTGCCGCCCGGCCGAGCTCCGGGTCCCGGGATGCCTGTGCGCCGAGTACTTCGGCGGCCGTCGGCAGCGAGCCGAGTACGGTGCTGCCGCGGCGCGCCAGCAGGCTCAGCTGTCCCGGGCGCAGGCCGGGCAGCTCGCGGGCGTAGGAGAAGGTGGCGGCGACGGCGTCCGGTTCGCGGTCGTGGTCCGGGTGGTAGCGGGCCAGGGTGCGGAACTGGGCGGTCAGGGCATAGAGGTTGACCATCGTGTTGCCGTCGAAGATCCCGACGATGCGGTGGTCGCGCTCCAGTTTCTGGAACCGGCCGTGTGCGTAGTGGTCGGTCAGGACGGCGCGCGCGCCGAGCACTCCGCGCAGCCGGTTCAGGATGTCGTCCACGACGGTCGGCACCAGGTATTTGGCGACCGCGGAGGTGACGCTGAGCTCGTCGGGCAGGGTGTGGATGGAGCGGGCGGCGACGGTGCTCAGCGCTTCCATGGCGAGCAGGTCGGCGTAGGTCTCGGCGAGCGTGCGGCGGGCCGCGGGGAGGTCGAGCAGCTTGCGTCCGTACAGCTCGCGCTCGGCGGCGAAGCGGTGGGCGACGCGCAGCCCGTGGTCGGCGGCGCCGAGCGAGAGCGCGGTGCACAGCGAGCGGGTGATCTGCAGGGCCTTGAGTACGACTTCGGGGCCCTCGCCCTCGCGTCCGACCAGGCAGCAGGTGCCGACGGGCGCGCGGTCGAAGGCGATACCGCTGATGTCCGCGCCGCGGATGCCGAGAGTGTGCACCTTCGGCAGGGTGCGGTAGCTGTCCTCGGGCAGTTCGTTCTTGTCGACGAGCAGCAGGCTGAAGCCGCGCGGGCCGCCCTCGGCGGCGGTGCGGGCCAGCAGGCAGACGAGCCGGCCCCGGGTGGCGTTGTTGATCAGCCACTTCTCGCCGGTGATGAGGTAGCCGCCCTCGGTGCGCTCGGCGACGACCTCGCCGGCCATCAGATCGCTGCCGTGGGTGCGTTCGGTCAGTCCGAGGGAGACCGGCTCACCGGCCCGTACGAGGGAGGCGAGGCGCTCCGCTCCGACACGGTCCTCGGCGACCCACACACAGACCGCGCCGAGGAAGGTCTTTCCGTGTCCGATGGCAGTGGTCAGATCGCGGCGGGCGATGGTGCGCACGATTTCGAGCAGCTGGGGGAAGCCGGTGAGCGAACCGCCGTACTCCGCGGGGATGTAGTAGTGGTGGACGCCTAGGGCGCCCAGCAGTTCGCAGGCCTCCGCCGGGAACTCCTCGGCAGCGTCCTCGCTCGCGGCGCGGGCGTAGGAGAGCGGTCCTGCGGCGTTGGGGTCGCCGAGCCGCTGGTCCAGCTGTTCCGCGAGCTGCCAGCGCAGACCGGGAGCGGCCTCCTCGGCGTCCGGGGCGTGCACGGCCGCTACGGTCCGCAGGGTCCCGGTCCGCTCCGTGGTCCCGGTCCGCTCCGTGGTCCCGGTCCGCTCGGCGGTGCCGGTCCGCTCGGTGGTCGCCGTCATCCGCCGGCTCCGTGGGGGACTTCCTGCCCCGCACCCACCGAGACCAACTGGCGGACATCCGGGTGCAGCACCTCGTGCAGCGGCTGTATCCGTCCGTCGAGGAAGAGCTGCCGCATGGCGGTGCGCTGAAGCTTTCCGCTGGTGGTGCGCCGTACGGTGCCGGGCCGCACCAGCAGCACGTTCTCGGCGGCGACCTCGAACTCCTTGGAGACGCACATCCGTACCGCGGCGGAGAGCGAGGCCAGTTCGGCCTCGAAGCCGGAGCCGGTGCGCACCTCCTGGACGACGACGACATGGTCGCGGTCGGACTCGACGGCGAAGGCGGCGCTGGAGCCGAAGAGCGCGCTCACGCGCTGGACGCTGCGTTCGATGTCCTGCGGGTAGAGATTGCGACCCGCGACGATCATGATGTCCTTCATCCGCCCGGTGATGTAGAGCTGGTCGCCGTCCATGGCCCCGAGGTCTCCGGTACGCAGATAGCCCTCCTCACCGTCCTCGGTGGTGGCCCTGAAGGCGAGGGCGTTCTCCAGCGGGCGGTTCCAGTAGCCGCGGGCCACGCTCTCGCCGCGCAGCCAGACCTCGCCCACCTCTCCCGCCGGAAGCCTTCTGCAGTTCGCGGGGTCGACGATGGCCACCTCGCACCCCTGCGGCCTGCCGGAGCTGACGAGCGTCCTGACGGGGCTGCCGACCGAGGCGGGCCGCAGCCGGTGGTGTTCGAGTTCGGCGGCGTCCACCTGCCGCGTGTCGGCCGTGCGCCCGGGCGCTCCCCCGGTCACCAGCAGTGTGGACTCGGCGAGTCCGTAGCAGGGGTAGAAGGCCTCCTTGCGGAAGCCGGCCGGCGCGAAGCGCTCGGCGAAGGCGTCCATGGTCTCGGCCCGTACCGGCTCGGCACCGTTCACGGCCGTCTCCCAGCGCGAGAGATCGAGCTCCGCTATCTGGTCGTCCTTGATCCGGCGCAGACACAGGTCGTACGCCAGGTTGGGGCCGCCGCCCGTGGTGATGCCGTACTCGTCGACCATCTGCAGCCAGCGCAACGGGCGCTTCACAAAGGTCATCGGCGGCATCAGCACTCCGGCGCCGCCGAGCCACAGCGGGTGCAGCAGATGACCGACGAGCCCCATGTCGTGGTGGAACGGCAGCCAGCCGCCCACCCGGGACCGCGCCGTGGTGCGCATGGCCTGCTGGATGGCGCGCTGGTTGGCGAGCAGATTGCGATGGGTGACCATGACGCCCTTGGGCTCGCTCACCGAGCCGGAGGTGTACTGCAGAAAGGCCACGTCGTCGGGGAACAGGTCCGGCATCCGCCAGGCGTCCGCGTCGCCGACCTCGGCGCGGTCCGTGGCCAGGCAGGCGACCTCCTGGTGGCCGATGTTGGCCAGCAGCTGGGAGACGGACGAGGCCATCGCGGCATCGGTCAGGATGTAGCTGACCGAGGCGTCCCTGACGATGTTCGCGACCCGTTCGACGTTCTGCCGCGATCCGACCGGGGCCGGTGCGGGCACGGCGACGGCCCCGGCGTACAGACAGCCCAGGAAGCTGCTCATGAACTCCCGTACGTCGCTCTGGAGGATGAGCACCCGGTGGCCGTGCGATCCGCGCTCCTGGAGCCAGGAGGCGAGCCGCTTGGCCCGTTCACCGAGTTCCCCGTAGCTGAGCACATCGGATTCCAGCTCGCCCTGCTGATCCGCACGGACGCAGAAATAGGCCTCCTGGCGTGCGAGTTCCGACGCTCTGTGCGACGCGAGTTCGGTGAAGTTCCGGTGTGCAGCCATCTTTTCCCCCAGAGCCGCGTACTTATGGCCAGAGCTTGGGAAATCCGTCTCAAGGCTGCCTTGAAGGCGGCTCGACCTCACCGAAAAGGGTGCGATATTCACGGCTGTCTTCTCGCGGGAACCTGTCAGTGGGCAGGATTTCCTCATAGTGGATGCCGGGGATCCATACCCAGTACATCCCGTAGGCGATGAGGGCCCGGCCCACGGGACGCAGCACATTGACAAGGACGAACGTTCGCAACGACGACATGGCCGATCTCCTCTGCGCGGAAATGCCAGTGCCGTACGACAATGCGCCGCCCCGCTCGACTCTCACTCCAGGAGCGGGCCGCCCACCTGCGTTCAGGACAGCCGCAAGGCGGTGTCTATCAGCGGCACATGGCTGAATGCCTGCGGGAAATTTCCCACCAGCCGGCCGCGCCGGGTGTCCCATTCCTCGGCCAGAAGACCGAGATCGGTACGCAGCGCGAGCAGCCGCTCGAACAGCCGGCGTGCCTCCGCCCCGCGGCCGATCAGTGCGAGATCGTGCGCGAGCCAGAAGGAGCAGGCCAGGAAGACCCCTTCGCCGCCGCGCAGTCCATCACCGCCGAGGGTGTCGGAGCCGCCGTCGGGCACCGGATAGCGGCGTACGAAGCCGTCGTCGCACAGCTCCCGCTGGACGGCCTCGATGGTCCCCACCACGCGCGGGTCGGAGGGCGGCAGAAAGCCCATCTGCGGGATGAGCAGCAGCGAGGCGTCCAGCTCGCGCGAGCCGTAGTACTGCGTGAAGGTGTTGCGCTCGGGGTCGTAGCCGTGGGCGCAGACGTCGCGGTGTATCTCGTCGCGCAGCGCGCGCCAGCGCTGCACCGGGCCCTCCAGCGGCAGCCTGGAGAGTCTGCGTACGGTGCGGTCCGCGGCGACCCAGGCCATCACCTTGGAGTGGACGAAGTCACGGCGTGGGCCGCGCACTTCCCAGATGCCCTCGTCGGGCTCGCGCCAGTTGGACTCGAGGTGGTTCATGAGCTTCATCTGGAGGATGTGGGTGCTGTCGTCGCGGGAGAGCCCGGAGGTCTGGCCCAGCCAGAGGGCGTCCACGACCTCGCCGTACACATCGAGCTGGAGCTGGTTGGCGGCGCCGTTGCCGATCCGGACCGGGCCCGACTTCTCGTAGCCGGGCAGCCAGGGCAGTTCGGCCTCCGGCAGCTCGCGCTCGCCCGCCACTCCGTACATGATCTGGAGGTTCTGCGCGTCCCCGGCCACGGCCCGCAGCAGCCATTCGCGCCAGCGGCGTGCCTCCTCGTGGTAGCCGGTGCGCAGCAGGGCGGTGAGCGTCATGGCGGCGTCGCGCAGCCAGGCGTAGCGGTAGTCCCAGTTGCGTACGCCGCCGATCTCCTCGGGCAGTGAGGTGGTGGGAGCGGCGACGATTCCGCCGGTGGGCGCGTAGGTGAGCGCCTTGAGGGTGATCAGCGAGCGGACGACGGCTTCCCGCCAGGGGCCGGAGTAGCTGCACTGGCCGGTCCACCGGGACCAGAAGTTCTCGGTGTCGGCGAGGAGTTGGGCGGCGTTGGGCCGGGGCGGCGCGTCGCCGTGGGAGGGCTGCCAGCTCAGGGTGAGGGTGACGCGCTCGCCCGCGCCGACGCTGAACGCCGCGTGGGTGGTCAGATCGCTGCCGTAGGTGTCGACGTCGGCGTCCAGCCAGAGCGCGTCGGGACCGGCCACGGCGACCAGCCGGTCGCGGCCGCCGGGTCCGTGCTCGCGCTGCACCCAGGGGACGATCCGGCCGTAGCTGAAGCGCATCCGCAGTGCGGAACTCATGCGGACCCGCCCTGAGACGCCCTCCACCATTCGTACGAGACAGGGTGCGGCATCCGGCCGACCCCGGCCCGCGCCTCTGGGCGGCATGAAATCAATCAGCCGAACCGTTCCTTCGGGGGTGTCCCACTCCGATTCCAGGACAAGTGAGTCACCGCGGTAGCGGCGGCGGGTGGCGGCTCCCGCGCCGTCGGCGAGGCCCGCCGGGGCCAGCCGCCAGAAGCCGTGTTCCTCGGTGCCGAGCAGCCCGGCGAAGACCGCGGGCGAGTCGAAGCGCGGCAGACAGAACCAGTCGACCGAACCGTCCCTGGCGATCAGGGCGGCGGTCTGCATGTCCCCGATCAGTGCATAGTCCTCGATGAGCGCAGCCACACGAACTCCCGGAACACCGTCGCAGCCGTTCCCGGGGGCGGACCCCCGAATCCCCGGCGGAACGCAGGGGATTCGGGCACGTTACGCGTGACACCTCAAGTCTCGGCGGGCCCGGGAAATCGCCGCTGGGGAGAGGGGAACGCGACCGGGCTGCGCAGCCCCGCCCGGTTCACCGCGCGGACGCCGAAGAAGACCGACTGACAAGGGGCAGCCCGTTCCGCTTTCCCCGGCCTGCCCGCGGTTCCGGTTCCGGCTCCCGTTCAGCCGCTGGAGACGGCCCTCAGATGCGACTTGCCCCGCCGCAGCAGCGGTTCGGCGACCCGGGCCTCACGCAGCACCAGCGTCATCCGGGTGAACCCTCTGTCCTGAAGGCTCGCGGGAGTCTCGTCGACAATCCGGCACTCGGTACGCCCCCACCGCGGATCGGGGTGATTCAGCGGTCGTACGGCCCCGTCGTGATGGACGGCGGCCGCCCCCGCGTCGCGCATCCAGTGCGACAGTCCGCACCGGTAGGCGGCGTCCATGATCGGGTCCTCGGCGATGTCGCCGCGAATGGCCTGAAGAACTCGGTCTCCGTCGTAACTCTCCAGAGCTGATTCCAACTGCGCGAGCAGGGGCAGGCACCAGCTCGTCTCGCGGTCGGCGAGCACCATTCCCGCGTCCGGGTGGAACAGCACGAACCGCAGGAAGTTCTGGCCCGGCATCGCCGTGGGATGCGGCCCGACGCCATGGAACAGCGCCTCGAAGGCAGGGTTGGCGTGCGCGACGTCCCAGCGCCGGTCGAAAAGCACGGAGGGCAGCGGTACGGCGTCCATCATCGCGGCGTAGTCGCGCAGGTAGGACTGTGTCTCGGGGTCGGAAGGGCCCGCGGCCGCCGACGGATCCAGCGGCTCGGCCGGGGTCACCGGCAGCGCCGGAGCCACGGGGGCGTACGGACGCACGGGCCCGGACGGAAAGGCGGGCCCGGACGGGCGCGCGGGGCCCAGCGGAGGCACCGGCACCGACGCTCCCACAGGCAGCTTCCAGGGCTGGGGCGGATCACGGTCGACGGCGAGACGGAAGAGCCAGCCCCCCTGCTGGTCGCTCATCTCGAGGGCCTGGACGAGAGCGCAGAGCTTCTCGTCGGTCCACTCCTGGGCAGGGGTCCGCTCCCAGCTGCCGTACGCGCCCGTGCTGATCTTCAGCCGCGCGGCCACGTCCTCCACGCTCAGGCCGAGTTCCTCCCGGCGCCGCCGGAGCACATCGGTGACCCGCCTCGCCCGCACCGCGCCACGCGCGGTCCCGGCACACCCTCGCCGCCCATGGACACCAGGCCGTTCCACGCCTGCCTCATGTGTCATCGAGAACGCCACCCTTCTCGAAGTCCCGCTGCGGCAGCGCCCTTTGGATCTTCACACCGCTTGGCGATCCTGCTACCGCAAACGCGGCCATGTCAACTATCGTGGCATTCAACGCCGCTGAGCGCTCAGATCGCGCCACAGCTGTGGCAAGTCCTGGTCGTATTCATCCGAGACGGTTAGTCTCCCGGCAGCCCACTGCCTGCGGAGCGACCTCGCGTGATCTAGGAGACCTACTGGTGACAGACGGCTTCTTGGTTCCGGGCCGGACGGCCACAGGCCCGCTCGCGGCATCCATCGCCCGCGTCGCAGAACTCGTCGGCAAGCTCGGACTGAGCCACGGCGAGATCTTCGACGTGGACCAGCTCTCCGAGGCCTCCGGCGTCCCCGCCGACGTGGTCGGCGCGCTCCTCGACGGCCACCCGGCCGGCGAACCCGACCTTCAGACACGCTTTCTGCAACGCTTCGACCTGCTGCGCAGTACCCGGCTCAAGCCCAACGGCCGCCGGTACACCCAGCAGGAGATCGCCGACGGCGCGGGCATGTCGCGTCAGCAGGCCGGCGCGCTCATCAACGGCGACCGCCGGCCGACCATGGAGCACTGCGATGCGATTCAGAGGTTCTTCGAGGTCCACGCCGGATTTCTTACCGCGGACGACGCCGATGCGCTCAACGGCGCGCTGCAGCGTACGGAACAGAAACTGCTGCACGACTACACCGGCGAGAGCGACCCGCTGGAGCGGCTGCTGCAGGACCATGGCGTACGGGGCATCGCCTGGCGGGCGGCCCAACTGCCCACCGACAAACACCGGGACAAGGTCACCGAGTGGCTCGACATGCTCCTGGAGAGCGTCAAGCCGACAGAACCCTGATTTCAGGACAGCGTTGGAAACACGCGTGTGCGCGCGGGAGCTGACGGGGAGAGGAGAACGGTGAGCATAGGCAAGGAGATGCGCCGGCTGTGCGGCGAGCTGATCGCCGGAATCGATCTGCCCGCCCCGGCGGACCCCGCCGATCTCTATGCCGCCCTGTGCGCGGGAATGAGCAGGCGCCGCGGCAGGCCCGTCCGGTTCCGCACCGCCTCGTTCCCGCCCGGCACGGCCAGCGGTCTCTGGCTCGACATGACGGACCAGGACCTGATCGTCATCGAGGAGCGCACCGCCCCGGACCACCAACTGGTCATTCTCGGCCATGAGCTCTGGCACATGAAGGCCGGGCACTGCACGCATCACGTCGACGGCGCGGCCGTCGCCGCGCGGCTGCTCTCGGCCGAGGCCGACCTCCAGGCGACCGTGCTGAAGGTCGCGGCCAGAACCGGCTTCGACCAGTCCGAGGAGAACGAGGCGGAGAGCTTCGGTCTGCTGCTCAGCAGCAAGTGCCGTTCCTGGCTTGCCGGTTCGACCGGCCGGGGCCCCCTGCGGCGGGACGGACTCGCCGGACGGATCGAGGCGTCCTTGGGATACCGCGGGCCACAGGGCTGATGCCCGGACCGATCCGGCGGCGGTGGTGTCCACTGCCCGCCGGAGTGCTGCTCAGCGGGCCTTCTTCCGGTCGAACCAGATCGTGGCGAACGTCGGCGTGAGCCCTGCCCAGAAGAGCACTTGGGGCAACAGCCGGTCGGTCCAAGGGACTTGGGCGATCAGCAACGCGCACAGCATGGACCAGGCCGCCTGGGCCACTACGAGGCGGGCCCACCGACCGCGGCGCATCAGCGACTGCACATTGAGCCGGACTCCGGTGCGCCTTCGGCGGTAGCGCAGCAGGGCGCCGACGATCCAGATGGCGGTCACCGGCACGAGGTACCACAGGCGCTGGCCGAGCGAGAGCGGCAACTCCCGCTGCACCTCGCCCTCGACGGCGAACAGGTCCGTCATCACTCCGGCGAGGCCGAGACAGAGCAGGGCGAGCCAGCGCATGCCGCGCAACATGCGGTACGTGGCCTGGTCGAGCCCGCGCTGCATCGAGTCGGAGTCCGGTGCGGCGGCGAGCCCGGAGGCGTACAGGTCGGCGGCCTGGACAGCCTTGACGCCCGGGGCGTCGGCTGCCTTCCCGGTCTGCCTGGCCAGGGCCTCGACGTGGGTGGGGTCGAGTCGGAGGATGGCGCGGTCGAGCTGGTCGGCTACGGCGCTCTTGCCCGAGAAGCCGGCGATCGACCGTGCGACTTCGAGGGGGTAGACCTCCTCGGGGCCCAGGCGTATCGCCTCCACGGCCAAGTCGGCCGCCTCGCCGGAGAGGCGGGCGACGTCGTGGTGCTGGAGCTCCTGGGTGGCGGTCGCCTTGGCGTAACGGACCACCGACATGCGCCATACGGCGTCGGCGAGCATGGCACAGCCGTACCAGTGGTGGGGGTCGATGCGAACCGCTTCGCGCAGTACGGGCTCGGCCTCGCGCCATGACCTGCTGGGCACGCGGATCAGCGCCTCGGCGCGCAGGATGAGTGCGCCGTAGTCCTCGGGGGCGAGTTCGAGCGCCTGGCCGGCAGACTCCAGTGCCTGCTGTGGCCGCTGCGTGTTCAGGTGGCAGTAGCCGACCTTGACCCAGGCGCGTACGTCCCCGGGGTCTTCGGCGAGGTGCTGCCCCAGCAGCGCCCTGGCCTGGTCGTAGCGTTCGAGCTCGATGAGGCCTTGAGCCTGTTCGATGGTCGGGTGCAGTGTGGTCACAGCTTCCGCTTCTTCTTCAGATAGGCCACCAGGTCGTCGTACATCCCGCCCTCGTTCGCGTACATCGCCACGTTGCGGGCGGCCGCGAACCACGGCTCGGTCGAGGGCGCGATCTGCCCGGCCGCGGCCAGCATGTCCTTCATGCCGATCATGCGCACGGTGCCGGTGCGGGCCGAATCCAGCAGCGCGTACTCGGCCGCGCCCTCGCACAAGTGGGCCAGATCGGCGCCGGACAGGCCGTCGGTGGCTTTGAGCAGCTTGCTCAAGTCGACATTCTCGATGGGCCTGTCGCGCAGGTGATAGCGGAGGATCGCCTCCCGAGCCGGGCCGTCGGGCGGCAGCACCAGCAAGGTCCGGTCCAGTCGGCCGGGGCGGCGCAGGGCAATGTCCACATCCCAGGGCACGTTGGTCGCGGCGAGCACGAACACGCCTTCGTTCGCACCCGCGTCGATGCCGTCCAGCTCGGTCAGTAGCTGATTGACGGTGTTGCGCATCCCGTTGCTCTGGGTGCGGCTGCGCTTGCCGCCGAGCGCGTCCACCTCATCCAGGAACACCACGCACGGGGCCTGGCGGCGGGCGGTCTGGAAGACCTCGTGCATGTTGCGCTCGGAGTTGCCGATCCACATGTCGAGCACGTCGTTGACCGACACGGACAGGAAACTCGCACCGAGCTCACCGGCGACGGCCCGCGCGATGAAGGTCTTGCCGCAACCAGGCGGCCCGTAGAGCAGAAGACCGCCGCGCAGACTCTTGCCGTACAGGCGGCGCAGCTCCGGATTGCGCAGCGGTGCCAGAAATGCGGCCTCCAGACGCTCCTTGACCTCCGGCATACCGCCCACATCGGCGAGGCGGACGGTACCGGGCAGCTCCACGTCCCAGGCGGCGGCATCACCGGGATCGCCGTTGCCGTCCACGGCGAGCGGCGCCTCCGTGAACCGGGGCGGCACGACATCGCCGACCTGGTTCTCGGCGGCCTTCCAGTCGAAGCCCACGGTGGATCGAGGGGCGGGGGCCGGAGGCTGCTCGGGCGCCGAGGCTCGCGGCGGTGCGGTGGTTGAGGCGGCCGGGGGCGGTGCGGCAGCCATGGCTTCACCGGGCCCGACCGCCGGCGCGCCCATGGCCCGGGCCATCAACTCGCGCGCCTGGACATCACAGGGCGCGTGCTGCAGTGTCACGGCCACCTCAGCCACCGCGGCGTCGGTGTGCCCCGCATTCAGCAACAGCTCGGCCAGGTGCAGACGTAGGAGCACGTCGTCGGGCGCGGCCGCAACGGCCGTACGCATGCTCTGTATCAGAGGAGATTCCGCCAGCATGGCCCACACTTTACGTAGGCGGCGCGTGTGACCTTCAGGTGCCCTTGTGCTCTGACGCATCGCCTGCCTCGCGGAGGCTTGTGGCCCATGGCGCTGTGAGTGAGCCACCGCGATCGCCGGACCAATCCGCAGACAGTCCGCAGGGCGTGAGCACCTGTCGGGGGCCGGTAGCCGCCACGCGCCCATCTGCACCGCCCGCTGCTTGCGCCACGGCGCGAGGCTAAGCGGCCCCGGCGAAGTCCGGGCGGCGTCGCGGGCCGATGGCTGTCGCCCGGCTGCGTTGTCGTCAGTCGCCGACGCTCCGCGTGGACTCCTTCCTCCGCCTTGCCAGACTCGGCCCTCCACCCGCTCCTTCACCCACCCGGACTTCCCCGACACCGCTTAGGCTCGGCGCCAAGATGAACGGCAACCACACGCGTAACCACACACCCCTTGAGCCCAAGGCCGACCGGGAGACTGTGCGACGGCACAATCTCAGCCTGGTGCTGCGGGCTGTCCGCGACGAGGGCGAGGTGACCCGGGCCGGGGTCTCGGCGCGGGTCGGGCTGACCCGCGCGGCGGTCTCCTCGCTGGTGGAGCAGTTGATGGAGAGCGGCTTCCTCTCCGAGTCCGGGAAGACGTTCAGCGGTCAGGCCGGCCGGCCCGGCACCGTACTGAAGGTGGCTCGTACCGGTGTCGCCGGCATCGGGGTCGAGATCAACGTCGACTATGTGTCGGTGTGTGTGGTGGATCTGGCGGGCACCGACCGGGTGCGGCTCGTCGAGCACCTCGACAACCGGGGTGCGGCGCCCGCCCAGGTGCTCGGCCGCGCCGCCGGGATCGCCGCCCGTGCGCTGGCGTCGGCCGCGGAGCAGGACCTGCGGCCGGTCGGCGCGGAGCTGGCGCTGCCGGGGCTGATATCGGCGGGAACGGTCCGCCAGGCGCCCAATCTCGGCTGGACCCGGGTCGCGGCCGAGGGCCCGTTCGCCGAGGCGCTCGCCGCCCTGCGGCCGGGCCTTGCCGCGCTGCCCGTGCGCTCGGAGAACGAGGCCAACCTGGCGGCGCTGGCCGAGCTGTGGTTCGGCGGTCTGGGCCAGGTGCGCAGCTTCCTGTATCTGACGGGCGAGATCGGGGTCGGCGGAGCGCTGGTCCTGGACGGTGAGCTGCTGAGTGGGGCGCACGGGTTCGCCGGGGAGATCGGCCATGTCGTGGTGGAGGCGGACGGGCCGGAGTGCCGCTGCGGTTCGCGGGGCTGTCTGGAGCAGTACGCCGGTCAGTCGGCGCTGCTGCGGGCCGCGGGCATCGACGAGAACGCCGGCGCGGCGGGCGTGGCGGAACTGGAGCGGCGGGCCCGGGAGGGCGACGAGCGCGCGGTGACTGCGCTCCGGCAGGCCGGGCTGATGCTGGGCCGGGTGCTGTCGGGCGCGGTGAACCTCTTCGACCCGGACGCGGTGGTGCTCGGCGGGATCTACCGCCCGCTGATGCCATGGCTGTCCCCGGCGGCGGGCGGCGAGCTGGCCGGCCGGGTGGTGTCGGGTCTGTGGCCCGAGGGCAGCGGCCGCCTGCGCGCCTCGTCCCCGGCGGCGGACGCGGCACGGGGCGCGGCGGCGCGGGTGGTCCAGGACGTCCTGGCGGACCCGGTGGCGTACGCGGTGCCCTGAGGGTGTACGGCCTTCGGCACAATCCAGCCTCGCCGACGATTGAGGCGCGGGGTCCGGGGCGGAGCCCCGAAAGCAAGCCCCGCCGGCGATTGAGGCGCCGGGCCCCGGCACAGGCGCAGCGCCCGAGCAAGGCCCCAGGCCGCCCTCTCAGCGCACCCCGAGCAGGTGGTCCATCGCCAGCTGGTCGAGATACTCGAAGCCCATCCCCCGCTCCCCCGCCGCCTCCACGTCGAACTCCTCGAACGCGCCGCGGTCCGCGAGCAGCCCGGCCACCCCGTCCGCCGCCGTGGGCAGCATCAGCTCATCCAGACGGGACGCCTTCAACGCCTCCCGCACCCGCGGATCCGCGCGGAACGCCGCCGCCCGCTCCCTCAGAATCAGATAGTTCCGCATGCATCCCGCCGCCGAGGCCCACACCCCCTCGAAGTTCTCCGTCCTCGGCGGCTTGAAGTCGAAGTGCCGCGGGCCCTCGTAGCCGCCCGTCTCCAGCAGGTCGACCAGCCAGAACGCCGTACGCAGATCGCCCGCCCCGAACCGCAGGTCCTGGTCGTACTTGATGCCGCTCTGCCCGTTGAGGTCGATGTGGAAGAGCTTGCCCGCCCACAGCGCCTGGGCGATGGAGTGCGTGAAGTTCAGCCCGGCCATCTGCTCATGGCCGACCTCCGGATTGACGCCGTACAGCTCCGGCCGCTCAAGGCGCTCGATGAAGGCCAGCGCATGCCCGACGGTGGGCAGCAGAATGTCGCCGCGCGGCTCATTGGGCTTGGGCTCGATGGCGAAGCGCAGGTCGTAGCCCTGCTCGGTGACGTACTCCCCCAGCAGGTCGAAGGCTTCCTTCATCCGGTCCAGTGCGACGCGCACGTCCTTCGCCGCGCCCGACTCCGAGCCCTCCCGTCCGCCCCACGCGACATAGGTCTGCGCCCCGAGCTCGGCGGCGAGGTCGATGTTGCGGATGGTCTTGCGCAGCGCGTACCGGCGTACGTCCCGGTCGTTGGCGGTGAAGGCGCCGTCCTTGAAGACGGGGTGGCTGAAGAGATTCGTGGTGGCCATCGGCACCACCAGACCCGTCGCGTCCAGCGCCTGCCGGAAGCGCTTGACGTGCGACTCGCGCTCGGCATCGGTAGCACCGAAAGGGATCAGGTCGTCGTCGTGGAAAGTGACGCCGTACGCGCCGAGCCCGGCGAGATGCTGCACGGACTCGACGGGGTGCAGGGCCGGCCTGGTCGCGTCCCCAAAGGGGTCCCTGCCCTGCCAGCCGACCGTCCAGAGGCCGAAGCTGAACTTGTCCTCGGGGGTGGGGGTGAAGCGTTCCGACATCGCCTTGACCGCCTTCGATCCACGGTTTGTTTGCTGACCTTACTAATATGACACGGCCCCTCCCCGCCAATGAAGCCCCCCAGCACCTGTTGCCGCCGGACACCTTGACGTAATTTGTTTCCCGGACGGCCAAAATGGCCGGAAGGGAGTGGTGAGGCAATGCCGACGCATCCGGTCGTCATCGGCGTGGACAGCTCGACCCAGTCCGCCAAGGCGGTGTTCATCGACGCGGTCACCGGCCGTACGCTCGCCGTCGGCCGTGCCCCGCACCAGGTCAGCGGCGAGGGCGGCGCACGCGAGAGCGACCCCGAGGTGTGGTGGCACGCGCTGTGCGAGGCCGTCACCACCGGACTCAAGGATTCTGGTCTGTCCGCGTCCGCGGTGACCGGCATCGCGGTCGCCGGGCAGCAGCACGGCCTGGTCGTCCTCGACCGCGCCGGGCGTCCGGTGCGCCCCGCGCTGCTGTGGAACGACACCCGCTCCGCCCCGCAGGCCGCCGCCCTCACCGAGGCCCTCGGCGGCCCGGACGCCTGGACGGCCCGTACCGGATCGGTCCCGGTCGCATCTATGACGGCCGCGAAGTGGCAGTGGCTGCGGGAGCACGAGCCCCGGTCGGCCGCGGCGGCGGCCGCCGTACGACTCCCCCACGACTTCCTCACCGAACGGCTGGCGGGCACCGCGGCCACCGACCCCGGGGACGCTTCGGGGACCTGCTGGTACTCCACCGCCACCGGCGCGTACGACCCCGAGCTCCTCCAACTGATCGGACTGGACGGCGACTTGCTGCCCCCGGTGGCGGCCACCGGCGCGGCCCGTATCGGCTCGCTCACCGCCGCTGCCGCCGGGGAGCTCGGCCTGCCCGCGGGTATCGCGGTCGCCGCGGGCACCGGCGACAACATGGCCGCCGCGGTCGGCCTGGGTCTCGGCGGCGCGGGGCTGCTCGACCATCCGGCCCTCAGCCTCGGCACCTCGGGAACCGTCTTCGCCGCCAGCCGCACCCGGCCCGCGTCCGCGGCACTGGCCGGTTTCGCCGCAGCCGACGGTACGTATCTCCCGCTGGCCTGCACGCTGAACTGCACGCTCGCCGTCGACAAGGTCGCAGCCCTGCTGGGACTGCACCGCGACACCGCGGAGGCGGGCGGGGAGGTCGTCCTGCTGCCGTATCTCGACGGCGAGCGCACTCCCGATCTGCCCGCCGCCTCCGGTCTGCTCATGGGTCTGCGGCACACCACGACCCGGCAGCAACTCCTGGGCGCCGCCTACGAAGGCGCGGTCGTGACCGTGCTGCGGGCGCTGGACGAGGTGCTGCGCGCCTGCGGCCTCGACGCAGCCGATCCGGAGGTCGCCGCCCGCCCGCTGCTCCTGATCGGCGGCGGCGCGCGGGGGCGTCACTGGGTGGAGACCGTACGCCGCCTCTCCGGCCGCCCGCTGGTGATCCCCGGGAGCGACGAACTGGTCGCCCTCGGCGCGGCGGCCCTTGCCGCGGGAGCGGCGACCGGCGAGGACCCGGTGGCGCTGGCGAGTAGCTGGCAGGGGGGAGGCGGGACGGAACTTCCGCCGGTGGAACGGGACATGGAGACGTGGGAGCGGGTCTCGGACGTACTGGAGCGGGCGGCGCCGACGCTGCTCGGCTGACGCCCCGGGGTCGACGCTTCTCACCGGACGCCGGCGCCCCGGCTGCTCGGGCTGACACTGCTCGGCCGGCGCCCGGCGTCGGCGCTGCTCAGCCGGCGCCCGCCGTCAGCCCATGACCAGCAGCACTCCGGCGTACGACACCCCCGCCACCACCGCCCACGAGCAGAGTCCCAGCGCCGCCACCCGCCCGCCCGTGCGGGTCAGCGACGGCAGATCGACCGCGCTGCCGAGCCCGAACAGCGCGGCGGCGAGCAGGAGTTCCTGCACCGTCTGCGTCGCGTCGATCGCCGCCGCCGGAAGCAGGTCCGTGCTGCGCAGGACCACCATCGCCAGGAAACCGACCACGAACAGGGGGACCAGCGGCAGCCGCTTCCTGCCCGGCGGGGCCGCATGCGACCCGGCCCGTCGGCGGCGTACGGACAGCGCCACCGCCGCGACGAGCGGCGCGAGCAGCGCCACCCGCATCAGTTTGACCAGGACCGCCTCGCCGAGCGCACCGGGACCGGCCGTCTGGGCGGTGGCGACGACCTGGCCCACGTCGTGGACGCTCGCGCCCACCCACCGGCCGAACTCCGCATCGCCCAGCCCCAACGGCTGTTGCAGCAGCGGCAGTACGGCGATGGCGAGCGTCCCGCAGAGGGTCACCAGTGCCACCGATGTCGCCGCGTCGCGCTCGTCGCTGTCCGCCGCCTCGCTCACGGCGCCGATCGCGGACGCCCCGCAGATCGAGTACCCGGCGGCGATCAGCAGCGGCTGATCGCCGGGCAGGCCCATCCGGCGGCCGAGCCACCAGGTGCCGAGGAAGGTCGCCGCGACGACACCGAGCACCATGGTGACCGTCGCCCAGCCGAGGCCGAGCACATCGGCCAGGCTCAGCTTCAGCCCGAGCAGGACGATGCCGATGCGCATCAGCCGTTTCGCTGCGTACGAGAGCCCCGGGCGGGCCGCTCCCCGGACGACGGAGCGCGCACCGGGAAGATGCGCCGCCACGATGCCCAGGACCACCGCCGCGGTCAGCATCGGTATGCCTGGCAGCAGTTGGTGCACGGACCAGGCCACCGCGACACCGGCGACGGCGAGCGCGAGTCCGGGCAGTCGGCGCGGCGGGACAGCGGAAGGGGGCGCCTTGGCCGCCCGTTCCCGGAGCAGTGCCATCAGCGGTCGGCCGGCAGCTCGTAGACCCGGCGGACGCTGCTGCCGATACGGGAGATGTCCGCGCCGTAGACATGGAGGGATATCGCACGGCCGGCGCCCGCGTTCCAGACGCGGTGGATGTCACCGGGCGGCGCGAATCCGCACACCGCGCCCAGGCCGTTGACCACATCGCCGGTGGCCACGAGACGGGCGGCCGTGCCGGTGGCCGGGGACGGCAGGAGCCGGTAGCGCCGCTCGTACTCCTCGCCCTCGTGCACACCGGTCGTACACCACGACACATGGTCGTGCACGGACGTGCCCTGGCCTGGCAGCCAGACGAGCGCGACGACCGAGAAGCTCCCGTCGTGCTCGGCGTGCAGCAGGTGCTGGCGGTAGCAGGCGGGGTCGCTCTCGCACTGCTCCGGCGTGAGCAGATCCTCCGCGCCGAGGTGCGGCGCCAGGTGCTCACCGACCAGATGCGCCGTCAGGTCCGGTGGCAGTCCGCGGCCGACCGCCTCGCGCACCTCGGCGATCAGCACGTCGAGACGGTCGGTCGTACGCGCGGCCCTGAAGGCGGTCGATCCGGTCGATGCGGTCATACGGGCAGGGTCGCGTCACCCGATCCATCACGTCCAACGACGACTTCTTCGCCACTTCCCAAGCCCCGCTTATGGATGACGGCTGCGAATCTCAGCAGCCGACCTTGTTGGCGGCCACCGTCCTGAGCTCGTCGAGTACCAGCGCAGTCGCCGGGATCCGCAGATGCTCCCGCAGGACGTACGCCGAGATCTGCCGCCGGGAGGCGGGCTGCAGCGGCCGCCCGGTGACCTTCCGGTGGCAGAGGAAGTTCAGTACGAGCGCCGGGATCATCGCGACGCCGAGCCCCTCCGCGACCAGGCTCTGCACCACGAGGTTGTCGTCGGTCGTGAACGCGATGTCCGGCGCGAAGCCCAGCTCCGCGCATTCGTGCAGGAGGTTGGCCCGGCAGCGCAGGCACCCCGCTATCCAGCGTTCCTCGGCCAGATCCGCCAGCTGCACCGCCCGTCGCCGTGCCAGGGGATGCCCGGCCGGCAGCAGCACCGTCAACTGGTCCTCGAGCAGCGGGATCTCCACGAGCTCGTCCGGCACGTGTTCATGCAGACCGGGGTAGGTGAAGGCGAGCGTGATGTCGCATTCGCCGCGCACCACGCGCTGCAGCGACTCGGGCGGCTCGTTCTCCAGCAGGTCGACGCGGACCCCGGGATGCCCTGCGGCCAGCCGCGCCATCGCCTCGGGGATGATGGTGGCACTGGCGCTGGGGAAGGCGCACACGCGGACGCGTCCCGAGCGCAGCCGGGTGAGGGCGCCCATCTGCTGCTGGGCCGCGGACATGCTGTCGAGGATGACCGTGGCGTGCCGGGACAGCGCCTCCCCCGCCTCGGTGAGACGCATTCCGCGGCCGACCCGGATGAACAGCGGTGTGCCGACGTCTCGTTCGAGGGCCTTCATCTGCTGGGTGATCGCGGGCTGCGTATAGCCGAGCGCCCGGGCGGCGGCGGAGTACGAACCGGCCCTGACCACTTCATGGAACGTCTTGATGTGCCGGGAATCGAACACCCGCGCATCATAAGCAATTTTTGGGGGCCGCGGGTCCTGACTACGGCTTGCGGGCCACTCCCGCGTACAGAGAGGCCGCCTCGTTCCCCTCGCTGACCTCGTCGACGCCGAGCTCCGGGTGCCACCGCGTCAGCTGGACGACGCCCGGCTCCGTCGGCTCCAGCCCCTCGAAGAAGCGCCCGACCTCGGCGAGCGAGCGCGGCACGAGCGTGACGCCGCCGGCCGCGTACATGTCGACGCCGCGCTGGACGGCCAGTGGGTCGAAGTCGGCGGTGAGCTGGGACAGTACGAGGTAGCTGCCGGACGGCAGCGCGTCCACGAGTTGGCGCACCAGCTCGTACGGCCGGTGCTCGTCGCCGACGAAGTGCAGCAGCGCGACGAGCGAGAGAGCGATCGGCTGCTCGAAGTCCAGGACTTTCCTTGCCTGTTCGAGGATGCGGCCGGGCTCGCGTACATCCGCCTGGATGTAGTCGGTCACGCCCTCCGGCGTACTGCGCAGCAACGCCTCCGCATGCTTCAGAACAATCGGGTCGTTGTCGGTGTAGACGACCCGGGACGCGGGGGCGACGCCCTGGGCTATCTGGTGCAGATTGGGTTCGGTGGGGATGCCGGTGCCGATGTCGAGGTACTGGCGTACGCCCGCCTGCCCTGCCATCCATCGCGTGACGCGCTGCATGAACCACCGGTTGGTCCGGGCGACATGCTTGGCGCGGTTGTCGATGCTCATGATGTGACGGCCGAGCGCCTCATCGACCGGGTAGTTGTCCTTGCCGCCCAGGAACCAGTCGTACACCCGGGCCGGATGCGGCTTGCTGGTGTCGATCCTGGGGACGGGGGGCTCGCTCCCGGCCATACGAAGCTCCCTGGATGCTCAAGATGCTGAGGAATTCCCAGCGTCATCGATCATGTGATCCTCGCAGGAGGATGGACCTCGGGCAAGTAACTCCAGGTCCTGGAGGGGAAGTTCAGCGCGCAGACCGGGGACGGCCGCGCTGATCAACCAGCGGGCGGTGTCGCGGACGAGGACGAGTTCGGTGCCTGTCCGGCGGTGGGTGGCCCGCTGCGCGGATCGGTCGGAGACGAGAGAGGGGCCGCACGGACGCCGCGATACCTACGCCAAGACCCATCTCGCGACATGTCTCGGCCCGACCGGGACGATCACCACGTCTGCCGAGGCCGTAAAGCGGTGGACAGCCCTACGGTGCTGGGCGAGCATCTCCGCGATGAACAACGAACTTCCCTCAATCCCCAAACGCGTCCGCTTCGTCGAGCTCACCGCAAAGGCGCTGCGGGCGCTTGCCGACGGTGACCTGGCTGGCGGCAGCGCCGAGGCCGGGGTCGCCCTTGACGAGTACTTCGTCTGCGACCGGGCCCGCTGGATCTTCGGCCATCGCGCTGACCAGCTCGCCGAGGACCGGTCTGCCGCGCCCTGGATCACGCGGGCCGCGGTGTCCGAGCCGGACGGGGCCGTCGTCGGCGACGCCGGGTTCCACGGGCCGCCGGACGAGGCCGGCATGGTCGAGGTCGGCTACACCGTCGTGCCCGGGTACCGCCGCCAGGGCTATGCCCGCGCCATGCTGACGGCGCTGCTTGTCAGGGCCGCCGCCGAACCCCGTGTCAGGACCGTGCGGGCCACTATCAGATCCGACAACAACGCCTCCCTGGCCACCATCGCGGGCTTCGGTTTCACGCGCGTCGGCGAGCAGGGGAACGAGCGCGACGGGCTCGAGATCGTCTTCGAGGTCCCTGCAGAAGCGATTCAGGCCGAGTAGTTCTACGGCCTCGGCGGACATGGTGTGCGTCCCGGTCGGGCCGTGACATGAGAAGGGCCGTACGGGTTGGGTGAGTTGTGAAGCTGACCTGGGCCCGTGGGGCCTGTTCCGGGAAGGCTGACGAACGGCATCACACGCAACAACTGACCGGACGGCGGATACGGCCGAACGCCCCAGTCGTCGGCCAGCGCGTCCACGATGACCAGCCCGCGCCCTCCCTCATCCACACCAGCAGGCAACCAACGGGGTAGCGTGACCTCGCCATTCAGCAGCCAACGGGTTCGCCGCCGTCGACTTTGATCGACGAGGGAGGGCACCAACGCGTTCGGCGAGGAGAGCGATCTGGAGGTCGGCCCCGAGGGCGCCCGTTCCCCGGGAGGCGTCCAGGACCTCTACGCGGCGGCCCTTGGTCGGCTCAGCAGGTCCGACCCACGCAGCCCGAGGACGCGTCCTCACCAGATGCCGTGTTCCAGTTCCTCCAGTGACAGATTCCACTGGGAGTCCTCGTCGGCGAAGGGGGTGAGGTCGAAGGCACCGACCACTTGCTTGAAACGCGCTGACAGCTCCTCCGGGTCAACGTCGTTGTCGTGGTCGACCTCAAGTTTGCGGAATTCGATGAGCGCGTACACCAGGGACTCGACATCTCGGTGGAGCTCGATATAACCGGTGGCTCCTTCCGGGAAGGCGTAGATCGTTCCCGACTTGGGATCGACGGCCACGAGAGAGGTGAACAAGTAGCCGAGCATCCACCACGACCGGCTCTCCGCCGGACAAGGCATTCCGTAGTGATCGAAACGACTCCCCAAGGTGATCGCGTCCAAACTGGCAGGGTACGGGTCCTCAACGTTCTCCCGAGAGGCGAAAACCTCTGAATGCGGAAGCCCAACAGAGCTCAGAAAGTTCGCCGAGCGCGGATCGAATTCAGCGTGCCCGCTCTGCGGGAAGTACACAATGTTTTCCAGCCCATAGGCCCGCACCAACTGGATCGAAGTAACGGAGAATTTCACGATCGCCATCCTACCTTACCGTGCCGCTACTTACCATGCGCCTGTTTCAAATAGTCGAGGTATCTAGTGTGCTCCGCGTTCGTGGTGGTTCCGTTGGGCTTATAGTAGTCGGCGACGTGCGTGACGTTCAGGTCATTTTTGAAGTAATAATCCAGCCAGCGCGCACATTGAGGATTCTTCCTGCAGGGTTCTCGTTCTGTGAAAACCTCGGTGAGTCCGTCCTCTTTTCCATTGTGTATGAGCGGGCGTCCAATCATTCGCTCGGAGTGTCCGTTCTTATTGCTGTAACCGACGAGAATGGATTCCTTTCCGGTCCCTGGATCGATGTACCGGCCGGCGGCGTAGTTGGTTCCCTTGTAGTCGTCTCGCGCGATTCGGGCTGCCTGCGTTGCTTGCACGAGATCGTCTTTGCTGTCGAAGTCGATCTTCCTCGAAGGAGCCCTGCCGGGATGTGTTGCATCGGCGTAGAACTCGCTCTTCTCTTTGGGAGTGTCGGGAATCCATGCCTTCCCGTTGTTGAGTACCACGCCGTTAAGTCGGCTCTTGTCAGCATCGTCGAGAGAGTTCGTTCGCCCGTCTTCATAAAGACGCTGCACCGACCCGTCGGCGTTGAGCAAATAGGTGCGGACTTCATCGTCGCCGCCGCCATTCTTACACTTCTCAAACTCCCGCTTACGGCGCTCGTCTTCCTCTTTGTGGCCGCTTTTACTCTTGTCGATCTTGCCGCCGTGCTCCTCAAGGGTCTTGACCATTTCGTCGGCCTTCTTATCGACCGCATCCTCGGCCTTGTCCATCACGGTGGCGAGCTTGTGGAACCGACTGTCCTTCTTGACCGAACTCTTACGATTCCCGCCACCCTCCTTGAAGGAACCTTTCTTCTTGTCGAAGTTATCGGCCGTCTTCCTGTAATCACCAGAGGCGCGGTCGAACTCATCGAACTCGATGACCAGACCCTGAGCCATGTCCGCGTTGCCTGGGGCCATGACGTCGTATGTACCGCCACCGCCGAGCCGGTCCGTGAACAGCTTCTCGATCTCCGCGAGGATCTTGCTCTCGATTTTCTCAGTGACGATCGACGTGATCTCACTGATGGCATAGTCGATGGCCTCATGGACGGCCACGCGCGCAATACCTATGGCGGCCGCGGACAGCAGGCCGCTCGCGCCGAAGGTGAAGAACATGCCGACGACGCCTGCGGTAGCGGCGGCAGCGGCGGTCGTGAGGTCCGCGATGATAGCGATCTTGCAGCCGAGAATCAGGTCTGCGCACTCATCGAGTGCGCCTGCCAGGTCGTCGCAGCCTTTCGCGAACGTGGCCAGATCCCTGGTAGTGAGCTTGCCCCAGCGCCGATCGATGGCCGTGACGGTCTCGCCCTTGCTCCTACCGCCGACGATGTGCGAGCAGGCGTCGTTGCCTTCCCGGACCGCATCACGGACGCCTTCGGCAAGGTTCCTGTAGTCCTTGGCCGAGCCCTTCACCTCGTCCTCGTCGATCTGCGGCCAGTCGACCCCCACCAGGTTCAGGACCTCGACCAGGTCATCGGGCAGCTTCATTCCCACGTGCGACTCCCCCGTCGTCGGCCGGTCCACGCCAGCCTTGACGCTGATTGATAGACCGTCAACTTCTTTGCATGACAGTCATATCAAATGAGTCCGAGCTCACTCCGCCGGGTCTTGGCTCCAGTCCGACCGCTCAGCGTGAGCTGCCAATCGAACGATCGCTTCGTCCAGACCGATCACGACGAAGCGGCTGGGAGTGACCACGACGGCCCGAACAGGCGCCCCAGGGCGGAAGTTGAGATGCCGGCCCTTTTCGACGCAGTGGAGCTGTACAAGCCCGTCCGCCCAGGCGACTGCGAGAAGCGGTCCGTCTTCGCTCCATGCCGCGTCGAGGGCCACTACTCCGCACGCACGGCCAATCAGGGGGGAAACCAAGGGGTCATGGCCAGGAGTCCATACCCGCACCGTCCCGTCCGTTCCACCGCTGTAGAGCAGTGGTGCCGTCGCGCCTCCTCCGAGAGGGGCCTCGAGTGCCGCCACAGCTGTCACGCGCCCCTCATGAAGTGCCGCCGCGCCCGTCACATCGCCGAACACGCGCACTGTGCCGGACGCATCCCCCAGGACTGCGATTCCCTTGTCCGAGCTCACTGTTGTGGCGATCGCTGTGCCCACGTGGTCCTGCAGCACTTCCACAAGGATCTGCTTCTCGTCCGGTCCGTCGTTCAGCAACGCCTCGATACCTGAGCGGGACTGATGATCCACCCGTGTTCTGTCGGCGTGTGTTCGGCCGGCTGCGTCCAAGGCGAGAAGCGTGCCGTCCGAGAGCGCGGACAACCCGGTGATGTTCGACGTTCCTGACGCTGTCCGCCCCTGCGGCGAGCCATCCTCCATACTCAGCAGACGGACGGTACCGAGGTGGTCGACGGTGGCAAGGGAACCTTCCAAGGGGCCGGTTCCGACCGTCAGCGAGGCCACCGGTCCCGGCCATGGCGGAGCGACATCACCCTTCACTCTCACCCAGTCCACCCTCCAGGGTCCGCCTGTGGCGAGCGCATCGAGAGCCGGCGCCAACCTTGGGTCGGCGCCTTCCCAGAGAGCGGTGCGCAGGACCAGTGCGCGGGAGGGCGGCGACTGATCCCGGCAAAGGGACTGCCCTGCCCTGAGCCAGGCATTTCGCAGACCACCGTGCTCCTCGTCGGCGTCCGCCTCATAGGCGGCCGTGACGAACCAGGGGTCGGCGGCACAGACAGCAGCCGGGTCTGACAAGTCGACCGGCTTCGAGGTTGCTCAAGCGGTGGCGTCCACACCGAAGGTCGGAGGGTGCGCTGCTCCCCATTCCTCGAAGCGCTGAGGATCCGTCCACTGTTCCAGGTCCAAGTCCAGCTCTGCCCAGCCTCGCCCGGTCAGCGCCTCGTGAGGGGCAGTTCCGGTGCGGGCCTCGACGATCAGGCGTAGATGGGCCAGACCGGCGAGTTTCCCCGCGAACTCGGCGACGTCTTCGGAGCGAACGTCCGGCAGCACGATCACGGTCCGTCGCGTATCGGGGCCCAGTCTGTCCAGCAGCTCGCCGGGAGCGCGCGCCACGACGTCCAGTTGGTCTGCCAGAGCCCAGGTCAAGCCTTGCAGACTGTCGCCGGCGAAAGGCGCTACCACATGGACGGCTCGCTCGGCAGGCACTCCCGAACTGCCTCCGTGGCGAACCAGCCATGCAAGCAGCGTCGACTTGCCGCATCCTTCAGACCCCGATATCAGGCAGAGCCTCGGCGCGTGCGGATCCTTCAGCCAGCCCAGAAGTGCTGTGGCTGCGGGCTCACGGCCTGCCGCGGGCCGCTCCCATCGCGTCACTGACGCCTCGCCTGCTCGGCAGCGCGGGTGATCAGGTCCTTGAGACCCTCCTCACGGGAGGCAGCAGTGTCTCCGTAGTCGAAGCTGTGCGTGAACTCCGCGTGCGGGAAAGTTTCCTGCAACCAGACCGCGCAGTAGTGGCCGGGCATGAGGCACGGCTCCAGCTCGCAGTAGACCCGTCGTACCTGTGTGGCTTCCACGCCGCTGCCCGACAGCCGCCGCCAGATGATCTCCTCGGGGTGGAGCTGCCCCGGTCCGGTCGCCTCCGTCACGATCTGCTTGGCCCCGGAGGCATCGACGTACTCGAAGGCGGAGGAGAAAGGGAAGTTGAGCGTGTGGCGGACGTCGTCGAGGACGCGGGGCCACCAGTTCTCCCGCTCGGCGAAGGCCTGCTCATCGATCCGACGCAGCTCCGCTTTGAGCTCACGGAACACCGCCGCGGCCTCCGCCAGCCCCGACGAGGCAGCGAACCGCGGCTGCGCAAGATCCAGGGCCACCATCGACTCGCAGAAGGTGGCCAGGTTGCTGCTGACGAACATGTCGTCGCAGACGTCGACGAGCACGACTGCATGCACCGCTCCGTCGGGGCGGACGCAGAGATGTGCCAGGCCATCGCCACCGATCCGCGGCCACGCGTACATCTCCGTCGGAACTGCGGGCTGCGACAGGCGGGCGGCGGTCACCCCCAGGGCCGTCGGCTGGTCGGGACGGGGGCTGCGGAAGTAAGGCGCCACACTCTCAGGAACACCGGTTTCCTGCAGGAACTCCCTCGCCTCTTGAGGAAGGTGTGCGCTTTGGAGGTCCGCCGGCCCAAACCTGCGGAGGCCGTCGCGGCCGAAGTGCTGGAGCATCTGGTCCGGGAGACCCGGAACGGGGGCGGGCATGGCTACCTCACGAGCAGGCACGGTTGGCGGACATGTCCGACCCTAACCGGCGGAGGCCGGAGCCGAGCGAGGAGTCTGCCACCAGGCCGGAACCAGGCGGCCGGGGCTGGTGAAGGGCTGCAGGTGGCGTCGTCGGTGACACAGCCTCCGCAGTCGGGCATGCAGCGGCCGAGTGGTCTGCGAGAGGCTGGCGCCGCCTCAGGAATGCGGCCGGGGCCTCAGCGTGGCCCACACGGTCTTGCGGGTCGGCGGGTCCGGGCTGAGGTCGACGCCCCAACGGTCCGCGAGGGCCTGCACGATCAGCAGGCCGCGTCCGCTCTCGCACTCGGCGTCCGGCGCGGTCGTCGGCGCGGGCGAAGGCATGCGCTCGGCGCGTACATCGGTCACTTCGATGCGCAGGACGCCGTGGGTGTCGAGTACCAGGGTGAGCCGGAAATCACGCCCCGTGACGCGCCCGTGCTGGATCGCGTTGGCCGCGAGCTCCGCGACGATGTGCTCGGCGGCCTCCGACGGCATCTGCCAGTCGGCGAGTTGCCGCTCGGTCAGCCGGCGCGCGATACGCGCCCCGCGTCGGGTGGACGAGAGCAGCACCATGAAGCGGCGGCCGGCGATGGCAGGTTCGGCACCCGTGTCAGATGCGAGGCGGTGAGGAATCTGTACGTTCACGTGACTCAACGTGTCTGACCCGTCGCAAGCAGACCAGTGACACAGGCGGTACCGCGAGTGCCGGTACCGCACGTCACGCACGCCGTACCGGGCTGTCACGCACACTGGGGTGACGACAAGTCGGTTCCGGAAGCGGCGCAGGTACCGGCACGCCGCAGGAGGTGTGGCGCAGCAGTGCACACTGGGTGAGGATGTCTCCCATGCCCAAGACGACACAGTTGCGTACGTACACCGTCCGGGACGGCCTGCTCGACGAGTGGGTGGGGCGATGGCGGGACGAGATCGCGCCGCTGCGCCTGGAGTTGGGGTTCGCGATCGGCGGGGCGTGGATCGACCGGGAGCGCAGCCAGTTCGTCTGGCTGATCTCCTACGACGGCCCCGAGACGTTCGCGGAGCGCAATGCCGCCTACTGGGCGTCGCCCGAGCGCAAGGCGATGAACCTTGACCCGGACGACTACCTCGTCAGCACGGACGACCGCACGGTCGAGGAACGCTACTGATCACTGTCGGTCACGACAGGTCGAGCGGCAGCATGTGGTGACGCCGCTCCTCCTCCGTGAGCGTGCGGAAGACCCGGGTGCGCGCGGCTGCTTCCAGACGGTCGTAGTCAGGGACCGCCGGCCACACCCGGGCCGTCCCGTCCGCGGAACCGGTCAGCAGCCGCGCGCCGTCGCGGGACCAGGCAACCGACGTCACTTTGTCCTGGTGCACTCCGACGACTGCGGCCTCCTCGAAGGTGGCGGCCGACCAGACCCGTACCGTGCCGTCGTCCGACCCGGTGGCGATGGACCGGCCGTCGGGAGACCAGGCGACGGCACGGACCCGGCCCTCGTGGCCCTTCAGTAGGTCGATGCGTCGTCCTGTGGCCGCGTCCCACACGGCGGCTTTCCAGTCGCCGGAGGCGGTGGCGACCTGTGCTTCGTCCGGGGACCATGCCGCGTCCTCCACGTAGTTGTCGTGGCCACGAAGGACGGTGAGCTGCCGGCTCTCGGTTGTGTCCCACAGACGGCAGGTGCGGTCGTCGGAGCAGCTGGCGAGCAGCCGCCCGCTCGGTGACCAGGCCACGCGCCCCACCCAGTCCTGGTGCTCCGTCAGCTTCATCAGTTCGGTGCCGTCGCGGGCCGCCAGCACGCGTACGGTGCCGTCGTGCCCGCCGGTGGCGAGGCGACGGCCGTCGGGAGACCAGGCGCAGCCTTCGACGACCTCACCACGGTGCTCGAACAGCGTGCCGCCCCGACCGTCGGCGACCTGGAGCAGGCCGTCGTTGGTGCTGAAGGCGAGCCGGTCCCCCTGCGGTGCCCAGGACACGCTCCACGCCCGGTCGTCCAGTGTGGTCGTGGGACCGGCCGGAGCGCCCGTTGCCGCGTCCCATACACGTACCGTGCCGTCGTCCGAGGCCGTGGCGATGAGGCTGTCGTCGTCCGACCATGCCGCCTCGTTGACCGGCCCCTGGTGCCCGTCGGCGCACATGGCCTCGGCGCCGCGCGGCCGCAGGTCCCACACCACGCCGGTGCCGTCGGTGGAACTGGTGGCGAGCCGGGTGCCGCACGGCGACCAAGCGACGCCCCACACCGTGTCGGTGTGTCCGCGCAGCACAGCCAGGACCTTCGCGTCCTCGGTGCCGACGATGCGCACGGTCCGGTCGGATGACGCGGAGGCGAGCATCCGGCCGTCCGGGGACCAGGCCAGGTTCCACACGTAGTCGGTGTGTCCGCGCAGCAGCAGCCGCAGTTCGCCGGTGGCGGTGTCCCAGATGCGGGCCGTGTGGTCTCCGGAGCCCGTCGCGAGGGACCTTCCGTCCGGGGACCAGGCGACACCCTCGACGAAGTCGGAGTGCCCGGTCAGCGTCACGTCGGCCGCGCCTGCCGCCGCGTCCCACACGATGACCGTCTGGTCATGGGACGCGGAGGCGAGGCGACGCGCGTCCGGGGACCAGGCGACGCCCCAGACGTCGCCGCCGTGCCCGCGCAGTTCGTGTACGAGGGTCCCGGTCCCGGCATCCCAGACGCGCACGACCTGGTCCTTGAAGCCGGCGGCGACGTACCGGCCGTCGGGCGACCAGGCCACCTGCCTGCCGACGTCCTCGGCGCCGGAGAGCAGGCGCAGGGGCTCGCCTGACGCCGCGTCCCAGATCCTGACGACCCGGTCCCGCCCGGCGGTAGCCACCTTGGTCGAATCGGGCGACCAGGCGACGGACTCGACCATGACTCCCTCGCACGGCAGGACCAGCAGAGTGCGACCCGAGTGCGCGTCGTGGATGCGAGCCGTGCCATCCCTCGACGCGGTGGCGAGCATCCGCCCGTCCGGGGACCAGGCAATGTGACGGACGGTGTCCGTGTGCCCGTCGATGCGCGTACGGAGGTGGCCGACGGCAAGCGCGGCCATCAGGCCACGACGGGCCGACGGTGTGGGCGTGCATTCGCCGAGCGCTGCCAGGGAGAGCAGCAGGGCGCGTTCCGGCTCGGTCTCCGCGCTGGCGAGCACCGTGCGGCCGATGCTGTCGGAGACACGGCTCAGGAAGGTCAGGTCACGGCGCTGCGAGGCCTCGACCAGCGCACGGGCTGGAGCGGAAGCCCCGCCCGAGCCCTCCAGGGCTTGGAGCCAGCGTCGGGCCGCGCCGAGCCGTTCGCCGGTGAGGAGGTAGTCGTCGCTGCGGCCCGACCGTTCCCAGTCCCCCGCCCAACGTTCCAACTCGGCACGCTCACGCAGCCGTTCGGCGTGCGCCTCGACCTCCTGCCGCAGCGGGGCCCACTGACGGAACAGGGCCTCATGCGTCACCTCCGCGTACGGCTCCTGTCCAGCGGGCACATCGCCGCGTACGCCGGTGCGCAGCAGGCGCGCGTCGATGAACGCGTCCACCACATGGCGCTCCTGCTCCGTCAGCTCGGAAAGCATTACGTGCCGGCGGGCGACGTCCTGGCCCTCCACGGTGACGAACTTGAGCAGGACGCGCAGGACGGCGTCGATGCCCACCCCCGAACCGAGGCTCGCCACAGTATTGTCGGCCTGCCGCGCCAGCGCGCCGGGTACGCCGCCGAGTTGGCGGTACAGCTCCTCGGTGACCGTCCCGCCGGGACCGGACGCGAAGTACAGCTCCTGGAGAAGGTAGGCCAGCAGCGGGAGCGCGTCGTCGGTGCCGGTCTCGTCGACGATGGTGTCGACCACTCCGGGCGCGAAGCCGAGGCTCACCAGGGCTCCCGGGCACTCCACCACTTGGGCCAGCTGTGCCCGGCCCAAGGTGCCGATGGCGACGGGATGCTGGAGCAGTTCGGCGTGGCTGGTGCCGAGGAGCCGGCCGAGCAGGTCCACCCGGAGCGTGGCCAGCACGCGGACTGCGGGGTCGCGTTCCAGGCACTGGCGCAGGGCGTCGAGGAACTGGGCGCGTTCCCGCTCCCCCGCGAGGGTGACGAGCTCCTCGAACTGGTCGATGACGACCAGTACTCGTCGGAAGCGTCCGCCGCGCAGCCGTGACAGCTCCGCCCGCAGACCGTCCGGGCCTTGGCGCAGCCGCCGCAGCACGGCAGCGGCCGGCTCCTGCCCGCCGACGGCATCGGCGAGTGCTGCGGCGAGTGCGGCGAGCGGGCTCGCTCCGGGTGAGAAGGCCGGGACGAGAGTCCACCGGCGCTCTCTGAGCCGGGGCATCACACCGGCCCTGACCAGAGAGGACTTGCCGCTGCCCGATGCGCCGACCAGGAGGAGGAAGCGCTCAGCGGGCCGGGTCGCGGTGCCGTGGAGTCTGCGGGTGAGCTCGGCGGCCTGCGACTCGCGGCCGAAATAGACCGGTGCCTCGTGCTCGTCGAACGCGTCCAGCCCGGGGTACGGGACCCTGTCACGCGGCCATTCGACCCGCGGCGATGCGGGGTTCTCCAGCCGGTACACGAAGACCTGGCCCACCACCATGGCCACCACGAGCAGACCGATGGCCGGTACGGACACGCGCTGGATGACCTGCAACACCCAGGGAACGTCGTCGGTGCTGGTGGCGTAGTTGGTGGCGATGCCCAGTAAGCATGCGACCAGCACCAGCATGATCTGGAGCGCCACCTGCATGCGCTGCCTCATGCACCACCCGCCGCTGTCCGGCCGCTCGCGTGCATCTGCGGCACTCCCCCGCCCCCGTTCTGTCGGTGTCCCCGAACCGCTCACTCCCGAGGCCAGGTTCGTCTCGGCTCGGACAGCAGTTGCGCGGGCACTATGCGCCTGAACATCATCGGTGCGCACGGTGACCCGTTCAACAACGAACGGAGAAACCGGCCAGATGCCTCGCCGGTTCCGCACACTTCGAAGCGGAGCGATACATATGGCCCGCAGCGGGAGGTCAAGGCTTCATCGGATTACGTTGCCGACGGCACGAAACCGGGGGGATCCTGACGCCACCGGCCTTACTGGCCCGCAAAGCAGCCTTGAAGTTCTGCTCCAGAAGCCCCGTCATGCGCTCCATGCGATCGGTGTTCAGATGGTCGAGGTCGATGTTGAGGAGGTCGCGCGCGGTGGGCCGCCGTAGGCGGGTGAGCGGGTAGGCGGAGACACCAGCGAGCGGGTAGAGCCAGTCCGTCGGAGGAGTGGCGTTGAGTGGGGCGGGGGCGGACAGCGCTGGGCACTGAGGGACACACGATGGGGTGCCGCTTCGCCGCTTCGGGCTGCTCAGCCGGTGGTGCGCCGTAGCCTGCCGTTAAGGGCGCGACAGTCTGTACGCCGGTGGTGGTGGTGAAGGTGGCAGGCGAGCGGAACGGGGGTGGTGCGGGGTGGAGTTCACGGGACCGGTTGAAGACAACGACGACGCAGCGGAACTCTTCCGCGTGATCGGCCGTCAGCTGAGGCTGCTGCGGGAACGGACCGGGCTGACGCAACGGGAGCTGGGCGAGCAGCTGGGGTACAGCGAGGACCTGATCCGCTCGTTGGAGCGCGGCCGGCGCACACCTCAGCCGGACTTCCTGGCGGCGGCGGATGAGTTGCTGGACGCGGGTGGACTGCTGCGGGCTGCGACGGAGGACGTGGGGCGGGCGAAGGCGCGGGCAAGGGTGCGGCACCCGGCGTGGTTTCAGGACTACGCACGCCTAGAGACCCAAGCGGTGGAGATCAGCTTTTTCAGCACACTGACCGTCCCAGGACTTCTTCAGACCGAGCCTTACGCACGTACCACCTTCGCAGTGCGGCAACCCCTGCTCGACGAGAGGACGATCGAGGAGCGGGTCGCCGCTCGACTGGATCGACAAGAGATTCTGACGGCTTGGCCAGCTCCGGTGGTCACCGTCGTGCTTGATGAGTCTGTACTTCGGCGTGAGATCGGCGGACCGGCCGTACAGCGGGAACAGCTCAAGCGCCTGCTTGTGTCCAGCCAATTCCGCAGCACAACGATCCAGATCCTGCCCATGGACTGCGAGGGATACGCGGGCGTGGACGGTCCCTTCATCCTGCTCACGCCGAAGGGCAAACCGCAGCTCGGATACTCGGAGGTACAGGGTGTGGCCAACCTCGTCACCGACCCGGAGGAGGTACGTATGCTGGCCGTGCGCTACGGAACCATTCGAGGCCAGGCCCTCACACCACGCGAGTCCATGGCCCTGATCGAGAAGCTGCTGGGAGACCGATGAGCACGCAGGCATCACCGTCGACGGGTTCGGCAGAGCTGTCTTGGTTCAAGAGCAGTTACAGCGGCGGAGAGGGCGGCGAGTGCGTGGAGGTCGCCCACTCCCCTTCTCGCGTGCACGTCCGCGACTCGAAGAAGCTTCAGGGCCCACACATCAACATGGCTCCGGCAGGGTGGAGTTGCTTCGTGCGGTTCGCCGCACAGAGCTGACTCACTCGGGTGGTACCGCTGACGGCATCACCTTGAGGCATCGCTCTCACTGGTACTGCGCACCCATCGCCACGGCGACGATGAGCCACATCCAGATGACGTGCACGGCGAGCACAGGCCTGCGTGATGTCGACTACTGCCCTCTTCCACTGCCGACGGGTGAATCCAGACGCCGAAGAGGAAGCCGGCCACGGCCAGGTGCCCGACACGAACGAACACCACTGCCCAGAGCGGCGCTTCGACCAGGACAGGCGTCCCGGTGAGCGCCGAGCCGAAGGAGAACAGGCTTCCAGAGACTCCAGTTCCGCCACCAGGCGGTCGAACTCCTCCGCCAGCGCGTCGAACTGTGCGCGCTGGATGCCGAGGATGGCAAGGTCAACCGTGAGTTGGCTCAGCCGTTTCTTCACATCCCGCTCAGCAGCCATCTCTTGCGGTGATCCCCGTCGGCCTGCGGCGCCTTGTTCCGCTTCTGTCTGGGCCAGCCTGGCCACGCGGATGAGCAGCTGCATGCGGTTGCTCGGCGGTATCGGTGCTGGCCAGAGCCTCGTCGAGGCCGTTGCATACATAACGACCCATCACATCCAACGAGACGTCGGCGGTCTTCGGAGCAAGGCTGGTCGACATGATCAGATCCTTCGATGGGGAAATCGCACGTCTTTTCTGTATGAGCGCGGAACACAGCCCGGAGCCGTGTTACCACCAGAAAACGGGCTCGAACCGACACAGGTGGCCCACCGTCACTGGTTATCGATGAATGCCAACGGATTCTCGGCGAATCATTCCTGAAGAACGAAATCAGTGAATGATTCTCGCAACAGACGCTACATCGCTGTGATCGTATGCGCGATGTGGATACCGGAAGCGCGCTGAATCATTCCTCCTACTGAGGGAATGACACTGCGGTCGCCGCTTCCGCGTACCCGGATCACCAGGTTCGACTGCTTCTGCACCGATGACGGGGGCTGCGCTGCGGGGCAACTGGGCGATCGGCCAACATTGCCGCAATGCCCACGTGGAGGTAACAGGGACCGGGCAGGGGGATGTGCTGGGTGGAAGTCGTGGGGGCGCCGTTCGAGGGGATCGCCGGCCACGGTGATCTGGGCGGCCTGCGAGGTCGCGACCAGGCACTCGCGGACGTAGCTGCGGGTGAGAGGCCGGCCTTCGGCGCCGTACCTGCGTTGGAACAGCAACGGCATGGGCGGGCTCCAGGTCTGCTCAAACACGTCATAGGCCGACACCAGCGGCAAGGCGGCGTTCCCGGCCCGGACCCGGAAGATGACCGCGGTCAGAATCTCGACACTGATGACACGCTAGGTTACTAAGCTGTTACAGTCAGTTACAACGCGGATGGAGCCCTGAGTACGTGCCGGGGTTGGCGGCAACTCCAATGCACTGCCCTGCCCAATCGCATGTGGGCACGGTGCAACTGCTGTGCACGTCGAGCGGCACGTCCATGAGAGCAGAGGCGGTAGTCATGGCACAGGAAGCCAGGATCGACGTCGAGTTGACGGCGAAGCAGGATGAAGGGAAGCCCCCGGCCGAGGCATCGGCGACGCTCGCCGGGGCGCTGGAGCCGAGCGTCTGGTTCGCGAGCCCGGCGCGTGCGACCCGCACCGAGGATCGGAAGCCGAGGATCTGGGAGCTGCGGTCCGCCCGGCCGTACCGACGCGAGGTCGCGACCGGATCAGCGGCGGTGTACTTGGCCAACGGGCGCAAGAGCCTGGAGCGGCCCTTCATCTTCGCGGACGGCTTCAACTACGGCCCCAGCGATCTGCCGGGGCTGTGGGAGCACTTCAACGCGCCCTACAAGAAGGGCAAGCCCGGCTTCCTCGACCAGCTGCTCGCCGCGGGCATCGACGTCGTCCTGGTCGGCTTCGAGCAGCGGCACACCTACATCCAGGCGAACGCCGGTGTGGTGATCAGCGCCATCCAGCAGGCCATCATCGAGAAGCAGGGTGATACCCCGCTGATCGTGGGCGGAGTGAGCATGGGCGGCATGATCACCCGCTATGCCCTCGCCGAGATGGAGCACCAGGGCATGGACCACCAGACCGAGACCTACATCTCCTGGGACACCCCCCACAACGGGGCGTGGATCCCGCTGGTGCTCCAGCAGATGGCCTACTTCTTCGAGTCCTTCCCCACCGGCAACCCCGACGCGCCCAAGCAGGCCGACCTGATCAGGAGCCCCGCAGCCCAGCAGCTGCTGTGGGCCTGGGTCGAGAATGCCAAGTACTCCGGCCCTGTCGCCACCACCAGCGAACTCCGCAAGCAGTTCCTGGCGGAGCTGGAGCAGTACGGCCAGTTCCCGGTGCGGCCCCGCAAGCTGGGCGTGGCCAACGGCACCGGCACCGGCACCGGCCGCGACCTGCCGCCCGGCGAGACGGTGTTCGACTGGCGGCTGCCGCTGGTCGCCGCCGCGACGGCCCGCTTCCAGCCCAACGCCGGCGAGCGCCAGCCGATCGGCGAGATGAAGGCACTGGGCCAGGTACGCCGCGGCAACACCTCCCACGTACCCGCCCTCGACGGCGCGCCCGGCGGCAGTCTCGCCTCCTTCGGCATGATCGCCGACGCGCTCAGGGCCGAGATCCCGCAGGAATACCGCAGCGGCTGCTTCGTCCCGGCGGTGAGCGCGGTAGCGCTGGACTTCGACCCGGTCACATGGAACGTGAACCCTTACGAGGACATCGAGTCACTGCCCGCCGAGAAGAGCATGCTCGACGAGTTCAAGTGCGACACCAAGAACACCGAGCACAGCCAGGTCACCGAGACGCTGGCCGACTGGGCCGTGGAGCGGATCGTCGGCTGACGCCAACGATCCGTGCGCTGCGGCCACTTCGGCGGCCTACCTGCCTCCGGAGTGACCGCGGTGCATCACGCCGCGTCAGGCCGCGGCCGGGCACCCAGTGATGCCTGTTGGGCCACGTCTCCAGGGTCGCCCACCAGCGACTACTCGTGCCGGTCGGTGTGTCGCCCCGGGCCTCGTCCTCCTTGGTTTCGGGTCGGCCGTCGAAGGCCCGGCGCCGAGCACGCCGGGAGTACCAGGCCAGCAGGCTGTACTGGTGGCCAGCGGCGCTAAGAAGCTGTGTATGAGGGCTGAATGACAAGCTGAGCGGTGGCTCTGTGCAGGGCAGAGGCCCGTTACCTGCCAACTGAAATGCGGCGGGACAGCTGGTCGTTGCCGTCGCCCGGTGACGGCAACCTACGCCGAGCTCTTGGTCAGCCAACCGGTGCGAATGCAGTCCTGGTTGGGGACGGTCGTGGGGTGGACCATGACAGCAGGAATGGGTACGGCAGCGGCCGCAGTGAGTGAGTCCGCTGTGCTGACGGCCGTGTCGCGGAAAACAGAGCTGGGGTCAGCGCCGGTCACCGAGCTCATGGGACAGTCCAGGTGAGCCGGGTCGGACTCAGAAGTGGCTCGGCACGACCTGGTAGCAGTTGTCGATCGATACGCCCCAGGGCGTTGTCCAGGGTCCATTCTTCTCGACCTTGGCGTGCTCGATCCCCCAGAGAACCTCGCTGCCGGTGTTTTTGCCGACCTTGCCGTCGACGGACAGCCCCATGTCCCCCTGGAAGTTCCTGACCTGGCTCAGGGTGTGATTTCCGAACTGCCCGTCCTGCGAGGTCCAGGCATCTGATCGTTGGTGATAGCTGATGCCGACCTGGACGCAGTACACCTTGAATCCGGTCATTCCGTATCTGATCTCGGGCGCGTTGGGCGAGGCGCTTGCGGTGCTGATCGTTCCGGCCGTTACAGCGCCCGCGAGCGCGAGAATGGTTGCGGATCGGCGCATGCTGTGACGCATCGAGTTCCCATCTGTGAGTGAGAGCGGGATTGGAGAGGTGCACGTCGGCCCGCGCCGCGACCGCGGCGTAATAAGCTGAGGCTGCGTACGAAACGTTGGACGTTGCGGCTGCTTAGCAGATCCCGCACCCACGTATGCCGTCCGGATGTGTCAGTTCTCCGCGTGAATTCGGTTGTTCTTGGGGCCTGGACGCCCGCGGAGCGTGTCCCGCGGCGGTGTCAGCAACCGGACGCCGAGGTGTACGACGCACTCCTCCAGGCACCGTTGATCACGCCAGTTCGCCATAGGCAGCGCGGACTACGCCGGTCCGCCCCAGCCGAACGGTCACACCTGAAAGGTGCAAACGTTCGACGTCAGCGGACCTCTCCGCGGCGGGCGGGACGGCGTCGAACAGAACGGCTGTCGGCAACGCTGTTCCGGTCGGCGCGGATCTGTCCGGCTTCCGCGCCGTGATCTGGTGTGAGCGGTCCTTCGTCTCCTTTGGCGCCACCGGCCTCTCCTCATCGGCTTGATGCGATGACCACAAGTCCGCCACCCGAATGGGCCTCCTCCAGGCGAGGTTCTGGTCAGCCCTCCGCCTCCAGTGCCGCGGTCAAGCGCGCGGGGGCGACCAGGCAGTAGGCGTCTAAAACGAGGTCCTTCACCCGGTCCCAGTCGACGGCGACATCGAGGTAGATGCCGATCCAGCCCCGGTGGCCGACGTAGGGCGGGCGGAAGAAGTGCACCGGGTCGGAGGCGACCAGGTGCTCCTGAACTCCGGCCGGTGCAGCGCACCAGAATGCGAGCCGGTCGTCGTGGTGGTGGTCGGAGAAGGTGACGAACATCTTCTTCCCGGCGAACCAGCTGGGTTCCCCGTGGCTGAGCCGCTCGTCCGCCTCGGGGAGTGCCAGGCAGATCGACCGGAGCCGGGCCGACGCCGAACGTGCCATGGCCGGATCAGCCCGGATCCGCGGCCTTGCGGGGCTCCCCGCGATAGGTACCGAACGACCACCGATTGCCTTCGGGATCGCGGGCGGCGAAATCTCTGGAGCCGTAGTCGGTTTCGCGCAGCTCGGAGGTGATCTCGGCGCCGGCGGCCTTCGCGCGGGCGTACAACCCGTCGGGGTCGGCGGTAACCACGTACGCGCCGATGCTTCCGGGGCGCAGCGGCCAGGCGTCGTCCTCGCCGTCCTGCTTCGCCGAGCCGAGCATGATCCCACCGCCTTCCGGCCAGGACAGCTGGGCGTGGTCGACTCGGTCACCCGCCCCGTGGACCACCGTCTCCTCAAATCCGAACGCGTCGATCAGAAACCGGATCAGCGCGCGGGCATCGTGGGCCCGCAGGGTGGGCCACACCTGCGGTGCCGGTGTCGTGTCGTCCATGTCCACCAAGCCTCCTCGGCCAGTCCTTCAGTACTGGTTGGGCTCTTGCTGCAGCCAACCTTCCACTGGTGCGCCGCTGGGGGCTTGGACGTTTCGGAACTCCTCGGCCAGCCACGTGCTCGGGGCGCAGCCCGCCAGGGAGCGGAACTCACGCGCGAGGTGTGCCTGGTCGAAGTAGCCGCACTTCGCAGCCACGTCGGCGAGCCGGGGAAGCTCCGACCGACCGGCATCGGCTGCCAGCAGTCTGCGGGCGCGGTCGAATCGGACTACCCTCGCGGCGGCCTTCGGCGTGAGCCCGGTCTCCCGGCGGAAGCGGTCCGCCAGATGGCGTCCGCTCCAGCCGACCTCGTCCGCCAGCGCCGACACCGGTACGGCACCGCCGGTGCGGATCAGCAGCTGCCAGGCGCGGGCGACCTCGGGCGGAACGCCTCCGTAGGGGGAGGTCGCCCGGAGCAACAGCTTGTCCAGCACGGCGAAGCGCTCCGGCCAGCTGTCGGCCGCCTGCAGCCGTGCCTGGAGCTCACCGCACACGCGGCCCAGGACGGCGTCTGCGGGAAGATCGGTGTTGGCCAGCTCACCGGCCGGCAGGCCGAGCAGCGCCCGCGCACCGAGCGGGTGGAGCGCGATCTGGATACCCGACTGCCGGCCTTCGTGAGTGATCAGCGCCGGTGACGTGTGCAGGCCGCCGAGCAGGGTGTCGTAATTCCCCGGGGCCTGTCGGGGATCAGGGTGGCCGGCCACGGTGAGCACATCATCGAGCGTGAAGATCAGTGTCAGGTAGGGCGAGGGCATCCCCCGGTGCTGTGCGGCCGGGAAGCCGCCCTGACGGTAGCCGGTGTACCAGGCCACAAAGGGCCGAAGCGCGGCGGCGGCCCGAACGCGGACCGACTCGTTGACCACGCCGTGGCAGGGGAAGGCCGTAGCCGCCGCGGCGACCCGCCCGCGCGGCGGGGAGCCGACGTACGGCCCTGGGATGTCCACTCGCGGCACGCTGTCCACGCCACCAGTATCGGCCCGCCAGGCCAAGGAGTCGCAGAGGAGGTCCTGCCGGATCGACTGGACCATGGTCAGCGTCGACTCGACCACGTGCCGCGCGCACCAGCAATGTCGAGGTACAGCCTCATCTGTCCACCCGCGTACGAGCTAACCCCCGGGCCCGAGGATCGCCTGGGACGACGAGACGGCCCGCGCCGCGCTGGTCGACGCACTGGTCACCGACGCACATCTCCTACTCGGGCACCTGCCCGAGCAGGAGATGGGTGAGAAGGCGGCGAACGCGGTCGGCTTACTTCGCAGCGGCCTCTTGCTCAGCCTCCCGCGATACTACGTGCTGGCCACCCGGGCCCGTTTCGAACTGCACCTCGGTTACGCGGGGGGCCTGCGAACCCCCGCCATCGCTGGGATTCCTGGGCACGTACTGACACGCGGACAGGCGATGAGGACAACCATGAACGACGCGCCCGACTCCTTCCAACTCCTTCCCGGCGCCGCCGACTCGCCGGTTATCCTTCACGTCCCGCACTCCTCGCGGGTCATTCCCGAGTCGGTGCGTGACAGCATCGTGCTGGACGACCCCGCGCTCGAGCTCGAGCTCGACCACATCACCGACTCCCATACGGCGGAGATCGCTGCCGCCGCTGCCGAGGCTGCCCCGACGGGCCCTTGGAGGTTCGTCAACGGGCTGTCCCGTCTGGTGATCGACCCCGAGCGCTTCCCCGACGAGCGCGAGGAGATGCTCGCCGTCGGCATGGGGGCCGTCTATACGCACACCACTCACCGCGAGCGGCTCCGCTCACCGGACCTGGACCCGCAGCCCTTGATCGACCGCTATTTCCATCCCTACGCGGAGGCGATGACCGCGGCGGTCGACGAGCGGCTGGCGGCCACCGGGCGTGCCGTCGTCATCGACATCCACTCGTACCCGACCGATCCGTTGCCGTACGAGCTGCACGGCGACGGGCCGCGGCCCCCGGTCTGCCTCGGCACCGACGACGTCCACACTCCCCCGCAGCTGCTCGCCCACGCGGAGAGGGCATTCGGCGGCTTCGGTGGTACCGGTATCAACAGCCCCTTCGCCGGCACGTATGTGCCGCTGAAGTTCTACGGCAAGGACCCCCGCGTCAGCGCGTTGATGATCGAGATCCGGCGGGACGTCTACATGAGTGAGCCGGGCGGCCCGGCGGGTCCCGGCCTCGCCGCGCTCGCCGGCGCCGTGGCTCATCTGGTCCAGGCGCTCACGGATTGATCCTGTCAGCCGGTTGGACGACTAACGGCACCCGGCCGAGGCGACTTCAGCCGCGACCCGCCGCCCACGCCGCCAGTTCGCCCCGCGCGCCGCTCAGCAGCTCCGCCGAGGGCGCCGCCGCCCCATTGGTGACCAGTGCGTAGTGCAGGCCCACCGGATTCTCCGCGGTGAGCAGCAGGCGGCGGCTGCCCGTCCCGCCCGGCTCGGGGGCGACGGCTATCGGGGTGCCTCGTGTGTACGCGGGAGGTCCGACGGCCGTGCCGAGGTCGGAGATCACCGTCGTCCGGGGGGTGTCGAAGGACGCCGGCAGGTGCAGTTCGGTGGGGACGGAGGTGCCGTCCGAGTGCCAGAGCAGGAGGCCGTACTGGCCCGAGCCGACGAGCTCGGAGACCCGCGGCAGTGACGTCGGGACCGGATTCCAGGTGAGCGTCGCGGAGCCGTCGCGGGAGCGGTCCTCGTAGGTGAAGGCCAGCGCGCGGCCCGCGGTGGCGCCGGGGTAGAGCCGGTCCAGCAGGCGGGCGTCCTGGCGGAGTACGGGCGTGCCGGAGTCGTCGAGGCGGACGGCCGACAGGTCCTCGTCGTTCCAGGCATCGCCCGAGGTCCGGACCTTGGCGGGGTTGCCGTTCATGAGCTCGTGGTGGCGGCCGTTGTAGATGTCCCACTGCCATTGCGTACCGGACAGGACCGGCCCCGACTGCTCGGGCTTCGCCCACCAGCCGGCGCCCGGGAGGCGGAAGTCCAGAGCCTGGTACACGCGGTGGCCGCTGCCAGATAAGTGCGGTCCACCTGGCCCCTCAGGCAGCGGCCTGCGCGTCGAACCAGAGGGGGCCGGCGAGGGGCGCGGCGGCGGACGGTGCGCCTCCTGCGGTCAGGGAGGTGGTCAGGCACGCGACCACGAGGACGAGCAGACCGATCAGACGCGCACGCATCTTCACCATGCCCCTCACGGTTCCTGACGCACCGTCAGACTATCAACACTTCGGCACCATCCCGCGACGGCGACTGCGAGCGCGCCCGGCGACCCATGGCCAAAAGCACCGCGAACGGCAATCGCAGCACCCATTGCTCGAAACGTCGAGCTATCGGAAGGAAATCGCCTATTCCACCCCGCGTCCGGCGCAACTCCGTTATGGGGTTATGTTCCCCGCGCGCGGCACGTCGGCGAATCTGCACACTGAATACTCAGGTGACACACCGTCTCCCACGAACCCGCCCCGTACTGACTGGCCCATCAGCCCCTTGGTGCGGGAATGTCCTGTTCGAGGTCACGGGGCCGCCGGCTGACAGGAGTCAGTGCGGGCGACAACGTGAAGAAGATGCCACCAATCCATGGACACTCGTGCACGTCCCGTAATTCGGCGGAGGGGTACGGTCCGGATCCTTAGTTGTCCGACTGGCTGCGCAACACGCCTGCGTGCTTTGATCCTTCGCACTGCGGGAGTCGCCCCAGGGTTCCCGATTTCTTCGGGCATCCGACGACCGCTGCCGCGGCCGGACCGCCTTTCGGGAACGCCCGGCCGCAGCCATTTCGAGATATCCATTGAAGGGAAGCTCCTCATGAACTCCACCCCCCAGGTTCAGACCCAGGAAATCTCCGACGCCGACCTGGACAACGTGTCCGGTGGCCTGGTGGGCCAGGCTGCCGGTGCCGTCCTCGGCACCGTCGACTCGGTCGTCCCGGTCTCCGGCCTCGTGGGCGCCGCTTCCGGCACCGTCGGCTCCGTCGTCGGCACGGCCGAGGGCCTCACCGGCCTGAACACCGGTGGCGTCACGGGCCTGGTCGCCGGTCTCTGAGCTGATCGCGTGCCGCTGAGCGGCACAGCCACCCGCGGTGACTACGGCTTCGTCGGCCCCCCCTCCTTGCCGGCAAGCCACGCCGTATGCCCCGGACCCAGCCAGGTTCCGGGGCATACGGTCGCCGCCACCGTCGGGCCCGCAACGGGCTCCGGCGTGCCCGACAGAAACCATTGCAGTTGAGGGAAGAGTGTCGTGCAGTTCCGCCAACAGGCCCTTTCCAAGCTGCAATCGCCCGAAGAAATAGATCTGCCGGTGCGCTTCGCCCGGCCGCAGGGCCGGCTCGTCCTGACCGTCACGGTCCTGGTGATGATCGCCGCATCCTTCTGGGCAGTGACCGGCACCGTGTCGTCCACCCTCGGCGCTCCCGGCGTCCTCACCCACGCACAGGGCAGTTACGTCCTGCAGAGCCCCGTCGCGGGCCAGGTCACCGACGTACTCGCCGAGGAAGGCGCACGGGTTCCCGCCGACGCGCCCCTGGTGAAGGTCCGTACCGCCCAGGGCAGCGCCGTCGTCCGCACGATCGCCGCAGGCCGGCTGACGACCCTGGCCGCCACGATCGGATCCGTGGTCACGACCGGATCGGACATCGCGGCCGTGGAGCGGGTGGAAGAGGCCGACGATCCCCTGATGGTCATGCTGTACGTTCCGGCCGGCTCCGGATCGACGGTGCCCGTGGGCGCGTCCGTGGACATCACCGTGCAGTCGGTACCGACACAGCAGTACGGGGTACTGCGCGGCAAGGTCAAGGCAGTCGGCCGGACCGCCCAGACCCGCCAGCGGATCACCGGCTTCCTCGGCAGCAGCCAGCTGGGCGAGCAGTTCTCGCAGAAGGGCCAGCCCGTATCGGTCCTGGTGCGCCTCGCCCCGTCGGCAGGCACCAAGTCCGGCTACGCCTGGTCGTCCTCGGAGGGACCGCCGTACGCGATCGACTCCATGACCCTGGCCACCGGCGCCATCCACCTCGCCGAGCAACATCCGATCGATTGGCTGCTTCCATGACCGCGCAGCAGCAACTGCCTCCGGCGGGCCGCGGCCGGCATCGCCCCGACAGCGCGCCCGCCTCCCGGCGCCGCGCGCACGGCGGCCGCCCCCCAGGGCCCCCCAAGGTCAAGAAGCGGAAAGCCGTTCGCACCCCCACCGTGCTCCAGATGGAGGCCCTGGAGTGCGGGGCCGCCTCGCTGGCCATGGTGCTCGCGCACTTCGGGAAGCATGTGCCGCTCGAGGAGCTGCGTATCGCGTGCGGTGTATCCCGCGACGGCTCGCGGGCCAGCAACCTGCTCAAGGCCGCCCGCAGTTACGGCCTGCAGGCCAAGGGTATGCAGATGGAACCGGCCGCGCTCGCCGAGGTGCAGGCGCCCGCCATCCTGTTCTGGGAGTTCAACCACTATGTCGTCTACGACGGCATGGGCCGCAAGCTCGGCCGCCGTGGCGTACACATCAACGACCCCGACAAGGGCCGCCGTTTCGTGTCGATGGAGGACTTCGACACCAGCTTCACCGGGGTCGCCCTGGTCTTCGAGCCGACCGAGGCCTTCCGCCGGGGCGGCCGCAAACCGGGAATCATGGGCGCCGTGCCCGCGAGGATGCGCGGCACGACGGGCACCCTGCTGGCCGCTCTGCTGGCCAGCCTGCTGCTCGTCGCCGTCGGCGCGGCGATGCCGGCGCTGAGCCGTACGTACATCGACATGTTCCTGATCGGCAACCAGACCTCGCTGCTGGGACCCCTCTTCGCGTCGATGGCCACGATGGTGGCGCTCACCGCCGTGCTGACCGCTCTCCAGCAGGCGAATCTGCTGCGCGGCCGCATCATCTCGTCCACGCTCAGCAGCGCACGCTTCCTGCGGCATCTGCTGCGGCTGCCCGTCACCTTCTTCGCGCAGCGCAGCCCGGCCGATCTGGTCCAGCGGCTGCAGTCCAACGACGCGGTGGCCGAAACTCTGGCGCGGGATCTCGCCGCCGCGGGTGTGGACGGGGTCGTCGTGATCCTCTACGCCTTCCTGCTGTGGACGTACGACCCTCAGCTCACCTTCGTCGGTGTGCTGATCGCCCTGCTCAACGTGGTCGCGATGCGCATCGTGATCCGGCTGCGCGCGACCAACACCCAGAAACTGCGCGCAGACAGCGCCCGGCTGACCAACACCTCGTACACCGGCCTTCAGCTGATCGAGACGATGAAGGCCACCGGCGGCGAGAACGGCTACTTCCGCCGCTGGGCGGGCCAGCACGCGACGACGCTGGAGGTACAGCAGCGTCTTGGCGTGCCGAGCGCGTTCCTGGCCGTCGTCGCGCCCACCCTCGCGACGCTCAACAGTGCGCTGATCCTCTGGATCGGCGGGCTGCGGGCGGTGGAGGGCCACATCTCGATCGGTCTGCTCGTCGCCTTCCAGGCGCTGGTGACGCGCTTCACCGCTCCGATCGCGCGGCTGAACGGCGTGGCCGGCCGGATCCAGGACTTCGCGGCCGATGTGGCACGGCTGAAGGACGTCGAGAACTTCCCGGTCGACTCGCTCTACTCACGCCGGGAGCCGGACGCGAGCACCCGCCGCCTCACGGGCCATGTGACGCTGGAGAACGTCACCTTCGGCTACAGCCCGCTGGACAAACCACTGCTCAGCGGCTTCTCGCTGGCGGTCGGCCCCGGCCGGCAGGTCGCGCTCGTCGGCGGATCCGGCAGCGGCAAGTCCACCGTCTCCCGGCTGATCTCCGGCCTCTACAGCCCCTGGGAGGGGACGATCCGGATCGACGGACAGCGCCTGGAGGACATCTCCCGCAGCGCACTGGCCGCCTCGGTCTCCTTCGTCGACCAGGACGTCTTCCTCTTCGAAGGCACCGTCCGGGACAACGTGGCGCTGTGGGACCCGTCGATAACCGACGAGGCCGTCGTCACCGCCCTCAAGGACGCGGCCCTCTACGACGACGTGATCGCGCGGCGCCCCGACGGCATCCACAGCCGGGTCGAACAGGACGGCCGCAATTTCTCCGGCGGGCAGCGCCAGCGGCTCGAGATCGCCCGCGCGCTGGTGCGGCGCCCGAGCATCCTGGTGCTCGACGAGGTGACGAGCGCCCTGGACGCGGAGACCGAGCGGGTCATCATCGACAATCTGCGGCGGCGCGGCTGCGCGTGCGTCGTGATCGCCCACCGGCTGAGCACGGTGCGCGACAGCGACGAGATCGTGGTCCTCGACCACGGTTCGGTCGTCGAACGTGGCCGGCACGAGGACCTGGTCGCCGCCGGGGGCCCGTACGCCGAGCTGGTCAAGGAGCACTGACGTGTCATCCGTACACCCCTCCACGGCCGCGGGGCCCGCCGAGTCCGACGCGGTGACGCACGCACTGGGCGGCCTCGGCACCCCGGTGGACTGCACGGGTCTGCGCAGTGTGCCGCTGGAGGGGCCGCAGGTGCTGTGGCTCGTTGTCGGCGGGGCCCTCGATCTCTTCGCGGTCGACGCCGCCCAGCAGGGTCACTGGCACTTCCTCGGCCGCCTGGAGGCCGGAACTCTGCTGCTCGGCCCGGTGCAAGGGCCGCAGCACACCCTGCTCGGCAGGCCCTCGCAGGACTGTCTGCTGCGCCGGATACCGCTGCGCGAGCTGTACCGGCCCGAGTACGGGGAAACCGGCCAGTACGACGCCTACGGGAATCAGTACGGCGGTCAGTACGGCGGTCAGGCCGACGGCACGTACGGGGCCGGGTACGAGCCCGTGCCCACCCCGCTGGAGTACGCCTTCGCGCTCGGCATCAGCCGCGGTCTCGGCGTCCTGTTCGAGGCCCCGCTCGACGGCCGGCCGGCCACCGAAGAGGCCGTGGCCGACGACGACATCCTGTGGATGCCGGTCTCCCCCGGCAGCGTCCAGTACGGCGCCGTGTACAGCGCCGAGGCCGCGGGCGACCTGCTGGTCGACGCCGCGACCTGGCAGCAGATGGTCAACCAGCAGTACCGGCTGCTGTCCGCGGTGGACCGCTGGATCGAACAGCTGGAGCGCGCCCACGAAGACCGTACGGCGGCCGGCATCAAGGCGGGCGAGGCCGTCCGCGAGCGCGCGGACCAGGCGTTGCTGGCGTCCATCGGCAGGCCGGAGCGGGCCGGACGGTCTGCCACCGTTGCGGACAGGGCCACCGACGACGCCACCCTCGCCGTCTGCCGCCGCGTCGCCGAGGCCACCGGGATCACGCTCTCCGAGCCCCCGAAGAGCGCCGCGAGGGACGCGCGGGTCAGTCCGGTCGAGCGCATCGCCGTCGGCTCACGGATCCGTACCCGCGCGGTCAGACTCGACGACCGCTGGTGGCGTACGAACTCCGGTCCGCTGGTGGGCCATTGGGCCAGGTCCGGAGCGCCGGTCGCGCTGCTGTGGCGCCGTGGCCGGTACGAGGCGGTGAACCCGGCATCGGGTCTGCGCAGGCGCATCGGCAAGGACGTTGCCGAGGATATCGAGCCGCGCGCCGTGATGTTCTACCGTCCGCTGCCGGAACGGCCGATGACCATGTGGCGGCTGCTGCGCTTCAGCATGCGCGGCACCAGGAGCGACGTACGGAACCTGGCCCTCGGCATTCTGGTGACGGTCGGTCTCGGTGCGCTGGTGCCGATCGCGACCGGGCAGGTGCTCGGTGTCTATGTGCCGACGGCCGAGACGAGCCTCATCGTCCAGGTCTCGCTGGCCGTCATGATCGCCGGCATCGTCACCGCCGCCTTCATGCTGCTGCAGAATCTCACCGTTCTGCGGATGGAGGGGCGTATCGAGAGCGCGCTGCAACCGGCCGTGTGGGACCGGCTGCTGCGGCTGCCGACGAAGTTCTTCACCGAGCGCTCCACCGGAGAGCTGGCCAGTGCGGCGATGGGCATCAGCTCCATCCGCCGGCTGCTGTCCGGCATGGGTCCGGTGGCCGTACAGGCGAGCACGGTCGGTGCCATGAACCTCGCACTGCTGCTCTGGTACAGCGTGCCGCTGGCGCTGGCCGCGATCGGCATGCTGCTCGTCATCGGGGCCGTCTTCCTCGGGATGGGCCTGTGGCAGCTGCGGTGGCAGCGGCAACTGGTCGAGCTCGGCAACAAGCTCAACAACCAGGCGTTCCAGACCCTGCGCGGACTGCCCAAGCTGCGCGTCGCCGCGGCGGAGAGCTTCGCGTACGCGGCCTGGGCGCGCGAGTTCGCGCGCTCGCGTGAACTGCAGCAGCGGGCGGGCCGGGTCAGGAACCTGACCACGGTCCTCGACGCGGTCTATCTGCCGCTCTGCACGCTCACGATGTTCATGCTGCTGGCCGGACCTGCCCGCGGCAGCATGTCGGCGGGTGAGTTCCTCACCTTCAACACCTCCGTGACCATGCTGCTGACCTCGGTCACCCAGCTCTCCGGGGCACTCGTCTCGGTCGCCGCGGCACTGCCCATGTTCGAGCAGATCAAGCCGGTCCTGGACGAGGCACCGGAGGTCCGCGGCGCCAGCGCACAGCCCGGCGTCCTGTCCGGCGGGATCGAGGCCAGGAAGCTCTCCTTCCGCTATACCGACGACGGCCCGCTGGTCCTCGACGATGTGTCCCTCCAGGTGAGGCCGGGCGAGTTCGTGGCGATCGTCGGCCCCAGCGGCTGCGGAAAGTCGACGCTGCTGCGGCTCCTCATCGGCTTCGACAAACCGGCCTCGGGCAGCGTGCTGTACGACGGCCAGGACCTGGCCGCCCTGGACCAGGCGGCGGTGCGGCGCCAGTGCGGTGTCGTCCTGCAGAACGCACAGCCGCTCACCGGATCGATCCTGGACTGCATCTGCGGCGCCGAGGCCTTCACCCAGGAAGAGGCCTGGGAGGCGGCCGAAATGGCGGGCCTGGCCGAGGACATCAAGCGCATGCCGATGGGCCTGCACACCATGATCGCGGGCGGCGGCGCGATCTCGGGCGGCCAGCGGCAGCGCCTGATGATCGCCCAGGCGCTCATCCGCCGCCCGCGCATCCTCTTCTTCGACGAGGCCACGAGCGCGCTGGACAACGAGACCCAGCGCATCGTGATCGAGTCCACCCGCCGGCTGAGCGCCAGCCGCGTGGTGATCGCGCACCGGCTGACCACGGTGATGGACGCCGACCGCGTGATCGTCATGTCGGACGGCCGGGTCGTGGAGCAGGGCGCGCCGGCGGACCTGCTCGCTCATCCAGGTGGTCAGCTGCACGAACTGGTGCGCCGTCAGATGGCGTGACCGCAGAGGACATGACGGTCAACCCGTGAGGCCTATTCGACGGCGCCGTCCAGGTGTGGCAGGTAGTGGTCGAGGCGTTCCCGCTTGGTCCACAGATAGGAGAGGTTCTCCTCGCGCGGCGCGATCAGCAGCGGCACCTGTTCGGTGACCTTGATGCCGTGCCGCAGCAGCGCCTCGCGCTTGAGCGGATTGTTCGACAGCAGCCGTACGGACGGGACGTCGAGGTCGTGCAGAATGTCCGCCGCCACCTTGTAGTCGCGGGCGTCGGCGGGGAACCCGAGGGCGAGATTCGCCTCGACCGTGTCCATCCCCTCCGCCTGGAGCTTCATCGCCCGGAGCTTGGCCAACAGCCCGATCCCGCGCCCCTCATGGCCCCTGAGATAGACGAGGATGCCGTGCCCTTCCCGCACGATGGCATCCAGCGCGGCGGCGAGCTGATCGCCGCATTCACAGTGTTTGGACCCGAAGACATCTCCGGTCAGACACTCCGAATGCACACGCGTGAGAGCTCCTTCTCTCTCGACATCGCCGTACACAAGCACCATTTGCTCATCGGCGCTTTCGCGGTCCAGGTAGCCGATAGCGAGAAATTCGCCGTGCATGGTGGACAACCGCACATCCACCACTCGTTCGACACCTGATGGACGAACACGACCGCCGAACGCACCATCACTTTCTGTCATGACCCGATCCTATATGGCAGGCTCACGGAAGCGTGAGCGAAAATGGTTGAGGAACTTCACTTGGACATCAACTGGCTGTCCGATTCATCACGTTCGACCGTGGGTGCACGGAGCGGACGACGAAAGGCCGGAAAGACATGAGCGGTTCGGAAACGGCACAGGCACCGGGCCTGTTGCCCTGGGACTCGACACAGGACGTGAGGGCCCGGCGGGCCGCGGTCGCCGTCCTTCCCGTCGGCAGCTTCGAGCAGCACGGAGCGTTCCTTCCCTTGGTGACCGACACGGTCATCGCCTGCACGATCGCCGGGGAGGCAGCCGCCGCCCACCCGGTCAACCTGCTTCCGCCGGTGACGATCTCCTGCTCCCACGAGCACGCGGCCTGGCCAGGAACCGTCAGCATTTCCGCCGCGACCCTCCACTTGGTCGTACGGGACATCGCCGACTCGCTGCGACGGTCCGGGGTGCGTGCCCTGATTCTTGTCAATGGGCACGGGGGAAATTACGTACTGCGCAATGTGGTTCAGGAATCCGTCGGCAGCGAGATGCCCATGGCGCTTTTCCCGGGCCCGGCGGACTGGGACACAGCTCGGACGCGGGCAGGCGTACAGACACCCTCGCACAGCGATATGCACGCGGGGGAAGTGGAGACATCCATCCTTCTGCATGCCCACCCCGAACTTGTCCGTCCCGGTTATGAAACGTCCGACTTCCTTGCCGACGAGCGTAAGCATCTGCTCACTCTCGGTATGTCGGCGTACACGGAGTCCGGTGTGATCGGCCGCCCTTCCATGGCGTCAGCCGAGAAGGGAAAACAACTGCTCGCCTCGCTTGCCGATTCCTTCGGTGAGTACGTCTCACTGCTCACCTCCCGGGAGACCCGATGACCGGCCGCAACGCGGTACTTGACGCGGCGAAGGCCTGGGAACGGCTGCGCGGCATCCGGTCCGAGGCGGACGCCGAAGCCGCCGGACTGGTCCCGGGCGCAGGCGGGCCACGGCACTGGAGCGAGGCTGCCTCGCCCGAGGCACAGCTGCTCGCCGACCGCTATCTGCCGCTGTGCCTGGCCGGTCCTCACCTCACCTTCGCCCAACTCGGGCAGAGCCTGGACGGCTTCATCGCGACGCGTACCGGCGACTCCGACTTTGTCACCGGCGAGGAGGACCGTCTCCATCTGCACCGCCTGCGGGCGCTCGCCGACGCGGTCGTCGTCGGCGCCGGGACCGCCGTCGCGGACGACCCCCGGTTGACGGTGCGGGCCTGTCCTGGGGACAACCCGGTGCGCGTCGTCCTCGATCCGAAGGGCCGCGTGCCGCTGGGGCGTCAGGTGTTCACCGATGGTTCAGCCCCGACTCTGTGGGTGGTGGGCGCCGGCGGCGAGCGTGGCAAGGCCGTGCCCGACGGCGTCGATGTGCTGGTACTCCCGGACGGCGACGACTTCGCCCCGGGCCGCCTGGTGCAGGCGCTGGCGCGGCGCGGCCTGGGCCGAGTGCTGATCGAGGGCGGCGGTGTCACCGTGTCGCGGTTCCTGCAAGAGGGTGCGCTGCACCGGCTGTACGTCACCGTGGCGCCGGTCCTGCTCGGCGACGGAATCCCCGGGCTCCGATTCCCCGGACAGCCGGTGATGCGGGACGCGCTGCGCCCGCCGGTGCGACGCGCCGCCCTCGGCGACGACACGCTCTTCGAGCTTGAGTTGCGGACGCCTTAGGTTCTGTCCGACGAGCCACTGACCGGCGAGCACACCCGCGCCGGGCAGGCTCGCGGCGAAGGTGAGCACTCCGTAGACCACGGCGACGGTCAGGCCCTGGGCGGCGCCCAGGCCGGCCGCGCCGAAGGCCCAGGCGGTGACACCTTCCCTGGGGCCCCAGCCGCCGACGTTCAGGGGCAGCGCCATGGCGAGCAGCGCCAGCACCATCAGGGGCACGAGCTCGGCGGTCGGCGCCGTTGCGCCCGCGGCACGGGCGGCGAGAAGGAAGGTGCCGAGGTGTCCCGCCAGCACCACGACGGAGGAGAGGACAACTCCCGGCCAGCTACTGCGTGAGAGCAGTCCGAGGCGCGTCTCGGCCAGCGCGGAGCGTACAGCCCGGCGCCATCGCGAGGCGTCGGGCTTCCTGCCGAGCCTCACGGCCGCCGCGATCATCAGGGCGCCGGTCACGGCGACGGTCAGCGCGATCACCGGCGACGTGGCAAGAGGGCGGATCCCTGCCAGGGCAGGGGTCGGCCCGGCGATCAGGACCGTCACGCCGACCGCGATCAGGACGAGCTGGCCCGCGGCCCGTTCGAGGACGACGGCACGGACGCCTCGGCCGATGTCGCCGGTGCTCTGTCCGTGCCGTACCGCGCGGTGCACATCGCCGAGTACGCCGCCGGGCAGCGCCGCGTTCAGGAACAGGGCGCGGTAGTAGTCGGCGACGGCCGACCCCAGCGGCAGCCGGATGCCGAGGCCACTGGCCACGATGCGCCAGCGCCAGGCGCTGAACACCGTGGTGAGCAGGCCGAGTCCGAGCGCGGCCAGGAGCGTGGGACCGTCTATTCTGCGCAGCCCGTCCAGGAAGGCTCCGGTGCCAAGACGCCACACCAGCACGGCGAGGATGCCCACTCCGGCGATCGTGCCTATTCGGGCCCTCGTCCGCCCGCTCATGATGTCCCGCCCGTCGACGAGGGCCCGCCCGCCCACGAGGGCCCGCCCGTCTGCCGGGGCAGTGCCAGCAGATCGCTGTGGTGCACCACCACCCGCAACTCGCCCGCCGCGCACTGCGCCAGACGGCGCAGCAGATACGTGTCGGCGCGCCGCGCCAGGGCCGGGCGGTGCTCGCAGGCCGCGCCGACCCAGCCCCGCAGCCACTCCACCGTCAGAGCCGACTCATCGGGGCCGAGCCGCCACGTGCTGGCGTCGGTGCGTACTGTCGCCCCGTGCCGTGCGAAGGCCCCGGTGGCCACGGTGACCGCATCGGGTCCGAGCAGACCGCTGCGGCGCTGGTGGGCGTTGAACGCGTACACGATCTCGGCATCCATCGGTTCGGCCGGTGTCAGCTCGACCCGTCCCACCACGGAGAGCGCCAGCAGGGCGGGGCAGCCGGCCCCCTCGCAGGCCGCCGCGAGCCCGTCCACTTCCTCCCGGGTGAGCACGTCCAGCAGTGCGGAGGCCGTCAACAGCGAGGCGCCGGCCAGAGTCTTCGCGGTCAGACGCGCGATGTCACCGCGCCGGGTCGCGACCGTCACGCGGCTGCCGTCGCCCGCCGCACGGGGTGTGCGCACGGCTGCCAGGTCGAGCAGAGCGGGATCGCGGTCGTGCAGGATCCAGTGCTGCGGGCCGTTCAGCCGGGGTGCGAGCCAGCGTCCCATGGAGCCGGTGCCGCAGCCGAGATCGTGGATCACCAGCCGCGGGCCGGGGCGCTCCCGGCCGGCCAGCCAGTGCTGGAGCGGCCCGAGGAGTCCGGGGGCGCGGGCGGCCGCGTCGGCACCCTCCCGCAGCTCCAGCCACTCGGGGGCGTAATGAGGCACTTCGGTCGTGTTCATGCGGCCCTCCGGGGTTCGCTTCGGAGGTGCTCCAACGCACCGGCCAGATTCCGTGCAGTCGTCCCCCACCCGTCCAGCGCGGTGCGCCGCTCGCGTGCGGCCTCCTTCAGCCGGTGGCGCAGTGCGGGCTCGCGGAACCAGCGACGCAGTGCCGTGGGGAGTGCCGCCGGGTCCTCCGACGGTACGAGCAGGCCCGGCACGCTGCCGTCGGGCGCGCGCCCGAGAGCCTCCGGGAGTCCGCCGACGGCTGTCGCCAGTACGGGAATGCCATGGGCGAGGGCCTCGGTCACGGCCATGCCGTACGTCTCGGCGTACGAGGTGAGCACCATGAGGTCGGCGGCGGCGTAGGCGGCCGCCAGCTCCGCACCGGCCCGTGGTCCGACGAGGTGGACCCGGTCGCCCAGGCTGGCTTCCTCGATCAGCTCTCTGAGACCGGCGACGTAGCCGGGGTCCTGGTCGAGGCCGCCGACGCAGACGCAGGTCCAGGGCAGGTCGGCGACGGCCGCAAGTGCCTTCACCAGCCGGTACTGCCCCTTGCGCGGGGTCACGGAGGCGACGCACAGCAGCCGCGAGGCTCCGTCGGTGCCGGGTGCCGACGGCGCGATGTCGGCACCGGGGGCGGCGACATGGACCCGGCCGGAGGCGAGCCCGTGGTGGGCCACGAGCCTGCGGGCCGCCCAGTCGCTGGTCGCCACGACCGCCGGTACGGCGCGCAGAGTTTCGCGCTCCAGGGCGTCCAGGTCGGCCGCCCGGGCGGGCGCAAGTCCTGTCTCGTCGCCGAGCGGCAGGTGTACGAGGACGGCCAGGCGCAGCCGTTGGGCTTCCCGGGCGACGATGTCGGGAACGGCGCAGGCGACGAGTCCGTCGAGAAGGACGACACCGCCGTCCTCCGCCTCCGCCAGGACGCGGGACAGTTCGGCGCGGGCGGCCGCTCCGGGCCGCGGCCAGGTGCCCGCGACGGCGTGTTCGTGAACGTGCCAGCCGACACCGGGCAGGTCCTGGCACACCCGCCGGTCATAGACGTTGCCGCCGCTGGGTGCGGCCGCGTCGTCGACGCCACCGGGCATCACGAAGTGCACCGCACGGGCGTGGGCACGGTTCATAGGCCGCGCTCGTAACTCGCCCAGGCGATGTGGGACTCGTGCAGGGTGACCGTGATGCCGGTCAGGCCGCGTGCGCCCTCGCCCAGTGCCCCCGCGTGCACCCGGTCGGCGAGGCGGTCGGCGATCACCTTGGCCACGAATTCCGTACTGGTGTTGATGCCGGCGAAGTCGGGTTCGTCGTCGAGATTGCGGTAGTTCAGCGCGGCGACCACCGCGTTGAGTTCCTGGGTGGCCAGACCGATGTCGACGACGATGTTGTCGTCGTCCAGCTCGGGGCGGCGGAACGTGGCGTCCACGAGAAAGGTCGCTCCGTGCAGGCGCTGCGCGGGCCCGAAGACCTCGCCGCGGAAGCTGTGGGCGATCATGAGGTGATCACGGACGGTGATGCTGAACAACGAACGACCCTCCAGGTATGGCGGTACATCTGACCTGTAGTACGGCCGACCTGACCTCCTTGTTCAGGCCGGATCAGCAGCTGTTTCGTACAGCACGCGGTGGCAGAGGCCCGGGAGCTCCCCGGAGGCGAGCCGTGGCAGGACCTCGGGCAGCTCGTCGAAGGCGCATTCGCCGGTGATCAGCGCGTCGAAAGCGGGGTCGGCGAGCAGGTCGAGCGCGAGCGCGAGACGGTCGGCGAAGGTCCGGCTGGAGCGCCGCGAGGGGGACACCATCCCCACTTGGCTGCTGCGCAGGACCAGGCGGCGGGAGTGGAAGGCCTCCCCCAGCGGCAGGCTGATCCGCCGGTCGCCGTACCAGCTCAGTTCGAGAACCGTCCCCTCCGGGGCAAGAAGTTCCAGTGAGCGGGCGAGTCCGTCCTCGGTGGCGCTGGCGTGGACGACGAGATCGCAGTCGCCCGCGGCGTCCTCGGGGAGCGCGAAGTCGACGCCGAGTGCCCTCGCGACGGCGGCGCGCCCGGGGTCCATGTCGACCAGTTGGACCCGGACGGCGGGGAACCTGGCGAGGACAGCGGCGACGCAGGCGCCGACCATGCCCGCTCCGACGACGGCGATGCGGTCGCCGAGCTGTGGTGCGGCGTCCCACACGGCGTTCACGGCAGTCTCCACCGTTCCTGCCAGCACGGCCCGCGCGGCGGGCACGGTGTCCGGCACGGGGGTCACGGCGCTCGCCGGGACGACGTACCGGGTCTGGTGCGGGTAGAGGCAGAAGACCGTACGGCCGACCAGGTGTCGTGGCCCTTCCTCGACAAGGCCGACGTTGAGGTAGCCGTACTTGACCGGCCCGGGAAAGTCGCCGTCCTGGAACGGCGCCCGCATCGCGCCGTGTTGGCTCTCCGGTACGCCGCCGCGGAAGACGAGGGTCTCCGTTCCACGGCTCACACCGGAACAGAGCGTGCGCACGAGCACCTCGTCGTCGGCGGGCTCCGGCAGCGAGAGGTCCCGGATCTCCCCGTGGCCGGGAGAGCGGAGCCAGAAGGCCCGTGCCACGCGCTTCATCTGCGTACTCCTGAACATTCGGGCGACGTTTGACGTACTGATCTTCAAGAAGCCGCGGCCACGGTACGCGGCACCATGGACTCTGTCACGCAGCCGGAAGGGGCAAGGGTGGCCCTGAACAACACGTACGACATGAGGCTGCTGCGGCACGAGACGACCGCGGGAGCGGGCGCGCAGCTCCTCCTGCTGGCCCTGCTCGGCACGGCGATCGGTCTGGGGCCCGCGGGCTGGCTGACGGGTCTGGCCTTCGGGGTCGCCACCTGGGCGGTGCTGACACGCGCCCTGCGCCGGTCATGGCTGCAGCCCTTCGGAGCGGCCAACCGCGTCACCCTGGCCCGCGCGACGCTCGTCGGAGGTGTGACCGCGCTGGTCGCGGACTCCTTCGAGAGCCCGCCACCGGTCACGGTCCTGGTGGCGCTCACCTCGGTCGCGCTGATACTCGACGCGGTCGACGGCAAGGTCGCCCGGCGCACCGGCACATCGTCCGCGCTGGGGGCACGCTTCGACATGGAGGTCGACGCCTTCCTCATATTGGTGCTCAGCGTTTACGTCGCCATGTCGCTTGGCCCTTGGGTGCTGTTGATAGGCGCCATGCGGTACGCCTTCGTCGCGGCGGCCCGGGTACTGCCGTGGCTGAACGGAGCCCTGCCGCCGAGCACGGCACGTAAGACGGTGGCCGCGCTGCAGGGGATCGTGCTGCTCGTGGCGGGGGCGGGGATACTTCCGCTGCTGTCGGCGTTCGCGACGGTCCTGTCGGCGCTGATGCTCCTGATGTGGTCCTTCGGACGCGACATCAGGTGGCTGTGGCGGGTCAGGGACCATCAGCGGGCTTGAACGGATCGCCTTCGTCGAGCGCATCGCCACACTGCTACTGGCGACGGGCAGCCCGGGTTCGGGGCAACTCCCTAATTCGGCTCGCACGGTGTGGGCCCCGAGCCTCTCACCATGCGAGCCGCGAGCCGCTCGGGCAGATCAAAGGGCGGCGTATCCGATGAAATCCGCCCAAGCCGCCTGCGATACGGAGAAGCGCGGCCCGTCCTTCTCCTTGGAGTCACGGACATGGACGACGTCGGGTCGGCACGCGACCTCCACGCAACTGTCACCCTGCGAACCGCTGTAGCTGCTCTTGAACCAGTTCAGCTCGTCGGTGGTGCTCATAGCGCTCCTCGCATCCGCTTCAACAGCTCCGCCGAGTCCGCCGGGGACAGGGCCTGTGAGCGCATCTTGGCATAGCGCATCTGCATCAGGCTGACGTCTTTCGGACCAGTGATCAGCTGTCCCGTCTGCTGCCCCTCCGAGTAGCCCAGCCACCTGTTGTCCGGAGTCTCCAGAAGCTGCATCGGGCCGTCCGAACCGGCGTGGTGCGGCTGCCGCAGCGGCATGATCTGCAGCTCGACGTTCCACAACTCGGCGCGGGAGATGAGGTGGTCGAGGAGCTCCCGCGTGACCTCCTCGCCACCGGTGTGCCGCAGCAGCACCGACTCGTCGACGATGAAGCTGAACACGATCGGCGGCCTGCGGGTCAGCAGCTCCTGCCGCTCCATGCGCGCGGTGATCCGTTCCTCCAGCTCCTCCTCGGTGGGCGGCGGGGGGACGTTGAGCATCACGGCCCGTGCGTACGCCTCGGTCTGCAGCAGTCCGGGCACCACCCGGCACTCGTACGTGCACAGGCTGACCGCGGTCGCCTCCAGCTGCGCCCACAACCGGAACCAGGCGGCCAGGCCCGGCCGACGCGACACATGCCGGGCCACCGCCCGTAGCACTCCGAACGAGTCCAGGGACTCCTCGGCCCTCTCGATGAAGTGGGCGGTCGGCATCCGCCGGCCCTGCTCGATCGAGGCGACCGAAGCGATCGAGTAGTTCAACCGCTCGGCGAGCTGCTCCTGCGTCAGTAAGGCCCGTTCCCGGAAGACTTTCAATGCCGCCCCGAACGCCTTGAGGCTGTCGGACTGTTCGGGTGCACTGCTGATGCTCGCCATGGGCGGCGACCCCCTTGTCGCGCTTGTCGCACTCCTTGCACAGGTACAACGACTCCACCGTCACGTGGGGTTACTCGTACTGTCCAGAGCGTGAACCCGTACAGGGGGTCGGTGTACGGGCACCACACGCCGACCCGCCGCTGGCGGCATGGGCCCTACTCGCACCCGGCACACGCCAGTGGGTACACGAACCGTACGTACGCCACCGCGCGTATACGGCACGACTGTTGCCTCGGCGCCGTGGGCGGCACGTACCGCCTGACCTCGGATGTGTCCGAAAACTAGGCAGCAACTGCTCCCTGCATGTACCTTTCGCACCCTGAGTTGCACACAGCGTGGCGCCCCCAACACGGGGAAGGGAGAGGCCATATGCAAGGAAACGGTCCTCCGTTCCGTGCCGGACCTCCGTGGTCGGGAGGACTCGCCGACTCGGTGTACGAGACGGCCGATCGCGATCCCTCCCTGGTGCAGCTCTCCCGCCGGACGGGTACTCGGCCGGACGACTGGGAGCCGGTGAGTGCGGAGCTGTTCCGGGACCAGGTCATCGCCGTGGCCAAGGGGTTCCTCGCCAATGGCATCCGGTTCGGCGACCGGGTCGCGCTGATGTCCCGTACGCGCTACGAGTGGACGGTTCTGGCGTACGCCCTGTGGTCGGTCGGCGCCGAGGTCGTTCCGGTCTACCCCACCTCGTCCATCGAGCAGGTGCGCTGGATCCTGTACGACGCCCAGGTCCGGGCCATCGTGGTCGAGCACGAGCACCATGCGATGACCGTGGCGGCGGCCTCCGACGCGGAGACCCGGCTGTTCGCGATCTGGCAGATGGACCTGGACTGTGTGGCGTCCCTGATCAACCAGGGCCTCGGCGTGGACGACGAACTGATCCACCGTCACCGCGCCGCCGTGCTGCCCGACCAGATCGCCGCGATCGGCTACACCTCCGGCACCACGGGAACACCCAAGGGCTGCCTCATCACCCACGCCAACCTGGCCGCCGAATGCGACATCCTGCTCGAGGGCTGGGGCGGGATCATCGCCGAGCCCGGTGTGCAGCCGTCGATCCTCAACTTCCTGCCCGTGGCCCACATTTACGGGCTGATGGTCGTGCTGGCCTGCCTGCGCGGCGGCGTCCGTCTCGGCCACCAGCCCGATCTGACGCCCGAGACGCTGCTCCCCGCCCTGGCGTCGTTCCGGCCGACGTTCCTCTTCGCCGTCCCGTACATCTTCGAGAAGATCTTCCACAAGGCTCGCCGCACCGCCGAGGAGGCGGGCCACGTGAGCCTCTTCGACAAGGCCGCGGCCGTCGCCGTGCGCTATGCCGAGTCCGTGGAACGGCACTCCATCGGCTCGGGTCACGGTCCGAGCCCGTCGCTGAAGGTCCTGCATGCCGTATACGACCGCCTGGTCTACGGCAAGTTGCGCGCCGTACTGGGCGGTCAGGTACGCAACGCCGTGTCCGGCGGCTCGACGCTCCGAAGGGAGGTGGGGCTGTTCTTCGCCGGCGCGGGCGTCACCGTGTACGACGGCTACGGACTCACCGAGACGGCAGGCGCGATCACGGCTCAGCCACCGGGAGCCGTCAGATTCGGCACGGTGGGCCGGCCCATTCCCGGCTGCGCGGTACACATCGCGGATGACAGCGAGGTGTGGGTAAGCGGCGACACTGTCTTCGCCGGCTACCTCAACAACCCCAAGGCCACCGAAGCGGTGCTGCGGGACGGATGGTTCGCCACCGGCGACATGGGCCACCTCGACGACGAGGGCTACCTCGTCATCACGGGGCGCAAGAAGGACATCATCATCACCAGCGGCGGCAAGAGCGTGGCCCCGCTGCCCCTGGAAGAGGAGCTGCGCCACCATCCGCTGATCTCGCAGTGCCTGGTGGTGGGCGACGACCAGCCGTACATCGCGGCGCTCATCACGGTGGATCCCGAAGCGCTGGCCCACTGGCAGGCGCTGAAGGGGAAGCCGCAGTCGGACATGTCGGCGATGGCGGACGACGAGGACCTGCGGGCGCAGATCCAACGGGCCGTCTCCCGGGCCAACACACAGGTTTCGAGGGCTGAGTCCATCCGCGCGTTCCGCATCCTGCCGAACGAGTTCAGTCTGCACGACGGTCTGATGACACCGACGATGAAGCTCAAGCGCCGGGCGATCACGGGCGCGTACGCGGCGGACATCGACGCGCTCTACATGCGCTGAGGGGTGGGTCGGTGGGCTCTCTGACGATCAATTGGTGACCGTCAAGTTGCTCGCCGGTGACGTTTGTGTTGCGGGGCCCAAAGAGGCATAACCCGACGGGCCGTTCTGGAATAGACGGCGTTCAGGTTAATGCATGAACGTAACGAGAGATCTTAAAGGGCTGACGCACCGGGCCCTCACCGATGGCGGTGGGCAGCCGCTGGTCAGCAAATGGCTGGTCAGAGAGCTGTCCCGCGCCGCCTACTCGTCGGCACCCAGCACACAAGTATTCGGCAAGCAAGCGGTGGATCCGGACTGACCGAAATGCGCGGCACGGTAAGGGAATAGCGGAGCGACTTATTTCGGACTATCACCGGGGCACTTGCCAGACCTACGGTCGCTTCAACTCCGCGCATTGGCTGGCGAATTGCGGCAATGCGCGTCCGAATCGACCATGGGGAGTATCACTCGTGCGCAGTCTCAGACAGGCACTTCTACCGCTGGCCACTGCAGCCATGCTGGCATTGGCCGGGGCGGGACCCGCAATGGCGGGACCCACCCCGCCGTGCCCGGACCCTCCGCCGTCCCCGCCGGGGCCGCGACCACCGCCAGCCCCACTCCGCGGCTCGCCGGCGGTGCGCCGGTCGACTCGCCGGCCGCCGCCGCCGCGCTGGCCCGCTACTGGACGCCGGAGCGGATGAGAAAAGCCATCCCCCTCGACCGGACAGCCGTTTCGCCGGGCGCCGCCCAGAGCAAGCCCGGACCCACCGGGCAGCCGGGATCGACCCCGCCCGCCGAGGGACGGCCGGGCACGGTCCGGCCCCTGGTCACCGAATCCGCAGCAGTGGGCAAGGTGTTTTTCACCAACCCCAGCAACGGACTCAACTACGCCTGCTCGGCCAGTGCCCTCAACAGCGGCTCGAAGCAGATGCTGATCACCGCAGGGCACTGCGTGCACGGGGGTAGCGGCGGCACTTGGATGACCAACTGGACCTACGCGCCGCGCTACCGCTCCGGCGTCCGTCCCTTCGGCACCTTCGCCGCCAAACAGTTCCGCACCTTCAACACCTGGATCAGCAGCAGTGACCTCGGCCGGGACGTGGCGATGGTGACCACCTGGCCGCTCAACGGCAACAAGATCGTCAATGTCACCGGCGGTCACGGACTGAGCTGGAACTTCTCGCGCACCCAGGCCATGACCGTGATGGGCTACCCGGGCAACCGCGACAACGGCCAGCTCCAGTGGGCCTGCCAGGGCACCACCCGCGCGGTCGGCGACGGCCGCATTGAACTGCAGTGTGACTTCGGCGGCGGATCGAGTGGCGGGCCGTGGCTGCGAGAGTTCAACGACGCCAACGGCCTGGGCTCCGTCAACGGGGCGATGAGCACGCTCGCCACAGGCGGCTGGAATCGGAGCTCGTACTTCGATGACGCGGTCAAGGCGATGTACGACGCCCAGGGCGGCGTCACCTGACAGCCTGAAAGCCTGACAAGGAGCAGTCCAATGCGTCGCAGTAGCTTGAGCCGATGGGGAACCGCCGCCGCCCTGCTTGCCGCTGTCGTGGCGGTGGCCGCGTGGCGCACCGCCGCGGCCGACCCGGCCCGGGGGCCGCAGCCGGACTCCGGGACCACCAGCAGCGATGAGCGGCAGAGCCCCGACGAGGTGCGGGACTACTGGACGCCGCAGCGGATGAAGGAGGCTCGGCCCGCGCCCATGCCGGAAGACGACTGAGGACGGCGAGCCGGACCGCGGCACGCCCGGTCAGAACGCAGAAGAGACCCCACTTGAAGTGGGGTCTCTTCTGGCGTGGTCACCGGCGACGCACGGCGGCGGGTGGGGTCCAGACGCACGTCGTGGGACCTGCCGCAGGTGGTACGCGGCGAGTCCGACGTGGCTGCGTACGGCTCAGGCCGACCGGTCGGCGGCCATCCCGACGAACCCGGCCCAGGTATGGGGGGAGACGGTCAGGACCGGTCCGGAGGGGACCTTCGAGTCCCGGATGTGTACGGCTCGGGTGGCATTGGCCACCTCCACACACTCACCGCCTTCAGCACCGCTGTAACTGCTCTTGAACCAGGCGAGTTCCTGTGCGGCTACCGAGGCTTCCGTGGTGTTCATACCTCTCCCAGCAACTTCTCGATGAATCCCAGGGACTCTCGTGGAGTGAGAGCCTGAGACCGGATGATCCCATAACGCGCAGCCACTGAGCGGACTTCTTCTCGCTCGGACAGCAGGATGCTGCGCCCTTGGACCTCCAGGTACGCGACCTGTTCGCTGCCCTTCCGCGTGATCAGCGTGAACGGGCCGTCCACCCCCGCATTGTCCTCCCGGTCGGTCGGCATGACCTGGATCTCCACATTGCGCTTCTGTCCGATCAGGAGAGCGTGTTCGAGCACTCCCCTCAGGACAGGCTTGCCGCCGAACGGCCTTCTCAGTACATGCTCCTCGATCACGAAGCTGATCAAGGGCGCTGGCCAGCGGCTGAAGATCTCCTGCCGTGCACTGCGTGCGGCCACACGCATCTCGATGGTGTCCTCGTCCAACAGTGGTCGCCGCATGGCGAGTAGAGCCCTCATGTACTCCTCGGTCTGGAGAAGACCGGGGATGGCCTGAACGGCGTACAGGAACAGTTCGACCGCCTCGGTCTCCAACCTCGCCGCATCCCGGAAGAACGCCGGGTACTGCGCCCGCGCGACCTCCTCCTTCAGCGCCCGGAGCAAACCCCCCGCATCCAGCACCTCGTCCGCCCGGTCGATGAACCTCGCCGGCGGGATGCGGCGTCCCTGCTCGAAGGATGCGACCGACTGTCCCGCGTAGCCCACGCGCTTCCCGAACTCGGGCCGCTCCAGACCCGCTCTGACCCGGAGCAGCTTCAACTGCCTCCCGAACGCGGTCACCACGCCCGATCCGGGTTCGTCCTCCGGCCGGGGCCCGGCGTCATCCCGTACGCCCTGATCGCCCGGCGCGCGCTGTTCCATTGGTTCCGAAGAGTCCATCGGCCCCACCCCCTCACCGGCCAAACGCCGCGCCCGGAACCCCGTCACGCAACGCGCCACGTACACACCGCACGCCGTCGCGTACAACCAAGCCCCGACGGCGCGTCACCACTGGTCACGCTACGCCACCAACGGGAGCGTTGCAGTCATGACCAGAGAGACCGTCTCCCCCACACACCTCCCCCCGCGCACCAACCAACCCGCCCGCCCCACAGACCACTTCGCCATGCGGTTCAGCTCCACCCCACGCGGTGCACGCCTCGCCCGACGCCTCGCCAGGCAGCGGCTCGACGCCTGGGGCATCCCGTACGACAGCGACGCGCACGACGTCCTCACCCTGATCGTCGCCGAGCTCGCGGCCAACGCGGTCCAGCACTGCAGGGTCCCCGGCCGCGACTTCCACCTCGCCCTCGCCCTCGCTCCGACCTCTGGCTTTGTCAGTGACAACTGGCTCCATCGGTAGGTCTGTTTTGACTCCACTTGGGGATCTCAAAGCCACGTTCTGAAGGTGAGAAGTGACTCCATCCCGCAGAGGGCCTGGTGCCGACGAGGGGCAGCTTTGTACCAGTTCTGGTAGCGGGCTTACCGCCTGGCACTGCCGCGGGGGCGCGATGTTGCGCAGGGCACGCGGCCGCCGCCTGAACGGCGGCCGTCGCCATGCCGGGGGCCGTCGCTTCCTGTCGCAACCGGGCCGGTAAAGGGCCCCGGTTCGAACATCAGGAGCCACTTCGCGGACAAGTACGGCCACGGCAGTGGGAGTCTGGGGCAGACCTGGACTTGTGATCGGTCGGATGTGCGACCCCTTCTAGGCTGCGAGGGCGGCTTTCACGCCCCGGGCTTTCTCCGCATGGCCACTGCTGGTGCCGAACGGCCGGAGGAGTTGGACCCGATGCGAACCAGATGGCCCGCCCTGTTGGAGAACTGCCGCCTGGAGTCCCCGGCCGGGGAGCTCGACCTCGCGTCGGCCCCGGCGTTCGGCGCCCTGCTGTGGGGCATGGACGCCCAGGCCGGCGCGGACTGGCTGATCGTCGATCTGAGGGCGGTGACGTTCATGGACTGCAGCCCCCTGCACGACCTGTGCGCCGCCTGGGACCGCAGCGAGGTGACCGGCCGGTGGACCCGGGTGGTCTACGACCAGGACCGCATCGGCCAGCTCCTGCGCCTGACCTCCCTGCTGGAGCGCTTCCCCCGATATGCCAGCATCGAGGACGCCTGGCGCCACCAGCCCATCGCCTCCCTGCGAGATGATTAGGCGGTGAGGTGACCGTCCGCCGGCCCACCGAGTACTTCAGCGCCAACGCGCGACTCGACAGCCCCTCAACCCGCGCATCCCGGCGGATCGCCGCGTACAACTCGACCTTGGAGACGGGCACTTATGCCCCCTTGCTACCTGGAACAGCCCAACCGCAACCCCGCCAGTGGAGTCAAAACTCACTGACACGACTTACCGCGCAGACACGGTGGAGTCAGATCCCACTGACCGCTGGCCTCAACACTCACCGACAGAGCCAGACCTCGGAAGCCGCGACCGTACGTATCGAGGTCACCGACACCCGTACCGAATGCGTCCCCGTCCTCGCAGCGCCCGCCGGCGACCGCGACGGCGGCCGCGGCCTGCTCCTGGTGGAGTGCCTGGCCACCCGCTGGGACTGGCACCCGCGCAGCGACGGACCGGGCAAAACGGTGTGGGCCGTACTGGACGTGGGAGTGTCGTAGGCGCTCATCCACTCACGTGTCCGCCCCGCTCTGCCGGGCCCGGAACCGTCCCCAGCCCCGCCTGCGGCTGGCCGCCGTCAACCGGGATGTGGGCACCGTTCACGGCTCCGGAGGCCGGTGAGAGGAGGAAGGTGATAACCCGGGCGACCTCCTCAGCGTTCAGCAGGCGCCCGCCGGGGTTGCGTTCTGCGTACGCCTCATAAGCCTCCGGGTCACGTCGGCGCAGGCGGTCCCAGCTCTTGCCCGGCAGGAGCATCGAACCAGGGCTGACGGTGTTGACCCGGACCCCGTACGGGGCGAGTTCCTGACACAGGGCACCCGCGAGGTAGATCTCCGACGCCTTGGCCGCCCCGTACTGTGCCGGGAAGCGGGGCTTCCAGCCGGAGATGGAGGCGACGATCACCACGGAGCTGCCGGGACGCAGACTGTCCAGCGCCGACCGCACGGTGCGCACCGCGTGGCCGCCGTTCAGCTCCCAGGTCGCCTGCCAGTCCTCGCGGGTCGAGTCGAGGAGCCCGCCACCCCGCTTGCCTCCGATGTTGGCGACCAGGCCGTCGAGGCCGCCGAGTGCGCTCCCGGCCTGCCGGGTGAAGTCCTCCAGTTCATCCGGCGCCAGGGCGTCCACGGATCCCGTCACGACCTGGGCGTCGAAGTCCTTGCGCAGCTCGGAGGAGGCCCGTACAAGGGTGTCGGGGTCGCGGCCACAGATCGCGAGAGACGCTCCCTCGGCGGCGAGCAGTCGGGCGGCCGCATAGCCCAGTCCCCTGCTGCCACCGGTCACCAGGAACGATTTGCCACGCAGTCCGTACGTGACATCCGGCGCTGTCGCCGCGCTCTCCTCGGCCTCTTCACGCTGGTCCATGGACGTCACTCTGTCATCCGGTCGTTCGCCGGCAGTCAACGCACCAGCTTGCGGATGACGATGCCCACAATGAGGGTGGTGAACAGCATTCCCGCCGCTGTGAACGAGACCGCAAGCGCTGACCATTCGGCTGTCTTGAGCTCGGACGGCATGCCGGTACCGACGTTCAGCCACAGGGCGAGGGCCAGAACGAAGCTCTTACCGGCGACGGTCAGGTCCGTAAGATCTCGTCCTGGTTCGCGCACCGCCCCCGCCAGATGGAGCATCACGCCCGTCAGCACGACCCCCACCGCCAGCACACGCGCCGGGTTGCGTGCGCGCACTCCCCAGCCGAGGACCCCGCCGAGGATGCCCAGTCCGATGGTGCGCCGCAGCGGCGGCAGGGCTGCTGCCTCGCGCTGTCGCGCAAGGTAGTAGAGCTCGTCGACTTCGCGGTTCCGGTTCCTCCTGGCCAGCGCCGACCGCACGGACTCCAAAGCAGCAGCGGTCACTTCGGTGAAGGAGCGCTCCAGGAAGGAAAGGATTTGGGTGCCGTTGCGGAAGACCTCGCCGGCCAGATCCATGTCACCGACGCTGGAGGAGCTGTCGAGGCTGTAGCGGGAGCTGCCGGACGGAAGTCCGAGGGTGCCCGTGACCGAGGAGCCGTGCAGGCTGATCACAGACGATGCCTCGGACGACGAAATGAGGGACATGACCGTTGTGTTGTGAAGGGCAAGGCGAGCGGTCGCATCAGTCCGATTGCTGTCCGAGCTGCCACAGAGCCCGAGGTTGCGTACCTCCACGGGACCTCTGACGGTGCTGTTGCTGATCGTGCTGTCCTCTGCGGGAATGACCAGCCCGTTCACGCGTACCGTCTCGCTGCAGCGGAGCTCGTTCGCCCGCAGCGGCTCGTCGAGTCGCACACGCTGCAAGGTGAGCTCGGGCGTCTCGACGTCGTCGATCTCGATTGCGGACAGCCAGAGATCGTCGAACGTGATGTCCTCACGGGCCCGCAGTCCTCGCACGACCACACGAGGCCGGCCGAGGCGGCCGCCCGTGGCCTGACTGCGGACCGCGAGCGAGGACACGCGCGTGTTGCTGATCCGGATCGACCCGCGCAGAGCGTTGATCTGTACGAGCTCCTCCACACGGAGCCGCTCCAGCCGAGTTTGCCCGCACGAGTGCAGAGCAAGAAAGTCGAGCGCGGAGTCGATGATCGTGACCTCACAGCCCATCGACGCATTGCGGATGGTCAGGCGGCCGATCCGGGAATTCACCACCAGGAGCGCGTCCGCCTCCACGTGATCGACGACCAGTTCATCGATGTGGCAGGAGCGTACGGTGAGCGCCCCGTCGATGCTCATACGGTCCAGGGAGACACGGTCGGCCGATACGGTGTCGAGCAGAAGGTCCGTCGTGACCTCGTCCTGATGCAGATGCACGCTGCGATCGCTGACGGTGCGCTGGCGACCGATTCTCGCCAGGTCCTCCAACGTCCGGACAACTCCCACCGGCATCCCCCTGCTGCTTGTGGCCGTCGATGTCGCTGTGCGTGTACTCGGATGTGCTCAGGCACGGCGCCGAGTCGCGCTCCGGCGAGCCCCGCTTTCGTCCGTGCCGAGCCCGAGAGTCGCGAACAGCTCCTCCGTACTCAAGACGTCCGGTGCCCCCTCGAGCGCGTGGGCGATCTGCTTGGCAGCCGTCTCCGGATCCGTCCGGTCCGTGCGTACCACCAGGTCGAACAGGTCCCGTACATCGGAGTCGAGAACGTCCTGTGCGGTCTCGTCCCAGGCGTTGAGCCGCTTCGGCGTATCGGTGTCGCCCCGTTCGCGGGACCGTGCCTCGCACACGTTCCTTGGAACCCAGAGGAGCACGCGCAGCCACGAGGTCGCCCGACTGCGGTCCAGCAGCGTGCGCATGTCAGTGACGTTACCGATGTGGGTGACGGGGATCAGGCCCCGCTCCTGCGGCTGCGTGAGGGAGAGGTCATCGACCGCGTAGATGTTGCCGTAACGCCGGGTCTCCACAATGATCCTGCCCTGGTGGCGCAGGTCGTCGAGTTCCTCGGCGGTGACGAACCGGTATCCGGCTGACCGGCCGCTCCCGTGCTTGAGCTTGATGACTGATTCGAAGCGTGGATCGGCGGAGCGGAGGGCTGCCGTCACGGTGTCCTTGCCGGCCGTGGGGGGTCCGTACAGAACGATCGCGCTCACGAGTCCCCCAGCAGCCGTTGCGCGACGGACTCGACCTGCTCGGCCAGCGGGCGTGAGGCTCCGATGCGGTTGTCGATGACGTGGTGAGACGTCACCGGTCGGAGGCCGAGGTCGAGGCCGTTCGTGTACGTGGGCCAGTGCGTCAGCTTCCACGTATCGCGTGAGGCATTGCGCGAGATCAGCCGGTCTCGCATCGATTCCAGGTCGCTGTCCACCCACAGAGTCTCGAAACGGGCTCCGGTCCTACGACACCGGCGTGTCACCCGAGACGTCCATTGCGCATCGGCGCTCTCGGCGAGGAACGGCGCCACGGCGACCACGGACGTTCCGCACTCAAGGTTCTCCCAGACCGCCTTCATCAGGCACTCGTACTCCAGGGGCCTGGCGTGCTCCAGGTAGGCGGGACTGTGGCGGTCGTCCGGATCCCCGCCCAATGCCAGCAACAGTCGCTCGGTCATCGGGCGGCTGATGGTGTCCTTGTCGAGCATGGCCCAACCGGTCGCCGCCGCCAGGAGCTTGCCGGCCTCCGACTTGCCCGATCCGGCATACCCGGCGACAAGCGCAAGGGTGATGGTGCTCGTGCCTAACGCAGTGGTCACGCTGTCCGCCCCCGAGACGTCTCGATACAACTGGGCCCAGCTTAAGGGCGGCTGGGGAGTATGCCGCTCACACTCCTGGCATGGTGATGGCAATCGACCCGCGCAGGCCGCGGACTCACGGGCCGCTGACGGGCTCGTAATCACTCTGGCGGACAGACATCGACATGCCCGCACCTGACCATGCATCGCCGGGGAGATCGGCGTGAGCACCCGCTTCAAGAAGACGTGCGCCAAAGCGGTCGAGCGTCTGAAGGCTGCGGGCATTCCGGTCGCGCCCGCTGCGGGCCGACGCCGCCGAGGAGGCGACCACGGTGCGGGTCGGAACCATGCACTCGTTCAAGGGCCTGGAGTTCCGGTGCGTCGCCGTCATCGACGTCAGCGTCGGGGCGCTGCCGTTCCCTCGTGCACTCACCCTGGTCGATGTGGACCGGCTGCAGCACGAGACGGACTTGATGTCCGAACGCTGTCTGCTGTTCGTCGCCTGCACACGGGCGCGGCACTTCCTGTACGTCTCATGGTCGGGCCGGCCGAGCCCGTTCCTGACGGAGGCGGGCGTCACGGCCTGAGGCACGGCGGCCCCCGGACGGGACGCCGTACATGCGCCGCGGCCGGTCGGCCGAGTACCCGTCAGGGAACAGCGATGGAGCGGAGCTCCCTGCCGCCGGCCAGAGGAACAAAACGGCACATCCTGCCCCACGAATTCGGTCTGGACGACGGTCTGATGACACCGACCCTGAAGCTCAAACGGCGGGCGATCGCGGGAACGTACGCGGCGGACATCGCCGCACTTTATAGGCCCTGAGAGGCGCCCGCGGCCCGCGGAGCCACGCGCGTAGCGACCTGCTGATCATCCGTCACAGGTAACGAATTGACCCGCTCACTTCAAGCCACTATTTTCTGCCCACCGGCTTGCTCCAAGGGGACAGGCCACATCGCTGTCCTTTGGGGGACGTTGTGAACTGGTACGTGGACGTACTCAAGAAGTACGCGGTATTCAGCGGGCGTGCGCGCCGCCAGGAATACTGGATGTTCTTCCTTTTCAACGTCGGCATCAGCATCGTGCTGGCGATCCTCGACGCGGTACTCGGCACGAGCATCCTCCAGCTCATATACGCGGTCGCCGTGTTCCTGCCGAGCCTCGGCGTCGCCGTCCGTCGTCTGCACGACACGGACCGGTCGGGCTGGTGGCTGCTCATCGGGCTGGTCCCGCTCGTGGGCTTCATCATCCTGATCGTCTTCCTCGCGAGCGAGGGCAAGGCGCACGAGAACGCGCACGGCCCGGACCCCAAGGCCGTTCCGGCCTACTGACGGTGCTGGCCGCCCGACGGGAACCGCTCCCCGTCGGCCGGTGACCACCGTCCCACTCGACTGCCCGTCAGCTCCGGCTGACGGGCAGTCGTCGTTCTGGGGCCATACGGAGTCACCCTGCGCCGATGCGCCGTCCGCTCCGCGTTCAAGGGTTGCCTGTACTGCCAACCAGGGCTCGGCACCGGTAGGAGCCGTGATCGGTGGTCGGTGCTTTCCGAGAGTGGCCGATGTGTCTGGCTGCCGGGTGGGAGCGGATTCGAGGTCAAGGCAGGGTGAGGATGCGGGGGCCGTCCTCGGTGATGGCGATGGTGTGTTCGATGTGGGCGGCTCGGCTGCCGTCGATCGTGCGCAGGGTCCATCCGTCGGGGTCGGTGCGGTAGTCGTTGCGTCCTCCGGCCATGAGCATGGGTTCGAGGGCGAGGGCGAGGCCGTGGCGCAGGGGGAAGCCGCGGCCGGGTCGTCCGTGGTTGGGGACGTGGGGGTCTTCGTGCATCTGGCGGCCGATGCCGTGGCCGCCGAAGTCGGCCGGCATGCCGCAGTCGGCCTTGCGGGCGACCGTGCTGATGGCATGGGAGATGTCGCCGATGCGATGGCCGGTGGTGGCGGCGGCGATGCCGGCGTCCAGGGCCTGCTGGGTGGCGGCGACGAGTTCGAGGTCGGCGGGGCGAGGGGTGCCGACGGTGAAGCTGATCGCGGCGTCGCCGGTCCAGCCGTCGAGTTCGGCTCCGCAGTCGATGCTCACCAGGTCGCCGTCGCGCAGACGGTAGTCGTCGGGAATGCCGTGCGCGACGGCGTCGTTCACGGACGCGCAGAGCACGGCGGGGAAGGGGATCGGGGCGAAGGAGGGCTGGTAGCCCAGGAACGGAGAACGCGCTCCGGCCTTGGTGAGAACGGTGCGGGCGGCTTCGTCGAGCTCGCGCAGGCGAACTCCCACAGCTGCCGCCGCGCGGGCAGCCGCAAGTGCGTGGGCCACGACGCGTCCGGCTTCTCGCATCGCCTCCAGTGCCGTGTCGGTCTTGATCTCCACCATGTGTCGTGACTCCCTGCCATGCGACGCTACCCAATACTTATACCGGTATTAGTATCACGGGCATGGTGAGAGTTCCTTTGAGTCCGCAAGAGCGGCAACGCGGAGAGCGCTTCGGGATCCTGCTCCGCCAGGCCCGCGGTGACCGCAGCATGGTCGACGTGGCAGCAGCCGCCGGGGTGTCCGCTGAAACCCTCCGCAAGATCGAGACCGGCCGAGCGCCGAGCGCACGCGAGTGGGCGTGAGCGAGCGAAACGAGGCACGGCCCGGGCGGCGGAGTACGGTGCCGCCGCGGCATACCCGGAATTCCGGCTGCGCCTGCCGAACGGGCGCGCAGGCCCGGGGGCGATACCGTCCGCGGAGGCTGCAGACACAGCGGCGGCGTCCAGAACCCTGGAGAGCGTGCAAACGCGAAAGACCCCTGATGAACAGGGGTCTCAGCTGGTGTCCGAGGGGGGACTTGAACCCCCACGCCCGATAAAGGGCACTAGCACCTCAAGCTAGCGCGTCTGCCATTCCGCCACCCGGACTAGGTGGTCAGCCTCGGTTTCCCGTGGCGACATGGACCACAATACCAGGGGTTTGAGGCGCCCCTCACCTGCATTTCCCGTGGTCAGTGGGGTGCGACTGGCCCGTTCGAGACGATCTCGACGACGCCGGGACGCCCTGTGCACTGCCTGTTGCTTCCCGCGTACGCACAGTTCAGGACGTACCTTCGCGTGCGTGAGTGATCGCAGCTATCGACGGCCCCGGGCGCTCTCGCCGCTGCGCGAGCATCTGCGGGACACCTTCTGGTTCGCGCCGACCGTGGGGCTGATCCTCGTCTTCGTGCTGTGGTGGGGTGCTGCGGAGCTGGACATCAAGATCGTCGCGTATCTGCAGGACGAGCAGGAGTACGAGACGGTCCGTGATCTCATCTCGTTCGCCGACGACACCAAGACGATCGTGACGACGATCAGCTCGGCGATGATGACCTTCATCGGTGTCGTCTTCAGCATCTCGCTGGTCGCCGTGCAGATGGCGAGCGGGCAGCTCACCCCGCGGGTCGTGCGGATCTTCGTGCGGAGCCGGATCAGCAAGCTCACGCTGACCGTGTTCCTGGCGACGTTCGTGTTCTCGCTGCTGGTGCTGACCTCGTACGAGAGCGAGGCCGATCCGCAGCGGGTCACCTCCGTGCCGCTGGTGCAGAGCGTGCTGACCATGGTGCTGGTCGGGCTGAGTCTGCTGCTCTTCATCGCCTATGTGTCCTCCACCCTGCGGCTCATGCAGGTCGGACCCGTCGTCGACCACATCACCAGGGAGGCCTTCGGGATGCTGGGGAGAGCGCCCATCGGTGTGCGGGATGCGGCGCCGCTCGCTCCCGAGAGTGCGTGGCTCGCGCATCAGGGGCGGGCCGGGGTGCTGCGGGATGTGAATGTCGCACGCCTGGTCCGGGCGGCCAGGCGGCAGGGTGTCGTACTGCGGCTGATCCCGCGCATCGGGGACTTCGTGGTGCCCGGGATGCCGGTGCTGGCGGTGCACGGTGAGGGGAAGCCGTCGCGGCAGGCGCTCCGGTACACGGTGTCCGTGGGGGTGGAGCGCACCTTTACCCAGGATCTCGGGTTCGGGCTGCGGCAGCTGTCGGACATCGCACTGCGCTCACTGTCGCCCGCCGTGAACGATCCGACGACGGCCGTGCAGTGCCTGGACCGGATCGTCCAGTTTCTGGCGGCCCTGATGAAGGCACCGCTCGGGACGGCGCATCACCGGGACGGCAAGGGGACGGTGCGCCTGGTGCAGGACGCTCCCGGGTGGGCCGATCTGGTGGATCTGGGGCTGGCCGAGGTGCGGCTGTTCGCGCTGGGGAATCCGCAGGTGACGCGGCGGCTGCTGGCCGGGATCGACGATCTGCTGCTGCTCGCGCCCGAGGAGAGACGGGAGCCGCTGCTCAGGCACCGCGCGCTCCTGGTTCAGGCCGTGGAGCGCACGGTGCCCGGGGCGGCCGAGCGGGAGTTCGCGCTCGAGCCCGACCGCCAGGGCATCGGTTAGGACGAAGGGCAGGGACAGGGGAAGGGAAAGGGGAAGGGGAACGAGCGGGGGCTACGCGTTGAGCTGGTAGTCGGGGAAGTTCCCCGGCAGCCGCTCTCCGGCCGGGCCGTCGGTCACGGCCCGCACCAGCAGCTCGCCGCCGACGAAGGCGCCCCGCCAGGAGGCCCCGAAGCCGCCGAAGAGCTCGTCGCGGTCACCGCGCGAGCGCGGCTTTCCGTGGCCGACCTTGAAGGCGCGGATCTGCGGGGCCAGTCGCTCGTACGTCGCCGGGTCATCGGTCGACAGGGTGGCGACGAGCGCACCGTTGGAGGCGTTCATCGCGGCGAGCAGCTCCGCCTCGGTGTCGACCAGGACGATCGTGTCGACCGGGCCGAACGGTTCCGCGTGGTGCAGCGGCGAGGACGGCGGCGGCCCCAGGAGGGTGACGGGCGGGAGGTAGGCGGAGGTGTCCTGGCCGGGCAGGAAGCGGCCTTCCTCCAGGGTGCCCCGGTGCAGTGGGACGGCCCCGCGGTCGATCGCCTCGGCGACCTGGTCGCCCAGCTCCTTGGCTTTCGCCGCGTTGATCACGGGGCCGAAGTCCAGGGCCGGCAGGGGGTCGGCCGGGTTCTCGACCGCCAGGGGGTGGCCCGTACGGATGGAGCGTACGGCGGGGAGGTAGGCCGCCAGGAAGGCGTCGAAGGAGCTGCGCTGGACCACGAAGCGCGGGTAGGCCGTGCAGCGCTGCTTGCCGTAGTCGAAGAGCTTGGGGATCACGGCGGTGAGCGAGTCCCAGTCGCTGTAGTTCCAGATCCCCCAGGTGTTCAGGCCCTCCTGCTCCAGGATGTGGCGCTTGCCGAGGTCGGCGACGGCGGTGGCGATACGTGCCCCGGTGTCGCGGCCGCCGACGAAGGAGACGCAGCCGATCTCCGGGGAGCGGACCAGGGCCTCGGAGAGCTGGCCGCCGCTGCCGCTGACCAGGGTGATCGGGATGCCCTCGCGTGCGGCGAGGGCACTGGCCAGGGTGAGGCAGGAGACGCCGCCGTCGGTCGGTGCCTTGGCGATCACCGCGTTCCCGGCCAGCGCCTGTACGAGCATGGCGTGGACCAGGACGGACATCGGGTAGTTCCAGCTGGCGATGTTGGAGACCGGGCCAGGCAGGGGCGTACGGCCTTCGAGCATGGGCTGGGCGCCGTCGACGTACCAGCGCACTCCGTCGATCGCACGGTCGACGTCGGCCTGGGCCAGCCGCCACGGCTTGCCGATCTCCCAGACCAGGAGCAGGGCGAGCAGCTCGCGGTGTTCGGTGAGGGCGTCGAGGGCGGCGGCGACGCGGGCCCTGCGCTCGGCGAGCGGGATGTGCCGCCAGGCGCGGTGCTGGTCCAGCGAGGCCCGTACCGCCTGCTGGGCGGTGTCCGCGTCCAGACGCGGCGGTCCCGCGATGGGGCTGCCGTCGACGGGGCTGGTGGCGGGCAGGGCGCGGCCGTCGGCCTGCCAGCCGGCGGCCCACAGGTTCAGTACGCGGTCGTCCCGGAAGGACTCGGGCGCGACGGCGAGGCAGCGCTGCCAGGCGTCGGCCCAGGCGGTGCCGGGCTTGAGGGTGAGGGTGGCGGGTGCGGTGAGGGTGGGTGCCATGAGGGTGGTCTCCGCTCGAAAGGGGCGGAGGGCCGGACGGGGGGCCGTGAGTGGTGGCACGCACTCGGCCTCAGTGGGCGGCGACGTCACCGGGCTGCGCGAGGCGGGCGCGGACGAGTCGCGAGGTCTCGGTGGGGGTCGCTCCGACGCGTACACCTGCCGCTTCGAGGGCCTGTTTCTTGGCGTGCGCGGTGCCGGAGGAGCCCGAGACGATGGCGCCGGCGTGGCCCATCGTCTTGCCCTCCGGAGCGGTGAAGCCTGCGATGTATCCGACGACAGGCTTGGTGATGCGTTCGGCGATGTACGCCGCGGCGCGTTCCTCGGCGTCACCTCCGATCTCCCCGATGAGCACTATGAGTTCGGTGTCCGGGTCCTGTTCGAAGGCGGCGAGGCAGTCGATGTGGGTGGTGCCGACGACCGGGTCGCCGCCGATGCCGACCGCGGACGAGAAACCTATCTCCCGCAGCTCGTACATGAGTTGATAGGTGAGCGTGCCCGATTTGGAGACGAGTCCTACGCGACCGGGCTTGGCGGCGATGTCGGCGGGGATGATGCCGGCGTTGGACTGGCCGGGGCTGATCAGGCCGGGGCAGTTGGGGCCGATGACGCGGGTGCCGCGCTGCGCGGCGTAGGCGTGGAAGACGACCGCGTCGTGCACGGGAATGCCTTCGGTGATGACGACGGCGAGTGGGATGCCGGTGTCCACGGCTTCGATGACGGCGGCCTTGGCGAACGGCGGCGGTACGAAGACGACGGTGACGTCCGCGCCGGTGGCCTCGATGGCGGCTCGCACGGAGCCGAAGACGGGGACGGCACGGTCGTCGAAGTCGATGACCTTGCCCGCCTTGCGCGGATTGACGCCGGCGACGATGTCGGTGCCGGAGGCGAGCATCCGGCGTGTGTGCTTCATGCCCTCGGAGCCGGTCATGCCCTGCACGACGACCTTGCTCTCCTTGGTGAGGAAGATGGCCATGGTTCCCGATCCCTTCAGTTGGCGAGGTCTGCGGCTCGGTTGGCGAGGTCTGCGGCCTGGCGGGCGGCGTCGTCCATCGTGGTGGCCTGCTGGACGAGGGGGTGGGCGCGGCCGTCGAGGATGGCGCGGCCGCGGCCGGCGTTGTTGCCGTCGAGCCGTACGACCAGCGGCTTGGTCAGCCGTACGGATTCCAGGGCCTGGACGATGCCGTCGGCGACGGCGTCGCATGCGGTGATCCCGCCGAAGACGTTGACGAAGACGGAGTTCACGGCCGGGTCGGAGAGGATGACGGAGAGCCCGTCGGCCATCACCTGGGCGGAGGCGCCTCCCCCGATGTCGAGGAAGTTGGCGGGACGGGCGCCGCAGCCGGCGACCACGTCGAGGGTGGACATGACCAGGCCCGCGCCGTTGCCGATGATGCCGACCTCGCCGTCGAGCTTCACGTAGTTGAGGCCCTTGGCGGCGGCCGCGGCCTCGAGCGGGTCGCCGTGGGGGTCGGCTCCCTCGTCGCCCCAACGGGCCTGGCGGAAGTGGGCGTTGTCGTCGAGGGTGACCTTGCCGTCGAGTGCGAGGATCTTGCCGCCCGTGGTGCATACGAGCGGATTGACCTCGACGAGCAGGGCGTCCTCGCGCACCAGGACCTGCCACAGGGCCTGGAGCACGGGGGCGGTTTCGGGCGGTAGGGAGGCGGCCGCCGCGATCTCGGCGGCCTTGACGGCGGTGACCCCTTCCGCCGGGTCGACGGCGATACGGGCCACGGCGTCCGGGCGGCTTGCGGCGACCTCCTCGATGTCCATGCCGCCCTCGGCGGACGCGATGGCGAGGAAGGTCCCGGCCGCGCGGTCCAGCACGTAGGAGACGTAGAACTCGGCCTCGATGTCGACGGGCTGGGCGAGCATCACCTTCCGTACGGTGTGGCCCTTGATGTCCATGCCGAGGATCTGGCGGGCGGTGATCTCGGCCGCCGCCGCGTCCGCCGCGAGTTTGACTCCGCCGGCCTTGCCCCGGCCGCCGGTCTTCACCTGGGCCTTGACGACGACGCGGCCGCCGAGCCGTTCGGCCGCCTCATGGGCTTCCCGGGCCGTGCCGGCCGTCTCGGCCTCCGGCACCGGTATGCCGTGGTCCGCGAAGAGTTCCCTTGCTTGGTGCTCGTAAAGATCCATAGCGACTCCTGCTGCATCGATTTCACGAGTGAAAGTGCCGCGCACCCCCTGGACACCATCCATCGGATGAGGGATAACAAGCTTCATACAGTATTCGTAGACTGTATGCAATGTACCAGGAGAGAGCTCCAGCACCCCTACGAAGGGACAGGACTTCGCCATGCCCGACGACCGCAGCGACACGAACCAAGCACTCATCTCAGGTGGTCACCTGGTCGCCAAGGCGCTCAAAGCAGAGGGCGTAGAGGTCATCTACACCCTCTGCGGCGGCCACATCATCGACATCTACGACGGCTGCGTCGACGAAGGCATCGAAGTCGTCGACGTACGCCACGAGCAGGTCGCCGCCCACGCGGCCGACGGGTACGCACGCATCACGGGCAAGCCCGGATGCGCGGTCGTCACCGCCGGACCAGGCACGACCGACGCCGTCACCGGTGTCGCCAACGCCTTCCGGGCAGAGTCACCCATGCTGCTCATCGGCGGCCAAGGGGCCCACTCGCAGCACAAGATGGGCTCGCTGCAGGACCTGCCGCACGTCGACATGATGACCCCCATCACCAAGTTCGCCGCGACCGTGCCCGACACGGCACGCGCGGCCGACATGGTCTCGATGGCCTTCCGCGAGTGCTACCACGGCGCGCCCGGGCCCTCCTTCCTGGAGATCCCGCGCGATGTGCTCGACGCCAAAGTGCCGGTGGAGAAGGCGCGGGTGCCGCAGGCCGGGCAGTACCGGGCCTCGACGCGGAGCGCCGGCGACCCGGAGGCCGTGGAGAAGCTCGCCGACCTTCTGGTGCACGCGGAGAAGCCGGCGATCCTGCTCGGCAGCCAGGTGTGGACCACGCGTGCCACGGACGCGGCGATCGAGCTCGTACGGACGCTGAACGTGCCCGCCTATATGAACGGCGCCGGCCGCGGCACGCTGCCGCCCGGGGACCCGCACCACTTCCAGCTCTCCCGGCGGTACGCGTTCTCCAACGCGGACGTCATCGTCATCGTCGGTACGCCCTTCGACTTCCGGATGGGGTACGGGAAGCGGCTGTCGCCGAACGCGACGGTCGTGCAGATCGACCTCGACTACCGGACGGTGGGCAAGAACCGGGACATCGATCTCGGGATCGTGGGCGACCCCGGACGGATACTGAAATCTGTCAGTGAATCAGTGACAGGCCGCCTCAACGGCGGATCGGTCAAGCGCAAGGCGTGGCTCGACGAGCTCCGCGCCGCCGAGCAGATCGCCCTCGACAAGCGGCTGCCGCAGCTCCGCTCCGACGCCTCCCCCATCCACCCGTACCGCCTGGTCAGCGAGATCAACGACTTTCTCACCGAGGACTCCATCTACATCGGCGACGGCGGCGACATCGTCACCTTCTCCGGCCAGGTCGTCCAGCCCAAGTCCCCCGGCCACTGGATGGACCCCGGCCCGCTCGGCACGCTCGGCGTCGGTATCCCCTTCGTCCTCGCCGCCAAGCAGGCGCGCCCGGACAAGGAGGTCGTGGCGCTCTTCGGCGACGGCGCCTTCTCCCTGACCGGCTGGGACTTCGAGACTCTCGTCCGCTACAACCTCCCCTTCGTCGGGATCGTCGGCAACAACTCCTCGATGAACCAGATCCGTTACGGCCAGGCGCAGAAGTACGGACTGGAGCGGGAGCGGATCGGCAACACCCTCGGGGACGTGCACTACGACAAGTTCGCCCAGATGCTGGGCGGTTACGGCGAGGAAGTCCGCGATCCGGCCGACATCGCGCCGGCACTGCAGCGCGCCCGCGAGTCCGGGCTGCCCTCGCTCATCAACGTCTGGGTCGACCCCGACGCGTACGCCCCCGGAACCATGAACCAGACCATGTACAAGTAGAGGAGCCCTCTTATGACCAAGGCTCTTGAGGGCATCCGTGTCCTCGACATGACGCATGTCCAGTCCGGGCCCTCCGCCACCCAGCTGCTGGGCTGGCTCGGCGCGGACGTGGTGAAGCTGGAGGCCCCGAGCGGCGACATCACGCGCAAGCAGCTCCGCGATCTCCCCGACGTCGACTCGCTCTACTTCACGATGCTCAACTGCAACAAGCGGAGCATCACGCTCAACACCAAGTCGGAGCGCGGCAAGGAGATCCTCACCGAGCTGATCAGGCGCAGCGATGTGATGGTGGAGAACTTCGGCCCCGGGGCCGTCGACCGGATGGGTTTCACCTGGGAGAGGATCCGGGAGATCAATCCACGGATCGTGTACGCCTCGATCAAGGGCTTCGGTGAGGGCCCGTACACCAACTTCAAGGCGTACGAGGTCGTGGCGCAGGCCATGGGCGGCTCGATGTCGACGACCGGTTTCGAGGACGGGCCGCCACTGGCGACGGGCGCGCAGATCGGTGACTCCGGTACCGGTGTCCATGCCGTGGCCGGCATTCTCGCCGCGCTGTTCCAGCGTGAGAGCACCGGGCGCGGCCAGCGCGTCAACGTCGCCATGCAGCACGCCGTGCTCAATCTCTGCCGGGTCAAGCTGCGCGACCAGCAGCGGCTCGCGCACGGTCCGCTGGCCGAGTATCCGAACGAGGACTTCGGCGACGAGGTGCCGCGCAGCGGCAACGCGTCCGGTGGCGGTCAGCCCGGGTGGGCGGTCAAGTGCGCGCCCGGCGGCCCGAACGACTACGTGTACGTCATCGTCCAGCCGGTGGGCTGGCGGCCGCTGGCCGAGCTGATCGGCCGGCCGGAGCTGGCGGACGATCCCGAGTGGGCGACGCCGGAGGTACGGCTGCCGCAGCTGTCGAAGATGTTCCAGCTGATCGAGGAGTGGTCCTCGACGCTGCCCAAGCTGAGGGTGCTCGAGGAGCTGAACGCCCACAACATCCCGTGCGGACCGATTCTGTCCACCAAGGAGATCATCGAGGACGAGTCCCTGGTCGCGAACGAGATGGTCGTCGAGGTGGCGCATCCGCAGCGCGGCTCCTTCACCACGGTCGGCAGTCCGCTCAAGCTCTCGGACTCCCCGGTGGAGATGGTCACCTCGCCGCTGCTCGGCGAGCACAACGAAGAGGTGTACGTCGGTGAGCTGGGGCTCGGCGACGAGGAGCTGCGGCTGCTGAAGACGACTGGAGTGATCTGATGTCGCGTCATGACGGTGCTGCTGTACGGGAGGTGGTGGACGCGGCGCTGGCCGCGGGCCGTACCGCGCTCACCGCTCCCGAGGCCAAACGGATAGCCGATGCGTACGGCATCCCGGTGCCGGCCGAGGCGCTCGCCGAGTCCGTGGACGAGGCGGTTGCTTTCGCGGACCGGATCGGTTTCCCGGTCGTGCTGAAGATCGTCTCGCCCGACATCGTGCACAAGACGGATGCGGGCGGGGTCCGGGTCGGGCTCGCGTCGGCCGCCGAAGTGCGGGGCGCGTTCACGGCGATCGTCGCCAATGCCCGTACGTACGACACCGAGGCGCGGATCCAGGGCGTCCAGGTGCAGCAGATGGTGCCGGCGGGTACCGAGGTGATCGTCGGCGCCGTCACCGATCCGACCTTCGGGAAGGTGGTGGCCTTCGGGCTCGGCGGGGTGCTGGTGGAGGTGCTGAAGGACATCACCTTCCGGCTGGCTCCGGCCTCGGAGGCGGACGCTCTGGACATGCTGGACTCGATCCGGGCGGCGGAGATCCTGCGCGGGGTGCGGGGCGGCGCGGCCGTCGACCGGGACGCGCTGGCGGACGTGGTGGTGCGGGTCTCGGAGCTGGCCGCGGACTTCCCGGAGATCGCGGAGGTGGACCTCAATCCCGTGTTCGCATCGGCGGACGGGGTGATGGCGGCGGATGTACGGATCCTGCTGACGACCGAGGTTCCCCTCCAGCGGCGCCGCTATTCGCGCGAGGAGATCCTCACCTCGATGCGGCGGCTGATGCAGCCGCGTTCGGTGACGGTGATCGGGGCGTCCAACGAACAGGGCAAGATCGGCAATTCGGTCATGCGGAATCTGATCGACGGCGGTTTCCCGGGCGATATTCATCCGGTGAACCCCAAGGCCGATGACATTCTGGGCCTCAAGGCGTACAAGAGCGTGATGGATGTTCCGGGTGAGCCCGATGTGGCGATTTTCGCGATTCCCGCGAAGTTCGTCGCGTCCGCGCTCGAGGAGGTCGGCCGTAAGGGAATCCCGAACGCCGTCCTGATCCCGTCCGGCTTCGCCGAGACCGGTGAGCACGAGCTCCAGGCGGAGATCGTGGCGATCGCCGAGCGCCACGGCGTGCGACTGCTCGGTCCGAACATCTACGGCTACTACTCGACGTGGCAGGACCTGTGCGCCACGTTCTGCACTCCGTACGACGTCCGGGGCGGCGTTGCGCTGACCTCCCAGTCGGGCGGGATCGGGATGGCGATCCTGGGCTTTGCCCGTACGACGAAGACGGGAGTCTCCGCGATCGTCGGGCTCGGCAACAAGTCGGATCTCGACGAGGACGATCTGCTGACGTGGTTCGGCGAGGACCCCAACACCGAGTGCATCGCGATGCACTTGGAGGATCTGAAGGACGGCCGGGCGTTTGTGGACGCGGCGCGGGCCACCGTGCCGAAGAAGCCGGTCGTGGTGCTGAAGGCGGGCCGTACGAGCGCCGGCGCCAAGGCCGCGGGTTCGCACACGGGTGCGCTGGCGGGCGACGACGCGGTGTACGAGGACATCCTGAAGCAGTCCGGTGTGATCAGGGCACCCGGGCTGAACGAGATGCTTGAGTACGCACGGTCGCTGCCCGTGCTGCCCACGCCGAAGGGCGACAACGTCGTCATCATCACCGGCGCCGGCGGGTCAGGTGTGCTCCTGTCGGACGCGATCGTCGACAACGGGCTGTCCCTGATGGAGATCCCGGAGGATCTGGACGCGGCCTTCAAAGCGTTCATACCGCCCTTCGGCGCGGCCGGGAACCCGATCGACATCACGGGCGGCGAGCCGCCGTCGACGTACGAGGCGACGATCCGACTGGGTCTTAAGGATCCGCGGATCCATGCGCTGGTGCTCGGCTACTGGCACACGATCGTCACCCCGCCGATGGTCTTCGCGGAGCTCACGGCGCGGGTGGTCGAGGAGTTCCGCGAGCGGGGCATCGAGAAGCCGGTGGTGGCCTCGCTGGCGGGCGACGTCGAGGTCGAGGAGGCATGCCAGTACCTCTTCGAGCGGGGCGTCGTGGCGTATCCGTACACCACGGAGAAGCCGGTGGCGGCCCTCGGCGCGAAGTACCGCTGGGCACGCGCGGCGGGCCTGCTGGGTGGTGGTCGATGAGTTGAGCGAGGAGGGGGCGGCAGACCCGAGCTGCCGCCCCCGACCCCAACAGAACGAAAGGTATTGGACAGGGGGCGCTGGCCAGCTCTTTCGACGCAAGGGGTGCTATCCGTCATGACTACCACCGACATCTCAACACCCGTCGCCTTCAGGGAGGTGACGGACCGAAACGGCCGTGTGTACCGGCTCGGCGAGACCGATATCGACATCATGGGCCGCAAGCGCAAGTGGATGGTCATCCTGCCGTGGATTGGCATGATGGGCATCAGCTCGGCCGAGTACGCGTTCGCATCGGCCGAGGACACCCTGCACATCGCACACAGCTGGAACGACGGACACATCTTCTGGATGCTCGGTGTCTGGGTGTTCTTCCAGGCGGCGGTGGCCTTCCCCGCCGGAAAGCTCAGGGAGAGCGGCAAACTGCCCGCCCGCTGGGCGATGATGTTCGGCGCACTCGGCACACTGCTCGGATATCTGTCCCTCGCGTTCGCGCCGCATGTGATCGTCGCGTATGTCGGGTTCGGCATGTTCAGCGGTATGGGTGCCGGCATGGTCTACGCGACCTGCGTCAACATGGTCGGCAAGTGGTACCCGGAACGCAAGGGAGGCAAGACCGGCTTCGTCAACGGCGGCTTCGCCTACGGTTCGGTACCGTTCGTCTTCCTCTTCACCAGCTACATGGATCTGACGAACTTCCGCTGGGTGCTTGTCGCGGTCGGTCTCTTCCTCGCCGCGACGGTGGCCGTGGCCGGCTACTTCTTCCGGGACCCGCCGAAGAACTGGTGGCCCGCCGAGGTCGACCCTCTGCGGCCGCCGGACGACCCGCGCGCCCGTCGCGCACTGGCGATGAACCCGCCTGCCGTGAAGCAGTACACCCCGGGCGAGGCCTGGCGGACCGGGCGGGTCGCGCTGATGTGGTTCTGCCTGCTGTGCACCTCGGGCGTGAACATCTTCGGCATCGCCTTCCAGGTCGACATAGGCGAAGAGGCCGGCTTCGCCGGCGGAATCGTCGCAACGGCCATGTCGATGAAGGCCATCGTCAACGGCACCGGGCGCGGTGTGATCGGCTGGCTGTCGGACCGTTACGGGCGCAAGCGGTGCCTGATCTTCGTCTGCATCGTCCTCGGCCTTTCGCAGTACGCCATCCTGTGGTCCGCCGACATGAAGAACCTCCCACTGTTCCTGCTCTTCTCCAGCATCTCCGGATTCGGCGGAGGCGCCATCTTCCCGATGTTCGCGGCGATGACGGCGGACTACTTCGGCGAGAACAACAACGCATCCAACTACGGGCTGGTCTACAGCTCCAAGCTGGTGTCCGGCCTGCTGGGAGCCGGCATGGGAAAGGTCGTGGTGGACAACTGGGGTCACAGCGGGGCATTCACTCTGGCCGGCTCGATCTCGCTGTTCGCCGCATGCATCGCACTGTTCCTGACCCCACCGGGTCGGCCGAAATCCAAGAGTCTGACGGCCAACCCGATGCCGGTCAGCCGGGATTCGGACTGAGCCGATCACGCACGACGAAGGGGGCCGCCACGACCGGACCAGCCGGTCGCGGCGGCCCCTCGGCCGCTGTGCGCGAAGGAGAACCTACGAGAGGTCGCCGTCGTAGTCGGGCAGCTTGAACGTCTTCTCGGCGTGACCGCCCACCAGGTCGCTGGTGTTGTTGCCGATGTTGGCGATGATCGTGTAGCCCTTGGCCTCGATCTCGGCGCGCTTGCCGGTCTTGTACTTGCTGACCTCATGGAAGAGGTCGGGCAGGTCGCGTACGTACAGACCGTCGACCGGGTAGCCGACCTTCCTCAGGTTGTACTCGGTCAGGGAGTAGATGATGCCCGGACGGGCGGTGACGAAGAAGATGTCCACGCCGCGGGACTCCGCGAAGCGAGTGAGGTCGAGCACCGGCTTCACCGCCGGGGTCGGCAGCTCCCAGAAGTAGTGGAAGTCCGTCTCCAGCGACGTGTTGTCGATGTCGAGGACGATGGCCTGCTTCTTGCCACCGGTGTTCGCGGTGCGCTGCTCGATGTAGGGGCGGGCGACATCGATGACGGCCGCGACATCGCGCTGCCAGGTCTCGTAGTCGACATCGGCAAGCAGCGCGGAACCGCTCGACTGCTGAGCGGTGGTACCGGTCTCGGCCGACGGCCGGTCCGACGCGGCCGGGTCCGCCGCGGTTGCCACCGGGGTGGCCACGGTGAACGCCAGCGCGGCGACGGACGCCACCGACCGGATTCTCCACTTGCCTGCATGCATGGGGGGTTCTCCTGGGTCTCGGGACAGCTCAGGGAAAAGCCCTCCGTCCCGTACGTACGGAGGGCCTTTGGCATGCTCGCGTCCCATGATGGACGGAACCTTACGTTCCCCCTACTGGCCGGTAGCAGGATTCTCGACGAGCTTCTAGCAGTCCTTCTCCCTGAGCGAGTGGAGGTGGGCGCTGGACTTGCGGGCGAAGGCGAAGGACTCGACGGGGTTGTCGTGTTCGGCCTGCCAGTGGTGGTCGCGGTAGCCGCCGGGGGTCCTGTTGACCGCTGAGATGAAGCGCTTGTAGTCGATGTCCCCGTCCCCGACGTCCGTCATGCGGTAGCCGTCGCGGGCGGCCTCGTCGTGGACGCCGTCCTTGACGTGGAACAGCGGATAGCGGTGGGGCTGCTTGAGTACGTAGCGCAGCGGATCGAAGGGCGCGGGGGTGCCGTCGACGCGCTTGGAGAAGCGGAACTGGCCGGCGTACGCCCAGTAGATGTCCATCTCCAGATAGACCAGGTCGGGGTCGGTCTCGGCGAGCAGGACCTCGTAGAGGCGGACGTCGGGCTTGTCGGTGGCGAAGGAGAACTCCTCGGCGTGGTTGTGCTGGTAGAACTTCATGCCGCGCTTCCGCGCCGCCGCTCCGTAGGTGTTGAAGTCCTCCGCGGCCCGCTTCCAGCCGTCGACGGTTGCCCCGTAGCGCCAGGGGCCGGACGCGGTGCCGATGTGCTTGAGCCCGAGGGCCTGGGCGTCGTCGAGCACCTTCTGCAGGTTCTGCGCGAAGCTGTACGCGCCCGGGTTGTTGTCGTCGTAGTAGTTGACGTGACTGCCGATGGCGTTCAGGCCGTGGTCCCGGGCCAGCCGCTTGAGCTGGGCGAGCGTGATGGGGCCCGCGGAGCCCTGGGTGTAGCCGGCGAACTCGATCTCGTCGTAGCCGTACTTCGCGAGTTCCGCGAACACGGGCGCGAAGCCGAGGGTGGAGACCTTGTCGCGCAGGGAGTAGAGCTGGGTGCCGAGGCGGCCGGGGGGCAGTACGGGGCGGCCACGGCCGTTGCTCTGGGCGGCCGCAGTGGGGGCGGCGGAGGCGGGAGCGGCCGCGGCCAGCAGCGCGGCGGCGGTGGCGCCGGCTGCGACGCCGAGCATGCCTCGTCTGCTGAGCCTGTGGGCGAGTTCGGGGTCGCTGTTCTTGCTGGTGCGGCTCGTGCGGCTCATGTGGATAACTCCTCGTTGTCAGTGGCGTCTGCTTCAGTGGAGACCAGCGAGTTGAAGCAGCAGGGACTTCACATCGGTGGCCGCGACGCGGCCGCCTACAGCGCGGGGGGTGGAGCAGATGATGAGCGGACCTTCGTCGTCGCTCGCGGGGAGGCGGCCGTGGCTGCCGCGAATAGGTGAGGGGTCCAGGGGGACGACCGCCAGCCGGTAGCGCATGCCGAGCTTCTTGCGGGCGATCGCCTTGGCCGCCTTCAGGCGTACGTACGGGTCGAGCGGGTCCATGAACAGCTCGACGGGGTCGTAGCCGGGTTTGCGGTGGATCTCGACGAGCTGGGCGAAGTCGGGGGCGTGGGCGTCGTCGAGCCAGTAGTAGTACGTGAACCACGCGTCGGGCTCCGCGACGGCGACGAGTTCGCCGGAGCGGGGGTGGTCGAGTCCGTGGGCCTTCTTGCCCTCGTCGTCGAGGAGTTGATCGACGCCGGGGAGGTCCCTGAGGGCTTCGCGGGCCGCCTCGAGGTCTTCCGGACCGCGTACGTAGACATGGGCGAGCTGGTGGTCGGCGACGGCGAAGGCGCGGGAGGCCATCGGGTCGAGGTACTCCATGCCGTCCTGGGTGTGGACTTCGAGGAGGCCGGCGCGGCGCAGGGCGCGGTTGATGTCGACGGGGCGGCTGACGCGGGTGATGCCGTACTCCGACAGGGCGACGACGGTGCGGCCTTCCTGTTTCGCGTCGTCCAGCAGCGGGGCGATGACGGCGTCGAGGTCGGCGGCCGCCCGGTAGGAGCGCGGGTCGTCGGGGCCGTAGCGCTGCAGGTCGTAGTCGAGATGCGGGAGGTAGCACAGGGTCAGGTCGGGGTGGCGGGTGCGCATGATGTGGCGGGTCGCGTCGGCGATCCACTGGCTGGAGACGACGTCGGCTCCCGGACCCCAGAAGTGGAAGAGGGGGAACGTGCCGAGTCTCTCGGTGAGTTCGTCGTGCAGGGCCGGGGGCCGGGTGTAGCAGTCGGGCTCCTTGCGGCCGTCGGCGTAGTAGACGGGCCGGGGGGTGACGGTGATGTCGGTGTCCGCGCCCATGGCGTACCACCAGCAGATGTTGGCGACGGTGTAGCCGGGGTGGGCGCGGCGGGCGGCGTCCCAGATCTTGTCGCCGGAGACAAGGCCGTTGTGCTGGCGCCAGAGCAGGACGTCGCCGAGCTCACGGAAGTACCAGCCGTTGGCGACGATGCCGTGCTCGGCGGGCAGCGCGCCGGTGAGGAAGGTGGACTGGGCGGCGCAGGTGACGGCGGGCAGCACGGTGGACAGGGGCGCCTGGGAGCCGGACCGGCCGAGCGCCTTCAGGTGGGGCATGTGGTCGAGGAGCTGGGGTGTGAGGCCGACGACGTCCAGGACCAGGAGGGGGGTGGGGTGGGTGGCGTCGGTCATGGCAGCTCCTTGAGTCCGAGGTCGACCAGCAGGTCGCGGGCGAGGGTGAGTTCGGCGGCGATCCCGTCGGCGAGCTGGGTGCGGTTGCGGGGGCGCAGCTCGGGCGGGAGGGCCTGCCAGGTGTAGGTCTCGACCTCGAGGTGGCGGGTGAGCGGTTGGGGCCGCCGACGAGGTCAGCGTGTCCTGAGGACGGAGAGGTGGAGGTGAGCGGCGGGCGGGCGGGCGCAGGGGACGTGGAAGTGGGCGCGCCAGGGGGCGCCGTCGGGGAGTGCCCGGCCGGCGACGGCTTCGTCGAGGTCGTCGGTACCGCGCAGGCCGGCGGCGGTGCGGGTGCGGGTCTGGTGGAGGAAGCGGGGTTCGGCGAAGGCGGCCAGCGCGGTGCGCACCTCGGGGAGATGGGGTTCCTCGGCGTGCAGCGCGGCGGAGAGCTGCGCCTTGGGGATGGTGACGCCTGCCGCGGCGAGTGCGGCCAGGGCCGCCTCGGGGTCTTCGAAGGAGGTGGCGAGATGGCAGGTGTCGATGCAGATGCCGATACGGGGGGTGGCGAGGGCGGTCAGGGGGCGTATCGCGTCGGCGGTCGTCTCGACGGTGCAGCCGGGCTCCGGCTCCAGACCGATGCGTATCGACTTGCCGGTGAGCTCCTCCAGTGCGTCGAGGCGCTCGGCGAGGGTGGCCAGTGCGGTGTGCGCGGCCTCGGCGGCCGTGTCGTCGAAGGGGGTGCGCCAGGCGAGCGGAAGGGTGGAGATGGTGCCCTCGGTGACGTCGTCGGGGAGGAGGGCGGCGAGGAGGCGGGCGAGGTCGGTGGTGTGGGCGAGGCGTTCGGGGTCGGTCCAGTCCGGTTTGTAGACGCGGTACTTGACCTCTTCGGCGCCGAATCCCTCGTAGGGGAAGCCGTTGAGGGTGACGACCTCGAGGCCCCGGCGGTCGAGTTCGGCGCGCAGGCCGCGCAGCGCCGCCGGGTCGGTGATCAGGGCGTGGGCCGCGTCCTTGGCGAGCCAGAGGCCGATGCCGAGACGGTCGCGGCCGAGGCGTTTGCGTACCGGCTCGCAGTGGTCGCGGAGCTGGGCGAGTACGCCGTCGAGGGTCTCGGCGGGGTGGACGTTGGTGCAGTAGGAGAGGTGGACGGTGGAGCCGTCGGGGTGGCGGAAGCGCATGTGCCGGCCTCCTCATTCCCCGCCGCGGAGGATGGAGTTGCCCTCGTGCAGGGATTCCGGTTCCGGGATGTCGAGCTGGAGGCGGCCGCTGAGGCCGTAGAAGGCGACGGGGTTGCGCCACAGGACCTGGTCGACGTCGTCCTCGGTGAAACCGGCGGCGAGCATGGCGTCACCGACCTTGCGGGTCTTGAGCGGATCGCTCTTGCCCCAGTCCGCGGCGGAGTTGACCAGGACCTTCTCGGTTCCGTACGCCTTGAGGATCGCGACCATGCGTTCCTCGTCCATCTTGGTGTCCGGGTAGATGGAGAAGCCGAGCCAGCAGCCGCTGTCAGTGGCATGCTTCACGGTCGTCTCATTGAGGTGGTCCAGCAGCACGCGCTCCGTGGGGAGAGCGGATTCGCGGATGACGTCGACGGTGCGGTGGAGGCCCGCGAGCTTGTCGCGGTGCGGGGTGTGAACGAGAGCGGGCAGGCCGTGGTCGGCGGCGAGCTGGAGCTGGGCGGCCAGCGCGTGGTCCTCCGCGGGGGTCATGGAGTCGTAGCCGATCTCGCCGACGGCGACGACGGAGTCCTTGACGAGATAGCGGGGCAGGGCGTCGATGACGGGGGTGCAGCGGGGGTCGTTCGCCTCTTTGGGGTTGAGGGCAAGCGTGCAGTGGTGGGCGATGCCGTACTGGGCGGCGCGGAAGGGCTCCCAGCCGAGCAGGGCGTCGAAGTAGTCGAAGAAGCCGGCGGGCGAGGTGCGGGGCTGGCCGAGCCAGAAGGAGGGTTCGACGAGGGCGCGGACTCCGGCGGCGTACATCGCCTGGTAGTCGTCGGTGGTGCGGGACGTCATGTGGATGTGGGGGTCGAAGATGCGCATCAGGACTCCTCGGACAGCTCGCCGGTCAGGGTCAGCACGCGATTGAGGTCGTGGGGGACGTCGCGGCCGGCGGCGGTGCGCTCGGCGGCGTAGTCGGCGAGCATCCGCGCGAGCTCGCTGTCGCCCGCGGCGCGGATGGGCAGGTCCGCGACGGCGTCGAGGGGTACGCCGGTGAAGAGGCACTTGAGGACGGCGTGCCGCCAGGCGTGCGGGCCGAGGTGCGCGGCGGCGTACGGGCCGACGGCCGCGGCGACGAGCCGGGTGTCGTTGGTGCGCAGGGCGTCCTCGGTGAGGGGCAGTGCGGCGGGGCCCTCGACCAGATGTGGGAGGGCGAGGAGGAGGGCGCGGCGCTCGGCGGCGGTGCCCTGCTGGTAGAGGCGGGTGAGCGTGGGGGTGTCGGCGCGGGCCTCGACGAGGAGCAGGGTGCGTACGGAGTCGGCGTGGTCCTGGCCGCAGTGGCGGCCGGCGGAGGCGAAGCGGAGTTCCCAGGCGGGCACGGCACAGGGGTCAGCGGCGTCCTCGCCCGTGCGCTCGCGCGCTTCGGCGAGCGCCTCGACGAGCCAGGCACGGGCGGTGTCGGGGAGTTGTGCGTCGAGTTCCTTGCGGATCCTCAGCATGACGGGGCTCCCTTCGACGGCACCTGTGAGCGGAGGAACTCGATGGAGGCGCGGGCGAGTTCGGGGCCCGCGTGGGAGTGGCGGGGCAGTTCGACGACGGTGAGGCCCTGGTAGCCGGTGGCGGCGAGGGCTTCGAGTACGGGCGGGAAGTCGATCTCGCCGTCGCCGAACGGCAGGTGCTCATGGACGCCGCGGCGCATGTCCTCGATCTGGACATGCCGCAGCCAGGGGGCGGCGTCGCGGACGCAGTCGGCGGGCGGTGCTGCCTCCAGGCACTGGCAGTGGCCGATGTCGAGGGTGAGCCCGAGGGGTTCGGGATCGCCGAGGAGACGGCGGAGGTGGTGGAAGTCGTCGAGTGTGGCGAGGAGGTGGCCGGGCTCGGGCTCGATGGCGAGGGGTGTTGCGGCGTTCTGCGCGGCGTCGAGGACGGGGGTGAGTGCCTCTTCCAGCCTCTCCCACGCGGTGTCGTTGGAGGTGTCCGCGGGGGTGATGCCGCTGAAGCAGTGCACGGCGTGGGCGCCGAGGTCGGCGGCGACCCGCACGGCGGTGGTGAGGAGGTCGGTGCGGGCGGCACGGCCGTCGGGGTCGGCGTCGAGGAGGGAGGGACCGTGTTTGCGGCGGGGGTCGAGGACGTAGCGGGCGCCGGTCTCGATGGTGACGCCGAGGCCCAGCTCGCTGAGCTTCTTGCCCACCTGGCGGGTGCGGGCGGCGAGTTCGGGGCCGAGGGGGTCGAGGTGCATATGGTCGAGGGTCAGTCCGACGCCGTCGTAGCCGAGGTCGGCGAGGAGGGCGAGGGCGTCGTCGAGGCGGAGGTCGGTGAGACCGTTGGTGCCGTAGCCGAGGCGGAGGTTCGTTGCGGGGCTCATGTCGGGCTCACCTTCCGTGCGAGCTTGCGGGCGAGCGGTACCAGCCCCATGACCGCGAGTGCGGTGGTGCCGGCGCCGGCGCGGGCGGCGAGGGCGGCCTGGAGCGGGATCATGGCCCGGATGCCGCCGCCGACGGCGCGCTGGGTGAGGGGCGGGGAGGGGTTGAGGGCGGCGTGGAAGAGGGGCTTGGCGGCAGTCCGGACGTAGGCGGCGGCGAGCGCGGCGGTGGCGAGGCGGCCGGGGGTGAGCGCGGCCCGGAGTGCGGGCGGTCCGGCTGACCGCTGGAGGCTCTCCCCTCCCCCGCCCCTTCCCGGCTGTGCCGATATGCGGCTCCGCCGCGTGGGGGGCAGGCCACCTCCTCGCGGAGGTCTCGATGCGAGCGCGCCCAGCGCGATCGTCGCCGCGAGCGCGGCGAGCGGCGCGAGGGTCGAGCCGCCCTGCGCCTCGCGTCGCGAGACGGTGGTGACGGCGTAGGTGTGCGCCGCGAGCAGGGCGGCGGACGGCAGCGCGGTGAACGCCGGACCGCGCGCGCCCGCAGCACGCCTCGGCTCGCCCGAAGTCCCGCGCCCCAGGCTCCCGCGCCGGGGCGGCGTGCCCGTCGCGACCGCGCCCAGTACCAGGTCCAGGCCTCTCGCCGTGGCCATCGCCGCCGGGCCGCCGGGGGTGTGTTTGAAGTGGAGGTCGTACGACCAGACCGCCGCTGACAACGCTGTCGCGACCGCCAACGCCGGGCGGCCCGCGCGGGACGCCAGTGCCAGGCCCGCCACCGTCAGCGCGCCCGCCGCCGTGAGCGCCGCCGTCGGGGTGATGCGGCCCGAGGGGATCGGGCGGTGCGGGCGGTCCACCGCGTCCTCCTCGCGGTCGGCCCAGTCGTTGAGGGCCATCCCCGCCTCGTACAGGCACAGGGACGCGCCCACCGCGAGCGCCGTGCCGCGGTTGGGGCGGGTTCCCAGGGTGGCCGCACCCGCCAGCGCGTCGCCCGGGACGGTGAACAGAGCGGAAACGCGCAGCAGTTCCGCCCAGGCCCGCAGGGTCACTTGGCCTCCCGCAGCCGGTCGGCGAACGACAGCAGTTGCCCGAACTGTTCCGAGAGCCCGGCCGGGCCGCCGTCCGGGTCCTTGAAGTAGAAGCCGAGTTCGGGCAGCGGCCCCGACAGGCCCGCCTCGTGGGCGCGGGACACCAGTCGCGCCAGGTCCAGGACCAGGGGCGCGGCCAGTGCCGAGTCGCAGCCCTGCCAGATGGTCTGGAGGATCATCCGCGAGCCGAGGAAGCCCTCGAAGGCGATGTGGTCCCAGGCGGTCTTCCAGTCGCCGAGGGCCGGTACGTCGTCGATGTGGACCTCGCCCTCCGGCGTATGGCCCAGCGTGTCGGCGAGGACGCGCTCCTTGCCCGCGTTCTTGGCGGCCGCGGCCGCCGGGTCGGCCAGCGACGCTCCGTCCCCGCCGCCCAGCAGGTTGGTGCCCGACCACGCCCGTACGGACAGGGCGCGCTGCACGAACATCGGGGCGAGCACGGAACGGAGCAGCGTCTGGCCTGTCTTGCCGTCGCGGCCCGCGTGGGGAAGTCCACTGGCCGCGACGGCGTCGGTGAGGGCAGCGGTGCGCAGCCCGGTGGAGGGGGTGAAGTTGACGTACGGGCAGCCGGCCCGGACCGCCGCGGCCGCGTACAGCGAACTCGGCGGCAGCCGTACGGCGTCGGGCGTCGGCTGCGGTTCGGTGGAGGAGACATTGACGACGACCACCCGGGCCAGCCCCCGCCGGGTCCGGAAGTCGGCCAGGTCGGCGGTGAAGGCGGCGATGAGCTCTTCGTCGCTCCGCGTGTCGCCGGACTGCGGCCCACCGGGACGTATCTCGCTGTCGGCCGCGGTCAGTTCACCGCGAACCGCCGCCGCCAGCCCGTGCGGCAGCACGCCCGCCGCCGCCAGTTCTTCGGCCCGCTTGGGCAGCGGGCAGTGCGCGATGTCGTGTCCGCCGAAGACCAACGACGACAGGGCGGGCAGGCAGGCATCGGCGAAGGGAGGCGTTTCGGTGACCATGCCGGCCGGCGAATGCAGCCCGGCGGTGACCGCCGCGCATCCGGCCACCGCGGTGGTGGCGACGGAGCCGCGGGCTCCGACGAACCAGACTCCGGTACTTCCTTGAGCGGTCTGAGCGGGCTCAGCGGACGAAGCGGACTCGGCGGACACGGGCTGCCTCCCTGCCATTTCGGTGTGGTGGAGGACGGCGGGCGGGGGGTACGGCGCCTCCCCGCCCGCCGCCGTCTGACGGGCGCGCCTAGGAGGGCAGCTCCCTGAGCTGGATGTTCCGGAAGGACACCTGGTCGTCGGCGCCGTGGTTCTGGAGGCCGATGTAGCCGTCCTTCAGGCTGCGCACCGGGTCGGTGTTGGTGAAGTCGTTGATCTTCACGCCGTTGAGGAAGATCTGCAGACGTTCGCCCTGGACCCGGATCTCATAGCTGTTCCACTGGCCGGGCGGCCGCAGCACGCGGTCGCGGGCCTTGATGTCGGCCGACTTGAAGCCGTAGACGGCGCCGGTGGTGCGATCGGCCGCATCGCTGGCGTCGATCTGCACCTCATAGCCGTTGTTCACGGCCGACCAGGGGTCGTCGGAGGCCGGGAAGCCCACGAAGACACCGGAGTTGTCGTCGCCCGCCATCTTCCAGTCGAGCTTCAGCGAGTACGAGGTCAGCTCCTTGGCCTGGTACCAGAGCATGCCCATGCCGCCCTCGGTACGCAGTTCCCCGTCGACGACGTTGAACTTTCCGGGCCCGGCCTGCTTCCAGCCGTCCACTGTCTTGCCGTTGAAGATCGGCCGGTAGCCGGTCTGCGGCTTGCAGTCGGCCTCGACCTGGCCGGCGGCGTAGCGCAGTCCGCCCAGCAGGTGCGTGCGGAAGGCCGGGTCGGCGTACGTCTCCTTGGTGTGGCCGCCGCCGGTGTAGAAGGAGCGGCCGCCCTGGTAGGTCTGGCACCAGGCGATCGGGTGGTCGCCCTTCATGGTGCCGCCCTGATAGGTGGTTTCGTCCAGGGTCGCCAGCACCCGGGCCTTGCCGCGCGGGTTGGTGCGGTAGTTGTACCACTCGTCGGTGCGCTCCCAGGCGTCGTCCAGATGCGCGGTCGACGGGTGCGTGTGGTCCTCGACCCGCACGGTGGCGGGCTGGATCTGCGGGTGCCCGGCGAAGTACGCGCCGACGAGCCCGCCGTAGAAGGGCCAGTCGTACTCGGTGTCGGCCGCGGCGTGCACGCCCACGTACCCGCCACCGGTGGTGATGAAGTTCTCGAACGCCTTCTGCTGCTCGGCGCCCAGTACGTCACCGGTGGTGGACAGGAAGACGACCGCGTCGTACCGGGCGAGGTTGCTGGTGGTGAACTGCGCGGCCTCCTCGGTGGCGTCGACCGTGATGTTGCTGGACGCGCCGAGTTCCTTCAGTGCGGCGACGCCGGCCGGGATGGAGTCGTGCCGGAAGCCGGCGGTCTTGGAGAAGACCAGGACACGCTTGGCGGTCCGGTCCGGTGCGCTGTTGGAGAGCTCGAAGTCGTCGACGTCGTAGAGTGCTCCGTCACCGCCCTTGAAGACCAGGAAGAGTTCGGTGGTCTTCTTCGGTACGGCCCGCAGGGGTACGTCGATGTCCTGGAAGGTGTCCCAGCTGCCGGTGACGGGCACGGGCGCCGAGCCGAGGATCGGGCCGTTCGCCGAGCCGGTGCGCACCTCGAGGAAGCCGCCGGCGCCGCCGGAGGAGATCCGGGCGGTGAGCTTGGTGGACCCGGTCAGGTTGTAGGGCTTGAAGGAGATCCAGTCGCCGTTGTGGATGTCTCCGACGGTCTTGCCGCCGTGCGCGCTCGCCTTGTCGTAGATCTTGATGCCCGAGGAGTTGTTGTAGTGCTCGGCCTGCCGGTGGCGCGGCTGGAGCTGCGCCTGGTCGTGGCCGGTGAGCGCGGCCTGGCCGCCGCCCCCGCCGTCGGTGTACTCGGCGTCGAAGACTCCGAAGATATTGGCGTTGGGGTCGTGGCCGCCGTCGGCGGAGGTCTTGATGGTGCCGGTGCAGCCGTTGGCCGAGGTGACGGGGTGGCCGTGGCTGTCATGGCCGAGGATGTAGGTCACCTTCACCTTGGCGCAGTCGACCGGCCCGTCCTCCGGGTCGGTGACCGTCACCTTGAAGGGGATCTCGTCGCCGAAGCTGAACAGCGCTCCCTCGGCCGGGAGTTCCAGGGTCACCTTGGGCGCGGTGTTGCCGACGACGACATGGACGCCGGCCGAGCCGGTGCGGCCGGTCGGGTCCTTGGCGGTGACGGTCGCCGTGTAGGTGCCGTTCTTCTTGTACGTGTACGTGGGGTTGGCCGCGGTGGATGTGCCGCCGTCGCCGAAGTCCCAGGCGTACGTGAGGGTGTCACCGTCGCCGTCGGTGGTGCCGGCCGAGGAGAAGGCGACCCGCAGCGGGGCCTTGCCGGAGGTCTTGTTGGCGGCTGCCTCGGCGACCGGGGAGAGTCCGCCGGTGGCGTTCTCGATCCGGTAGAGGCCGGAGTTCTCGTCGCCCCCGAACCAGGCGGTGCCGTAGTCGAGTACGTACAGCGCGCCGTCCGGGCCGAAGGCCATGTCCATGATCTGGGTGCCGGTCCATGGCACGGGGTTGATGGACTGGACCGCGCCGTCCTCGCCCTGCTCGATCCGCTTGATCCAGCGGCGGCCGAACTCACCGGCGAAGAAGTCTCCGTCGTACGCCTCCGGGAACTTCACCGGGGACGTGGAGGCCGCGTCGTAGCGGTAGACGGGCCCGCCCATCGGGGACTCGGAGCCGGTGCCGAACTCGGGCAGTGAGCCGCCGTCGTACGGGATCCAGGCGGGCTGCGCCGGCGGCAGGTCGACGAGGCCGGTGTTGTACGGCGACTCGTTCTTGGGCGCCGCGCAGTCGAAGGCGGCTCCGGACGTCTTGGTCACGAAGTCGTAGTCGACGTAGGCGTTGTTCTTGCCGGTGCAGAAGGGCCAGCCGAAGTTCCCGGGCTGCGTGATCCTGGCGAACTCGACCTGGCCGGCCGGGCCGCGCTTGGGGTCGGCCGCGCCCGCGTCGGGCCCGTAGTCGCCGAGGTAGACGATGCCGGTCTTCTTGTCGACGCTGAACCGGAAGGGATTGCGGAAGCCCATGGCGTAGATCTCGGGCCGGGTCCTGTCGGTCCCGGGCGCGAAGAGGTTGCCGTCGGGGACGGTGTACGAGCCGTCGTCGGCGACCTTGATCCGCAGAAGCTTGCCGCGCAGGTCGTTGGTGTTGCCCGAGGTGCGGCGGGCGTCGTACGCGGGGTTGCGGCCCGGCGTCTCGTCGATCGGGGTGTAACCGTCGGAGGCGAAGGGGTTGGAGTCGTCGCCGGTCGACAGATACAGATTGCCCTGGGCGTCGAAGTCGATGTCGCCGCCGACGTGACAGCAGATGCCGCGCGTCGCCGGGACGTCGATGACCTTCTTCTCGCTGGCGTTGTCGAGAGTGCCGTCGGCCTTGAGGACGAAGCGCGAGAGGCGGTTGACGCCGTCGAACTTAGCGAAGTCCTCGGGGGTGCCCGTGTTGGGGGCGTCGCCCGCGGGGGTACTCAGCGGGGGTGCGTAGTACAGATAGATCGCGCGGTTCTCGCTGAACTTCGGGTCCAGACCGATGCCTTGGAGACCCTCCTCGTCGTGCGAGTAGACGGGGATGGTGCCGACGACACGGGTGTTGCCGGCGCTGTCGGTCATCCGCAGCTCGCCGTTGCGTGAGGTGTGCAGCACACTGCGGTCGGGCAGGACCGCCAGCGACATCGGTTCGCCGGTCTCCTCACCGCCCTTGGCGAGGGTGACCTGCTGGAATTCCTCGGCGGCCGGCTCGGGGTCGGCGGCGGCCGCGATCTGCGGCGCGGTGAATACGAGCGAGGTCGCGGCGAGAAGACTGCCGGTGAGGAGTGCGAGTGCCTTGCGGGTTCTGAGCCTTTTCCTGTGCACGAATGTCCTCCGGGAGTGGCCGGTCGAACGGGCGGGCGGTGCTCTGCCCTCAATCGCCGGGCAGGCTGCGGGTGGAGCGCGTCCGCTGCGCTCTCGGGGCGGTGCTCGTCCTGCACCGCGCACCGGGCTGATTTCCGTGGGATCCGGAGTGCGCCGTCACGCCGGGGACCACCTATGTCCTGTACACCTCATGGACCGTATCCGGGTTCGTCCGGGACGGAAAGCCCTTGTGCAGCAGGGAAGTTCAACTTTTTCCTACCGCAGGACAAAGGCGTCACCGGGCAGGCCGGACCGGCCCGGCGGCGAATCCACCACCGGGCGCGGACCTGGACCGATCGACCCGGTCAGGTCTAGTCGCCGCCCCCGAAGGCCGCGTCGAAGGAGGCCGTGGGCGGGTCGAAATCGAATCGCTTCAGATCGGCAAGCGCTTCCGGGGCGCCCACCATGCGGTCCATGCCCGCGTCCTCCCACTCCACCGAGATCGGCCCGTCGTAACCGATCGAGCGCAGCATCCGGAAGACGTCCTCCCACGGCACGTCACCGTGCCCGGCCGAGACGAAGTCCCAGCCGCGCCGCGGGTCGCCCCAGGGGAGATGGGAGCCGAGCCGGCCGTTGCGGCCGTCGAGCCGCTTGCGCGCCTCCTTGCAGTCCACGTGGTAGATCCGGTCCCGGAAGTCGTAGAGGAAACCGACCGGGTCCAGGTCCTGCCAGACGAAGTGACTCGGGTCGAAGTTGAGCCCGAAGGCCGGCCGGTTGCCGACCGCCTCCAGCGCCAGCTTCGTGGTCCAGTAGTCGTACGCGATCTCGCTGGGGTGCACCTCGTGGGCGAAGCGCACGCCCTCCGCGTCGAAGACGTCGAGGATCGGGTTCCAGCGCTCCGCGAAGTCCTCGTAACCGCGCTCGATCATCCGCTCGGGCACCGGCGGGAACATCGCCAGCAGATGCCAGATCGACGAGCCGGTGAAGCCGATGACCGTACGGACTCCGAAGGCGGCCGCCGCACGCGCGGTGTCCTTGATCTCGGCCGCGGCCCGCTGCCGTACGCCCTCTCCGTCCCCGTCGCCCCAGATCCGGGCGGGCAGGATGGCCTGGTGGCGTTCGTCGATGATGCTGTCGCAGACCGCCTGACCGACCAGATGGTTGGAGATCGCCCAGCACGTGAGGCCGTACTTCTCGAGCAGCGCGTGCCGGCCGTCGAGGTACGAGGGGTCGGCGAGCGCCTTGTCGACCTCGAAGTGGTCGCCCCAGCAGGCCAGTTCGAGCCCGTCGTAACCGAAGTCGCGCGCGAGCCGGCAGACCTCCTCGAGCGGCAGATCGGCCCACTGGCCGGTGAAGAGCGTGAACGGACGGGGCATTCGGACCTCCTAGACCTGTGCCTGTACGGATGTCTGTGCGGATGCCTGTGCGGATGCCTGCGGTGCTGTCGGTACGGGGGTGAAGACCGCGTTCTTCTCCGCGCTCTCCTCCACCGCCGCGAGCACCCGCTGCACCTGAAGCCCGTCGGCGAACGACGGCGCCGGGTCGGTGCCCGTGGCGATCGCCTCGACCAGATCGCGCGCCTGGTGGGCGAAGGTGTGTTCGTAGCCGAGTGCGTGGCCGGGCGGCCACCACGCCTCCAGATACGGATGCTCCGGCTCGGTGACCAGGATCCGCCGGAAGCCGGAGGAGGCGGCGGGCTCGGTGTGGTCGTGGAAGGAGAGCTCGTTCAGCCGCTCCAGGTCGAAGGCCAACGACCCCAGCTCGCCGTTGATTTCGAGCCGCAGAGCGTTCTTGCGCCCCGAGGCCATCCGGGTGGCCTCGAAGGAGGCGAGCGCCCCCGACGCCAGCCGCCCGGTGAACAGGGCCGCGTCGTCGACGGTGACCGCTCCCCGCTCGACGCCGCCGGACGCGGAGAGACCGGCCGAGGCCCCCGCGAGCAAGGGCCTCTCCCGTACGAAGGTCTCCGACAGCGCCGAGACCCCGACCAGCGGCTCCCCCGCCAGATACTGCGCGAGGTCCACGATGTGCGCGCCCAGGTCGCCGAGGGCCCCCGAGCCCGCGTGCTCGCGCTCGAGCCGCCAGGTGAGCGGGAAGTCGGGGTCGACCAGCCAGTCCTGCAGATAGGTGAAGCGCACGTGGCGCAGCGTCCCGAGCCTGCCGTCGGCGATCAGCCGGCGGGCGTACGCGATCGCGGGCACCCGCCGGTAGTTGAAGCCGACCATCGCCAACTGGCCGCGTTCTCTTGCCAGTTCCGCCGCCGCGACCATCGTCTCGGCCTCGGCGACGGAGTTGGCGAGCGGCTTCTCGCACAGCACGTGCTTGCCCGCCTCCAGCGCCGCGACGGCGATCTCCGCATGGCTGTCCCCCGGTGTGCAGATGTCGACGAGCTGCACATCGTCGCGGGTCACGAGGTCGCGCCAGTCGGTCTCCGCCGCCGCCCAGCCGTGTTTGACGGCCGCTGCGCGCACGGCGGCCGCGTCACGGCCGCCGATCGCGGCGAGGACCGGCCGCATGGGCAGATCGAAGACGCGTCCCGCGGTGCGCCACCCCTGTGAGTGGGCGGCGCCCATGAACGCGTAACCGACCATGCCCACGCCCAGCGTCGGCGGAGCGGCCTCACTGTCCCTCTGTTCCATGCGGGTTCCTCTCATCGGTTGCTCGGTGGGGGCGGGCACGCCGGTCAGCTGAAGCCGGTGGGCAGGTACTGGGCGACGTTGTCCTTGGTGACGACGGCCGAGTACAGGGTGATCGAGGCCGGGATCTCCAACTCGGACATCCCGGCAACCCCCTTGGCCTGCCCGAGTGCGCGGGCGAGGTCGATGGCGGAGGCGGCCATCGTGGGCGGGTAGAGGACGGTGGCCTTCAGGACGCTGTTGTCGGCCTTGATGGCGTCCATCGCGGACTTGGCTCCGGCGCCGCCGACCATCAGGAAGTCCTTGCGGCCCGCCTGTGCGATGGCGCGCAGCGCGCCGACGCCCTGGTCGTCGTCGTGGTTCCACAGGGCGTCGAACTGGCTCTGCGCCTGGAGGAGTTGCGCCATCTTCGCCTGGCCGGACTCGACGGTGAAGTCGGCCGCCTGGCGGGCGACCTTCTTGATGTTGGGGTAGTTCTTCAGCGCGTCGTCGAAGCCCTGGGTGCGCTGCTTGGTGAGCTCCAGATTGTCGAGTCCGGCGAGTTCGATGACCTTGGCGTTCGGCTTGTCCTTCAGCTGCTCGCCGATGTAGTTGCCGGCGTTGAGTCCCATGCCGTAGTTGTCGCCGCCGATCCAGCAGCGGTAGGCCTGGGGGGACGCGAAGATCCGGTCCAGGTTGATGACGGGGATGCCCGCCTTCATCGCCTGCAGACCGACCTGGGTAAGGGCCTTGCCGTCGGCCGGCAGGATCACCAGGACGTCGACCTTCTTGTTGATCAGCGTCTGGACCTGGCCGATCTGGGCGGCGGTGTCGTTGGAGCCCTCGGTGATCTCCAGGGTCACCTCGGAGTACTTCTTCGCCCGCGACTTGGCGTTCTCGTTGATGGCGTTGAGCCAGCCGTGGTCGGCCTGCGGTCCGGCGAATCCGATGGTGACGGCCTTGCCCGGCTTGTCGTCGGCGGCCGGGACATTGTTGCCGGCCGTTTCGGTCTTCTTGGGTTCGTTGCTGGTGCAGGCGGTCAGCAGCGCGCCCGCGGACACGGCGGCGGTCCCGAACAGCAGGCCTCTGCGGCTGGTGGCTGGGATTTCTGGCATGACGGATCAACCCTTCGGCTGGGCGGTACGACAGATGGTGAAGTGGAGGGGTGGGGCGGGGTCAGGCTTCGCCGCCTCGCAGGGTGCGGTGCTGCACGAGGACGGCGGCGACGATGATCGCGCCCTTGGCGATCTGCTGGACGGCGCTCTCGAGGTTGTTGAGGGCGAAGATGTTGGTGATCGTGGTGAAGACGAGGACGCCGAGGACCGAGCCGACGATGGTGCCCCGGCCGCCGCTGAGCAGCGTGCCGCCGATGATCGCCGCGGCGATGGCGTCGAGTTCGTAGAGATTGCCGTTGGTGTTCTGACCGGATCCGGCGAGGACGATCAGCATGAATGCGGCGATTCCGCAGCACAGGCCGGACAGCAGATAGAGGTAGAGCCGCTGGCGGCGTACGTCGATGCCGGCGAGGCGGGCGGCTTCCGCGTTGCCGCCGACCGCGACGGTGCGGCGTCCGAAGGTCGTACGGTTCAGCAGCAGCCAGCCGACGACGGTGACCGCCGCGAAGACCAGCACCAGCGGCGGGATGCCGAGGATGTACGCGTCCTTGATGCCGAGGTCGAGCACGGAGTTCACGGTGACCATCTGGGTCTTGCCGTCCGTGATCTGGAGGGCGAGTCCGCGGGCCGATGCGAGCATCGCGAGCGTCGCGATGAACGGCACCATCCCGCCGTACGCGATGAGCAGTCCGTTCACCAGACCGCAGCCGAGTCCGACGATCACGGCGGTGAAGAGGATGCCCGCGAAGCCGTACTCCTGTGTTGCCAACGTTGTCGCCCACACCGAGGCGAGTGCCACGATCGCGCCGACCGACAGATCGATGCCGCCGCTGGTGATCACAAAGGTCATGCCGACGGTGACGACGCCGATGATCGAGGCCTGGGTGAGGACGAGCTGGAGGTTGCTCGTGGCGAGGAATTCGTCGGGCTTGGTGATGCCGCCGACCGCGATCAGGACGGCGAGGACGCCCAGCAGCGAAAGATTGCGGACATCGGGGCGCAGCCCGAGCGGGCGTTGCCAACTGCCTTTGTCCGGTGCCGGCTTGGCGGCGGGTATCGGCGCGTCGTGCTTCGCCGGAGAGGCTGGCTGCGTCATGCCTTCGGGCTCCCTTCCATCACAAGGTCGAGTACGCGGTGCTCGTCGAGCTGCCGGGCGTCCGCCGCGTGCACGACGCTGCCTTCGCGGAGCACCAGCACCCGGTCGGCGAGGCCCAGCACTTCCGGCACTTCGCTGGATACGAGAAGTACGGCGAGACCTTCGTCGGCCAGCCGGCGGATCACGGCATAGAGCTCGGCGCGCGCGCCGACGTCGACGCCCCGGGTGGGCTCGTCGAGCAGCAGCACCCGGCAGCCGCGCAGCAGCCAGCGCGCGAGTACGGCCTTCTGCTGGTTGCCGCCGGAGAGCGTACGGACGCGGGCGTCGGGGTTGTCGGGGCGCAGGGAGAGTTCCCTGGTCGCCTGCTGTGCGGCCCTGCGCTCCTCCTTGCGGTCGAGCCAGCCGCCGCGGGAGAAGCGGGACAGGGTGGAGACGGAGACATTGCGCGTGACGGACTCCAGCATCAGCAGCGCCTGCGCCTTGCGCTCCTCCGGGGCGAGTCCGATTCCGGCGCGGACGGCGGCGCGGACGCTGCCGGGGCGCAGCGGGCTGCCGTCGACGAGGACGCGGCCCGCGCTGGGCTTGCGGGCGCCGTAGATCGTCTCCAGGATCTCGGAGCGCCCGGAGCCGACGAGTCCGGCGAGCCCGACGATCTCGCCGGGCCGCAGTTCCAGATCGACGGGGGCGAACTCCCCTTCCCTGGCCAGCCCTTCGACTCGCAGGACCGGTTCCCGGGCCCCCGCACTGTCATTGGCCGGGCGCTCGGGGAAGACGTACTCGACGTTCCGTCCGGTCATCAGCGCGACGACTTCGCGGGTCGGCGTGGACTTGGCGGGGAGTCCGACGGCCACGGCCCGGCCGTCCTTGAGGACGGTCACGCGGTCGCCGATGCGCCGGATCTCCTCGAGGCGGTGCGAGATGTAGACGACGGCGACCCCGTCGGCGGTCAGGTCGCCGACGATTCGGAAGAGGTTGTCGACCTCGTCGGGGTCGAGGGCGGCCGACGGCTCGTCCATCACGATGAGGCGTACTTCGTGGGAGAGGGCGCGGGCCATGGAGACGATCTGCTGCTGGGCGGCGGACAGGTCGCCGACATGGCGGCCCGGGTCGATCTCGGGGTGGCCAAGTCGCTTGAGCAGCTTGGCTGTTGCCGACCTGGCCTCCCGGCCGCGTACGACGAATCCGGCGGCTGTCGGCTCGTGCCCGAGGAAGACGTTCTCGGCGACGGAGAGTCCTTCGACGAGGTCGAGCTCCTGGTAGATGGTCGCGATGCCGAGCCGCATGGCGGCGATGGGTGACTTCAGAGAGACGGTCTCGCCGCGCCAGGTGATCTGTCCGTCGTCGGGCTGATGGGCGCCGGCGAGCACCTTGATGAGGGTGGACTTTCCGGCGCCGTTCTGGCCGAGGAGGCAGTGGACCTCGCCGGCCTGGACCTCGAGGTCCACGCCGTCGAGAGCGCGGACGCCCGGGAACGACTTGGTGATGCCGGACATGGTGAGAAGGGGTGGTTCTGGTGCCATGACGAATCCCCTCGGCGGGTGCGGCCGGTGAGCGGGCAGGGCGTGGGGTGCTGGTGACGCTCATGGTGCTGGTTGCGCTCTTGGTGCTGGTTGCGCTGGTGGTTCGTGATCGACCGGCCCGGTCAGGCCGGCGAGAACAGGTGGTCGCTGATGAGCCGGGCCGCGCCGATCACTCCGGCGGTCGGTCCCAACTCGCCCAGCACGATGGGCAGATTGCCGGTGGCCAGCGGCAGTGACTGCCGGTAGACCTGGGTGCGTACGCTGGCCAGCAGCGTGTGGCCGAGGCCGGTCACGCCGCCGCCGATCACCACAAGACCCGGGTTGAAGAAGCTGACGAGCCCGGCGATGACCTGGCCGACGCGGTTGCCGCCCTCGCGGATGAGGTCGAGTGAGGTGGCGTCGCCCGCGGCCGCCGCGGCGGCGACGTCGACGGCCGTGAGCTTCCCGGCCGTCTCGAGCCGGGCGGCGAGCTCCTCCGAACGGCCGGAGCGCGCCGCGTCCTCGGCGTCGCGGGCGAGCGCGGCACCGCTGAAGTGGGCTTCCAGGCAGCCCCTGTTGCCGCAGGCGCAGGCGCGGCCGTCCGGTTCGACCTGGATGTGGCCGATGTCGCCGGCGCTGCCCGTCGTACCGCGGTAGACCTCTCCGCCGACGACGATGCCGCAGCCGATGCCCGTACCGATCTTGACGCAGAGGAAGTCGCCCACGGAGCGGGCGACGCCCGCGTGCTGCTCCCCCATCGCCATCAGATTCACGTCGTTGTCGACCATGACGGGGCAGCCGAGGTCCTGGCTCAGCGCCTCGCGGACCGGGAAGCCGTCCCAGCCGGGCATGATCGGGGGTGCGACCGGCACGCCCTCGGGGAAGCGGACCGGTCCTGGGACTCCGATGCCCGCGCCGTCGAAACCTTCGGCGAGTCCGGAGGCCCTGAGCTTGGCCGCCATCGACAGCACCTGCTCGAAGACGGCGACCGGGCCCTCGCGTACGTCCATGGGCTGGTTGACGTGGCCGAGCACCTCGAGCTCCGCGTTGGTGACGGCCACATCGATCGAGGTGGCGCCGATGTCGACGCCGAGGAAGCGCAGCGCGGGCGCGAGCCGGATGTTGTGGGAACGGCGTCCGCCGCGGGATGCGGCCAGTCCGTCCGCGACCACGAGCCCGGTCTCGAGCAGCCGGTCCACCTCCACCGCAAGCTTGGAGCGGGACAGATCAACCTGGTCGCCGAGCTGGGCACGGGAGTTGGGCCCGCCGTCGCGCAACAGCCTGAGCAGTCGCGCCTGGTGCGCGTTGGCGGGTCGAGCGGTCATACGTCTCACGTGCCCCTCCCCGCCTGATCGGCCGTCTCCGTCGGGCTTTCGAGGGGAACGTAGCAGCGCTTTCACGAACTGGGAAGAACTTGCGCGGGGTTCGGGTACAACTTTCTCCACACCCGGGACAAAGGTCCGATCGCCCGGGGACACTGGGCGGAGTGAGGCCTTCCGAGCGACGACGACGGGGACTGTCGTCAGCGGACCGGTGCATTCCCGATCGCTTTTTCGAGAACGTCGAGCACGGTGTCCCGGAGCAGCTCCACCTTGTAGCGGGTCTGCGGCAGGGGCGAGCAGCGTTCGGTGGCCGCGGTCGCGGCGCTGAGGAGGATCTCGGGGGTCGGTCTGCGCCCGACCAGGGCGTCCTCGACTTCCGGCAGCCGCAGAGGGGTGTGGGCGATGCCGCCGGCCGCGACGGCGACCGCGGTGACGACGTCGTCGGAGACGGTCACGCGGGCCACCGCTTCGACGAGCGGCCATTCCGCCTCGGCGCGGCTGATGGCCCGGTTGTAGGCGGCCCGTTCGCCGGGAACCGGAGCCGGCAGGGTGACGGCGGTGAGGATCTCCTGCGGAGCGAGCAGATGGTCGCGGGTGGGGTCCGATCCGTCGCCGTACAGGTCGGCGACGCTCAAGGTCCCGCGTTCGTGAATGTCGACCTGGGCGTCGTGGACGAGCAGGGCGATCGCGATGGATGAGGGGTGCGGTGCGATGCAGGGGCCTTGGTCGATCACCGCGGCGTTGGGGTGCACCCCGGTGCGCGCGGGACAGCCGTCGCCCCCGTCGCGATAGCAACTGAAGTGGGGATTGCGGTAGTACCAGCAGCGGTTGTGCTGGAGCAGGTTGCCGCCCAGCGTGCCGGCGGTACGGATCTGCGGCGTGGCCAGGGCGCCCGCCGTCCGGGTCAGGGCGGGATAGCCGGCCTGGAGACCGGGGTCGGCACAGAGCTCGGCCACACCGGTCAGCGCTCCTATCCGCGTGGTCCCGTCGGCTTGGCGGGCGATGCCGTGCAGGGCGGGGAGCAGGGGAATCTGGACGGAGGCCCTGCGAGTGACTCCGCCGCGCCGGCGGGCGGTGGTGTCGGTGCCGCCGGCGCGCAGTTCCGCGTCGTTGTCGAGCACGACTGCCGAGGCCTCGTCGAGGGTGAGGGGCTGGTTCACGGGCGCAGTCCTTCCAGGAGGCGGTCCGGGCGGATCGGCAGGTGATGGGGGCGCCAGCCGGTGGCGGCGTGGACGGCGTTGCCGACGGACGCCGCCACCGGCATCGTCGAGACCTCTCCCAGACCGACGCCACCACCGTCGACGTGATCGAAACCCTCCTCGTGGAAGTGGATGTCGATCTCCGGAATGTCGCCGATCCCGGGGATGCGGTAGTCCTCGAGGTTGTCGCTCAGCACGACACCGGTCAGCGGGTCGGTGACGCGCTCCTCGTACAGGGCGTAGCCGATGCCCTGGATGACGCCTCCCTGGCACTGACTCAGGGCACCGGCCGGCGAGATGATGCGACCGGCTGCGATCCCGCCCCAGACGCGCGTGACCCGCGTCCGGCCGAGGCGGGTGTCGACCTCGACCTCGGTGACATGAACGGCGCCGGTGAAACCCCTGCCGATGAGTACGCCACCGAGCCGTACGGGAGTGACGTAGCCACGGCGGTCCCGTGGACGCTTGCCGACCACCCGAAGGCCCTCGGCGTCGGCGAGAAGCTGTTCCACCACGCCGCCGGCACCCCGCGCGGGAGCCCTGGCGGCAAGCGCGGAGCCCAGCGCGGCGCGCAGGCGGACGGCGGCGTCGCGGGCGGCGGGCGCGATCGAGGTGGCGGTACGGCTGCCCCCGGAGGCGGGTCCATGGACGGTACCGGTGCGGCCGATGTCGACGCGGACCCGATCGGCGGGCAGGCCCAGTTCGGCGGCGATCACGTCGGCGATGACGGACCGGGAGCCCTGGCCCATGTCCTGGGTGGCCGTGCGGGCGACCACGGTGCCCTCTTCGACGGTGAGCTCGACCTGCGTGCCCGGGTCGAGGAAGTACATCCAGTTGGCGGCGGCGACGCCCACACCGCGCCGGAAGCGGCCGGTCTGCGAACCGGTGGCGGGCCGCCCGGTCCACATCGGCAGAGCCGCCGCCACGTCGTACAGGGCGCGCCGTTTGGAGTTGCCGTCCCAGCGGCGGCGCAGCGCGATGGGGTCCTCCCCTCTGCGGTGGGCCGTTTCGTCGACGGTCTGCTCGAGGACCCAGGCCAGGGGCGGTCCGCCGGGCCCGCGGAACGGGGTGGCAGGGGCACGGTGGGTGACGATGTCGTAGTCCCGCAGCCGCCGCGGGGCGTGCCCGTACATGAACCGTGCCAGGGCGGCCACGCCGGACCCGGTCGAGGTGCCGCCGTCTCCATGCACATCGAGGGTCAGCGCGGCCAGTTTCCCGTCCTCGTCAGTGAGCAGGGCGATGTCGGCCCGGGTGCCCGGCCGGTAGCCGCCGTCGGTGAGTTCCTCGGCGCGGCTCAGGACGACCCGCACCGGGGCGGCGTGCATCCGGGCCAGCTCCGCCGCGGCAACGATCTCGCTGGTCAGGGTGAGTTTCGAACCGAATCCGCCACCGACGTGCACCGCGGAGGCATGCACCTGCCCGGGCCGCAGACCGAATCGCTCGGCGGCCCGTTCGGCGACCAGGCCGATGGCCTGGGTGGAGACCCACAGATGAAGGTCGCCGTCGCCGTCCCACGAAGCCAGGCACGCGTGGGGCTCCAGCGACGTGTGCGCCTGGGGTTCGGCGGTGTACGTGGCCTCCACCAGACGCCGGTCCTCCCCCTGATCGCGGGCCTGCTCGATCCGCTTCTGGGCGAGAGTGCCGCGCCAGTTCATCTGCACCGGGCCTCGTACGTTTCCGTTCCACTTGGCGGGCAGCGCAAGCCCCTCGGACGAAGTGGGGGCCTGCTTGCGCTCCTCCTTGGTGGGATAGACCACCGGGCTGTCCGGGAGCTCGGCCCGGCCCAGATCGACGGTGGCCGGCAGAACCTCGTAGTCCACCTGGACCCGCTCGGCAGCGGCCTCGGCCGCGGCGAGGGTCTCGCCCGCGACGGCCGCGATCGGCTGGCCGACGTATCGGACCGTACGGTCCGCGGGCAGCAGGTCGACCAGCTGGTCGACCCCGCTCACCGACCTGACGCGGGCGTGCGCGTGCCGGGAGCGGATGATGACCCCGTCGAGGAGGCCGTCCGGGTGGATGTCCGTCGTGTACCGGGCCTGGCCGGTGATCTTCTGCATCGCCTCCACGCGGGGCGGCGGAGCGTCATCCTTGTCGTGTGCGCCCGTGCACGCCGCGGCGACAGCCGCGTAGATGCCCTCGTACGCCCCGCAGCGGCACAGGTGTCCGGCCAGGGCAGCGGCGATCTCGGCCCGCGAGGGGGCACTGTCGCCGTGCTCGGCACGCCACCGGTCCACGAAAGCTGCGGCTTCCATGACGAAGCCGGGCGTGCAGTAGCCGCACTGCAGCGCGTCATGGGCGGCGAAAGCCCGTTGCACCGGGTGCTCGCCCCGCAGACCCTCCACCGTGGTGACGGACGTGCCCTCCAGGGCTGCCGCCGGGGTCAGGCAGGCGACCTTGGGGACACCGTCGACGTGGACCGTGCACGCCCCGCAGACTCCGGCCCCGCAGACCAGTTTCGTCCCCGTCAGCCCCAGCGTCTCCCGCACGAGGTGGACCGCGGTTGCGTCCGGTTCACTCCCGACCTGACGCGCAGTTCCATTGACCGTTACATCCATGGGCGCCGCTGCTCACTTCCGGTTGCGGCACGCGGCATCCATCGGCTTCGAGCACCGCGCGCTCTTGAGCGTCAGTTTGCTCCTGCAGAGGGTGTTCAGCGAGAGGGAACGCCGCCGCCAAGCTGTGCGTGGCCGGACAATTCCTAGGAGCGCTCGCGCTGGTGGTAGGTCCGGCGTGTGTGCTCCGTGTGCGCCTTCATGACCTCCGTCGCCCGCACTTCATCACGCCCCGAGATCGCCGCGATCAGCTCCCGGTGCTCGATCCACGACTGCCTGCCGCGCTGCCGCGCCACCGGCGTGTAGTACCAGCGGACCCGCCGGTCCACCTGGCCGGCCAGCTCCGCCAGGACGGGATTCCCGGCGAGCTCCATCACCTTCGCGTGGAAGCGCGCGTTCGTGGCCACCGCCAGGTCGACGTCGTCGTCCGCCACGGCCTGTTCGCCCTGCGTGCACAGCTCCTCAAGGGCCGCGATGCCCGCCGAGCCGGAGTTCGCCGCGGCCAGCCGGGCCGCCTCCGCCTCCAGGAGCGTGCGGACCGAGAGCAGGTGGTCCGCCTCCGACTCGGTCGGCTCATGGACGAACGCGCCCTGCGCCGGGCGCAGATCGACCCAGCCCTCGGTGTTCAGCCGCTGCAGCGCCTCGCGCACGGGCTGGCGGGAGACCCCGAGATGGCCCGCGAGTTCGCTCTCGACCAGGTGCTGGCCGGGGCGCAGGGCGCGGGTCGTGATCAGTTCCAGGAGCGCCTCGTACACGCGCTCCCGCAGCGGACCCGGGCGTTCCAGCTTGGGCACGGTTCCCTGCGGCAGTCCTGCGGACAACATCACGGTCCCCTCCTGGCCAACAACGGCGAGCGACAATTGGCTATCGTCTACAGTCTACCGAGCGCAATCCGCGCCATGCAGAGATCCTCGTCACCTCTGGTCGGTTCACGTCATTTCACGTCGGCTGCGAGGAGCTCCGCCAGCCGTTCGAGGAAGACGCGCTGCCCTGTCACCAGCTTCTCCCGCGCCTCTTCGACACCGAACCACTCGGCCCGGTCGATCTCGGGGAACTCCTGCACACGGCCCGATCCTCGCGGCCACTCCATGGTGAAGGTGCCCGGCGCGAAGAGCGCGGTGTCGAGGTCGCCCTCCAGCGCCCAGACGGTGACGATCTTGCCGCCCCTCTGGCGGGCGTCGCCGAGCGGCAGCCAGGTGCCCTCGGGCGGCGCCAGGCCGAGCTCCTCCTCGAACTCCCGCCGCGCCGCGGCCATCGGCTCCTCCTGCGGGGTGTACTCACCCTTCGGTACGGACCAGGCCGCCGCGTCCCGGCCCTGCCAGAACGGCCCGCCCATATGGCCGATGAGCACATCGGCGCCCGTCCCTCGCCCGCGGAACAGCAGCAGGCCCGCGCTTCGCTTCGCCACCATGCCGCTCAGTCTGCCCCGGTTCAGGGGCAGCGGATGACCTGACCCGCGTACGAGAGATTGCCGCCGAAGCCGAAGAGCAGGACCGGATCGCCCGACTGGATCTCGCCGCGCTCGACCAGCTTGGAGAGCGCCATGGGGATCGAGGCGGCCGAGGTGTTGCCGGACTGGACCACATCACGGGCGATGACGGCGTTCACCGCGCCGATCTTCTGGGCGACGGGCTCGATGATCCGCAGATTCGCCTGGTGCAGAACGACCGCGGCCAGCTCCTCGGGGGTGACGCCCGCCCGCTCACAGACCTTGCGGGCGATGGGCGGCAGCTGGGTGGTGGCCCAGCGGTAGACGGACTGGCCCTCCTGCGCGAAACGCGGCGGGGTGCCCTCGATCCGTACGGCATGGCCCATCTCGGGCACCGAGCCCCACAGCACGGGACCGATCCCGGGCTCCTCGCTCGGCCCTGTCGCCTCGACGACGGCCGCACCCGCGCCGTCGCCGACCAGCACGCAGGTGCTGCGGTCGGTCCAGTCGACGATGTCCGCCATCTTGTCGGCGCCGATGACCAGAGCGCGCGTCGCCGCTCCGGCCCGCACGGTGTGGTCGGCCGTGGCGAGCGCGTGCGTGAAGCCGGCGCAGACGACGTTGAGGTCCATGACGGCGGGCGAGCCCATGCCGAGACGGGCGGCGACGCGGGCCGCGGTGTTCGGGGAGCGGTCGATCGCGGTGGAGGTGGCGACCAGGACGAGGTCGATGTCGGCGGGCGTCAGACCGGCGGCGGCCAGCGCCTTGGCGCCGGCGTGCGCGGCCAGCTCGTCGACCGGCTCGTCGGGGCCCGCCACATGCCGGGTCTCGATCCCGACACGGCTGCGGATCCACGCGTCGCTGGTGTCGACCATGACCGCCAGGTCGGCGTTGGTGAGCACCTTGGCGGGCTGGTAATGCCCGAGCGCGACGACACGTGAGCCGGTCATGGATGGGGTTCCCCTCGTACGGAAGTCAGGAACCACCCAGTCTTGGCTGCTACCACCCGGTACGACGGCATGTGATCCCACAGCTTCCCGGCCCGGACTTTGGAGCTTCTCCAAGGGTGCGACGAGCCTTGACCCGACTCTTGACCCTCTGGAAGGCATACTGTAGACAATATTCTGTCGACTCAAACCCTCAACGCCTCCTCCCTCGCTCGGTCGCTCAACCGAACGGAGAGCCCCGTGAAAGTCGCAGTTGTCGGCGCCGGTGCCATCGGCGCGTATGTCGGGGCCGCGCTCCATCGCGCCGGTGCCGAGGTCCATCTCATTGCCCGCGGCCCGCACCTGGCGGCCATGCGCCGTGACGGCGTGCGGGTGCTCAGCCCGCGCGGCGACTTCGTCGCACGGCCCCATGCCACCGACGACCCGTCCTCGGTCGGGCCCGTCGACTACGTATTCCTCGGACTCAAGGCCAACTCCTATGCGGGGTCGGGCCCGTTGGTGCATCCGCTGCTACACGAGCGCACGGCCGTCATCGCCGCGCAGAACGGCATCCCGTGGTGGTACTTCCACGGCCTGCCCGGCCCGTACACGGGACGCCGCATCGAGAGCGTCGACCCGGGCGGCGCCGTCAGCGCGACGCTGCCGCCCGAGCGGGCCATCGGTTGTGTCGTCTATGCCGCGACCGAGCTCGAATCCCCCGGTGTCGTACGCCATTTGGAAGGCACCCGCTTCTCCATCGGCGAACCCGATCCGACCGTGTCGCGGCGCTGCCTCGACTTCAGCGAGGCGATGGTCGCCGGCGGGCTCAAATGCCCCGTCGAGCCCGATCTGCGCAACGACATCTGGATCAAGCTGCTCGGCAATATCTCCTTCAACCCGATCAGCGCGCTCTCACGGGCCACGATGGCGCAGATCTGCCGCCACCGGGACACCAAGGCGCTGGTCGAGACGATGATGCGCGAGACGCTCGAAGTCGCGGCCGCGGTCGGCTGCCACCCCAAGATCTCCGTGGAGCGGCGCATCGCGGGCGCCGAGCGCGTCGGCGACCACAAGACCTCCACCCTCCAGGATCTGGAGAAGGGCAAACCACTCGAACTGGACGTGCTGCTCCCGGCCGTCGTCGAGTTGGCCGCCCTTACGAAGACCCCCGTACCGAAACTGTGCGCCGTGCACGCGCTCGCCGATCTGCTTGCCACGACCACGACCTCCTCAACAGGGAGCGCAGCATGAAGAAGAAGCCGCAGAAGCAGTATCCGAGGCTCACCCATCCGCTGGTCCGCGACGGCAAGGGCCAGTTGCGCAGGGCGAGTTGGGACGAGGCGCTGGAGCGGGCCGCGGCCGGGTTCCGGCAGGCCGGTGAGACGTACGGTCCAGATGCCTTCGCGATGCTCTCCTGCGCCCGCGCCACCAACGAAATGAACTACGTGGCACAGAAGTTCACCCGCGTGGTGATGGGCACCAACAATGTCGACTCCTGCAACCGCACCTGCCACGCGCCGAGTGTGGCGGGCTTGTCGGCCGTCTTCGGCTCCGGCGGCGGCACCTCCTCGTACGAAGAGGTCGATCACACCGACCTGATCGTGATGTGGGGCTCCAACGCCCGCTTCGCGCACCCGATCTTCTTCCAGCACGTCCTGAAGGGGATACGGAACGGGGCGCGGATGTACGCCGTCGATCCACGCCGGACCTCGACGGCGGAGTGGGCGGAGAGCTGGCTCGGGCTGAACGTCGGCACGGACATTCCACTGGCGCACGCGGTGGGCCGCGAGATCATCCACGCCGGTCTGGTCAACCGGGCCTTCGTGGAGCGGGCGACGACCGGCTTCGAGGAGTACGCGCAGCTCGTCGAGCCGTGGACACTGACGGCGGCCGCGAAGGTGACAGGTGTGCCGGCGGCGGCGATCCGCGAGCTGGCGCACGCGTACGCCACCGCCGAACGGGCCCAGCTGTGCTGGACCCTGGGCATCACCGAGCACCACAACGGCACCGACAACGTGCGGGCACTCATCAATCTGTCGCTGCTCACGGGCCATGTCGGCCGGTACGGCGCCGGGGTCCAGCCGCTGCGCGGCCAGAACAACGTCCAGGGCGGCGGCGACATGGGCGCGATCCCGAACAAGCTGCCCGGCTTCCAGGACATCCTCGACCCGGTCGCCCGGGTGAAGTTCGAGCAGTCCTGGGACACGGTCATCCAGCCGCGGTACGGCAAGACGCTCACCGAGATGTTCGAGGCGATGGAGACCCGTGAGCTGCGTGCGGTGTACTGCATCGGCGAGAACCCGGCGCAGTCCGAGGCGGACAGCGAGCAGGCGATCCGGCGGCTGGCCGCGCTCGACCATCTGGTGGTGCAGGACATCTTCCTGACCAAGACGGCGGAGATGGCGGATGTGGTGCTGCCCGCGACGGCCGCCTGGGCCGAGACGGACGGCACGACGACCAACAGCGAGCGGCGGGTCCAGCGGGTGCGGGCGGCGCTCGTGCCGCCGGGTGAGGCGCGCGAGGACATCGACATCATCTGCGCGATGGCCGAACGGCTGGGCCACGACTGGAAGTTCACGGACTCGCAGACCGTCTGGAACGAGCTGCGGTCCCTGTCCCCCGACCACTTCGGGATGACGTATGACCGGCTGGAGGAACACCAGGGCCTGCAGTGGCCGTGCCCGGACATGGAGGAGCTGCCCTCCAGCTACCTGCACGGCCGGCTGTGGGAGACGGACCCGGTCAGGCGCGGCACTCCGGCGGCCTTCGGTCTGGTCCAGCACGATCCTCCGGTGGACCTGACGGACGAGGAGTATCCGCTGCGGCTCACGACCGGGCGGCGGCTCGACTCGTACAACACCGGTGTACAGAGCGGGAGTTTCGCGTCTCCGATGCGGCGCGGGGAGTACATCGAGCTGTGCCCGGAGGACGCCGAAGCCTACGGCGTCTCGGTCGGCGAGGAGGTACGGATCTCCTCGCGGCGGGGCTCGGTGACGGCGCCGGTGTGGGTCGACCCCGCGCTGCGGCCCGGGCTGGCCTTCATGACCATGCACTTCCCGGACGAGGTCGACACCAACCAGCTGACGATCGAGGCGAACTGCCCGATCGCCGGTACGGCCGAGTTCAAGGCCTCCGCCATCCGGATAGAGAAGTTGGTACCCGCATGGACCTGAAATTCGCGGACGCGGCGAAGGTGTCGGACGACGAACGGGCCGCTGTCGACGGGTTGCTGGGCCCGGCGGGCACGGGCTGGGAGGGCGGCACCGAGCGTACGGACGAGGACCTGCGCTGGGCGCGCGGTGGCGCGGCGGCCCGCGACCGGCGTGACCTGCTGCTGCCGGCGCTGCACGCGGTGAACGACCGGGTGGGCTGGCTGAGCGAGGGCGCGCTGGACTACATCTGCCGGCGGCTCACGGTGCCGCCGGCGGAGGCGTACGGGGTGGCGACGTTCTACTCCATGTTCTCGGTGAAGCCACGGGCGTCGAAGGTGCTGCACGTGTGTACGGACCTGGCGTGTGCGGCGCGCGGTGGTTCGACGGCGCTTGCCGAAGGGCTGGGCCCGGACGTGGCCGTGCAGCCGAGCCCGTGCCTGGGCCTGTGCGAGCGGGCCCCGGCGGCGCTGCTGCTCCAGGCGGGCGCGCCTTCCCGGGGCTCCGCGCCCCCCGCTCCCCGGGGCTCCGCCCCGGACCCCGCGCCTCAATCGCCGGCGGGGCTGGGTGTGCCCGGAGGGGCTGAGTATTACGCCACCGCCGTCATCGCCCCGGCCGGCGTCGAGGCCGTCGTCTCCGCCGTCAACGCCCCGCAGCACGCGCCCGACGAGCCCCCCGCCGCCGCAGCCGTGCCACAGGCCGGGGATCCGGGGCTGGTGCTCCTCAAGCGCGTCGGGCTCGTCGACCCCACCTCCCTCGACGACTACCGCGCCAACGGCGGCTACGCCGCCCTCCGTCGCGCCTTCGCCATCGGCCCCGCCGCCGTCATCCGCGAAGTCACCGACGCCGGACTCCTCGGCCGCGGCGGTGCCGCCTTCCCGACCGGTCGCAAGTGGCAGGCCACCGCCTCCCAGCCCGACCACCCGCACTACCTCGTCTGCAACGCCGACGAGAGCGAGCCCGGCACCTTCAAGGACCGCGTCCTGATGGAGGGCGATCCGTATGCCCTCATCGAGGCGATGACCATCGCGGGCTACGCCATCGGCGCGCACCAGGGATACCTCTACCTCCGAGGTGAGTACCCCCGCGCCCTCGAGCGGCTCGGCAACGCCATCGCCCGGGCCAGGGCACGCGGACTGCTCGGCGAGGACGTCCTCGGCCAGGGGTACGCGTTCGACATCGAGATACGCCGCGGCGCCGGCGCGTACATCTGCGGCGAAGAGACAGCGATCTTCAACTCCATCGAGGGGTACCGCGGCGAGCCCCGCTCCAAGCCGCCCTTCCCCGTCGAGAAGGGCCTCTTCGGGAAGCCCACGGCCGTCAACAACGTCGAGACGCTGGTCAATGTCCTGCCCATCCTCACCGGCCGGGCCGAGGAGACCAAGCTGTTCTGTCTCTCCGGCAATGTGGGCCGGCCGGGCGTGTACGAGCTGCCGTTCGGGGCCACGCTGCGTGAGCTGATCGAGCTCGCCGGGCCGCCCGGGGCCATGCGCGCCGTGCTCCTCGGCGGGGCCGCCGGAAGCTTCGTACGCCCCGACGAGCTGGACATAACGCTGACCTTCGAGGGCACCCGGGCCGCGGGCACGACGCTCGGCTCCGGCGTGGTGCTCGTCCTCGGCGACACCGTGGAACTGCCTCGCATCCTGCTGCGCATCGCGGAGTTCTTCCGGGACGAGTCCTGCGGGCAGTGCGTTCCCTGCCGCGTCGGCACGGTCCGCCAGGAGGAGGCCCTGCACCGCATCAAGGACCGTACGGGCGCCGACGCCGCTGACGACATCGTGCTGCTGCGCGAGGTCGGCCGGGCCATGCGCGACGCCTCGATCTGCGGTCTCGGACAGACCGCCTGGAACGCCGTCGAATCCGCCATCGACCGGCTGGGAGCCTACGAATGACCGTGGTACCGCTTCAGCCGCCGCGCAGGCTCGTCGAGTTCACGCTCGACGAGCAGCCCGTACGCGTCCCCGAGGGATCGACGATCCTGGACGCCTGCCGAGGCGCCGGCAAGGACATCCCGACCCTGTGCGAGGGCGACACGCTCACGCCCAAGAACGCGTGCCGGGTGTGCGTGGTGGAGGTGGAGGGGGCGCGCACGCTCGCGCCCGCTTGTTCCCGCCGCGCCGAGGCGGGCATGACGGTGCGCACCGACACCGAGCGCGCCCGGCACAGCCGCAAGATCGTGCTGGAGCTGCTCGCCTCGTCCACGGATCTGTCGACCACCCCGCGCGCAGCCGAGTGGATCAAGGAGTACGAGGCGAAGCCGGCCCGCTTCGGCGCGGACGCGGCCCGCGTCAACGAAGAACCCAAGGTCGACAACGAGCTGTATGTCCGCGACTACGACAAGTGCATCCTCTGCTACAAGTGCGTGGACGCCTGTGGCGAGCAGTGGCAGAACACCTTCGCCATCGCCGTCGCGGGCCGCGGTTTCGACACCCGTATCTCCACCGAGCACGACGCCCCGCTCACCGACTCCGCCTGCGTCTACTGCGGCAACTGCATCGAGGTCTGTCCCACCGGCGCGCTGTCCTTCAAGACCGAATTCGACATGCGCGAGGCCGGCACCTGGGACGAGGCCGCCCAGACGGAGACGACCACGGTCTGCGCCTACTGCGGCGTCGGCTGCAACCTCACTCTGCATGTGCAGGAGAATGAAATCGTCAAGGTCACCTCGCCGCACGACAACCCGGTGACCCACGGCAACCTCTGCATCAAGGGCCGCTTCGGCTACCAGCACGTACAGAATCGGATGTGATGGCCATGGGACGGGTCACCGAGCGCCGCCGCACCATCCGCATCAGGGACGGGGTGGTGTCGAGCCGTCCCGACACCCTGGTCGCCGAGGAGCCCCTGGAGATCCGGCTCAACGGCAAGCCGCTCGCGATCACCATGCGCACCCCGGGCGACGACTTCGCGCTCGCGGCGGGCTTCCTGGTCAGCGAGGGCGTGCTCGGGGCGGCGGGCGAGGTGCGCAACATCGTGTACTGCGCCGGTGCGAAGGACGACGGGACCAACACGTACAACGTGGTGGACGTCCAGCTCGCGCCCGGCGTGCCCGTCCCCGACATCACGCTCGAGCGCAACGTCTACACCACGTCGTCCTGCGGTCTGTGCGGCAAGGCCAGCCTGGATGCCGTACGCACCACCGCCCGCTTCCCGATCGCCGACACTCCCCCGGTCCGCGTCGAGCCCGCGCTGCTCGCCCGCCTCCCCGACCGGCTGCGGGCGGCGCAGCGGGTCTTCGACCGGACCGGGGGTCTGCACGCGGCCGCGCTCTTCTCCGAGGAGGGCGAGCTGCTGGACGTACGGGAGGACGTCGGCCGGCACAACGCGGTCGACAAGCTCGTCGGCCGCGCGCTCCGAGACGACCGGCTGCCGCTGTCGCGGGTGATCCTGCTGGTGTCGGGGCGGGCGTCCTTCGAGCTGGCACAGAAAGCGGTGATGGCCGGTATCCCGGTCCTGGCCGCGGTCTCGGCCCCGTCGTCGCTCGCCGTCGACCTGGCCGCCGAGGCGGGTCTGACCCTGGTCGGCTTTCTGCGCGGCGCCAATATGAACGTGTACGCGGGCGACGAGCGCATCGCCCTGAGCACCGGGGTCTGAGGCGCCCCCGCTGCACGGGATACGGGCCCGGCCGGCGGGGAGCGCCCCCTGCGCCGGCCGGGTCCCTCCGTGCCGGGTCCCTCCCGTGCCAGGTCCCTCAGCGGACCACGTCCACGAAGACCGGGTTGGTGTAGAGCCAGGTGTCCACCCACGGGTCGCCGTTGCCCGGCTCGTGCGTGATCGGACCGTGCGGGTCGACGGACGCGCCCAGGCGTCCGGGGCCGTTGCGCTTGCCGTCGCTGCCGCGCAGCCGCAGGTAGCAGGACTCCTCGGCCCTGCCCAGCGGGATACGCAGGGTGTAGCGGCCCGTGCGGCCCTCGACGTCGGCGGTGTGCACGACCTTGGTGTCGGGCGCGCGCCACTCGTCGCGGTCGGCGGCCGGTCCGCACACCGCCCCGCGGATCACATCGAGGTGGGCCAGTCGCGGCACCTCACCGTGGTGGTTGGGGCGGGACGCGGTGGTGACGGTGACGTTGAGGACGATCTTCTCGCCGCGTCGTACGCGCAGCCGCCCGCCGAGGGTGACGCCGCGGCCGATGCCGTGCTCCCGGTTCACGCGTACGTCGATGCCGTCGATGAGCTGGCCGTGGTCGACCCAGACGCGGCCCGCCCGCAGGCCCGCCATCACCTGGCGGTAGCCGTAGCGGGTCACGCCGACGTGCGTACGGCTGAACTGGCCGGGCCAGAGGTCGCTGCCGGGCTGCGGCTCGGTGGTGTTGACGGGGTCCGGGAGCCGGCCGGTGTTGTCGAAGTTCTGGCCGGGCAGCCAGTCACCGTTCTTCCAGGTGTCGAACACGACCCGGTGAACGTCCGAGTTGGACGTGATCGAGAAGAGCTTGCCCTCGGCGAGCATCGCGTCCCAGAGGCCGCCGACGGTCGCGGTCGCCCAGTCGAAACCGCCGTACGTGACATAGGCCTCGCGCGGAAAGCCGGGCCAGGAGTTCGCGGAAGGAGAGTTCTCGTACTCTCCGCGGATACTGGAGGCTCCGCGGCCGGGGTGCGCGGCGCCCTGGGCGCCGGGCGCGCCCTCCATGCCGATCATGATCCCGGGCGCGGCGTCGCGCCAGGCGCGCATCTCGTGCGGGGAGTCGATGCCGAGGCGCTGCGGGTGGTTGGCGAGGACGAGGACGTCGTCGACATATCCGCGGCGGCGCTGCTGGTCGAGCCACTGCAGGGCCTTGACGGCGTGGGCCTCGTTGCGCGGGGTGTCCGGGTGGGTGGGGGCGCCCGCGGTGTAGCCGAGGAGCTTGCCGTCGTAGGCCTCCTCGAAGCGGGTGAGCAGCTCGACCTCGTGGCGCCCGGGCGGGGAGAAGACGGTGGCGTGCTCGGCGCCGGGGATGTACCACTCCAGGCCCTGGAAGATCAGCATCCGGCGGTTGTCGGCGCGCGCCCTGAGGATCTCCCGGTGCTCGGCGTCGGCGCCGCCGGCCCTGGCGTGACCGAAGTTGCTGTGCTCGGTGAGGACCATCCAGTCGACGCCGTACCGGGAGGCGGCGGTGGCCAGCTGGGAGAAGGTGTACTTCGCGTCATGGCTGTAGACGGAGTGCACATGGTGGTCGCCGACGAGGTAGGCGAGGTCGGGGTCGCCCCAGGCGGGGGTGTGCGCCTCGGCCGCGGTGGGCCCGAGGAGGGCGCCGCCCGCGAAGGCGGCGCCGAACAGGCCCGCGGTGCGCAGCAGTCCGCGCCGCGAGAGTCCCTGCGGGTCGAGCGAGTCCGCGGGGACGTCGGGGTCCGCCCAGCTGGGCAGGGGCTGATTCGGGCTCGGCATGGCTCTCCTCGGTGGGTGGCGCGGGCGATGGGTGGCGCGGGCAGTGGGTATGGAGCGGGCTGCGTCGCGGACGTCAGGCGATCATGAAGTCGCGTACGGGCAGGGCGCGTTCGACGATCCTGATGTCGCCGAGCCAGCCGTGCATCAGCCGGTCCAGTACGCCGCCGTACTCGTAGCCGCCCACCAGCCAGGGCAGTCCGAGGGTGGCGAGTCCGGTGGTGCGGGTGGCGGGGTTGCGGGCGACCGGGCAGCCGTCGACGTACATCGTGGTGTGCCTTCCGTCGTTGACGACGGCGACATGCCACCAGGTCTCGCGCTCCAGCTCATGGCCCCAGTTGGTGACGAGCCCCGGCTGGTTCAGCGGCGCGGCCGCCCACTGGAGTCCCGGTCCGTCGGAGACGGAGAGGGTGAGCAGGGGCTCGTCCGGGTCGCCTTCGGTCTTGCCGCCCGCGCCGAGGGTGCCCCGGCGGCCGAGTACGGCTCCCCAGGCGTGACGTCCGGCGTCCCAGTCGGCGGGGAGCCTGAGGAACGCCTCGACGGTGTAACCGGAGCGGAAGGTCTTGGCGTTGAGCGGGGCGCCGTTGGCCGTACGCAGATACGCGCCGCGCAGCGGGGGCTTGCTGCCGTCGAAGTACAGGCTGCCGTGTCCCGGCTGGTCGGGGTGGTGGCTGTCGGACCAGCGGAGCGTCTCGGCCGGGCTGCCGGGGACCGCCTCCCGCATCAGGTCGTTGCGGTGCCCGGAGAGGTCGGGGACGCGGAGGGCGGCGTCGCCCGGGGAGCCGCTCTGGTGCGAGCCGTCGAAGCGCCAGTACGCGACGGTGCCGGGCACGAGCATCTTCGCGGCGGGGCGCGGCCCGCGTGCCGGGACGGGCGCGAAGCCCGCGAAGCGCCTCTCGAAGTCGAGGGGCACGGAGAAGAGGTCCTGGGAGCCGGTCATTTCGATCTCCCGGCGCTCCAGCTCGTTGAGCCTGTCGCCCGCGCGGCCGAGGATCCACGGGGAGATGGTCTCCACGTCGATGGTGTTCCTGGCGAGGTCGAAGCGGTAGAGGCGGATCATCGCGCTGCCGCCGTAGTAGCGGTTCTGGTAGTTGGTGATGTGCAGATGTACGTCGTGGCCCGCGTCGTTCCGGCGGGTGGTGCGGGCGGCGGGCCAGTAGTGGCCGTTGAGCGTGAGGAAGATCTGGTCGTGACCGGCTATCAGCTCGTCCCACAGGTGCTTGCCGTGCGCGGAGAACTCGGCCTCGTCACCGGAGTTGTCCGCGTACACGAGCTCGTGCGTGGTGAGGATGACCGGCGTCTTCGGGTGCTCGGCGATGACGTCCCTGGCCCAGGCGAGGCCCGCCGCCGAGGGGCGCCAGTCGAGCGCGAGGACCAGCCACTCGCGGCCGGCTGCACGGAAGAGGTGGTACGTGTTGTAGCCGTCGGGCGTGGCCCCGCCGAAGGTGGGCAGCCGGCGCAGGCGCTGCGGTCCGAAGGCGTCCAGGTACGGGGTGCGGCCGCGCTGGTCGTCGGTCGACGACTTGATGTCGTGGTTGCCCGCGACGACGCTGTAGCCGACGCGGCGGCGGTCGAGGAGGTCGAAGGCCTTGCTCAGCGGCCCGAATTCGCCCGGCTGCCCGTTCTCGGTGAGGTCGCCGAGATGCGAGAGGAAGACGATGTTCTCGTCGCGGCCGTGGTCGAGGATGTAGCGCAGGGAGGCCTCGACGGGCGCGGAGTTGATGCTGGCGCCGTCGAAGAGGTACTGGGTGTCCGGCATGACGACGACCGTGAATCTGGGGCTGTCGGTGTCGGGACGCCAGCTGGCAACGTTGTCAGGTGCGTTGTGGGGTGCGACCTGTTGGGGCAGCGCCGCGGCGGGGGTGGCGGCACTCGCGAGTCCGGTGGCGGCGGTCGCGGTGGCGGCGCCCGCGAGTCCGGTGGCACGGAGGAACGTACGACGGCTGGAGCCGGGGACGAGCGGGCCGTCGGGCTGGTGAAGCGGACTGCACATGGACTTCTCCGCGGGGCGATCGTCGGGGGGACCGAGTGCACGCTAGCGGGGAGTGTCGGGCGGGCCGGGGCAGAGTTGGCAACTACTGAACGAAGAATCAGTGAATGGGGGTGGACCGGGCAGGCGTGTGGGGTGGGAGGGGGACCACCCCCTGCCTCGGGCCGCCGGCTCGCCCGGGCACATCCCGGGCCCTCCGCTTCGCCAGCACCGCGCACACCATCAACTGCATCTGGTGGAACAGCATCAGAGGCAGCACCGCCAGACTCGCCTGCGCCCCGAACAGCACGCTCGCCATCGGCAGCCCCGCCGCCAGGCTCTTCTTCGAACCCGCGAACTGGATCGCGATCCGGTCCCCCCGGCCGAAGCCCAGCCGCTTCGACCCGTACCACGTCAGCGCCAGCATCGCTGCGAGCAGCACCGCCTCGACGAGCAGCAGCACGCCCAGCCCGGCCGGTGTCACCTGGTGCCAGACGCCCGAGACCATGCCTTCGCTGAAGGCCGTGTAGACGACCAGCAGGATCGACCCGCGGTCGACGTAACCGAGCGCCTTCTTGTGGCGCATCAGGAACGCGCCGACCCAGCGCCGCAGCAACTGCCCCGCCAGGAACGGCACCAGCAGCTGCAGCACGATCTTCAGCAGCGAGTCCGCGGAGAAGCCGCCCGCGCTGCCGCCCAGCAGCACCGCCGCCAGCAGGGGCGTCATGAAGATGCCGGCGAGGCTGGAGAAGGAGCCCGCGCACATCGCCGCCGGCACATTCCCGCGGGCGATGGAGGTGAAGGCGATCGAGGACTGGATCGTCGACGGCACCAGGCACAGGAACAGCAGCCCGTTGTAGAGCTGCGGGGTCAGCACCAGCGGTTCGAGGCCCTTCGCCGCGAGGCCCAGCAGGGGGAAGAGAAGGAACGTCGAGGCGAGCACGGTCAGATGGAGCCGCCAGTGCCTGACCCCGTCGAGCGTCTCGCGCGTCGACAGCCGCGCGCCGTACAGAAAGAAGAGCAGGGCCACCGCGCCGGTCGACGCCCCGCCGGCCACTTCGGCCGCCGCCCCCGACGCCGGCAGCAGTGCCGCGAGGACCACGGTGCCGAGCAGCGCCATGATGTACGGATCGATCGGCAGCCAGGACGGCAACGGCAACGTGCGGCGGCTCATGTGCTCCACTTGCTCTCGGTTCAGGGCGTGCCCGCCCCATGGTCCTCCCGATCCGCGCGATCGGGAATCCCGTACACCACTCTGACTGTCATCACGGATCGCGATAGGCGGCTAGTCTTGGGGTATGTACGACCCGGCACAGCTGCGCACGTTCCTCGCGGTCGCCCAGACCTTGAGCTTCACCCAGGCCGCCCACCGACTCGGCCTGCGTCAGTCCACGGTGAGCCAGCATGTGCGCCGGCTGGAGGACGCGACCGGGCGCCAGTTGTTCAGCCGGGACACCCACAGCGTGGAGCTCACCGAGGACGGCGAGGCGATGCTCGGCTTCGCCCGGACGATCCTGCAGGCGCACGAGCGCGCGTCCGCGTTCTTCGCGGGTACCCGGCTGCGCGGGCGGCTCCGCTTCGGGGCCTCCGAGGACTTCGTCCTGACCCGGCTCCCGGAGATCCTGGAGTCCTTCCGCCGCGACCACCCCGAGGTCGATCTGGAGCTCACCGTCGAGCTCTCCGGGACCCTGCACAAGCAGCTGGAGGCGGGCCGGCTCGATCTGGTGCTGGCCAAGCGCCGGGCGGCCGACGACACCCATGGCGAACTGGTCTGGCGCGATCACCTGATCTGGATCGCGGCCGAGGGCGTACGACTCGACCCGGACCGGCCCGTACCGCTGATCCTCTTCCCGCCTCCGGCCGTGACGAGGGCCCGCGCGCTGGACGTCCTGGAGCGGCACGGCCGCCCCTGGCGCATCGCCTGTACGAGCGGCAGCCTCAGCGGCCTGGTCGCCGCAGCCCGCGCGGGCCTCGGGGTGATGGCCCACACCCGCGGCCTGGTCCCGCCCGGTCTGGTCCCCGTCCCCGACCGCGCGGGGCTGCCGGAGCTGGGCACGGTGGACTTCGTCCTGCTGCACGGCCGCCGCCGCTCCGCTGCTCAGGAGGCCGCGGACGCACTGGCCGGTGCGCTGCTGGCCGCGGGCGACCGGCTGCACGGACCCGCCGGCCGCCGACCGCCGGGCAGCATCAGCGACGCTCCTCGTAGGTCAGCTGTTTGACTGTCCGCAGCACCGGCGTGCACTCGACGTGCTGCACTCCCTCCAGTCGCCCCAGATCCTCGTTGAGGTAGCGGTAGACGGACGCCGTGTCGCGGCAGACGATCACCGCGACCAGATTGCAGTGACCGGCCGTCGCCCCGGCGAAGGCCACCTCGGGGTGCAGGGCGATGGCACAGCCGACGGTGTCCATCGCCGAGGGTGCGGCGGTGATCCAGAGGAGGGCGCGGGTGCCGTAGCCGAAGGCTTCGGGGTCGAACTGCACGTCGATGAAGAGCTCTTCCGAGCGCAGGAGTTGGTCGAGCCTGCGGCGTACAGCGGACTCCGAGCGGCCGGTGGCCTTCCGCAGCTCGGCGAAGGAGGCCCGGCCGTCGCGTTCGAGGGCGACGACCAGGGGCTCGTCGTCCGGGGTGATTCCGGATGCGGCGGACGGTTCTGCGTGGACCGGGCGCAGCGCGTCGGCCTGTTCCGGGGTGAGTGCCTGCTTCTTGCCCAGCCAGCCCGAGGGCCCGCCGTAGAAGCGGTGCAAGAGCTGGTGGGCCCGGATCTCGACAATGCTCGGCGTGCGCGGGAGCTTGCCGAGGAGCAGTTCGTCGTGTTCTCCGCGGGTACGGCTGACGGTCATGCAGACCACCTCCGTACCGCCCGACGTCAGGCCGATCCAGGCGGTGTCGGGGCGCCGGGCGAGTGCCCGGGCTATGGAGTCCGCGGCGTCGGGCGTGCAGCGCATCCGCAGCATCCAGCGGTCCTGGCCCAGGCGTTCCGCGTCACGGACTCCGACGACGCGCACACCGACCTCGGCGCGCAGCCGCCGGTAGCGGCGGGCGATCGTCTGGTCGGAGACGCCGAGTACGGCGGCGATCCGGCTGAAGGGGGCCCGGCCGTCGACGTCCAGGGCGTGCAGCAGCTGAAGGTCGAGTTCGTCGAGTGCGTGGGAATCCATCGCTGATCATGCACCTCATGTCGGATTCCGGTGACACGCGCGTCGTGACCGCTGGATCACGCCCCTTCTCCCGGATCGTACGGCAGGCAGGGAAACCGATTCCGACGGAGGACGTCATGCGTAAGTGGAGGCCGTTGATCGCGGTCTGTCTGGGGACATTCATGCTGCTGCTCGACGTGACGGTGGTGATCGTCGCGCTGCCCGACATGGCGAGCGGTCTTGCCGCCTCACTCACCGAACTCCAGTGGGTGATCGACATCTATGCGCTGGTGCTGGCGGCGCTGCTGCTCGGCGCCGGGGCAGCCGCCGATGTGGTCGGTCCCCGGCGGATGTACGTGGCGGGCACGGCGCTGTTCGCTCTGGCCTCGCTCGGCTGCGGCCTGGCGTCCGGACCGGGCTCGCTCATCGCGATGCGCGGGGTGCAGGGGCTCGGCGCGGCGGCGATGTTCGCCACCACGCTGTCGCTCCTGGCCGCGGCGTACGAGGGGCGGGACCGCTCCTTCGCGCTGGGGATCTGGGGGGCGGTCAGCGGAGCGGCCGCGGCGCTCGGTCCTGTGCTCGGCGGAGTGCTGACGCAGAGCCTGGAGTGGCGGTGGATCTTCTTCATCAATCTGCCGGTGAGCGTTGCGGCGGTCTGGCTGACCCTGCGCGCGATCGCGCCGTCGAAGCGAGCGGGCGGGCGACGCGTCGACTGGGCGGGTACGGCGGCGTTCGCGCTGTTCGCCGGGGCGGCCACGTACGGCGTGGTGCGGGCCGGGTCCGAGGGCTGGGCCTCGTCCCGAACGGGCCTGACGTTCTCCGTGGCCGCTCTCGCGCTTGCCGCCTTCGTCGTGATCGAGCGCCGCGCCGCGCATCCCCTGATCGATCTGTCGCTGTTCCGGCGGCCGTCGTTCGTCGCGGTCATGGCGGCCGGGGTGGCCTACAACGCGGCCGCCTTCGGGGTGCTGCCGTACACGTCCATCTGGCTGCAGACGGTGCTCGGCATGAGCCCGGTGGGAGCCGGTCTCGCACTGCTGCCGCTCGCCGCCACGGCGTTCGTGGCGGCCGCGGTGTCGGGACGGCTGCTGCACGACGCGCCGCACCGGCTGGTGATCGGCGGCGGACTGCTGCTCATCGGCGCCGGAACGCTCGGGCAGGCCGTGCTGGACGCGGACTCGGGGTGGGCGCCGCTGACGGCGGGGCTCGCGGTCGCGGGCATCGGGGTGGGTCTTGTCTCGCCGGGGCTCGCGGGCGCGGCGCTCGCTTCCGTACCGCCGCGGAACGCGGGAATGGCGGGCGGCTCGGTCAACACCTTCCGCCAGCTCGGCTACGCACTCGGCGTGGCCGTCTTCGGCACCGTCGCCACCGCGCGGATGTCCCACTCACTGGAGCGCGCGGGCGTGGACGGGGCGACGGAGGCGGCGCACACACTCGCGGGCGGCGGGGCGGGGGTGCTGCGGCATACGACGGCGGAGGAGGCGCTGCGCGCGGCGTTCGCCTCGGGTCTGAACACCGCGGCGGTCGTCGCCGGGGTCGTCGGACTGCTGGCCGGCGTCGCGGTGCTGGTGTGGGTACGGGCGTCCGCCGCGCCACCGGCCGAGCAGGTACGTACCAATCGCCCCGTCGCCGTAGAGCGACGGTGATCACCCCGTACAGATTCGGTGGAGATTCGGGCGCGGGGTTCTTACTCTTCGGTCAGAACGCCGCCCCAGGCCTCCCAACTGTGGCCGGATATCTATGGCTGACCTGTGGTGATGCCATTCGTCCACAGTTCTGCAGGCCCCTCCCGCCCGAAGACGCCGTGGGGTAGCGTCACGGCGCTGTGCGGAGCGTCACAAGGAGCAGGTCATTGCGCGAGTTCACTGTCCCACCCATGGCCGCGGCGCCTCAGGTAGGCGGACTGGCGGATGCGGTGTTCGACCATGCCCAGGACGACCCGCAGCGGGTCGCGCTCGGGCGCAAGGACGAGGCCGGCCAATGGCAGGACGTGACCTCCGCCCAGTTCCGTGACGAGGTGCTGGCGCTGGCCAAGGGGCTGCTGGCGCACGGGGTGCGGTTCGGGGACCGGGTCGCGCTGATGTGCCGTACGCGCTACGAGTGGACCCTCTTCGACTTCGCGCTGTGGAGTGTCGGCGCGCAGTCCGTGCCCATCTACTCCACCTCATCCGCCGAGCAGGTCTTCTGGATGCTGCACGACTCCGAGGTCTCGGCGTGCATGGTGGAGCACGAGGACCACGCCATGACCATCGGCTCGGTGATCGACCGGCTGCCGCAGATGAAGCGGCTGTGGCAGCTGGACGCCGGCGCCGTGCCCGAACTCATCGAGGCGGGCGCGCACATCGAGGACGACGTGGTGCACCGCCACCGGCGGGCCGTGACCCCCGACTCCGTCGCCACGATCATCTACACCTCGGGCACCACAGGACGCCCCAAGGGCTGTGTCCTCACCCACGCCAACCTGATGTTCGACACCGAGACCCTGGTGGCGCGCTGGGAGCCGGTCTTCCACTCCAAGCCGGGCGACGAGCCCTCCACACTGCTCTTCCTGCCGCTGGCGCATGTCTTCGGGCGGATGGTCGAGATCGCGGCGATCCGCGGCCGGGTCAAACTCGGCCACCAGCCGGTACTCCAGGCGAGCGCGCTGCTGCCCGATCTGGCCGCGTTCCGGCCCTCGTTCATCCTGGCCGTGCCGTACATCTTCGAGAAGGTCTTCAACGCCGCGCGCCGCAAGGCGGAGGCGGGCGGCAAGACGGGCCCCTTCGACAAGGCGGTCGAGGTCGCGGTGAAGTACGCGGAGGCCATGGAGCACCGGGCCTTCGGACTCGGCCCCGGGCCTTCGGCCGCGCTGCGGATACAGCACCAGCTCTTCGAGAAGCTCGTGTACGGGAAGGTCCGCGACGCGATGGGCGGCCGGGTGCGGCACGCCATGTCCGGCGGCTCGGGCATGAACCGGCGGCTCGGCCTCTTCTTCGAGGGCGCCGGCGTCACCGTCTTCGAGGGGTACGGACTCACCGAGTCCAGCGCGGCGGCGACGGCGAACCCGCCGGAGCGCACGCGCTACGGCACGGTCGGCCAGCCGATCCCCGGCACCACGGTGCACATCGCGGAGGACGGCGAGGTGTGGCTGCACGGCCCTCACATCTTCGCCCGGTACCTCGGTGACCCGAAGGCCACCGACGCCGTACTGCACGACGGCTGGCTGGCCACCGGGGACCTCGGCGCGCTCGACGAGGACGGCTATCTGACCATCACCGGGCGCAAGAAGGAGATCCTGGTGACCTCGAGCGGCAAGAGCGTCTCGCCCGTGGGCCTGGAGGAGCGGGTGCGCAACCATCCGCTGGTGTCGCAGTGCATCGTGGTCGGCAACGACCGTCCGTACGTCGCGGCACTGGTCACCGTCGACCAGGAGGCCATCGACCACTGGCTGGCCATGCAGGGCAAGCCCCCGCTCCCGGCGGCCGACCTGGTGCGGGACCCGGATCTGGAGAAGGAGATCCGGCGGGCGGTGGTGGCCGCCAACACCCTGGTGTCGAAGGCCGAGTCGATCCGTACGTTCCGGATACTGGCGCACCCCTTCAGCGAGGAGCACGGACTGCTGACCCCCTCGCTCAAGCTCAAGCGCAAGGCGATCGAGTCGGCGTACGCGGTCGAGGTGGACGCCCTCTACAGCTGAGGTCGCGCTTCTGACAGACAAGGCCGGAGCAGTATCAGGCCAACTTCGGGACCGGGAATGCGTCCGAGAGGGTGATCGTTAATGCTGGCAGTACCAGTTAGCGCTGGATTACCGACCGACGACCTAAGGATCGACCGCTCGTGAGCAAGGTCCCCTCAATCTCCCTCAACAATGGCGTCGCGATGCCGCAGCTCGGCTTCGGCGTCTGGCAGGTGCCCGACGACGAGGCGGCGAAGGCGGTTGCCACGGCCCTGGAGGCCGGGTACCGCAGCATCGACACCGCCGCCGCCTACGAGAACGAAGAGGGCACCGGCCGTGCCGTCGCCGCCTCCGGTGTCGCCCGCGAGGACCTCTTCATCACCACGAAGCTCTGGAATCCCGACCACGGATACGATGCGACGCTGCGCGCCTTCGACGCCTCGCTGGACAAGCTGGGCGTCGACCACATCGACCTGTACCTGATCCACTGGCCGCTGCCGTCCAAGGGCACCTACGTGGACACCTACAAGGCCTTCGAGAAGATCCACGCGGACGGCCGCGCCAAGGCGATCGGCGTCTCGAACTTCCTCCCGGAGCACCTCGAGCGCCTCATGGGCGAGACCTCGGTCGTGCCGGCCGTGAACCAGATCGAGCTGCACCCGCAGCTCCAGCAGGCCGAGCTCCGCGCCTACCACGCGAAGCACGGCATCGCGACCGAGGCCTGGTCCCCGCTGGGCTCGGGCAGGGGCCTCCTCGAGGTCCCGACGGTCGTCGCGATCGCGCAGAAGCACGGCAGGACGCCGGCCCAGGCGGTGCTGCGCTGGCATCTGCAGATCGGCAATGTGGTGATCCCCAAGTCCGTGACCCCGTCCCGGATCCGGGAGAACCTCGACGTCTTCGACTTCGAGCTGGACGCCGACGACCTGGCCGCGTTCGCGGCGCTGGACGAGGGCAAGCGGCTCGGCCCCGACCCGGCGACGTTCGCGTACGGCGCCTGACCGGCCAAGTATCGCGCCGCCGTCCGGTTCACTCCGGGCGGCGGCGTCGTGCTGTCCGGACTCGATGCCCCGCGATACTCACTGATTCCTCCTGGCGCAATCCAGTCGGCGGGGAACGTCGGCGACGGCAACCCAAGGTCGTTTTGCTCTAAGCGCGTCGATTCCTCATATTTTCTTGCCATATGCCTAGTCTTGGCGCTCCGTAGTTCCCCTTCACCAAGGAGAGTGCTCCATGGAGCGTTTCAAGCGCGCATCGGTAATGGGTATCGCGACAGCAGCCGTACTGGCCGGGTCCGTCGGCGTGGCCATGGCCGTTGTCGACCCGTCACCTCCCACGCCCCCGGCCTCGGAGCCGGTCACCGCACGACCAGCGCTGACGGCGAGAGCCACGGTCGGCAGCATCGGGGCGTGGCAGCAGTTCCGGGTGTACGGCACCGCTGAACACCTGGCCCCCGGCACCAAGGTGACCCTGCAGCAGAAGCAGGGCAAGCAGTGGGTGTCGCTGCCCGCCTCGATGCACACCACGCACAGGTCCACCTACAGGATGCGTGTCTACCTCGGTCTCAAGGGCCAGAACAAGCTCCGGATGGTGGGCGGCGGCACGACCTCGGAACACGTCACCGTCGTGGTGCACTGACTCGATCAGCGCGTGGACGGCGCCGCCCACGCCTGGTGGGTGGTTCATCGGCACGGACCTCAATTCGTACAATCGGTCCATGTCTACGGAGATGGCCCCCGGGCTCTACCTGGTACGCAATATCGGCAGCGGGCTGCTGCTCGAGGTGTACGGCGGGGCCAAGGGCGGCGGCGCCAATGTCCAGCAGGGCAAGGAGAGCGGCTCGCCCGCGCAGCAGTGGCAGATCGACCCCGTGCCCAACGGCAGCGGGCTCTACCACTTCGTGAACGCGGCCAGCGGCAAGCGGCTGGACGTCGCGAACGCCTCGACCGAGAACGGCGCCGACATCCAGCAGTGGAGGGCCAACAACTTCGGCGCCCAGGAGTGGATCATCGAGCGGCACCTGGACGCGCCGGGCACCGTCACCATCGTCAGCTTCATCAGCGGGCTGATGCTCGAGGTCGCCGACGGCAGCACGGACGACGGCGCGAATGTGCAGCAGTGGGAGGACACCGACTCCCCCGGTCAGTGGTGGCAGTTGGAGCCGGTCACTTCCTGACCAGCAGCGCGGCCCCGGCGGCAACAGCGACCGCGCCGATCGCCCCCGCGGCCAGGAAGCCGCGCGACGAGCGCCAGGAGAGCACGGACCACTGGGACTGCGCGGACAGCAGCGACCCCGTGCTCTGCCACGAGCCCACCGAGAACAGCGACTGGGCGGAGCCGATCGAGCCGACGGACAGGGTGCTGCCGACCGAGCCGACGGACAGCGCCGACCCGACGGAACCGATGGAGAGCACCGAGCCCACCGAGCCGATCGACAGCACCGAGTCCTTCGACCAGAGGGAGAGAACGGACTGCTTGGGCATGAGGCCATCCTGCCCCTGATTCAGCCCCGGCGGGCGGTGTGCACCGTGTGTGCCGTGAGCAGATACGCGTCCGCCCGGTGCCGAAGGCCCTGCGGGTCGTCCGCGTCCAGCAGCCGGTCGAGTACGGCCAGGTCGTCGGCCGCGAGCCGGCCGTCCAGGATCTTGCGCTGCCAGGCGAAGGCGGAGACGAGCTGTTCGCCGACTGCCTCCGGGACCGGCGCCGGGATGTCGAGCAGGAAGGAGCGCGTCCCGCTCGGCGTGAGTCCTCCGGCCGCCAGCAGCGCCCGCCAGTCCTCCACCTCGTCCTTCGTACCGGGCAGCTCCGCCCGCATCTGGATGAACCACTCCCCCGCGGCCGCGTCCAGCCTGCCCTCCAGACCCGGGCGGCCGATGCCGATGTCGCGCGGCAGATGGCGGGTGGGCAGTCCGCCCTCGACCACCGCGAGCACTCCGCCCGGGCGCAGCAGCCGGGCGAGGTCGCTGAGAGCGGCGCGCTGGTCGCCGATGTGATGCACCGAGTGGCCCGCCCAGACCAGGTCCGCCTCGCCCAACTCATCCAGATTGCTGGGGAGTTCGGCGTACTGCGTACGGACGCGGTCACCGAAACCGGCGCGCTCGGCCCGGATGCGCGCCCGTTCCAGGAGCGGCGGCGTGGCGTCCACGGCGACCACTTCGGCGTGCGGGAACGCCTCCGCGAGCAGCGAGGTGAGCACGCCGGGACCACTGCCGATGTCCAGGATCCGCCGGATACCGGCCGCCGGCAGCAGCTCACCGAGCCAGGCCGCCGCCTGCCGGTACAGGGGACTCTGCAGCTCCGCCCCGCGCTCCAGCAGCGGGCCCATCTCGTCCCAGTCGATGTGCGTCGTGTCGTGATGATTGCTCATGGCCCCAGCGTCGCGCGGCCCGTGCCGTCACGGCAAGCGTTGTTGCCGTTCCCGCAAAAGAGCACCTGTTCGGTGCTCCTGCGGACTGACGCCGCGTACTCGTTTGAAGGCGGCGCTCAGCGCGAACGAGCCGCTGTAGCCGACCTTCCTGGCCACCGCCTCGACCGTCGCGTCCGTCTCCCGCAGCAGATCCGCGGCGAGCGCCAGCCGCCAGCCGGTGAGGTACGCCATCGGGGGCTCCCCCACCAACTCGTTGAAGCGGCGGGCGAGTCCGGCCCTGGAGACCCCGCACTTGGCCGCCAGCAGGGCGACCGTCCAGGGGTGCGCGGGATCGTCGTGGAGCAGCCGCAGCGCCCGGCCGACCACCGGGTCGCCCATCGCCACGTACCAGGCGGGCGCCTTGGCGTCCGGGCGCGAGAACCAGGACCGCAGCGCGGCGATCAGCACCAGGTCCAGAATCCGGTCGAGCACCACGCTCTGGCCGGGATCGTCCCGGGAGATCTCGTCGTCCAGCACCGGCAACAGCGGGCAGTCCCAGACGTCGGCGGGCAGATGGAGCAGCTGGGGCAGGACGTCCAGCAGTCGCCCGCTGACCTCGCCCTCCATCTGGTACGTCCCGACCAGCATGGTGGCCGAGCCCTCGGGGTCGTTGCCCCAGCTCCGTACGCCCAAGTGCATGGATTCCGCGAGCGGTTCGCCCTGCAGGGTGTGGCAGGTGCCGCCGGGACCGATCAACGCCATCGGCTCGCGAGTTGGCTCGTCCGCCGTGGTGTAACAGTCCGGGCCGCGGGCGATCGCGACATCGCCGGGACGCAGCACCACCGGGTCACCGCTGTCGGGCACGATCCAGGCCTCGCCCGCGGAGACGCACATCAGGGTGAGCGGGGCGTGGTCCTCGATGCGTACGGACCACGGCGGCTCCATCACCATGCGCAGCAGGAACGCTCCCCTGGCGCGCGGTCCGTCCAGAAGTCCGGCGAGAGCGTCCATGACTCTCAGCGTAGACGGACGCGTATGGCATTGAGTCTCTGACGCATGGAGAGTCCAAGCCCGGGCCGCGAACCTGGAGACATGACAGAGAACCTGAAGCAGGAGACGGTGTTGGTGACGGCGGCCTCGGGCAAGACGGGTCACCGGGTGGCGGAACGGCTCGCGGCCCTCGGCAGGAACGTCCGGGCGGGCTCGCGCAAGGGAGCGGTGCGGTTCGACTGGGAGGACGAGTCCAGCTGGGGGCCGGCGCTGGCCGGCGCGGACGCGGCTTATGTCGCGTACTACCCCGACCTGGCGGCCCCGGGCGCACCCGATGCGATGCGGGCCTTCGGGCGCGTGGCGGCCGCGAGCGGAGTGGGGCGCCTGGTGCTGCTCTCCGGGCGCGGCGAGCCGGAGGCGGTGGTCGCCGAGCACGCGCTGCGGGACTCGGGCGTGGATCTGACGGTGGTGCGGGCGAGCTTCTTCATGCAGAACTTCAGCGAGGGTGCGTTGTACGAGGGGGTGCTGACCGGTGAGATCCCCTTCCCGGGGGGAGCCACGCCGGAACCCTTCCTGCACGCGGACGATCTGGCGGACGTACTGGTCGCGGCGCTCACCGATGAGGGGCACGTCGGGCTGGTGCACGAGCTGACGGGCCCGCGGCTGCTCACCTTCGACGAGGTGGCGACGGAGATCGGCCGGGCGACGGGCAGCGAGGTGCGGTACATCCCGGTGCCCGGTGACGAGTATGCCGAGATGCTCCAGCAGTTCGGCTTCCCGGCGACGGACTCGGAGTGGCTTGCGGAGTTGTTCACGACGCTGCTCGACGGGCACAACGCATCGCGGACGATCGGTGTGCGCAGCGTGCTCGGACGGGAGCCGAAGGACTTCACGGCCTTCGCGCGGGAGGCGGCGGAGTCGGGCGCGTGGCGGTAGGGCACCTGGGGGTAAGGCCGGGCAACTTCAGCCCGTCCGGCGTTTGAGGACAAGGCCGAAGGCCGTACGGGGTCCGGGGGCTTGCCCCCCACGCGGCGGAGCCGCACATCGATACAGCGGGAAGGGGCGGGTTGGCGCCCGGCGAGCGGGGAACGACGACCGATGGCCGCCGGCCGCTGACCGGCGGCCCCGCCCGTCAGCGGGCGCCGTGTGCCGGGGCGATCTGCTCCACCCGCTGGGCCAGGTCGAAGTCCTTCTCGGTGACCGCGCCGCCCGCGTCGTGGCTGTTCACCGAGAGAGCCAGGGTGTTGTAGCCCAGGGTCAGATCCGAGTGGTGGTTCAGCTCGTCCTGGATCCGCGCGATGTGTACGGCCATCGCGGCCGCCGCGAAATGCGTCGGGAGCCGGTACGCGCGGGCGATCCGGTCGCCCTCCAGGGTCCAGCCGGGGAGTTCCCGCAGCCGGTCCTCGATCTCCTTCTGCGACAGCGGCTCTGTGGGCATGACCGGGATCCCTTCGGGAGACGGCGACGACTGCGGCCACCATAGATCGGATCAGCCCTCCCCGCGCCACCACCGGGCGGCTCCGGCCGGGTGCTTTCGCTGTGCGCCGGGCGAGCCCGCCGTACATCCTCGTGTGCGGTTCAGGCGCGGGAATCCAGGACCTGTTCGATGGTGTCGGCCTGCTGCGCGGACTTGTCGGGGCGGTGGCGCAGCACACGGGCGAAGCGGAGGGCGACGCCGGCCGGGTAGCGCGGGGAGCGCTGCACCCCGTCGTACGCGATCTCCACGACGAGCTCGGGACGGACCGTGACCGTGAACCCGTCGTCGGCGATGGCCAGTTCGCGCAGCCGGTCCGTCTGCCAGCGCAGCATCTCGTCGGTGAGCCCCTTGAAGGTCTTGCCGAGCATCACATACGTACCGTCGGCGGCGCGTGCGCCGAGGTGGAGGTTGGACAGCACTCCGGCGCGCCGGCCGTGCCCCCATTCGACGGCCAGGACGACGAGGTCGAGCGTGTGGACGGGCTTCACCTTGAGCCAGGAGCGGCCGCGGCGGCCGGCGACGTACGGCGCGTCGAGGGCCTTGACCAGGACGCCCTCGTGGCCGCGGCGCAGGGTCTCGGTGAAGAACTCCTCGGCGGCGGCGATCTGTCGGGCCGACGCGGGGTCGTCGACGACGGTACGGCGGACCCGCATCGGTTCGGGGACGAGGCGGGCGAGTACGGCGTGCCGTTCGCCGCCGTCGAGGTCGAGCGTGGGCTCGCCGTCGGCGGCGAGGACGTCGAAGAAGACGGGTGACAGGGGCAGCGTGGCCCGGGCCGCGTCCACGTCCACGCGGGAGCCGACGCGGGAGGCGATGTCCTGGAAGGGGACGGGGCGTCCGGAGCCGTCGAGTGCGATCACCTCACCGTCCAGAATGAAGTGATCACCCGTCATCTCGCGTGCGGCAGCGGTGACTTCGGGGAGCCGGTCGGTGATGTCGTCCAGGGACCGGGTGTAGATCCGGATGCCGTCGCCGCTGCGGTGCACCTGGACACGGATACCGTCGAGCTTCTCCTCGACCACGCACGGGGTCCGGAGCGCCTGCACTGCTTCGGTCACCGACTTCGCCGTGTGGGCGAGCATGGGCTGTACGGGGCTGCCGACGCGCAGCCTGAACTGCGCGAGGACGGATGGCCCCTCGGCGAGCAGGGCGGCCGCGACGCGGGGCAGCGAGCCGTCCAGCATCACGGCCCGGCGCACATCCGCGGCGGGCGCGGCGGCCGCCTTGGCGACGGCCTCCAGCGCGACCGCGTCCAGGGCGCCCTGGCGTACCTCGCCCATCAGCAGCCGCATCAGGAACTCCTGCTCCGCCGGGGTGGCGACGGCGAGCAGCTCCCGCACAAGGCGCTTGCGCTCGGCCTTGGCGCCGGGGCCTGCGACCTCGGCGAGGGCGGAGAGCGCGGTGTCGGTGCCGGCGACGGTGAGACGGGGGTCGTCGGCGGGCGGCACGGGTTCCTTGAGGACGCTCCAGCCGATGCCGATGCGGCCTTGGGGCACGCGCCCGGCGAGGTAGGAGATGACGAGGGAGACGTCGGCGGGCCGGGTGCCGGCGAACAGCTCGGCAAGCGCGGCGATCTTCCGCGACCGCGCGGAGGTGGCGGCGACGGTCCGCGACACGTCGACGAGTCGAGCCAGCAACATGGCCCCATGGTGCCGCGCCCTCCGGGTGTGCGCGCGCTGGACGGGGGTCTTGCGGGGGTCGCCTCCGCCTACGCCAACCACATGACCGGGTGAGTGCGGGGCCGACCCTGCACGGCCCCTCCCCACCAGGACGAGACAAGACCAGCGGGCCGGGGTGCCCGCGCTTGCGCGGTGCGGGCTTCCGGTTCGCCGGTGGAAACCACCCACCGGACAGCAACCACCAACGCCCCCGGCCCACGCCCACCACATGACCGGGTAAGTACGCCACCGGCCCACACCCACCACATGACCGGGTAAGTACGCCACCGGCCCACACCCACCACATGACCGGGTGAGCACGCCGCATCGGTAACGGCCGGGTCCAGTCTCCCCACGGTTCACCCAACTCCCCTACTCTTCCGTCGATTTGATCGATCCGATGCAATCGACGTAAAGGCAGGGGACCCATGGGGAAGCTCTCGCGCGCCGCCGTGACCACCGCAGTCGCGGCCGGCCTGCTCGCCCTCGCACTCGCCCCGGCGGAGGCGTCCACGCCCCGCTCCGCGGACCCGGCGCAGTTGCCCTACTCCTCGGCCACCTGGGTCGGCGTGCACAACGCGTACGAGAAGGCGAAGTACTCCTACTTCGCGGACGCACTCGACTCCGGCGCCGGGATGCTCGAACTCGACGTGTGGACCAATGTGTTCGGCCGCTCGTGGCGGGTCTCGCACAGCAACCCCCTCGGCAACGACAACAATTGCGAGAATGCGGCCAACCCCGCCGAACTGCGCACCAAGTCCCGCAACCGGGACCTCGGCGGCTGCCTCTCGGACATGAAGGCCTGGCACGACGCCCACCCCGGCCACCGCCCCATACTGATCAAGATCGAGATGAAGGACGGCTTCCAGGGCAAGAACGGTCGCGGTCCCGCCGCGCTCGACGCGCTGCTCTCCGCCCGGCTCGGCGACGCCCTGTTCCGCCCGGCGGACCTGGCGGGCGGCAGCCCGGACCTCGACACGGCGGTACGGGCCAACGGCTGGCCCGCCCGCTCGGCGCTCGCCGGCAAGTTCGTGATCGAGCTGATCCCGGGCACGGTCGAGGAGGGCAACCCGGCCGACTCACTGTGGACCGACCGCGAGTACGCAACGTATCTGCGCGATCTCGCGGCGGCGGGGCGGCTGCGCGAGGCGGCCGCGTTCCCGGCCGTCCACGGCGCGGCCGCCGGCGACCCCCGTACCCGGTACGCGGATGCCCGCATCCGACCCTGGTTCGTGCTCTTCGACGGTGACGCCGGGACGTACTCGGGCGGCTCCGTCGACACCGCCTGGTACGACCGGAACCACTACCTCGTCGTCATGACGGACGCGCACAACGTGGCGCCCGCGATCGACGGCACCAATCCGACCGAGCCCCAGGCCCGGGACCGTGTCGGCCTGCTGGCGGGCCGACACGCGAGCGTGGTCTCGGCCGACTGGTACCCGCTGCCGTCGGTACTCGCGACCGTGGTCCCCCGGGGAGCGGGCCAGTAACAGGGCGTAACCCACATCACAGCCGAGCGGGCGGATTCAACGGAACGCCGAGGTATGGTTTACCGTTCATCAATACGTGGGTGTGGATGGGACTGTGTCCCCGAGCCTCACCTTTTGCCCACAGGGACGATCGTTCGGCTGAAGCCCTGTGGAGCGTTTCGCCGAGAGGCGACCGCCATGCGCACCCACCCCTTGGCTGCCCCGGCTGGAGACCCCCGCTCCGGCCGGGGCTTCTTACTGCCCGCCGCAGACCTGGAGGGACCCGCCCACGAGGCAGGCCGAGCCGGGGTCGGTGCTGGGCTCCACCGGAACGGCCGGCTCGGCGGGAACGGTCGGTTCGACCGGCGTCGGATCAACGGGGTCGGAAGACACTGCGGGGGCCGTCGGCCCAACCGGCGCCGTCGACGCGAGGCGAGCTGTGGACTCGACCGGGGCGGAGGGCTGCGCCGGAACCGCAGGTATGGCCGGTACGGGAGCCGCAGGCTCCGCAAGGGCCGCGGGCTCGACGGGCTCGGCCGGGACAGCCGCCGTCGGCGCGACGGGAGCTGTGGACTCAGCCGGAGCGGAGGGCGGCACGGGAACCGCAGGTACAGCCGGTACAGCCGCCGAAGGCTCCGCAGGAGCCGCGGGCTCGACGGGCTCAGCCGGTACAGCCGGGACAGCCGGCGACGGCACCGTAGGAACCGCAGGTTTCACGGCCTCGGCCGGGACAACCGCCGACGGCACCGCGGGCTCGGCCGGGGCAGTCGGCGCCTCCGCTTCCGCCCGAGGCGCGACCGGCGCGGCGCTCCGCCCGCCCCGCTCCGCCGAAGCCGGGCCCGAATCCGCCCCACCCGCATCCACCCCACCCGCATCCGTCGCACCCGAGCGCTCAGGAACCGGCCGCTCAGCCGGACCCTGGCGCTCAGCCGGCGCATCGCTCTCCCCGAGGCGCACCGGAGGCCCCTCCGGGCGCGCCTCGGTCGGCGCCGCGAGCGCCCGGGGCCCCGGCACCTGCGCGTCCGTGCCGCTGAAGACCAGCCCCACCGCGACCGCCGCCACCGCCACCGTCACACCGACCGCCCCCACCGCCACCGCCGGGAGCTTCCCTCCCTCGGTGAGCACATGGCGGACCGGCTCCCACAGGCCACCGTGCCCGCCGGACCCCCTGCCCGCACCGGCTCCGGCTCCCGCACCCGTTCCCACCAGCGGTGCGAGGAACTTGCCCGAGCCTCGCAAGAAGAACACCAGCAGCGCAGGCCCGACCATCGCGTGCAGCCGGTCGTTCGCGCTGTTCAGCAGGACCAGTCGGGCCCGGCAGTCCGCGCAGCCCTCCAGGTGCAGCCGCAGATCACTCGCCTGCTTGGCCGTGTCCGCCTCCCGCACGTGCGCGGGCATCCGTTCCCAGTGCCCCTCGCACCCCGGATCGCCGGGCGTGCCGGGGTACGCGCGCAGAAAGGCCTGGCGCATCCCCTCCCGCGCCCGGTGCAGCAGTACCGCCGTCGCCCCGCAGCCCGCGCCCATGCGCCGGCCGACCACGTCGAGGGGCTGGTCCTCGGCCTCGGCGAGCCAGAGTGCCTTCACCCAGCGCTCCGGCAGCTGCCCCAGCACGCGCGACAGGAGGTCGACGTACGCGATACGGCTGCCCGGATCGCCGTCCCCCCAGACCGCCGCCCTCTCCGCCGCCGCGGCTTCCGCCGGATCCCGCGGGGACTCCCGGTCCGCCCGGCCGACCGTCGCGGCGAGGTTGCGCACGGTCGTCAGCAGATACGCGGGCACATTGTCGACGGAATGCCCCGATGACAGCCGCCGCCAGACCAGGAAGTGCGCCTCGGCGACGAGATCGTCGGCCGGCCAGGAACCGCCGGTGAGGGAGCGTGCATACGCGACGAGCTGCGGCTGCTGCTCCTCGTAGAGGCGCGCATAGGCGTCCGAGTCCAGCATCGCGGGACCTTCGGACATGAGCAGGCTCCTGTCCCCGTTTAGGGCGTTATGCGGGATTGCGAGCCTAGCCACCTGGCGCTCGCCGAATCGACTCCTTGTGATGTAGGTCACATTACTCGGGGTCGGGACTGCCGGGCGGCGCGGAAGGCGTCGATGACGCCTGAAGTAATGGCGGCGGAGGGTCGTCAGGTACGCCGGTTTTGCCGAAACGGCAACGTCTCTCGCACCTGCCATGGTGCGACCGCATGATCGTGGGGCAGGGAAATCCTGCGTCGACCGCATCGGCGTGACCAGGGCCTCCAGGAGGAAAAATGTCGCAGCCCGCCCACTCACCCTCGGCTCAGGCGCTGGATGTGAGGCACCGGTTGGTGGACGTCCCCGGTGCCCGTATCCATCTGGTGGAGCAGGGCAGCGGCCCGCTGGTTCTCCTGGTCCATGGGTTTCCCGAGTCGTGGTACTCGTGGCGCCACCAGCTCCCCGCGATCGCCGCGGCAGGGTTTCGCGCGGTCGCCATCGACGTTCGGGGCTACGGACGTTCCTCGAAGCCCCGCGATGTCGCGGCCTACCGGATGCTCGCCCACGTCGCCGACAACGTCGCGGTCGTGCGCGCCCTCGGCGAAGAGACCGCGGTGATCGTGGGCCACGACTGGGGTTCACCCATCGCCGCCAACTCGGCGCTGCTCAGGCCCGACGTCTTCACCGCCGTGGGGCTTCTCAGCGTCCCCTATTCGCCTCGGAACGGGTTCCGGCCAACGGATGCCTTCGCCCGGATCGGTGGGACCGGGGAGTTCTACGTCAGCTACTTCCAGGAGCCGGGCCGGGCCGAGGCGGAGATCGAGCCGGATGTCCGCGCGTGGCTGGCGGGGTTCTACGCCGGGCTCTCGGCCGACACGATGCCGCCGGTCGGCGAGGGCAGCCTCTTCTTCGTCCCTGAGGGCGGAATGCTCTCCGACCACTTCGTCGGCGACACCCTGCCCGCCTGGCTGTCGGAGGCCGACCTCGACGTCTACGCGGGCGAGTTCGAGCGGACCGGGCTGACCGGCGCGCTCAACCGCTACCGCAACGTCGACCGGGACTGGGAGGATCTCGCCGCGTGGGACGGGGCGCCGATCACCCAGCCCTCGCTGTTCATCGGCGGGGAGCTTGACGCCTCCACCACCTGGATGGCCGACGCCATCGCGGCGTACCCCACGACCCTTCCCGGCCTGGTGTCCTCGCACATCCTCAACGGCTGCGGGCACTGGGTGCAGCAGGAACGCAGCGACGTGGTCAACCAGCTCCTGACCGACTGGCTGCGCCGAGGAATACGGCCGGCCGTTCAGACCGGCTGAGCCCGGGCGGCGTCCAGTTCGGCGTTGGCCCGGGCCTTGACCGTGGTCAGCACGCGGCTCGCGGTCGCCACCTTGGCCCCGGTGACACCGGCGACGATGACGACGGCGGTGGCCGCGTGGTCAGGGCGTCAGAGCCTCAGGCGGCGCCGTCGTCAAGTGACGGGCGGTGGCCTTCGGTCGCGCTCTCCGGTGCGTCGGCCTCCGCCTCGGCGGTCCGCCGGACCTCCTCCGGTTCGGTGGACCGGGCGGCTTCGGCGCGGAGCATGGCGTTGAGTGCTGCGAATGGGTCGATGGGCATGGCTGTTGCACCTCTGGGTGTGATGTCGCTGATGAGGGCTCGGAGAAGGCCGGGCCCGTCAGCAGCGCAGGACCACACAGCGCGCGGTGCGCGACGGGGGCGCCAGGTCCACCGGCCGGCCGATGCCGGGGCGGTACGGGGCGGGGGCGACGGTCTCGTCGCCGGGCCGCAGCCCGGGTGGCGGCACGACGGTCCGCGCCGGGCGGCGGTCCCGGGCCGGTGCCGACTGTTCGGTGCCGGACTCCTCCGGGAGGCTCTCGCCCACGGGGTCGAACGGCACTGTGGCAGGCATCCGCAGCTCCGGAGCACCCGCCATGGAGCCCGAACCGTGGCACACGCCCAGGAGTGCCAGCAGCACCAGGAGCACGACGGCGCGGCGCGCCGTCGCGGCGGCGGGCACGGGCCGGTTCATGCGCACGGGGATCACGGGGCTCATGGGGCACGACCTCCTGGACATGCCTCCTGTGCCCAGGAACCGCTCCGTTGTGCCCCGTTACGGCCGAATTCCGCTCTACCGGGGTACGCCCATTACGCCGAACTCACCGCGCCGCGCCCGTTCCGTGCGGGGTGATCACAGTGACACCCGTCCCCGACGCACCGCCCAGACCGACGAGCGCCGCCGGTGCCTCGTCGAGGCCGATCTCCGTCGTCACCAGCAGATCCGGCCGCAGCGCTCCGGAGGCCACCATCGCCATCATCTCCGGGTAGGCGTGCGCCGCCATGCCATGGCTGCCAAGGATCTCGAGCTCCAGCGCTACGACCCGGTCCATCGGCAGCCGGACGCCGTCGGGCAGCAGGCCGACCTGCACATGCCGGCCCTGGCGGCGCAGGCTCTGCACAGAGTTCACGCAGGTCACCGGCGCACCCAGGGCGTCCAGCGAGAGATGGGCGCCGCCGTCGGTCGCCTCGTGGACCGCTTCGGCGACGCTCCCGGTCAGCGCGGAGGCATCCAGGCACACCGATGCGCCGAACGTCCTGGCCAGCTCCAGCGCACCGGGCGAGACGTCGACGGCGACGACCCGGGCCCCGCACGCAGCGGCGATCATCACCGCGGACAGGCCCCCCCCGCCGCAGCCGTGTACCGCGACCCACTCCCCCGGCCGCACCCTGCCCTGCCCCACCACCGCGCGGTAGGCGGTGGCGAACCGGCAGCCCAGGCTCGCGGCCGTGGCGAACGACATCGTCTCGGGAAGGGCCACCAGGTTGGCGTCGGCGTGGTGGACGGGGACGTACTCGGCGAAGGACCCCCAGTGCGTGAAGCCCGGCTGCTCCTGCCGCTCGCACACCTGCTGGGCGCCGCGGGCGCACGCGTCGCACCGGCCGCAGGCACAGATGAAGGGCACCGTGACCCGGTCGCCGGGGCGCCAGTTGGCGACGTCGTCGCCCACCGACTCGATCACGCCGGACAGTTCGTGCCCGGGGACGTGCGGGAGCGTGATGCCGGAGTCGTGACCCATCCAGCCGTGCCAGTCGCTGCGGCACAGACCCGTCGCCTCGACCCGGACGACCGCACCGTCGTGGGCCGCCACGGGGTCGGGCACCTCCCGCACCTCGAGCGGCTTCCCGAATTCCTCGAACACCACAGCACGCAACGGGCACACTCCCTGCTCCGGCGGACCTTCCGTTTCCTCAACGTATCCGGAAGGCCGCGCTCAGCGGAAGGAAAACCCCTGGTCCCCGGGGCTCACGCTGCGACGAGAGGCAATACTCCACATCACCCGCTTTTGTCCGGCACGGCGGGACCGGCTGCCGGAACCCCTGCTTCCGTTTCGCCGTGGGGCCGGGAAACCTCCAGCGGTCCGACCGGCACCTGCGGCACCTCGCACTCGAGCAGCCAGCGCCTCAGCACCCGGTGGACGTGCTCCGCACCGACGAGTTCCCCGCCCGCGGCGACGGGTGCCGACAGCTCGAGCGGCGAGAGCAGGAAGGGCCGGGACTGTTCGCCGCCGAGCCCGCCGTGCGAGCTGATCTGCTCCTCGAAGGCGTGCACCGCGCCCGTCGCCGGATCGTGCATCGAGTTGACCATGATGTCGGCGACATGCGGGAACGAGTCGGTGCGGCGTACGGCATCGGCCGCGCCCTTGCCGAAGACGGCCAGCGGACCGTAGTCCGTCAGCTCCTTGACCGGCACCTCGGCGCCGTCCCTGCCGAGCACCACCGAGCCGTGCTCCTCGCTGCGCACCAGCAGAAAGCCGATTCCGGGATGGTTGGCGAGCGTACTGAGCAGCGCGGGGTGGCGGCGTTCGATCTGCTCGCGGCTCAGGCGTCCCTCCGAATCCGGGAAGGAGATCAGCGCGAGATTCCCCGAGGCGAGAACGATCGGGTCGGAGCCGGCCGGCGGTTGTTGTTCCGCGCCCTCGGCCACCCGCCGGTGCAGCGCGCTGCGCAGGGCGTCGCCCGCGGCGTCGCGTGCCTCGGCGCCGCGCTTGGAGCGTTCCGCCCGGCGCGAGACCGGCAGCCCGCAGCCCGCCCGCACCAGGTCCTTGAGCGAGAGCCCGTACGCGCCCTCGAAGGTCTCCCCCGGGCTCTGGCCGTGGTCGGACAGCAGCACGATCCGGTAGCTGCGCGGGGCGTGTTCGGCGACCTTGGCGATCAGCGCGAGCGAACGGTCGAGGCGCTCGAGCACCAGCGACACGTCCCGGCTGTGCGGCCCGGAGTGGTGCGCCACTTCGTCGTACGCGACGAGGTCGGCGTAAACGGCGGTACGTCCGACGAGCATGTCCCCGATCACCGCGGCGACCACCACATCCCGCTCGACGACGGTCGCGAACGCGCGGATGAGGGGGTACAGCCCGCCACGCTTGATCCGCGGCCGGTCGCCGCGCAGCCGCGCCCGCGTCGACTGGACGATCTCGCGCGCGACTTCGGCGATGAACGACAGTGCGGTACGGACGGCGTTGGCGGGGTCGCAGAAGTACGCGAAGTAGCCGGCCCGCGATCGGTTGGCCCGGCCGCGTCTGGCGGCCATGGACAGCACGAGGGCGAGCTGGTCGGCGCCGCCGCTGAAGAGGTTGCCGCGGCTGGCGCCGTCGACGGTGAGCAGTCCGCCGTCGCCGGTGCGTTCGATGGCGCGGCGCTGCAGTTCGCCGGCGCTCGCGGGCCGGTTGCTGACCATGACCCGGCCGCTGTCCTTCTCGTACCAGCGGAAGGCCGGGACATCGTGGTTGGAGCCGTGCAGGATGCCGAGCTGGCTGGCGCCGGTCTGGCTGGACCAGTCGGTGCGCCAGGGCGTGAGCCGGTGGGTGTTCCCGATCCAGTCGGCGACGGTCGGCATCACCCCGTCGTCGGCGGCCCGCCGCAGCACCTGGTGCCCGACCCCGTCGAGCTGCAGAAAGACCGTACCGGGAGTTCCCGTACGGCTGCCGTCCTCCCCGCTTCTGCGGCGACGGCGGTCGGCGAGCCGGGAGAGCCTGCGCCGGTAGGCGTTGTCGTCGCGGACGGCGAGCGCGGTGGAGGTGGTGGAGGCGACGGCGGACATGACGGCGGCGACGACGACCGCGGTCTCCGGGTCGGCCGCGCCGCGTCCGTCCGGGATCAGCCAGAGGGCGATCAGCAGCAGCGAGCCATTGAGGAAGAACACCAACAGGCCGAGCACCAGGGCCGGTACGAGCAGCAGGGCCCGTACCAGAATCGGCCAGACCAGCGCGCTCAGCAGACCGAAGGCGCCCGCACCCAGAGCGGCGGTGACCGCGGTTCTGGTCATGCTGTCGCCGTCGTCGGACTGGAGCTGGAAGTCGGGCAGCAGCCCGGCGAGCGCCAGCAGCGTCAGCGTGGACACCGCCCACACCACGATCACGCGCAGCAGGGCACTGCCGGCCGTACGCCATCTCCCCTGGACCACGCCGTCCTCACCTCACCCTTGGAGCGGATCTCCAGCGTGGCACAGGGGCGGACGCGATCCGGCGCTGCGTGCCGCGGCGCGATCAGCAGCCGCCGTAGCCGGCCGTCGGCATCGAGAGCCTGCGGTGGACGCCGGCCTTCATCGCCGCGTCGTAGGCGGGCTCGTCCAGGCCCGCGGTCTCCAGCCTCACGCCTCGGCGCTCGCACTCGGCGAAGAAGTCGGGCACGGAGGTCAACGCCCGTGACAACACACGTTCGTTGGGTGCGACGAAGAGGTTCACATGGCTCGCTTCGACGTCGGACTCGTACGCCGTCCATGGTCCGTCCCCCTGCGCTCGCCGTCGTCGCCGACGCTACTCCGATCGGCCCATCACCCGGACAGGACCTAGGCTCGTACGAGAACGGGAGCGGGAGCGGGAGCGGTCAGCGGGAACAGTCAACGGGAGCGGTCGGCGGGAACGAGGAGGCGGCGCGTGCCGGTGGAGGTCACCTGGTGGGGTCATGCCACCTGCACGATCGAGGACTCCGGGGTGCGAGTACTCACCGACCCGCTGTTCGCGCGCCGGATGGCGCATCTGCGCAGACGGAGCGGTGAGCTGCCGCCGGCCGAGGCCGCGGTCGCCGAGGCGGTCCTCGTCTCCCATCTGCACTCCGACCATCTGCATCTGCGCTCGCTGGCCCGGCTGGCGCCCGGTACCCGGCTGGTGCTGCCGCGCGGCGCGGGCCGCTCCGTGCCGGGGCTGAAGCGGGTCACGAGCGCGGCCGGGCTGCGGGTCACCGAGGTGGCGCCGGGCGACGAGGTGCGGGTCGACGCGCTGCGGGTGCGGGCCGTGCCCGCCCTGCACGACGGGCGGCGGCTGCCGCTGGGGCCGCACCGTTCGCCCGCGCTCGGCTATGTGATCAGTGGTGAGGCGCGTACGTACTTCGCCGGGGACACCGGGCTCTTCGACTCCATGGCCGAGGAGGTCGGCCCGGTGGATGTGGCGTTGCTGCCGGTGGGTGGCTGGGGGCCGTATCTCGGGCACGGGCATCTGGACCCGGGCCGGGCGGCGCAGGCACTCGCCGCGCTCGCGCCGCGCGCGGCGGTGCCGGTGCACTACGGCACGTACTGGCCGATCGGGATGGACGGGATCCGGCCGCACGAGTTCTACGCCCCGGGCGAGGAGTTCGTACGCAAAGCGGCGCGACTGGCTCCGCAGGTGGCGGTGCATCTGCTGGAGCACGGCGGGCGGGTCAGACCGGAGGCAGCCCGGTGAGATCTCAGGTGTCGCGAACGCTCGGACAGCTGTCGGAGGCCGTGGGGCGACTGCCGCCCGAGTCGACGCAGCAGGCCGTCGGCTATCCGTCGTTGTTCCTGCTGGTGGCGCTGGGTGCGCTGGTACCGGTGATCCCGACGGGGGCGGTGGTGAGTTCGGCCGCGGTGGTGGCCTTCCATCAGACGGATCCGCTGGCGCTGCTGTACGTGTTCCTGGTGGCGTCGTTCGCCGCGTTCCTCGGGGATGTCGGGCTGTACTGGCTGGGGCAGCGCGGGATCCGCTCCAAGAACGGCTCTCGCTGGCTGGTGGCGTTGCGCGACCGGGCCGCACCCGACCGGCTCGAGCAGGCGCAGCGCAAACTGGACGAGCACGGCGTTGCGGTGCTGGTGCTCTCCCGGCTGGTGCCCGCCGGGCGGATCCCGGTGATGCTGGCCTGTCTGCTCGGCAGGATGCCGCTGCGCCGGTTCGTGCGCGGCGACATCCCGGCGTGCCTCGCCTGGGCGGCGACGTATCAGCTGATCGGGATTCTGGGAGGCTCGCTCTTCGACGAGCCGTGGAAGGGCGTGGTCGCGGCGGTGGCGCTGACCGTGGTGATCAGCGGGGCGCCGGCGCTGTGGCGCAGGGTGCGGCGCGGTGCCGGAACCAGTTCTGGGAGCGGTTCCGGCAGCGGTTCCGGGACCGGGACGGCCGGTTCGTCCGACTCCACCGGCTCCACCGGTTCACCCGGCTCACCCGGCTCACCCGGTCAGCACGCGTGAGCCGCCGACCGGCAGGTCCCACAGCTGCCTGCGCGGGCGGCCGGTGCGCTCCCAGGCGGCACGGACCCGGCTGAGCGGCTCGAGCACCGGCTCCGCGGAGAGCACGAACGTCGCCCAGTGCATCGGGGCCATGTTCCGCGCCCCGAGGTCCTCGAAGGCGCGCACCGCCTCCTCGGGATCCGTGTGTACGTCGCTGAGCCACCAGCGCGGTTCGTACGCGCCGATCGGCAGCAGGGCCAGATCGAGATGGGGGTGCCGTCGGCCGATCTCCTTGAACCAGTGGCCGTAGCCCGTGTCGCCCGCGAAGTACACGGACTGGCCGTACGGGTCCGCCAGCACCCAACCGCCCCACAGTGAGCGGCAGGTGTCGGTGAGGGTCCGCTTGGACCAGTGATGGGCCGGCACGAAGTCGAACCGCACCCCCTTGAAATCCGCACCCTCCCACCAGTCGAGTTCGGTCACCCGGGTGAAGCGGCGGCGCCGGAACCAGCGGCCGAGGCCCGCCGGGACGAAGAGCGGAGTGCGGCGCGGAAGTCTCTTCAGCGTCGGGGCGTCCAGATGGTCGAAGTGGTTGTGGCTGATGACCACCGCGTCGATGCGCGGCAGATCCTCCCAGCGCACCCCGACGGGGGTGACCCGGGCAGGAGTACCGAGGATCCGGCGCGACCACACGGGGTCGGTGAGGACGGTGAGCCCGCCGATGCTCAGCACCCAACTGGCGTGTCCCGCCCAGGTGACGGCGAGGGTCGCGGTGTCGACGGAGGGCAGCGGTCCCGGTGCGAACGGCAGCAGCGGAATGTCCAGGAGCCCGTCGGGGCCGGGGCGTACGGCGCCTTCTCTGGCGAGGCGCGCCATGGCGCGTACGCCGGGGAGCGGCGCGGTGAGGCGGTCGGCGAAGGACCCGGGCCAGTGGCGGAGCTCGCCGAGGGGACGGGTGAGGGAGTGGGGGCGTATGCCGGCGGCCGGGGCGGCCGGCGGGCCGGCGGCCGCTGTGTGTCCGGCGGCTCCTGCCCGCGCTGTCTCCACCGCTTGACCTGCCTGACCTGCCTGACCTGCGTGTGCCGAGTGCCGCGTCCGTCCCGAGGGCTCCGAGTGCTCCGCCTGCTCCGTCCGATCCGTCATCCGGGGCTCCGTTCAACGCAGTTCGTCGAAGGCCGTTCCAAGAGTCCTCAACGCCTCGGCCACATGCGGCAATTCCAGAGGTGTCAGTGAGGTGAGGGATTCCAGTCGCTGCTCCGGAGTCGCTCCCAGCAACGGCCCCGTGGCCAGCCGTACGCGCAGTGCGCCCAGCTCGTCGCCGAACCGGTGCCCACCGGGCACGGGGGTCCCGAGGCGGTCCGTCAGATACTCCTCGAGCTCCATGGAGTCGTTCACGCCCCGTTCGGCGAGCCGGGAGCGCAGCGGTCCGAGGTCCACATACAGATGGCGGCCCGCCTGCGGAGGGCGGGCCAGCGCGCCGGAGACGAGGACCGCGCGGTGCGCCGCTGCCGCCACGCGCGCGTGGAGCGCGGCGGCCTGCACCGCCCTGGCCGTGACCGGACCCGGCTCGCCGAGCGCGTGGGCGGCTGCCGCCGCGATGGGTGCGGCCACGACCGCGCCGAGGGCGGTGAGGATGTCCAGGGTCCTGGCACGGCGGACGATGCCCTGCTCGGTGGGCGGGAAGCGGGCGACGGCGACCGGCCAGGAGGCGGGGGTGAGCGCCCCCGCCAGGTCACTGATGACGGTCACGTCCTCGGGGCACATCTCGGCGGGGCTGAGCAGCACGGTCTCGTGCGGCTGGTGCAGGGTGTCCCGCCAGGTCTCGTCGCTGATGATGTGCAGGCCCTCGCCCACCGCGGCCTCGCACGCCTCGCGCACGGTCTCGGGCGGGGCGACGGTCGCGGTGGGATCGTCGACGACGGACAGCAGCAGCAGACGGGGCACACCGCCCTCGGCGCGCACCCTGCGTACGGTCTCAAGGAGCGCGAACGGATCGGGTACGCCGCCGCACTCCGCCGGGGTCGGCACATGGTAGGCGGGCCGGCCGAGGAGCCGGACCTGCGGAGTCCACCAGACGGGGCACGGCCGGGGCATCAGCACATCCCCGCCGTACGCGCCGATCAGCGCGAACAGCAGGGCCTGCGCGCCGGCGGCGGCGGCCAGCTCGTCGGGCCGGGAGCGCAGCCCGCGCCGCCACCAGTAGCCGGCGGCCGCCTCGCAGAGCTCGGGGCCGCCACCCGGCGGCTCGCCCTCGGCGCGCTCGCCCGCCGCCGCGAGCACGGCGGCGAGCTCGGGCAGCACGGGCAGTCCCGTCTCGGGGGCGGGCGGGCCGTAACGGACGGGACCACGGCCTTCCGGAGACGTCCGCTGCATGCCGCCACCTCCGCCGCTCGCATCCCGGAACCTCGGCCCGGCCCGTAGGGGTGGCTTGCGGATCAGGCCACGCCTCGGGGGCCTCTTACCCAGCCCTTTATGGGGCCCCTTCCCTAGCCCTTTATACGGAGGTTTGGGGCAGCCCGCCGTGCGGGAGCGGCAGACGAACGAGCCTCAGACGACCGTGACCGGGTGGCGGACCACGGCGTCGAGGAGATAGCCCTGGGTGTTGTGGACCGTACGGCCCGGCTGCGTGTTGCCCGCCCGGTCCGTCGTACGGGCCAGCAGCTGGGCCGGGCCCGTACGGCGCGGGTGCCAGTCCGCCGTCCAGCGGACCCAGCTGTCGCGGCGCGGGGTGTCCCGCAGCCGCGCCCGGTGCCAGTGCGCGCCGCCGTCGGTGCTGATCTCTACGTGCCGCACGGGGGCCGCCGCCGACCAGGCGCGGCCGGTGAGCCGGTGGTGCTCGCCCGCCTCCAGGTTCGCGCCGATCGGCAGCTCGAACGCGCTCTTGACGGTCTGCCGGCTCAGCGGTGTGCTGCCGCCCGGCGGGTAGGCGTCGCCGAAGAGGCGGTAGAAGTCCGTGGTCCACGGCGACGACAGCGGTGTGTCGCTCACCTCGATGTCGCCGAGCCACTTGATGGAGGCGATGCCGATCCAGGCCGGGACGATCGCCCGGACCGGGTAGCCGTGGTCGTACGGGAGGGGCTCGCCGTTCATCTCGTACGCGAGGATCACATCGTCGAGCGCCTTGGCGACCGGCAGCGGGCGGCGCACGCGGCCATGGTTGACGCCGCCGCTGATGAACTCCTCGTCCAGCCCGCGCGGCATGACGTCGACGGCGGAGGAGGAGATGCCGGCCTCGTGCAGCACATCTCGCAACCGCACTCCGCGCCAGCGCGCCGCGCCGATCGCACCGAGTGTCCAGGGGGTGCCGCTGACGGTCTCGCCCTGCTGGGTGGCGTAGAAGTTGCGGCCGTTTCCGGCGCATTCGACGAGGACGGTACGGGTGACGGACGGCAGCGAACGCAGCCGGCCGTAACTGAACTCGACCGGGCGGCGGCCGTGGAGCCCGCTGCCCCACACCGTCAGTTTCCAGTCCGACTCGCTCAGCACGGGGGTCGAGGTGTGGTTGCGGACGAAGAAGCGGTCGGCGGGGGTGTCCAGTCCGCTGGAGCGCAGGGCGGCGAAGTTGGTTTCGGCATTGGTGCCGCGGATCGTGAACAGCTCGGGCGGCAGCGATTTGACGATGCCGCGGGCTGCGGGCGCCGGAGCGGGAGCGGCGGCGGCCGGAGCGGCGGCCGCGAACTGGGCCGCGACCGGCGCGGCGGCGAGCAGCTTCAACAGATCACGGCGGTCCAGGGCAGGGGACAACGCAGTTCTCCTCCTGTCGATGAGCATGTCCGTGATCCTAGGTCTCGGCAGGCGGCAGGCAGGAGGTTCCCGTGACCCCGGCGTGGCTGTGGCCGATACTTCACTTTCCGCGTGGCGGTCGCGTCCACGGGGTACCCGCGAAACATGTCCGACGCTTACGCACAGACAAATCCGCAGGTCCGTGCCCGGATCGCGGCGCTGCTCAGCGGCTGGGACCGGCGCGTGCTGCACGCCGTCGCCGACCGGGAGTGGCCCGGCGCCGAGCCGGTGCTGCCACGGCTGAGCCGCAGCGCCAACCACGGGCTGCTGTGGTTCGGGGCGGCCGCCGGCATGGTGGCGCTGGGGCGCGGGGCGCGCTCGCGGCGGGCCGCCGTACGCGGTATCGCGTCCCTCGCGGTCGCTTCAGCCACCATCAACACCGTCGGCAAGCGTTCGGTACGCAGAGCGCGGCCGGTGCTCGACGCGGTCCCGGTGATAAGGCGGCTGAAAAGGCAGCCGTTCACCACATCCTTCCCCTCCGGGCACGCCGCATCGGCCGCGGCCTTCGCGACGGGGGTCGCCCTGGAGTCCAGGAGCTGGGGCGCGGTGGTGGCTCCGGTGGCCGCCGCGGTCGCGCTCTCGCGCGTCTACACGGGCGCGCACTATCCGAGCGATGTGCTGGTGGGAGCGGCGCTGGGGGTGGGCGTGGCATTCGCGGTACGCGGGGTCGTGCCGACCAGGTCGCAGCTGCCCCCGCCGGGCAGGCCGCACGCCGATGCCCCCGTACTGCCCGACGGCGAGGATCTGGTGGTCGTGGTCAACCGGCAGGCGGGCTCCGCGGACGCCGCCGTGCCGGTGGTGCGCGAGGCACTGCCGCTCGCGGAGGTCGTGGAGTGCACACCCGACGAGCTGCCCGCGGAGCTCGGGAAGGCGGTGGGCCGCTGCCGCGCACTGGGCATCCTCGGCGGCGACGGAACGATCAGCCTGGCGGCGTCCGTCGCCGCCGCGCACGGTGTGCCGCTGGCCGTCTTCCCCGGTGGCACGCTCAACCACTTCGCGTACGACCTGGGCATCGAGTCGGTCGACGACACCTGCCGGGCCATCGCGGCCGGTGACGCGGTCCGGGTCGACCTGGGACGCTTCACCCCGGGCCCGGACGGCGGCACGGGCCACTTCCTCAACACCTTCAGCCTGGGCGTCTATCCGGAGCTCGTACGGATCCGGGAGCACTGGTCGCCGCGCATCGGCGGCTGGCCGGCCGGTGTGCTGGCGGCGGCGCTGGTCCTGCGCGGCGAGCACCCGCTGGAGGCCGAGGTCCAGGGCAGGCACCGCCCCATGTGGCTGCTGTTCGCGGGGAACGGCATCTACGAGCGGATGGGCCCGACGCCGGGCCACCGCCTCGATCTGGCGAACGGTCTGCTGGATGTCCGGGTGGTGCACGGCGGCCGCTGGCCGGGGCTGCGGCTGCTGGCCGCGGCGCTGGCAGGACCGCTGAGCCGCTCACCGGTACACGCGGCGCAGAAGCTGCGGCAGCTGCGGATCAGCGGGCTCGCGCCGGGGACCCCGCTGGCGTACGACGGTGAAGTGGCCGAAGCCCCGCGGGAGCTGGTCGTGGACAAGGCCCTGGAGGCGCTCACGGTCTACCGCCCGCAGGCTCTGCTCTAGGCCGGCTCTAGGCCGTGTCTGACAAATCCCGCCTCGAGGACGGCGGCTCCGTCGAAACCTGATCGACGGGGCCGGGCCGCTTCCCGCACCATGAGGCCATGCAGATCCGCCGTGCGCTCACCCCTGACGCGGCCGGGATCGCCGCGGTCCACGTACGGTCCTGGCAGGCGGCGTTCCCCGGTCTCGTACCGCAGCGGCATCTCGACGCGCTCGACCCCGCGCGGGAGGCGCTGGCCTGGGCGGGACGGCTCACCGAACCGCGCCGGCCCGCCGCGGGGGTGCTGGTCGCCGAGACCGATGAGGGGATCGTCGCCTTCGCCGGTTACGCACCGGGCCGGACCGCGGGCACCGCTGAGATCGGCGCGCTGTACTCGCTGCCCGAGGTGTGGGGTACCGGAGTCGGCCGGCGTCTGCTGGCGGCCGTCGTCCAGGAACTCACCGCGGCCGGCCGCACCCGGGCGTCCCTGTGGGTGCTGGAGGCCAACGAGCGCGCCCGGCGCTTCTACGAGGCGGCCGGCTGGCGCCCGGACGGCGCCGTCGAGGTGGATACGACCGGCGGTCGCCCGCAGATCAAGCTTCGCTATCAACTCCCGCTTCTCGGCCCCGTCGTGGCCGAGCCCATCCGCACCGACCGGCTCGTCCTGCTGCCGCTCACCGTCGAGCACGCGCGGGAGATGGCCACGGTCCTCGCCGACCCGGCGCTGCACACGTTCATCGGCGGCGAGCCCGATACTCCCGGCGCTCTGCGCTCGCGCTATGCCCGCATGCTGGCGGGCGCGCCCGATCCGACCGTGTCCTGGTGCAACTGGGTCATCAGCCTGGAAGCCGAGTCCTGCCTCACGGGCACCGTCCAGGCGACGGTCGGCCTCGCGGGACGCGGCCGCACCGCCGAGATCGCGTGGCTGGTCGGCACGGACTGGCAGGGCCGGGGCATCGCCACCGAAGCGGCGCGCGGACTCGTCGGCTGGCTCGCCCGGCAGCCGGTGCACACCGCCGTCGCCCATGTGCACCCGGACCACCTCGCCTCCGCGGCCGTCGCCGCGGCGGCGGGGCTCACCCCCACCGACCGGGTGCAGGACGGCGAGGTGCGGTGGGAGGGGAGGCTTGCCGTGGCTTCGGTTCCCGGTCCGGACCTCGCGTAGTCCATATTGCAAGACTCAGGTCTCGATATGCGGAACATCGGCGTACCGTTGCCGTACCCGCTTCACGGAGAAGGAGTCCGGCATGCCGAAGGGGACCGCCGTCTACACCCACGGGCACCACGAGTCCGTGTTGCGCTCGCACCGCTGGCGGACCGCCGCCAACTCGGCGGCGTATCTCATCGGTGAACTCCACCCGGGCCTGGAAGTGTTGGACGTGGGCTGCGGCCCAGGGACCATCACCGCCGATCTGGCCGAGCTGGTCGCGCCGGGGCAGGTGACCGCGGTCGACGCCGCCGAGGACGTACTGCACCAGGCGCGCGGGACCGCCGCCGGACGCGGTCTGGACAATGTCCGCTTCGCGGTCGCCGATGTCCACGCACTGGAATTCCCCGACGACTCCTTCGACGTCGTCCACGCCCACCAGGTGCTGCAGCATGTCGGCGATCCGGTGCGCGCGCTGCGCGAGATGCGGCGCGTCTGCCGGCCCGGCGGCATCGTCGCGGCACGCGACAGCGACTACGGCGCGTTCACCTGGTTCCCCGCGATCCCGGCCCTGGACGAGTGGCAGCACCTGTACCAGCGGGTGGCGCGCGCGAACGGCGGTGAGCCCGACGCCGGCCGCCGGCTGCTGTCCTGGGCCCGTGCCGCCGGCTTCACCGATATCACCGCCACGGCCGCCACGTGGTGTTTCGCCACGCCGGCCGAGCGCGCGTGGTGGAGCGGTCTGTGGGCGGACCGTACGACCGCGTCGGTGTACGCGAAGCTCGCGGTCGAGGGCGGCCACGCCTCGGCCGGGCAACTGGCGGCGATCGCCGACGCCTGGCGGGAGTGGGGCAGCCAGGACGACGCCTGGTTCATGGTTCCGCACGGCGAGGTGATCTGCCGGGCCTGAACGATGTGCCGGGCCTGAACGATGTGCTGGGCGCGAGAAATGGGCCTGGGACGTACGCGTATCGGGCAACCGATTTCGTCATCCGCGACCCCGAACTAAGGTCGCCCGTATGGAGATCCTCGGAACCACGCTGCGTATCTGCGTCGACGACCTGGATGCCTCGGTGGCCTTCTACGAACGTCTCACCGGCGCCACGCCACTGCGCTTCGAGCGCGCCGGCGTCTCGGCCGCCGCGGTCGGCTGCTTCCTGCTGATGAGCGGCCCGGTGTCGGAGCTGGAGGTGCTGCGCAAGGTGACGGCGACGATCGCGGTGAAGGACGTGGACGACGCGTACGCCACGCTCGCCGAGGTCGGCGCCCGGATCATCGCTGGTCCGGTGGCGACGCCGGCGGGCCGCAATCTGATCGCCGTCCACCCCGACGGGTCGGTCTTCGAGTACGTCGACCGCAAGACGGCCGAATGACCGCGCGCGCAACCTCGTTGGCAACGTGCACACGCGTGGCGAACCCGCGCCGGACGCCCCCTCGGGCCTGAGAGTCCCTCAGGCCCGAGAGCGCCTCAGCTCTGCGGCCGCATCCGGTAGTCGTACGCGTCCGGCAGCGGCTCGTCAGTGAGTGCCGACCACACCTCGCCCAGGATCTCCGCGCCCTCGCGCAGGTCCGCGACCTCGAAGCCCGCGTCGAACACGGCGCGGGCTTCCGCCGCCCGCCCCTCGGCGAGCAGCAGTTGGGCGTCGATCAGCCGGAAGCGGCCGCGCTCCAGTACCGACGGACGCAGCCGGGACCAGACGTCGCGGGCCTCGGCGGTGCGGCGTACGGCGAGCAGTGCCGCGATCGCCTCCCGGCCGAGGGCCACCGTCGCCGCCGTCCAGGAATCGCCGTCGTCGCGGCGCTCCTCGCACAGGTCGTCGAAGGCCTCGGCATACCGCTCCGCGGCCCGCTCGGCATTGCCGCCCTGCTGGTCGGCGACGGCGAGGCAGCGGAGCAACGGCCAGCGGGAGGGGGCGAGTTCGAGGCCGCGTTCCCAGCTGCGCACGGCCTGGGCGAGGTCGCCGGCGTGCCACTGGGCGACGCCGAGGTGGTACTCGGCCAGCGGATCGGCGGGGGCCGTCTCCAGCATGTCGCGCCAGTGCGGTGCGACGAGCGAGGGTCCGGGCGGGGTGACCCGGCGGGGCTCCGGGAAGACACCGGTCCGCAGCAACTCCCGCCAGGGCGCCTGCTCCTCGCCGAGCGTCGACTCGTCGAAGGGGGTGCCGGGCAGCTTGTGTCCTTCGCGCAGCACTTCGAGCGCGCCCCAGCCGGATCCGGTGGCGAGCGTCTCGGCCGGTTCGGCGTCCGCGTAGGGGCGCCACGCCTCGTACGCGGCGTCCACCGCCGCGCGGGGCAGGGCCTCGGACAGCCGCGACCCGACCTCCGCGCGGGCCGCGCTCCAGTCGTCGCCGTGCACCGTCGCGGCGTCGGCGGCGAGGGCTCCGTACGACTCCAGCCAGCTGAACTCCTCGCCCCCGTCCAGGCGTATGTGCTCGAGCTGGGTGCGGGCGAGTCCGGCCTGGATCTCGGCGTATCCGGTCGTGCCCGGCTCGGTCAGCCAGTCCTGCCAGCGGCGGCCGCCGCGCCCCGAGCCCCAGAGGAAGAGCTTGCGGCCGCGCAGGATGTCGGTCGACGTCTGGACCAGGCCCCGACCGCCCTCGTCGAGGGATGCGATCCACTTACGCGCCTCGGCCGGGACGTCGTAGAAGTAGTCCGCGGGGTATTCGCTGCGCAGCGGGTACGTACGGTCCGCGCCCTGGAAGTCCGGCACCGGCACCCGGCGCAGGCTGCGCTCGTAGCCAAAGTGCCAGGCCTCGTCGGCGGGTGCGATCACCCGCGTCGACTCATGCTCCTCGACGGCGATGTTGGACCACCAATAGACGGGCGCGGGCCGCTCGTGCGGATTGCGGATCCGTACGCCGACATGGAGGAAGTCCGAGTCGGCGGGCAGCCACAGATCGACCTGGAACGGCAGATCGCGCAGCCGCTCCCACTCCCAGAGCCGGACCATCTCGCCGCCGTCGGGGGCGGGAACGAGGGCGGCGTGCAGCGGGGCGCAGGAGAGTGTCGTGTGGCCGGTCGCGCCGATGTTCCACTCGATGCCGCCGGAGAACCAGGCGCCGTTGAGCGCGAAGTCGGCGGGCTGGAACACCGGGTTGCGGTAGAGGAGTTCACGCCCGGCCGGCTTGTGGTGCAGCGAGTGGATTCGGCCGCCGAGGCCCGGCAGTACGGTGGCCCGCAGCCGTTCGTTCTCGATCACGATGGCGTCGAGGCGGGTCGGTGTGCGCTCACGGCCGTATCCGTCGAGCACCCGCACCGGCAGCAGGGTGCGCAGCGGCTCGTATCCGATCTGCCGTGCCATGTCGCGCGGCAGCCCCTGCCTGGCGCGCTCGTCGAGGGAGTGCGTCTCGTCCAGCGGCCGCAGGGCGGGCAGCGGGTTCGGCGGTCCCACGGTGGCTGCGGGCAGGGTCAGGACAGTACGCCGCACGGTCGTGGCCAAGGCAACCTCGCTTCGCTCGCGCGGGCTGCCGGCAGCTCCTTGTGGCCGGCACCCCGGTGACCATGGAACACGGTGGGCTCCGGGGTGACCAGGGGCTCTACGGGTCAGTCTTCGGCAAAGGCGGCCACGATCGGATCCGCGAGCTGCGCCCGACGGTGACTGACATGGACACGATGAAGATCAACTGCAAGGGCCGCTGAGGCCGGGCGTTCTCACCTGGCGCGCCTGCGGAAGAGGAACCAGCCGCACAGGACGCCGATCACGAACATCGCGAGGAAGCTCAAGTACAGCGGCATGGTCACTTCGGGGATCAGGAGCCGGACTTTGACGTGGCGGGTGTTCTCGAAGATGAAGACGACCGCCAGGATCGCGATCACGATCACGATGATCCTGGCCGGCGTGAACCGGCCGCTGACGCCGCCCTTCGCTCTGCTCGATGCTTCCTTGGGACTCATGGGACCAGGATGAACGGATCCTGGTCCCCTGCGGGCGGTGGAACGGGCCGTACGGGTGAGCCGTGTCGCCCGTCGGTGGCTGCCCGCCCGTGGTGGGCGAACTGTGCCGACGCCACCTTGTCAGACAAGTAGCGCGTGGACAGTGGCCTCGCATAACTTGCTGACAGTGAGCCGAGGAGGATCAGTGGCAGTCAGCGCGCAGCGGAGGCCGGTCGTCGTTCTGTACGAGCGGATCGCGGACGCCATCCACGAAGGCACCTATCCGCCGGGCTCCACGCTCCCCTCCGAGCCCAGGCTCGCGACCGAGCTGGGGGTCAGCCGGCCCGCCCTCCGCGAGGCCCTGCTGCTGCTCCAGGAGGACGGGCTCCTGTCGGTACGGCGCGGGGTCGGCCGGACCGTCAACGACCGTCCGCCGAGGCGTGGTTACGAACACATCCAGCCGCTGGAGGAGCTGCTGTCCGCCGGCTCCCCGCTCCGGGTCCGGCCCCTGCTGCGCGCCGTGGAGGAGCCCACCGACTTCACCACCCAGCATCTGCTGGCGCCGGCCAGGGCGGAGCTGCGGTTCTGGGAGTCCCTGCTGGCCGGGGAGGGTACGGCGGCGGCGCTCAGCCAGGAGTGGGCGGCGGCCGAAGAGGTACTGGACGAGGTGCATCCGGCCTTCGCCGCCGCACTGCGGGCCGCCCCGGCCCCGGCCACCTCGATGCTCGCGGTGCTGACCGCGACCTCGCGCGGGGTGGCACTGACGGCGCACAGCGGGGTGACCGCGACCCTGCTCGGGCAGCGGCGCGGAGAGCAGCTGGGCCGGGCGCCCGACACCCCCGCCGTGCTGGTCACACAGGTGGTACGGGTGGAGGACACCCCGATCCTGGCGGCCAAGCACATGCTGCCCACAGGGGCGCCCGCCATGCCCGTACTCCAGTCGAACTGAGCGCCGCGCGAGCACGGGAGACGCCCGTCACGGCACGATCCCCGGCCGTGCCGTACACTCCGGGCGCATGCACTTGTCTGACATCCTCCGCGCACCGAAGGCCGTTCTCCACGACCACCTGGACGGCGGCCTGCGCCCCGCCACGATCATCGAGCTCGCCCGGGAGTGCGGCTACACCGAGCTGCCCACCGAGGACCCGGCCGCGCTCGCGGTCTGGTTTCGCGACGCCGCGGACTCCGGCTCGCTGGAGCGCTACCTGGAGACCTTCGCCCACACCTGCGCGGTGATGCAGACCCGCGAGTCGCTGCAGCGGATCGCGGCGGAGTGCGCGGAGGACCTGGCGGTGGACGGAGTCGTCTACGCCGAAGTGCGGTACGCCCCCGAGCAGCACCTGGAGCGCGGTCTGACACTCGACGAGGTCGTCGAGGCGGTCAACGCGGGATTCCGCGAGGGCGAGCGCCGCAGCGGCGGCCGGATCACGGTCCGCGCGCTGCTCACCGGCATGCGCCACACCGAACGCTCCCTGGAAATAGCCGAGTTGACGGTGGCGCATCGCGACCGCGGAGTGGCCGGATTCGACATCGCGGGCGGCGAGATCGGCAATCCGCCGGCCCGCCACCTCCCGGCCTTCCAGCATCTGAAGCGGCACAACTGCCACTTCACGATCCACGCGGGCGAGGCGGTGGGCGCCGAGTCGATCCACGAGGCGGTCCAGATCTGCGGCGCCGAGCGGATCGGCCACGGCGTGCGCATCACCGACGACATCACGGTGCACGACGACGGCACGGCGGACCTGGGCCACCTGGCCTCGTACGTACGCGACAACCGCATCGCCCTGGAGGTCTGCCCGACCTCCAACCTCCAGACGGGTGCTGCGAAGGACTACGCAAGCCACCCCATCGATCTGCTGCGCCGCCTCGGCTTCCGTATCACCCTCAACACGGACAACCGGCTGGTCTCCGGCACCACCATGAGCCGGGAGTTCCAGCAGATGGCGGATGCCTTCGGCTACGGCCCCGAGGTCTTCGAGGAGTTCACGGTCGCCGCGGTCCAGTCGGCGTTCCTGCCGCTGCCGGAGCGGCGCCGGCTCATCGACGAGGTGATCCGCCCGGGGTACGCGGCGCTGGTCGCCTAAGCGGTGTCGGGGAAGTCCGGGTGGGTGAAGGTGGGGGCACCCCCGTGCCCGAAGGGCTACGGGGGAGGGTCGAGGGCCGAGTCTGGCAAGGCGGAGGAAGGAGTCCACGCGGAGCGTCGGCGACTGACGACAACGCAGCCAGGCGACAGCCATCGGCCCGCGACGCCGCCCGGACTTCCCCGGGGCCGCTCAGGGTTTCAGGCCGAAAGTCAGCCGGTCAGAGCAGCGCCGGCTCGTCGAGTGTGAGCGTGCCGGCGTCGGCGTCCAGCACCGCCGGCACGCCGAACGGCACCGTCAGCGCGGTCGCGCTGTGCCCGAACCCCAGCTCCTCCACGACCGGCACGCCGAGCCCGCCCAGCCGGTCGTGCAGTACCGCGCGCACCTGTTCGTACGGACCGCACTCCGCCCAGGAGCCGAGCGCGACTCCCGTCACGCCCTCCAGCAGGCCGGAGCGCAGCAGTTGGGTGAGGATGCGGTCGAGGCGGTAGTCCTCCTCCCCCACGTCCTCGATCAGCAGCAGTCCGCCCCGGGCGGAGGTGCGGGCGTGCGGGGTGCCCACATCGGCGGCGAGCAGACTGACGCAGCCGCCGAAGGTGATGCCCCGGGCCCAGCCGGGGACCATGGTGCGGGCCGTCTGCAGACCGAGGGTGCGTACCGACTCGGGCTCGAACAGCGTGGCGCGCAGCGACTCCTGGGTGCGGCCGTCCTTGAGGAAGCTCAGCGCGCCCACCATCGGGCCGTGCAGCGTCGCCAGTCCCATCCGCACGGCGAACGCCTCATGGAGGGCGGTTGTGTCGCTGTAGCCGACGAGGACCTTGGGGCCCGCCGCGCGGATCGCGGTCCAGTCGAGCAGATCGACCATGCGCTGCGCGCCGTATCCACCTCGGGCACAGATCACCGCCGTGACCGAAGGATCGCACCAGGCCGCCGTCATCTCGCGGGCACGGGCCTCGTCCGCCCCCGCGAGGTACCAGAACTCCGGGTGCCGGCCCCGGACATGAGGCATCACGACGGGGTCCAGGTCCCAGCTGCGCAGGATCTCCAGTCCCGCTTCGAGCCGGTCCTCGGGGACGGGACCGCTGGGCGCCACGACGGCGACCTTGGCCCCCGGCCTCAGTCTCGCGGGCCGGATCAGGGGCATGAGGGTCACGTCCTGAGCTCCAGCAGGGGGACGTCACGGCGTGGGATGCGGAAGGTCTGGGCGTAGAGGGAGAGTTCGCACTCGAGCGCACGGATCATGGTCTCGGCTCTGCGGAAGCCATGGCCCTCGCCCTCGAAGGCGATATACGCGTGCGGGATGCCGCGCCCGGCCATCTGTGCCAGGAACCGCTCGCACTGCACGGGCGGGCAGATCACATCGTCGAGCCCCTGGAGCAGCAGGAACGGCGTGGTGATCCGGTCGACGTTCCGCAGCGGCGAGCGCTCGCGGTAACGGCCGGGCACGTCGGCGAGCGGGCCGATCAGCGACTCCAGATACCGCGACTCAAAGTCGTGCGTCCCGTCGGTGGCCCAGCCCAGCAGGTCGAGGATGGGATAGATGATGGTGCCGCAGGCGTAGACATCGGTGGTGGTGAGCGAGGCGGCCGTGGTCCAGCCGCCCGCGCTGCCGCCGCGGATGGCGAGCCGCGCGGGGTCGGCGGTGCCCTCGGCGGCCAGCGTCTCGGCGACGGCAGCGCAGTCCTCGACGTCGACGACTCCCCACTGTTCGCGAAGCCGGTTGCGGTACTCGCGGCCGTAGCCCGTGGAGCCGCCGTAGTTGACCTCGGCGACACCGATGCCGCGCGAGGTGAAGTAGGCGATCTCCAGATCGAGGACGAGCGGGGCATGGCCGGTGGGGCCACCGTGCGCCCACACCACGAAGGGCGGCAGTTCGTCGTCGGGCGCGATCCGGTCCGGGCTGTGCGGCGGATAGATGTGGGCGTGGATCTCGCGGTTGTCGGGGCCCGCGAACGTACGGATCTGCGGCTCCGGGTAGTACGCCGGGTCCACCGGGTCGTCGTGCGCCGAGCCGATGACGCGGGTCCGCCCGCTGCGGGTGTCCAGCTCGACGACCTCGTACGCGCTGCGCGGGCTTGCCGCGACCCCGATCACCCGGTCGCCGTGCACGGCGAGGGTGGGCGCCCACTCGGTCCAGGGTCCGGCGGCGTCGACGAGCTCGCCGGTCTCCGGGTCCAGGATCCCCAGCGCGGTGGCGCCCCTGCCGTGGATGACGGCGACCAGCCCGTTCTCCATGGGGTGGAACCACGTGAGGCCGAGCTTCCACAGCGGCCCGCCGAACTCCTCGCCGCGCCCCGGGCAGAGGCCGGTGCTCGGCACGACGCCGGGCCCGAGCGCCTCGGGACGGATGCGCTGCAGTTCCCACCAGTTGCCCACGTCGGAGACGAAGAGCAACGAGCCGTCCGGCGCCCAGTCGACCTGGGCGACCGACTCGTCCGTGTCCCCGACGACCGGCCGCACCCCACTGAACGGGCCGCCGTCCGTCACCTCGCCGAGCATCACCACCGTGCCGTCCCAGGGCATCTGCGGATGGTCCCAGGCGATCCAGGCGGCGTGCCGCCCGTCCGGTGAGAGCCGCGGCCCGGTGACGAAGCGGTGCCGGTCGTCGGAGAGCTCGCGCACCGCGCCGCGGTCCTCGGCCGCCGAGCCGTCCAGCGGCACGGCCGCGATCACCCGTCGTACGTCCGCAGGGGCCTCGCCGGTGAACTCCTCCAGCACACACCAGACCTCGCCCCGGTCCAGGTGGAGCTGCGGGTCGGCCCAGCGCAGCCCGCCGCCGAGTGCCGACACCGGTGTGAGCGGCCGCGGCTCGGCCTCGGGCGCGTCCGGCTCGTACGCATAGAGGCGCTGGTCGTTGAAGTGGACGAAGACGACGAGCGGGCCGCCATCGGCGCGCCGGGCCCCGGCCCAGGGCCGGCCGCCGTACTCGATGACTCTGCTGCGCAGGTTCCACGGGGCGGCGAGCACCGACGCCTCGCCGCCGTCGGCCCGTCTGCGCATCAGGGCGCGCCTGCCGCCCTCGGTGGGGCGTGCGGCGGTCCACCACACCTCGTCGCCGACCATGCCGAGATACTCCGCGCGACCGTCGTGCGAGGCGGCCAGCACCGCGTCGATCGGTGACGGCCAGGTTCCGTAGGCTCCCGTGGGTACCATTCCCGACTCCCCCTATGCGGACCGCAGATAGTGGTCGAGCACCTCTACCCCGAAGTGCAGCGCCTCGACCGGGACGCGCTCGTCGACCCCGTGGAACATGGCCGCGTAGTCGAATCCGACAGGCAGCTTCAGCGGCGAGAAGCCGTAGCCGGTGATGCCGAGCCGGGAGAACTGTTTGGCGTCGGTGCCGCCCGGCATGCAGTACGGGACCACATGCCCGTCCGGGTCGAAGCGCTCGACGGCCGCGCGGAGTTTGGCGTACGTCGGGGAGTCGACGGGCGCCTGCAGCGCCACCTCCCGGTGGTGGAACTCCCACTCGACGTGCGGCCCTGTCAGCCGGTCCATGGTCTCGTGGAACTCGGGCTCGCCGCCGGGCAGCATCCGACCGTCGACATACGCGGTGGCGTGCCCGGGAATCACATTGATCTTGTAACCGGCGTCCAGCATGGTCGGGTTGGCGCTGTTGCGCACAGTCGGCTCGACCAGCGCGGCGGCCGGGCCGAGCTTCGCCATCAGCTCGTCCGGGTCGAAGCCGTCGGCGTCCACATCGGTGTCGATGCCGTGCAGCGCGGCGAGCTCGGCCAGCGCGGCCCGTACGGTCGGGGTGAGCCGCACCGGCCACCGGTGGTGGCCGATCCGGGCGATGGCCCCGGCCAGCCGGGTCACCGCATTGGCGTGGTTGACCTTGGAGCCGTGTCCGGCCTTGCCGTGCGCGGTGAGCTTGAGCCAGGCCGTGCCGCGCTCCCCCGCCGCGATCGGGTAGAGCGTCATCCCGGGCCCGGCGTGGAAGCTGAAGGCTCCCGACTCGCTGATCCCTTCCGTACACCCCTCGAAGAGCTCCGGATGGTGGTCGGCGAGGAAGCCGGAGCCGTCGATCGCGCTGGCTTCCTCGTCGGCGGTGTATGCGATCACGATGTCCCGGCGGGGCCTGATGCCGGCGCGTGCCCATGCCCGTACGACCGCGAGGACCATCGCGTCCATGTTCTTCATGTCGACGGCGCCGCGGCCCCACACCACACCGTCGCGGATCTCTCCCGAAAAGGGGTGCACGGCCCAGTCGGCGGGTTCGGCGGGCACCACGTCCAGATGGCCGTGGACGAGCAGGGCGTCGGCCGAGGGATCGGTGCCCTCGACCCTGGCGACCACATTGGTGCGCCCGGGCGTGCGCTCCAGCAGGGTGGGTTCGAGGCCCGCGCCGGCCAGCCGCTCGGCGGCGTACTCGGCGGCGGGCCGCTCCCGGCAGTCGCCGCCCCCGCGATTGGTGGTGTCGATGCGGATCAGCTCGGAGGTGAACGTCACCACCTCGTCGAGCGCCCGGCCGTCCATGGACGTTGTCACGTCAGCCATACTGCTCCTCCACCGCCGCCGAGACGATCGTCGTGACCGCTTTGAAGGTACGAATGCCCTCATACATCGTCCCGCTGGTGTAGGCGACACGCCGCTCACCGCCGGCTGCCACGCCCGGGACGACCGTGGCGGCCGCTGCCAGATGCTCGGCGTCGAACTCCAGCTCCACGGTGAACGAGCCGCCCCGCACCGGCTCGAATCGCCTGGCGAGAGCCGTCGCCTCCTTGGCCGCGGCGCGGATGTCGGACGCGGTCCGGCCGGGCGTGCGGCAGACCGCCGCATACCGCGACACGTAGTCCTTCACTGCGACCTTGCGGGCTTCGGGCGCATAGCCGCCGGCATCGACACAGGTCAGATTGTCTCCGGTGACCAGCACCACCGGAACGCCGTACTCCGCGACCACATGGGCGTTGAGCAGGCCTTCGCTCGCCCGCGCGCCGTTGAGCCATACCCCTGTGATCGAGTTGGCGAGGTAGGTGTGCGCGAGCACGCCCTCCGTGCCGGCGCCCGTGTGATAGCCGACAAAGGCGATGCCGTCCACGTCGCCGTGCTGCACGCCCTCGACCATCGACAGTGACTTGTGCTTGCCCGTGAGCATCTGGACCCGGTCGTCCAGCCGCTCCAGCAGCAGATTGCGCATGGTCCAGTGCGCTTCATTGATGAGCACGTCATCGGCGCCGCCGTCGAAAAAGCCGAGCGCCGCGGCGTTCACATCCGAGGTGAACATGGTCCGGCAGCGCTCCCACTGGGGAGTACCCGGCAGCACGTCGGCAGGCCAGGTCACACCGGTGGCGCCTTCCATGTCGGCGCTGATGAGGATCTTCACGGCATCACGGTACGCGCCCGCGAACGCCCTGGCAGGACCGATGCGAGTATCAGAGGTCCGGACCACCGCCGAAGGCCGGTGCGGTCGGCAGGGGTCCGTAACGAAGGCCCCACCGCGAAGGCGAATTCGGCGGGGCCTTCGTCGTGCCGTGGTCCCGGGTACCCGGGCTACTCCGGCGGGACGAGAGTGCGCTCGGCGCCGAAGGCGGCACCGGTGTGCGCGTACATGGTGGTCTCGCCGAAGGCTCTCTGGTCAACGAGATGGATGATGGGCACTGAGGGCGATTACGCCTGTCCGGCGCTCTTCAGCCGTCGGCGTCGGCGCATGACGAACCCCCCGGCCCCCGCCAGTGCAAGGATGACGGCTCCCCCGATCAGCCAGGCGCGGTAGTGCGTGACGGGTTCGCCGCTCACCACCAGTTGTGCCGAGCTGGTCTTCTTGCCGTGGTGGCTGACGACGGTGAGCGAGTACGTTCCGGCGGGGATGTCGTCCCTCAATGTGGTGTGTCCCGCATACACGGTGGACCCGTCGTCACACTTGCACCCGGGGTCGTCCTCGCTCTCCGTCCTGATGGTCAAAGGACCTTCGAACGCCTTGGACTTGACCGTGAGGGAGTCTTCCTTCCGGGCGGGGTTGCCGTCAGCGAGGAGGACGACGATCTCGCCGCCCGGTCGAACGGTCACTTCTGGGGTGGAGTCACCGCTGCCCAGAATCCCGCCCTTCGGGCCGGCCACGAACCGGGATATGGATGCGGGAGCCTCAGGTGTGACCGTCAGCTGCGCGGTGGCGACGGTGCGGCCGTCGCTGGTGGCGGTCGCCGGATACGTTCCCGGCGCAATGTCACTGCGGACGTCTTCCCCCTTCGAGTCGGGGAATTGTCTGGACTGCGACGCACCCTGCCGCTCGGGGGTCAGACGGATCGGCTTCTTCAGTGCGGGACAGGTGACGGTCACGACGTCCCAGTCCGGAGGCATGCCCGTGATTCCGACTCCGACTCGTCCCCCTACCTCGACCTTGTCCCAGTCGAACTCCAGGTGAGGCTCCCCTGATGGGCTCGGGGCGGCCGTGGCAGCAGGCGCGCGCCACTCGGCCGCCTGACCCGGTACGGCGCCCAACAGGGGAAGCAGGGCAAGACCGGTGACCGCCGCGGCGCGGGCTGCTCTGCGGAACACGGTTCTCCTCTCCTCGGCGGTTTCTTGATCGAGAGGAGGGCGTTACGGCCCGTTGCGTTGCGTGGTCGGCCGGACCAATTCCCCGGCCGAATCGGCATCAGCGGCCGACGACCAGCCATTTCGAGGGCAGCTCGATACGCGAGCCGTCCGACGCGTACTCCGTTGTCGTCAGCGGCAGTTCACCCTTGGCGAGCACATCGAGACCCGCCGTACGGAAGAACTCCACCATGTCCGCGTCGGGCACCGACCCGGGCTGGAGGCCGTGGCGGAACACCGGCTGCAGCTTCGGCGGCGGGCCCTCCGGTGACTGGGCCAGGCCCATCAGCTTCTGTCCGGCGGCCTCCGCGAGCTCCACCACGAAGCCCCGCCCGCGCTCACCGACGAGCGTGGCGATCGAGTCCGCCAGCGTCTGCCGGTCCTCGGGGTCGCACTGGTGGAGCACTCCGCGCATATAGACATTCGCGTCGCCGAGGTCGTCGTGCAGCCGCGCCACCGCCTCCCCGTCCACCGCGTCGATCTCCTGGAACCGCGCCTCGTTCAGCTTGTCCTGCTGCTTCGCCAGCCCGATCGCCGCTGCCGACAGGTCCACGCCGAGCACCTGCGGGAAGCGGTCGGCGAGGAAGCGGGTCTGGGTACCGTTGCCGCAGCCCAGATCCACCAGGGTCAGGCCCGGGTGGTTAACATGCGGTTCGTAGACCGCGAGATGGGGCCCCGCGGTGAGCGCCGGCTCCGCATCCCAGAAGACCTCCCCGGGCTCGCCCGAGGCCTCGCTCCAGAAACCTTCCCAGGCGTCCTTGTACCGACTCGTCACGCTCATGACCAGCTCCCCAGGATATGACACGACGTCAAGATCGGTCTATCGCTCCTGGGTTGCGGCGACAAGCGTCCGGAGCATTCCTTCACCTGGCGTTCGACCCCTGCGCCCAGCCCTCACAAGCGCCCCCCGCCACTGCGACAGTGTGGCTACGCCAGTGCCAGCTCGAACCAGACCGTCTTGCCGTCGGACGTACGGCTGGTGCCCCACTCCCGCGCCAGGCTGCTCACCACCCGCAGTCCCCGCCCGCGCTCACCGTCGGGGCGCGCGTCGAGCAGGGTCGGCAGCGTGTGGTCCTCGTCCGCCACCTCGCACAGCAGCGATCCCGCCCGTACCAGCCGCAGCTCCGCACGGCGGCCGCGCGCGTGCCGTACCGCGTTGGTGACCAATTCGCTGACCAGCAGTTCCGCGGTCTCTGTCACCTCGGCAAGGCCCCAGGCCCGCAGCTGTCCACGGACCAGCCGCCGCGCCCGCGCCGCCTCGCGCGGCTCCAGCGACAGCTCGAAGGCCGCCACCGACTCGGCGTCGATGCCGTTCAGCCTGGCCATCAGCAGGGCCACGTCGTCCTTGCGTCCGCCACGGCCCGCTTCCGGGAATGACGCAGCCAGCGAGCGGATGATGGTGTCGCAGGCCTCGTCCATGGAGGCGGCGGGGTGCGCAGCGGATTCGCAGAGGGTCGCGAGACCGACGCCGATGTCCTCGCCCCGCACCTCCACCAGGCCGTCCGTGCACATCACCAGGCGGTCGCCGGGCGCCACGGCCACCCGCACGCTCTCGAAGGGCACCCCGCCGACGCCGATCGGCGCTCCGGTCGGCAGTTCCAGCAGCTCGCTGCGCCCGTCGGCCGCGCGGACGATCACCGGCGGCACATGCCCGGCGTTTCCCAACCGCAGCTCATTGCGGATCGGGTCGTAGACCGCGTACAGACAGGTCGCCAGGTAGTGCTCGCCAAGACGCTGGGCGAGGTCGTCGAGGTTCCGCAGGAGCTGCTCGGGCGGCAGGTCGAGTGCTGCCATGGTCTGTACCGCCGTACGTAACTGGCCCATCATCGCGGCGGAGTTGAGTCCGTGCCCCATCACATCCCCCACCACCAGCGCGGTGCGCGAGCCGGGCAGCTTGATGGAGTCGAACCAGTCGCCGCCGACCCGCCCGAGCAGGGTGCCCGGCAGATAGCGGGTGGCCGTGTCACACCCGGCCATTCTCGGGGTGACCTGCGGAAGCATCGAGTCCTGGAGGGTCTCGGCGACGCTCTCCTGGTAGGTGTACATACGGGCGTTGTCGAGGACGAGCCCCGCGCGGGCGGCCAGTTCGGCCCCCGTGACCCGGTCCATGTCGTTGAACAGGGCGCGCTCGGCGTGCCGGAGCAGGATCATGAAGCCCAGCACCACATGGCGCGCCTTCAGCGGCACGACGAGCATCGAGCGGTTGTTGATCAGCGGCCGGATGTCGCGCTTCTCGAACTGCGAGGCGATGGCGTTGCCCATCTGCTCGCTGATGCGCGGCACCAGCACCGGGTCGCCGGTGGTCATGCACTGGAAGAACGGCGTGTGCTCGGGGAACGGCATGGATTCGCCGACCGGTACGACATCGTCCCAGCGACCCGGCTCGTCCACATGCTCGACAGCCACCCGGTGCCACATCGTGGTCGCGTCCGGCGGTCCGTCCGGAAAGCCTTCGCCCGCGATGACCTGTTCCCGCAGATAGGTGCCCGCGACGTCGGTGAAGCGCGGCACCACGGCCGCGCTGACTTCCTGGATCGTACGGGCGAGGTCGAGCGAGGAGCCGATGCGGCCGCTGACCTCGTTGAGGAATTCGAGCCGCTCGCGCACCGCGGCGTACTCGAGATCCTGCTCGAGGTCGGCCGTCTCCACCGCCTGCCCCGCCGCTGCCGCCTCTGCGGCGGCGCGCTGCCGCTCCTTGCGCTCCGCGCGCCTGGGCACACCCCAGTCCGGGGTGACGGGCACCCGGTCGTGATGGCTGAACTCCAGTACCGGATAGCCCAGGTCGAGGACCTGGGAGACGATCCGGGTCGACTCCTGGACGCTCATGCTCGGCAGGATCTCGGGGAGCCTGCGGGCCAGCTCGTCGAAGCCGGGGAACTCGGTGTGCAGGGCGAATCCGGGCGCGATGCGCTCGACACTCTCGTCCTCGCCGCCGAACTGCGCGGCGTCCGCCGCCAGTACGAGCAGCCGCTCGTCGCCGGGTCCGACCATGGGGTAGGCCCACCACAGCACATCGACCCGCTCGCGCCCCGGCTCCGAGAGCCGGGCCCGGCCCGCCGCCGGGTAGGAGGTGAGGCCGTTCAGCGATGCGTCGAGTCCGGGGCCCAGACCGTCGTATCTGTCGTACGCGTCGTACTCGCCGTCCTCCGTCAGCGCACCGGAAACGGGGAGCAGCTCGACGGCGGGCTGTCCCACCGCCTGCTCCTTGGTGGCGCCGAAGAGCCGCCGCGCACCCGTCGACCAGTGCGACACCAAGCCGTCGCCGTCCACGACGACCACGGCAAGGGGAATCCGGCCGGCCGCCGCGTACTGCTGTGGCGGTGTCGCCGGAACACCACTGTCCATGGGTGTCAGGCTCCTTCCCCGCTGCCAGGATCTGCGGCCCTGCAACCACGGTACGGCGCTGCGCGGGCGCCGCGCGGGGCAACCGCGGAATAGGTGGTTCGCCCGCGCCGAACTGACAAGACGTCAGTCCTCGTGCCCCAGCTGGAGATCGCGTTCGGTGCGCCCGCCGCCCGCGACCTGCAGGACTGTCGCCACCGGCGGATAGCCCGCCGCGATCACCGTGTACTCCCCCGAGGACAGATCGACGAAGCGGAAGGTGCCGTCGGGGCCCGTGGTGAGGGTGTCCACCACATTGCCGGCCACATCGAGCAGAGTGACCCGCGCGTCCTCGACCGGGCGCCCGCCGCCGGCCCGAACCGTGCCGCGCAGCAACGCCCCGCCGGCCAGCTCGATGTCCTGCCGGGTCTCGCGGGAGGACTGCACGCTCACCGGGAGCGCGGCCGGGCGGAAAGCGGGGGCGCTCGCGGCGAGCGTGTACTCCCCCGCCACCAACTCCGTGATCACAAAGCCGCCTTCGCGGCCGCTGCGGGTGCTGGCGACGACCTCGCCGCGTACGTCGGTCAGCGTGACCGCCGCGTCCCGTACGGGCGAGCCGTCCGCCGTTACGACGGCTCCGGCGAGCCTGCCGGCTCCGCCGAGCACCACGTCCAGTTCGACGGGCCGCTCGCCGACGGTGACGGTGACGGCCTGCGGCTGGTGTCCGCCGGCCGCAGCGATCATGACGTACGAGCCGGAACCCGGCACGCTCAGTGCGTACCGCCCGTCCTCGCCGCTCGCGCCGCGCCCGATCTGCTTTCCGCGTACGTCGATGAGGGTCAGGGCGGCGCGCGGGACGGTACTGCCGTCGTAGTGCTGGACGGTGCCGCAGACCGGGACACCGGAGGAGTACGCCGGCGTGGTGCGGTCGGAGCGGTCGGTGCGGTCGGAGCGCGCACTGCGTGCCGGGGGAACGGGGGCGGTGGCGGGCTCGGCGGCCTGGGTGCTGTGGGACACCAGCGGTTTCTCCTTGAGGAAGAAGGCGAGGAAGAGGCCGAGCGCGAGCACCGGCACGAGATAGAGGAAGATCCGCGGCATCGCGTCTGCGTACGCCTGGATGTAGCCGTCCCGCAGGGCGGGCTCCATCGCGTGGACCATCTGCGGAGTGATGGACTCGGCGTGTGGAATGGACGCGGTGGGCAGGCCCGCGCCGGCCGGGAGCCGGTCGGCGAGCGCGTCGGTGAGCCGGTTGGCGAAGAGGGTGCCGAAGACGGCGGCGCCGACGCTGCCGCCGATCTGCCGGAAGTAGTTGTTGGCGCTGGTGGCGGTGCCGAGGTCGGCGGGCGGTACGGCGTTCTGCACGGCGAGGATCAGCACCGGCAACACCAGTCCGATGCCGACGCCGAGCACGGCCTGCCAGATGCTGTAGTCGAGCCGGGGTGTACCGGTCTCCAGACGCGACAGCAGCCACATGCCGACGGCCGAGATCGCGCTGCCGAGTACGGGGTAGATCCTGTAGTGCCCGGTACGGCTGATGAGCCGGCCGGAGACGATCGAGGCGACGACGATGCCGCCCATCATCGGGAGCATCAGCAGACCGGACTCGGTGGCGCTGGCTCCGTCGACCATCTGGAGGAAGGTCGGCAGATAGCCGGCGGCGCCGAAGAGTGCGACGCCGACGACCGCGCCGACGAGGCCCGTGATGTTGAAGATCGAGTCGCGGAACAGCCGGAGCGGGATGATCGGTTCGGGCGCGAAGTACTCGACGACCAGGAAAAGGATGGTCGTTCCGGCCGCCCCGGCGGCCAGTCCCAGGATGACGCGCGAGCCCCACGCGTACTCCGTGCCGCCCCAACTGGTCAGCAGGACGAGGCAGGTGGAGGCGGCGGCGAGGAACAACGCGCCGAGGACGTCGAGTCGGGCCCTGGTGACCGGCTTCGGGAGCTTCAGCACCGCGGTGATCACGATCAGGGTGACCAGGCCGAAGGGAACGTTGAAGTAGAAGCACCAGCGCCAGGAGGCGTGGTCGGTGAAGAAGCCGCCGAGCAGCGGTCCGGCTACGGACGCGAGCCCGAAGGCCGCGCCGATGAGGCCCATGTAGCGGCCGCGTTCGCGGGGCGGCACGATGTCCGCGATGATCGCCTGTACGCCGATCACGAGGCCGCCCGCGCCGATTCCCTGGATGGCGCGGAAGGCGATGAACTGGTCCATGCTGCGCGACCAGCCGGCCAGCGCCGAGCCGATGATGAAGACGACGATCGCGAACTGGAAGACGCCCTTGCGGCCGATGAGGTCGCCGAGCTTGCCATAGATGGGCAGGCCGATGGTGGAGGTCAGGAGGTAGGCCGTGATCGCCCAGGGCATCCGGTCCAGGCCCTGGAGTTCACCGACGATCTTCGGAAGGGCGGTGGCGACGATCATCTGCTCGAGCGCGGCGAGCAGCAGCGCGAGCATCAGCCCGATGAAGACGAGGCGTACGCGGCGCGGGCTGAGCGCGGCCGGCCCGGTCGGTGGAGGCGGTGCGGCAGCGGCCGCGGCCGCCTGCTCGTCCTTCACCAGAGTGATCCCGCCCACGTCACTGCTCCCCTCGTCACGGCTGCGCGGCGTCATTCTTCGCATTACACGCCAACGGGGAGCAAGCGTGACGTTACCGGGAGCAGAGGCGCGTCGTGGGGCCCAACTGCCGCCGGTGGGGCGCACGTCGGGCGCTCATCAGGGCTTTCCCGCGACCCGTGGTGCGCGGGGCGCATCACGGCGCCGCGGGGAAAACCACTCGAAACGGTGAGCGTTACGGCAACCCCGCAGGGCTACTTCACGGGCTACTTCTCGACCTCGGCGGCGAGATTGGCGAGAATCGCGTCGTAGATCCGGCCAAGTCCCTTGGGGGCGAAGGTCTTCTCGAAGAAACCGCCAACACCGCCCGCGCCGTTCCAGACGGTACTGACGACGGCCTTCGACTTGCCCTCGCCGGCCGGGGTGACGGTCCAGGTGGTCACCATCGAGGAGTTGCGGTCCTTCTCGATCAGCTGCCCGTCGGTCGGCTCGGTCACCTCGAGCAGGCAGTCGCGGATCCGCTTGCTGGTCGCCTGGAGCTTCCAGTGGACGAGAGTGCCCTCGCCGTCGCCGCCCTCACGGACCTCGAACTCGCTGAAGTGCTCGGGCAGCAGCTTCGCGCGGGTGTTCTCGTAGTCGGCCAGCGCCTCGAACACCTTCCCCGCGTCCGCCGCGATGATCCGTTCCGTGGTGGCCTCGACCTGCGCCATTCGCGTTCCTCCAGCACTCGTTCTTCGGGGGTGCCGCTAGCCAATCACCTCGGGTCCGGCCGCCCAAATCCAGCGGCACCCCGGTCGCGGCTGTGTCATGCGTCAAGGAGTTGGCAGGGTTTGATCTTGGTATAGCTGGGCTCAGTACGTGTAGGTTTAGCCTCCGGTTAGTGAGATTTTCACCGTACGGGGTATCTGCAACAGCGCAGATCACAGCGGTGGCGGCGGGCTCGTCGCGTCCCCGCCGGTACGTCGGAGGTTTCCTTTCCGTACGGAGCATCTGCTTGGCGTGGTGGTCAACTGGCCCTCGGTGTGGCCTGACCGATGAGTTTTGCGCGCCGTGCTGGTCTGTACGCCGAATACCGACTCACGGGAGGCTGACGCCATGCGGAAACTGACCTTCGGCATGAACATGAGCCTGGACGGCTACATCGCCGCGCCCGGCGACGACCTCGGCTGGAGCGTGCCGAGCGACGAGCTGTTCCAGTGGTGGTCCGACCGGGTGGACGCGACGGGCCTGGCGCTGTACGGGCGCAAGCTGTGGGAGACGATGAGCTCCCACTGGCCGACCGCCGACAAGCAGCCGGGTGCCACACCGGCGGCGATCGAGTTCGCCGGCCGCTGGCGGGACATGCCGAAGGTGGTGTTCTCCTCTACGACCAGCACGGTCGACTGGAACACCCGTCTGGTCACCGGCGACGCGGTCACCGAGATCACCAGGCTCAAGGCCGACGACGGCGGCCCCATGGACATCGGCGGTGCCACACTCGCCGCGGCGGCCATGCGGGCCGGGCTGATCGACGAGTACGCGATCGTCACCCATCCGGTCCTGGTGGGCGGCGGCACGCCGTTCTTCACAGCCCTGGACAACTGGGTGAACCTGAGCCTGGTGGAGACCCGGACGTTTCCCGACGGCGTGGTGCTGACCAGGTACGAGACCAGGCGCTGAGTGCCCGACAGCGGATCAGCGCGGGCTTCGGGCCACCCAAGGATCTCGTGGCGCTGTGTTCCGAGGCGATCGTGACGTCCCTGCCGGATCGATCCTGTTCTTCACCGCAGACGATCCGTCCGGATAGGGATCCCCTAACGGACGACCGGACCGGTGGCTATTGGCTCTCCCGGCTGGTGAGGTACGCCTGTCGCGGCGTCCGGTCGTCGAGTGCCTGGTGGGGGCGGAGGGTGTTGTAGGTGTGGCGGAACTGGTTGATCTCGACGGCGAGGGCATTGCCGTCGCCGATGATCGCGCGGTAGAGGTGTTCGTACTTCAGGGTGCCGAAGAACCGTTCGACTACGCCGTTGGTCTGCGGGCTCCTCACCCTGGTACGGACGTGTCGGAGCAGCGGGTCGTCGCCGGTGAACGCCTCGGCGAAGGTGCCGCCGCGGAAGCATGGGCCGTTGTCGGTGACCACCGCGATCGGCGCCGCCGTCTGATCCAATGACGTAGTCGTCGGCGTCGACGACGTCCATCTCGCCGCGGTCGGCGCGGAGGTCGTCGAGGTCGAGGACCCGTTCCGCCTCGACGACGGCGCGGCGCAGGCAGGCAAGCGCGTCGGCGCCGCGAGACGTGGGCGTGACAGTAGCCGCGAGGCAGTACTTGGTGGCGTAGTCGATCACCGCGCAGATCCGCCAGATCCCGCCCGGGCGGTCTCGAACTCGGAGAAGTCCGTCTGCCAGACCCGGTTCCGCTGCCTCGGCGGGTCGCGGAACACCCGCTTACGTAGCCGCGCCCAGGATCTGCGGTCAGCGCGGAACCCGGACGGCAGCGGCAGCCCGCGGCGGCGCAGCGCCCGTTCCACGGTCGAGGTGGACACCTCGCAGCCGTCGGCGCGCATCATCGCGGCGATCTTGCGGTGCCCCCAGGCCGGCCAGTCCGCTGCCTACTTGGCTGCGGTCGCCTCGACCGCGTCGGCCTTCGGCGCCGGCCATGGGCCTTTGGCTGGGTCGCCGGCGCGGTGCCGGGCGAGCCGCCGCCAGTAGGTGCGTTCCGGGATCCCGGCCGAGCCCTTCTGCCAGATCCGCAGCTGCACCGTCGCCTCCGCCAGGGCGAGCTTGAGCTCTTTGCACTCGGTGCGGAGCCGCCGCTCTGTCTGCGACTGACCGCCGTCCGGGCCGGGTAGCGACCGGTCCATGCCTGCCTTGCCCGCGTCGACGAACCGGTCCCGCCAGTTCCCCACCGTCGCCGAGGAGACACCATGTCGCCGCGCCGCCTCGGCCAGCGAGAGCTCGCCTTTCAACACCGCCACACGAGAACTGCTCGTCCACGGACACCTGCCGGGACGGCTTCTGCGATCTGCTCACCCAGACACCCTTCGTGACCGGTCAACCTCGGACCCTGCCACAAAGTCTGACGCACTCCAGCTGCGATCAAGGGAACATGTGTTCTATTCTGTGGCCAGTGCTACCTAGGAGGCACCCATGCGCTGGGACAATCTGGTCGAGAACCCCACCACGGCCGGGGACACCGCGCTTTTCGGTACGTCCGCGGTGACCACCAGGACCTTCGACACCCCCGAATTCCGGGGCATCACCTTCCACGAGGTCCGCGCCCGTTCGATTCTGAACCGGGTGCCGGGCGCCTCGCGGATGCCCTTCGAGTGGACCGTCAATCCCTATCGCGGCTGCACGCACGCGTGCGTCTACTGCTTCGCCCGCAAGACGCACAGCTATCTGGACCTCGACACCGGGCTCGGATTCGACTCCCAGATCGTGGTGAAGATCAACGCACCGGAGCTGCTGCGCCGCCAGCTGGCCTCCCGGCGCTGGCAGGGCGCGCATATCGCGATGGGCACGAACGTCGACTGCTATCAGCGGGCGGAGGGGCGCTACCGGCTGATGCCGGGCATCATCAGCGCCCTGCGCGACCACGCGAACCCGTTCTCCATACTCACCAAGGGCACGCTGATCCTGCGGGATCTGGAGCTGCTGCGGCAGGCGGCGCAGGTGACCGAGGTCGGTATCTCCGTCTCGGTCGGCTTCACCGACCGCGAGCTGTGGCGCACGGTCGAGCCGGGCACGCCGTCGCCCGAGCGGCGCCTGGACGTCGTACACACCCTCACCGAGCACGGGATCGGCTGCGGGGTGCTGATGGCGCCGGTCATCCCCTTCCTGGGCGACCATCCCGACCAGCTGCGCGCGACGGTATGGGCGATCGCCGCGTCCGGGGCGACGTCGGTGACGCCGCTCGTGCTGCATCTGCGGCCCGGGGCGCGCGAGTGGTTCATGGCCTGGCTGGGGCAGCACCATCCGTATCTGGTCCGGCGCTACGAGCGGCTGTACGCGGAGGGGGCGTACGCGCCGAAGTGGTATCAGCGCCGGATCACCCGCCAAGTCCATGAACTGGCCACGGAGTTCGGCATCGGTCCCGCGGACCGGGGGACGCCGCGACGGATCTCGGCGCATGCCGAGCCGGTGCCCGCGGAGGCTGAGCCCACGCAGCTCACCCTGCTCTGAGCCGGGCTGTCGGTCCGGACTGTCAGTGGCGTCCGCAAGGATGGACGCATGACGACGCGACTCACCCATGTACAAGCCCCTGATGCGCGTATCCGCGAGATGACACCGGACGACTGCGAGGCGGTCGCCAGGGTCCGGGTGCGGGGCTGGCAGTCGGCGTATGCGGGGCTGGTGCCGCAGTCGTATCTGGACGCGATGAGCGTGGAGAAGGACGCGGCGCGGCGTCGTGAGTTCCTTGCGGAGGGCCGCGCCCGGACGACCAATCTGGTGGCCGAGCGGGACGGGGAAGTGGTCGGTTGGGGGTGCTGCGGACCGAGCCGCGACGAGGACGCGACGGGCGAGAAGTGCGAGCTGTACGCGATATATGTGCTGGAGGAGCAGCTCTCCACGGGGGTGGGGCGGGCGCTGATGACGGAGCTGACGGGGCGGGCCGTGGCTGACGGGTTCGCGGGAATGCTGCTCTGGGTCCTGAAGGAGAACGACCGCGCCCGCCGCTTCTACGAGAAGGCGGGCTTCGCGCCGGACGGAGCGGAGGAGCCGTTCGAGGTGGACGGGGTCGCCGTACCGGAGGTGCGCTACGCCCGCGCGCTGACTCCGTAACTGGGGAAGCCCCGGACCGGCTCGCACCTCCGCGGCGGCGCGCACCCAGGAGTCCCATGGGAGCAGCGGCCCCCTCAGTCCACGCGGGCCAGTGCCGCCTCCGCCGCGGCCGTCAGCCGGGGGTGCGCGCGTGCCAGCCGCAGCACGTCCCCCGCCCTCTTGTCCTCCAGCGCCCCCAGGCCCTCCACACAGGCCAGGGCCACCCGCCAGTGCGGGTCGCCCGGGGTGAGCCTTCTTCTCAGGACCGTGATCAGCGCCGGGGCCGATTCCGGTGCCCGCAGCCGGGTGAGGAGCCGCACCGGGAGCAGTGCGTAGGCGACCCTCAGCTCATTCGTCGCGAGCGCGGCCGCCGCCCGTGGCGTACGCGGGTCGTTGAGCGTCGCCAGCGCGTGCGCGGCCGAGACGCAGCGTGCGGGGTCCCGGTGGTTGAGGAGCAGGACGAGGACTTCGAAGGCCCGGCGGTCCCCCGCACAGCCGAGCCGGAACGCCGCCATCTCCCGTGCCCACAGGGGGCGTTCGTGTTCGGTGAGGACTCCGGCGAGTTCCTCCCGGTCCTCGGTCACCAGCAGCCGCTCGTACGCCACCGAGCCGCCCGACTCGCCCCTCAGCCGGCCGGCGAGCGACCGTAACTCCTCATCCATGGCGGTCAGGGTATCGGCGGTTTGTCGGCGATGGACCCGCAATGTACCGGCGATCCAGATCACACCCTCCCAGGTCTGGCGCGCTCGTTACTCGCGAGTTAATCTCAAGTGAGCGGGTAACCCCCGCACAGCTCACGGTGGCCTGGTGACGCAGCCGCCGCGAGTGCTTGTCGGTTCGGTAGTTCTGCACATGAGTTCTGCACCTGCGTGAGCACGACGCGACTCCGGGACAGAGTCCGTCGGCCCCTGCACCACGACACGCAATTGCCGTGCGCCCCGCGCCCTTGGCGTTCTCGCCCGCGCGCGCCCCTCATCAGTCGTCACTCATCCCTGGAGTCCCCCGATGGACACCCCTCTGAACACCATTGCCGTCGTCGGCCTCGGCACCATGGGCACCGGCATCGCCGAAGTCCTCGCCCGCGCCGGCCGTGAGGTCATCGGCATCGACATCAGCGACGCCGCCGCCCGCCAGGCCGTCACCGTCCTCGAGGCCTCCACCGCCCGCGCCGTGGAGCGCGAGCGGATCACCGAGGAGGAGCGCCGGAACACCCTCGCCCGCTTCCGCACCTTCTCCGATCTGCACGCCGCCGCCGACGCCGATCTGGTGATCGAGGTCGTGCCCGAGTCCTACGAGGCCAAGCAGCAGGTCTTCCGCGCGCTGGACGCCATCGTCCGTCCCGGCGCGATCCTCGCCACCGGCACCAACGCCCTCTCCGTGACCCGGCTCGCCGCCGACTCCGAGCACCCCGAGCGCGTGCTCGGCCTGCACTTCTTCAACCCGGCCCCGGCGATGAAGCTGGTCGAGGTCGTCTCCTCGGTGCTCACCTCGCCCATCGCCGTCGAGGCCGTCACGACGCTCGCCCGCGAGCTGGGTAAGGAGCCGGTCGCGGTCGGCGACCGCCCCGGATTTGTCGCGGACGGGCTCCTCTTCGGCTATCTCAACCAGGCCGCCGCGATGTACGAGGCCAAGTACGCCTCCCGCGAGGACATCGACGCCGCGATGAAGCTCGGCTGCGGGCTGCCGATGGGCCCGCTCGCCCTGCTCGACCTGATCGGCATCGACACCGCCCGTACCGTCCTGGAGGCGATGTACACCGAGTCCCGCGACCGGCTGCACGCGCCCTCGCCCATCCTCAAGCAGCTCAGCGAGGCGGGGCTGACCGGCCGCAAGACAGGCCGCGGCTTCTACTCATACGCGGCCGCCGGCACCTCGGTCCTGGTCCCGGACGCCCTCACACCGCAGCCCGCGGCCGAGGGGGCGGCCGGCCGCGAGATCCGCTCCGTCGGCGTCGCCGGCTCCGGGACCATGGCGAGCGGTATCGCCGAGGTCTTCGCCAAGGCCGGTTACGAGGTCGTGCTCGCCGCCCGCAGCCCGGAGAAGGCGGAGACGGCGAAGGCCCGTATCGCCAAGTCCCTTGCGCGCTCCGTCGACAAGGGCCGGATGACGGCCGAGGCCCGTGAGGCGACCCTGGGCCGCATCACCCCGGCCGGTTCGCTCGACGCCTTCGCCGAGGTCGACCTCGCGGTCGAGGCCGTCGCCGAGGACCTGGATATCAAGCAGGAGCTCTTCGCCACCCTCGACAAGGTCTGCAAGGAGGGCGCGGTGCTCGCCACCACCACCTCCTCGCTTCCGGTCGTCGCCTGTGCGCGGGCCACCTCGCGCCCGCAGGACGTCATCGGGATGCACTTCTTCAACCCGGCTCCGGCGATGAAGCTGGTCGAGGTGGTCCGTACGGTGCTGACCTCCGACGAGGTCCACGCCACCGTCCGCGAGGTCACCACGAAGATCAAGAAGCACCCGGTGGACTGCGGCGACCGGGCCGGCTTCATCGTCAACGCCCTCCTCTTCCCGTACCTCAACAACGCGATCAAGATGGTCGAGGAGCACTACGCGACCCTCGACGACATCGACGCCGCGATGAAGCTGGGCGGCGGCTATCCGATGGGCCCCTTCGAGCTGCTCGACGTGGTCGGGCTCGATGTCTCGCTCGCCATCGAGAAGGTTCTGCACCGCGAGTTCCGCGACCCGGGCCTGGCGCCGGCGCCGCTGCTCGAGCACCTGGTGGCCGCGGGCTGCCTCGGCCGCAAGACGGGTCGTGGCTTCCGCGAATATGCCCGGCGCTGATCACGACGCGGGCTGGGGCGGGCTGCTCGGCCCTCCGGGCGGCCCTCCCCCCGCATCCGGCGGGGGTACCCGCAACCCACAGGCGCGGTCTCCTGCACGGATGCAGTACGTTCGGGTCATGCCCCAGCCCGCCAGGTCCACCCGCACCAAAGCCGCGTCCGACGCCCCTGAAAGTGCCGCGGGCAGTCGCGCCGCCGCGCAGCGCCTCAAGATGCGGCGCGAGCTGGCGGCGGCGGCGATGGAGCTGTTCGCGACCAAGGGCTACGAGGCGACGACCGTCGACGAGATCGCGGCTGCCGCCGGGGTCGCCCGCCGGACCTTCTTCCGGCACTTCCGCTCCAAGGAAGAGGCGATCTTCCCGGACCACGACGACACGCTGGTGCGGGCCGAGGCGGTGCTGAACGCGGCTCCGGCCCACGAGCATCCGCTCGACACGGTGTGCCGGGGCATCAAGGAGGTCATGCGGATGTACGCGGCCTCCCCGGCGGTCTCCGTCGAGCGCTACCGGCTGACCCGTGAGGTGCCCACGCTGCGGGAGCGTGAGATCGCCTCGGTGGCCCGCTACGAGCGGCTGTTCACCCGCTATCTGCTGGGCCACTTCGACGAGCGCGACCACCACGACGGCAATGACGACCCGCTGCTGGCGGAGGTGGCCGCGTCCGCGGTCGTCACCGCGCACAACCATGTGCTGCGCCGCTGGCTGCGGGCGGGCGGTCAGGGCGATGTGGAGACCCATCTGGACCACGCGTTCGCGATCGTCCGCGACACCTTCGGCACGGGCATCGGGGCGGGCCGTTCGCAGGCTGGGCGTACCGAGGCGGCGAGCGCGGACCTGGCTCCGGCCGCCGCGGTGAAGGCGCAGGGCGAGGTGCTGGTGGCGGTGGCCCGTACGGACGCGCCGCTGGGCGAAGTGATGCGCACGATCGAGCGGGCGCTGCAGGACCGCAGGGCCTGACCAGACGGGCTGTAGTTACCGTCACCCGAATGGCGGTACCGCACGCATCACTCGAGAGTGAGCTGACCGCACACGATCACGCACAGCAGGTAACGGCCGCCCCCACCCGGGGCGGCCGTTGTTGCTCGTACGTGCCGCGGAGATGACAACTGAGAGAAATTGTTGGCACGCAGTGTCTTGTCAGCTGGCACGCGGTGCCATACGTTGATGTTGTCCGGGCGGCCGGCGTGCAGAGACCATTCGTACGCCGGCTGTCCCAGCAACCCGAAGTGATCGGGGTTTGTGGCCCGGACGCCTGCGTCACAGGCAACCTCCCGCGCCCACCGGCGCTGCCAGCAGTACCACCCGCCGAACCGACGGCACACCTCCACAGCAGCAGAACCCCGACGTTCCCCTCAGCGTTCTCTCAGACGCGCTTCGCCGGAGGCACCCCGTGAAGGAAATCCTGGACGCAATCCAGTCGACGGACAGCACACCCGCCGACTACGCCGCCCTGTCCATCCCCGAGTCCTACCGCGCGGTGACCGTGCACAAGGACGAGGTCGAGATGTTCGCCGGCCTCGAGACCAGGGAGAAGGACCCCCGCAAGTCCCTCCACATCGAGGACGTGCCGGTGCCCGAGCTCGGTCCCGGCGAGGCGCTGGTGGCGGTCATGGCCAGCTCGGTGAACTACAACTCCGTCTGGACCTCGATATTCGAGCCGATGGCCACCTTCGGCTTCCTCGAGCGGTACGGAAAGCTCTCCGAGCTCACCAAGCGCCACGACCTGCCGTACCACGTCATCGGCTCCGACCTCTCGGGCGTCGTGCTGCGCACCGGCCCCGGCGTGAACGCCTGGAAGCCGGGCGACGAGGTCGTCGCGCACTGCCTGTCGGTCGAGCTGGAGAGCTCGGACGGCCACAACGACACGATGCTCGACCCCGAGCAGCGCATCTGGGGCTTCGAGACCAACTTCGGCGGTCTGGCCGAGATCGCGCTCGTCAAGTCCAACCAGCTGATGCCCAAGCCCCAGCACCTGAGCTGGGAAGAGGCGGCGGCGCCGGGTCTGGTCAACTCCACCGCGTACCGCCAGCTCGTCTCGCGCAACGGCGCGGGAATGAAGCAGGGCGACAACGTCCTGATCTGGGGTGCGAGCGGCGGACTCGGCTCGTACGCCACCCAGTTCGCGCTGGCCGGCGGCGCCAACCCGATCTGTGTGGTCTCCAGCCCGCAGAAGGCGGACATCTGCCGCGCGATGGGCGCCGAGGCGATCATCGACCGCAACGCCGAGGACTACAAGTTCTGGAAGGACGAGCACAACCAGGACCCGCGGGAGTGGAAGCGCCTCGGCAAGCGCATCCGTGAGCTGACCGGCGGCGAGGACGTGGACATCGTCTTCGAGCACCCGGGCCGCGAGACCTTCGGCGCGAGCGTGTACGTGACCCGCAAGGGCGGCACGATCGTCACCTGCGCCTCGACGTCGGGCTACAACCACGAGTACGACAACCGCTACCTGTGGATGTCGCTGAAGAAGATCGTGGGCTCGCACTTCGCCAACTACCGCGAGGCGTGGGAGGCCAACCGGCTGGTCGCCAAGGGCAAGATCCACCCGACCCTGTCGAAGGTCTACTCGCTCGACGACACCGGCCAGGCCGCGTACGACGTGCACCGCAACCTCCACCAGGGCAAGGTCGGCGTGCTGACCCTCGCCCCGCGCGAGGGACTGGGTGTGCGCGACGAGGAGCTCCGCGAGAAGCACATCGACGCCATCAACCGCTTCAGGAATGTCTGAGGTTTCACAGATGACTGAGCGTCACAAGGACCGGCCCTGGCTCATGCGGACGTACGCCGGTCACTCGACCGCCGAAGCGTCCAACGAGCTCTACCGGCGCAACCTCGCCAAGGGCCAGACCGGCCTCTCGGTCGCCTTCGATCTGCCGACGCAGACCGGCTACGACCCCGACCACATCCTCGCCCGCGGCGAGGTCGGCCGGGTCGGGGTCCCCGTCTCGCATCTGGGCGACATGCGGCGGCTGTTCCAGGACATCCCGCTGGAGCAGATGAACACCTCGATGACCATCAACGCCACCGCCATGTGGCTGCTGGCGATGTACCAGGTGGTCGCCGAGGAGCAGGGCGCGGACATCACCAAGCTCCAGGGCACCACCCAGAACGACATCGTCAAGGAGTACCTCTCGCGCGGGACGCATGTCTTCCCGCCGGGTCCGTCGCTGCGCCTGACGACGGACATGATCACCTACACGGTGAACCACATCCCGAAGTGGAACCCGATCAACATCTGCAGCTACCACCTGCAGGAGGCCGGGGCCACGCCGGTCCAGGAGATCTCGTACGCGATGTCCACCGCGATCGCCGTGCTCGACGCGGTGTTCGCGTCCGGCCAGGTCCCGGAGGACCGCAAGGGTGATGTCGTCGCCCGTATCTCCTTCTTCGTGAACGCGGGCGTCCGTTTCATCGAGGAGATGTGCAAGATGCGCGCCTTCTCGCGCATCTGGGACCAGGTCACGCGTGAGCGCTACGGCATCGAGAACGACAAGCAGCGCCGCTTCCGCTACGGCGTCCAGGTCAACTCCCTCGGGCTGACCGAGGCGCAGCCGGAGAACAACGTCCAGCGCATCGTCCTCGAGATGCTGGCCGTCACGCTCTCCAAGGACGCGCGCGCCCGGGCCGTACAACTCCCGGCGTGGAACGAGGCGTTGGGCCTCCCCCGCCCCTGGGACCAGCAGTGGTCACTCCGTATCCAGCAGGTGCTGGCGCACGAGAGCGACCTGCTGGAGTACGAGGACATCTTCGAGGGCTCGCACGTCATCGAGGCCAAGGTGGAGTCCCTGGTCACCGAGTGCCTCGCCGAGATCGCCCGGATCCAGGAGATGGGCGGCGCGATGGCTGCCGTCGAGTCCGGCTACCTCAAGTCGCAGCTGGTCTCCTCACACGCCGAGCGCCGGGCCCGGATCGAGTCGGGCGACGAGAAGATAATCGGCGTCAACATCTTCGAGACCACCGAACCCAACCCGCTCACCGCGGACCTGGACGAGGCGATCATGACGGTCGACCCGGCGAACGAGGCGCGTGTCGTCGCGAAGCTCCACGAGTGGCGCGACAACCGCGACGAGGCCCGCGCGACCGAGGCGCTGGCCGCGCTGAAGAAGGCCGCCGCGGGCGACACCAACCTGATGGCCGTCACCGTCGAGTGCGCCCGCGCGGGTGTCACCACCGGCGAGTGGTCATGGGCGCTGCGCGATGTGTTCGGCGAGTTCCGCGCGCCGACGGGCGTGTCCAGCGCGCCCGTCGCGGTCACCGCCGAGAAGGGCACGCCGCTCGCTCTCGTACGGGAGAAGGTGTCCCGTACGGCCGACGAGCTGGGCGCCGGACGGCTGCGTCTGCTGGTCGGCAAGCCCGGTCTGGACGGGCACTCCAACGGCGCCGAGCAGATCTCCGTACGCGCCCGTGACGCGGGCTTCGAGGTGGTCTACCAGGGCATCCGGCTCACGCCCGAGCAGATCGTGAACGCCGCGCTCGCGGAGGACGTCCACTGCGTGGGTCTGTCGATCCTGTCCGGCTCGCACGCCGAGCTGGTGCCCGATGTGCTGGAGCGGCTGCGCGAGGCCGGCGCGTCCGACCTTCCGGTGATCGTCGGCGGGATCATCCCCAACGCCGACGCGGCCGATCTCAGAGCGGCGGGCGTGGCCGCCGTGTTCACCCCTAAGGACTTCGGTATCACGGAGATCATCGGCCGTATCGTCGACGAGATCCGGAAAGCGAACAAGCTCGACCCTCTGGAGGTCCCCGCATGACTGCCCCTGCCGCCCCCGTGAACCGTCTGCGTCCGCGACGCTCCTGCCTGGCCGTACCGGGCAGCAACCCGCGGTTCCTGGAGAAGGCCCAGGGCCTCCCGGCCGACCAGGTCTTCCTGGACCTGGAGGACGCCTGCGCGCCGCTCGCCAAGCCCGAGGCCCGGCACACCATCGTCAAGTTCCTCAACGAGGGCGACTGGACGGGCAAGACCAGGGTCGTACGGGTCAACGACTGGACGACCCAGTGGACGTACCGCGACGTCGTCACGGTCGTCGAGGGCGCGGGGCAGAACCTCGACTGCATCATGCTGCCGAAGGTGCAGGACGCCCAGCAGGTCATCGCCCTAGACCTGCTGCTGACGCAGATCGAGAAGACGATGGGCTTCGAAGTCGGCAAGATCGGCATCGAGGCGCAGATCGAGAACGCGAAGGGCCTGGTGAACGTCGACGAGATCGCGGCCGCCTCGCCGCGCGTCGAGACCATCATCTTCGGCCCGGCGGACTTCATGGCCTCCATCAACATGAAGTCGCTGGTCGTGGGCGAGCAGCCGCCCGGCTACCCGGCGGACGCGTACCACTACATCCTGATGCGCATCCTGATGGCCGCCCGTATGCACAACCTCCAGGCGATCGACGGCCCCTACCTTCAGATCCGTAACAGCGAGGGCTACCGGGAGGTCGCCCAGCGCGCCGCCGCCCTCGGCTTCGACGGCAAGTGGGTGCTGCACCCGGACCAGGTCGCGTCCGCCAACGAGATCTTCTCGCCCTCGCAGGACGACTTCGACCACGCCGAGCTGATCCTGGACGCGTACGACTACTACACGTCCGAGGCGGGCGGCAAGAAGGGCTCGGCGATGCTCGGCGACGAGATGATCGACGAGGCCAGCCGCAAGATGGCGCTGGTCATCTCGGGCAAGGGCCGGGCAGCCGGCATGCAGCGCACGTCCAAGTTCGAAGTGCCGGAGGCGTAAGCGATGCAGTTCGGACGCACCTACGAAGAGTTCGAGGTCGGCGCGGTCTACAAGCACTGGCCCGGAAAGACGGTCACGGAGTACGACGACCACCTCTTCTGTCTGCTCACCATGAACCACCACCCCCTCCACATGGACAGCAACTATGCGGAGAAGACGACCGATTTCGGGAAGAACGTCGTCGTCGGCAACTACATCTACTCGCTGCTGCTCGGAATGTCCGTCCCGGACGTCTCCGGGAAGGCGATCGCCAATCTGGAGGTCGAGTCGCTGAAGCATGTCGCGCCGACCTTCCACGGCGACACGATCTACGGCGAGACGACGGTCCTGGACAAGACTCCGTCAAAGTCCAAGAGCGACCGCGGGATCGTCTACGTCGAGACCAAGGGCTACAAGCAGGACGGCACCCTCGTCTGTGTGTTCCGGCGCAAGGTGATGGTCCCGACCGAGACGTACATCAAGGAGCGCGGCGGCGAGCAGCCCGGCCGCCCGGAGCTGCGGGACATTCCCAAGAAGGGCCAGGAGAAGTAGCCATGAGCCGACTCGCCCAGACCCCCGGTCTGACCGACGTCCAGCAGGAAATCCTGGCCACCGTCCGGGATTTCGTCGACAAGGAGATCATCCCTGTCGCCACCGGGCTGGAGCACCGCGACGAGTACCCGACGCAGATCGTCGAAGGCCTCAAGGAGCTCGGCCTGTTCGGGCTGATGATCCCGGAGGAGTACGGCGGCCTGGGCGAGTCGCTTCTCACCTACGCGCTGTGCGTCGAGGAGATCGCCCGTGGCTGGATGTCCGTCTCGGGCATCATCAACACGCACTTCATCGTGGCGTACATGCTCAAGCAGCACGGCACGCAGGAGCAGAAGGACACCTTCCTGCCGCGGATGGCGCTGGGCGAGACGCGTGGCGCGTTCTCGATGTCCGAGCCGGCGCTCGGCTCCGATGTGTCCGCGATCACCTCCAAGGGCGTCAAGGACGGCGACGAGTACGTCCTGAACGGCCAGAAGATGTGGCTGACGAACGGCGGAACGTCCAATCTGGTCGCCGTTCTGTGCCGGAGTGACGAAGGACACCCGGAGGGCACGGCCCCCCACAAGTCGATGACGACCTTCCTGGTCGAGAAGGAACCCGGCTTCGGAGAGGTCCGCCCCGGACTCACCATCCCCGGGAAGATCGACAAGATGGGTTACAAGGGTGTCGACACCACCGAACTCATCATGGACGGACTGCGCATTCCGGCCAATCGGGTACTCGGCGGCACCACCGGCCGAGGGTTTTACCAAATGATGGACGGCGTCGAAGTCGGCCGCGTCAATGTCGCGGCACGTGGCTGTGGCGTCGCGCAGCGTGCATTCGAGCTGGGCGTCTCGTATGCCCAGCAGCGTCACACTTTCGGCAAGGCGATCGCTCAGCACCAGGCGATTCAGTTCAAGCTGGCCGAGATGGCTACCAAGGTCGAGGCCGCTCATGCGATGATGGTTAACGCGGCACGCAAAAAGGACTCCGGGGAACGAAACGACCTGGAGGCAGGGATGGCGAAGTACCTCGCATCCGAATACTGCAAGGAAGTCGTCGAGGACGCCTTCCGCATCCACGGCGGTTACGGCTTCTCCAAGGAGTACGAGATCGAGCGCCTCTACCGCGAGGCGCCGATGCTGCTGATCGGCGAAGGTACCGCCGAGATCCAGAAAATGATCATTGGTCGTCGACTGCTCGAGGAGTACCGATTCCAGGGGTGATTGTCGTACTTGAGTCGGTATGGCCGCGAAGAAGATCACACCCTGTTATCGTCTTCCGGCCGCCGACTCGGCTTCTGGCTTTCCCAGTTGCGGCTCGCAACCGATAACATCGCCCGAAAGCCGCCGTCCCCCGTTGCCAGCGCGGCATCATCCGCTACGAAGGTCATCCATGCCCCACAGCCAAACCTCTGCACCACGCGGCCGCGTCCGCCTTGCGCGCGGAGCATCGCCGTGGCTTCTGCCGACCGTCGCAACCGCAGTACTCAGCCTGGCCCGCTCGCGCCGCTCCCGGCGCGCCGCGGCCATCGCTGTGCCCACCACCGCACTGGCGGCGGGCATGCTGTGGTTCTTCCGCGACCCCGAGCGCGAGATCGCCCAGGGCCGGGTCATCTCGCCCGCCGACGGTGTGGTGCAGAGCATCATGCCGTGGAAGGACGGACGCACTCGCGTCGCGATCTTCATGAGCCCGCTGAACGTCCACGTCAACCGCGCTCCCCTCGCGGGCACGGTGACCTCGGTCGAGCACATCCCCGGCGGTTTCGTCCCGGCGTTCAACAAGGAGAGCGAGAACAACGAGCGCGTTGTCTGGCACTTCGAGACTGAGCTCGGGGACATCGAGATGGTGCAGATCGCGGGCGCCGTCGCGCGGCGCATCGTGCCGTATCTGCCGCAGGGGACCAAGGTCGAGCAGGGCGAGCGCATTGGTCTGATCCGCTTCGGATCGCGCGTTGACATCTACCTTCCGGAAGGTGTCGACGTCGCCGTCGAGGTCGGTCAGACCACGACCGCGGGGGTGACTCGAATTGACCGTGATTGATCCCGACACACAGGCCGGCTGGGTCGCCGAGGCCGAAGACGACGCGGAAGAGATGCCCCTCTCTCTGCGGCTGTCGATAGCGGACACCCTTACGCTCGGTAACGCCACGTGCGGCTTCATGGCGGTGTACTTCACCACCACCGGAATCCTGATCCCGCACCTCACCGGCAGCAACGAGAGCGGCATGGCGCGCAACAGCGCGGCGACCGCCGTCATCCTGATGCTGCTGGCCGCGATCTTCGATCTCTGCGACGGGCTCGTGGCGCGCAAGCTGCGCAGCTCGCCGATGGGTGCGGAGCTGGACAACCTCTCCGACCTGATCAGCTTCGGCCTTGCCCCCGCCTACTTCGTACTCGTGTACGGAATGGTGGCGGACGACGCCCAGCAGAAGGTCTCGGCGGTGGCCGCGATCGTGGTGCTGCTGGCGGTGGTGCTGCGGCTTGCCAGATTCTCGTGCGTGACCCTGAAGGACGGCATGTTCCAGGGCATGCCGAGCCCCTTCGGTGCGCTCACGGTCGTCTCGATCGTGCTGCTCGAGCTGCCGTTCATCCCGACGCTGCTCGCGATCATCGGTACGGCATGGCTGATGGTGAGCCGGGTCGAGTACCCCAAGCCGCGGGGTGTCCTCGCGGTGGCGATGCTCGGCTGGATCGTGGCCGCGATGGGGATGCTGGCGGCCTGGGCATTCGACGCCCCGGGCGGTCAGGTGCTCCTCCAGATGGGCTGCGCGCTGCAGATCGTGATGGCGGCGACGATCCCGCTGTTCGCGACGGCGCGGCGCGTGAACACGTTCCGCGACAACCGCCGTGAGAACCGCGAGGCCAGGGCGGCTCAGCCCTGACGCAGTGGCTACGCAAGGTGAGGGCCCGGGTGCGATCCGCATCCGGGCCCTCGTCATGTCCGGCGGCTTCTCCGCCCCCGGAACCCCCGCTCCTCAAACGCCGGAGGGCTTAGTTTGCGGCCTTGTACGACTCCGCCGCCTTCGCCACGGTCGCCGGCTGGACCACCTTCAGACCGCCCGGGACCTTGTTGTCCGGCTTCATGATCAGGCTCTGCCGGGTCGAGGGGACAGCGGGGTCGGAGAAGTCGTGCGTGATGCCGAAGCCGCTGTCGTACGACGACAGGGTCAGCAGCGCCTTGTCGATGCCCTCCCGGGTCAGGTCCTTGTCCGCGCAGGCTTTCTTCAGCACCTCGCCGTAGACGCCGGCGGCGGTGTAGCCGGCGACCACGCCGTTGTCGAGGCCGTCCTTGGGGTAGGCGGCCGCGTACTCCTTGGCGAGCTTGGCCGGGCCCGCGTCCGGGGCGCCGATGGGGAGGGTGGAGGCGGCGACGTAGTAGTCCTTCATCAGCGCGGGGCCCGCCGGGGTCGCCAGCAGTTGCGGCGCGAAGGCGGAGTTGTTGCCGATGACCGGGACGTTGAAGCCGCCCGCCGCCGCGACGCCGACCAGCGAGGCCGCCTGGCGCGGTCCCGCGCTGATCACCACCGCTTTGACGCCTGCCTTCTTGAGCGCCGCGACCTGGGCCGACATGTCGTTGTCGGTGGGCTTGATCTTCTGTTCGACGACGGTCAGCCCGGCCTGTCCGGCCGCGTACTTGGAGCCGGTGAGTGCGTTCTCGCCGTAGTCGCCCTCGAAGTAGACATGGCCGATCTTGTCGCCCTTGGCGATGCGCTTCTGGGTGAGGAGGTAGTCGACCGCGTTGATGGTCTCGATGTCGTACGTCGCGCCCACGACCCGTACGTACGGACTGCCGAGCAGACTGGCCGACCAGGCCTGGGGCAGCACGAGTCCCTTGTCCTGGCCGTCGATGCGCTGTTTGACGGCGGCGACGAAGGGTGAGCCGATGAACTGGGCGAAGCCGAGCACCTTCGGTTCGAGCTCGGTGTAGGCGGCGACGGCCTTCTGCGGGTCGTAGCCGTGGTCGCGGATGGTCAGTTCGACGGTCCGGCCGCAGATGCCGCCGGACGCGTTGGTCTGCTTCGCCCACAGCTGCTGGGCCTGGGTGACGCTCTTGCCGAGTGAGGCGTAGACACCGGTCATGTCGGTGAGCACGCCGAGGGTGATCGTTTTGGCGGTGACGCCGTCGCCGGTCTTCACTCCCCCGGCGTCCTTCCCGCCGCCGTCGCCGTTGGTGGCCTTCTCGCTGCATCCGACGACGGTGAGCGCCAGTACGGCCAGCACCGCCACGTACATCTTCGGCTTCATGTCTTCTCCCGTCGGGACACTGTCGGGCGGGTGAGTCCGCCGGGCAGGAACAGCACCACCGCGACGACCGCGGCGCCGTACAGATAGCGGGACGCCTCGCCCGGCGAGACTCCGCCCGTACCCGGGGCGGAGACCAGCGGGAGGCTGTCGCTGTAGTGGGTGAGGACTTGCGGCAGCAGGGAGACGAAGACCGCGCCGACGACCGCGCCCGCGACCGTACCGAGGCCGCCGATCACGATCATGGCGAGGAATTCGAGGGACAGGATCATGCCGAAGTACTCGGGGACGGTGCGCTGGAAGACCAGCGCGAGCAGGACGCCGGCCAGGCCCGCGTACATCGAGGAGAGGACGAAGACGGCGGCCCGGTAGCGGGCGACCGGCACGCCCATCACGCCGGCGGCGATGCGGTGGTCGCGCACGGCGTTCATGGCGCGTCCGGGGCGGCCGCGCAGGACTCCGCGGGCGAACAGGCCGCCCGCGAGGAGGGCGAGCAGCGCCGCGTACCAGAGCTTCTCCGCGGACTGGAAGGGGACGGCGGCGATGACGACCTCGGTGTCGTCGAAGTCGAAGCCGAAGAGGGAGAGCGGCGGGACGGCGCGGCCGTTGAACCCCCCGGTCAGATCACGGGCGTTGAAGAGCACATGCTGGCCGATGAAGATCAGGGCGAGGGTGGCGATGCCGAGGTACGCGCCGCGCAGCCGGCTCGCGATGGGGCTGAACAGGCCGCCCGCCGCGCCCGCGAGCAGTACGGCGAGGACGGCGGCGAGCCAGGTCGGCAGGCCGAGACCGGTGAGACGGTGACCGTTCTCTACGTCGTTGCCGCCCGCGAGGACGCAGTAGCCGTACGCGCCGACGGCGAGGAAGAAGGCGTGCCCCATGGAGAGCTGGCCGGTCGCGCCGGTGAGGAGGTTGATGCCGATGGCGCCGATCGCGGCGGCCATGGCGAAGAGTCCGGCCTGCAGCCAGAAGCGGTCGAGATAGAAGGGGAGCGCGAGGAGCAGCAGGCTGCCGAGGATCCAGGCGTACGCCTTGGGGTTCTTGAGGGTCTCGGACGCGCGGCCGGACACGGGGCCGGAGACGACGGCGGAGGCTCCTTTGGACGGGCTGTCGGACAAGCTCTCGGGCACGCTCTCGGGCTCGGGCACGGTCTCAGACACGGGCGGGCTCCTTCGTGCCGAAGAGCCCGGCGGGCCGGATCAGCAGGACCAGCAGCATCACGAGATACGGCGCGAGGTCGCCGATCCCCCGCCCCAGGAAGGACAGTTCGCTCTGGTAGCCGGTGGCGAACGACTCCGTCACCCCGACGATCAGGCCGCCGGCCAGGGCTCCGGTGGTGGAGTCGAGTCCGCCGAGGATCGCGGCTGGGAAGGCCTTGAGCGCGGCGAGAGAGGTGGCTCGTTCGAGTCCGGGGGTCGGGAAGACGGTGAGGAACAGCGCGGCGACGGCGGCGAGCGCGCCCGCGACCGCCCACGCGGCGAGCGAGACCCGGCCCAGGCGGACCCCCATCAGGGCGGCGGTCTGCGGATTCTCGGCCGCCGCGCGCATCGCCACGCCCCACATGGTGAAGCGGAACGCGAGCAGGAACGCGGTGATGAGGAGGGCGGCGGCGACGAAGGCGGCGATACGGGTCTGCGCGATGGTGATGTCGCCGATGGTCACGACCCGGTCGCCCCAGGGGTCGCCGAGCGCGAGGACGTCGGTGCCGATACGGCGGGTGAGTTCGGTGGTGAGAAGGATGTCGACGCCGATGGTGACGATGGCGAGAACGCTGTGGTCGGAGCCCCGGTAGCGGCGCATGACAAGGAACTCGACGGCCGCGCCGACGAGGGCGGCGCCCGCGATGCCTACGGCGAGAGCCGCCCAGAAGCCGATGTCGTCGTGGAGGACCGCGGTGATGTAGCCACCGGCGAGGAGCAGGGAGGCGTGGGCGAAGTTGACGACCTCGGTGGCTTTGAAGATGACGACGAAGCCGAGGGCGATCAGGGCGTAGACGGAGCCGATGGAGAGCCCGCCGAGAAGGAGTTCGGTGAAGGTCGTCATGCCGGTGCCCCCGTTCCGAGGTAGGCCTGGACGACGGCGGGGTCGCTCTGCACCTGGGCGGGTGTGCCGCCCGCGATCCGGCGCCCGAAGTCGAGTACGGTCACGGCGTCCGCGAGCCGCATCACCACCCCCATGTCATGTTCGACCAGCACGATGGATATGCCGAGGCCGTCGCGTACGCCCGCGATGACGGCGGCGGTCTGGCGCCGCTCGTCGGCGGTCATGCCGGCGACGGGCTCGTCGAGGAGCAGCAGCCTCGGCTCCATGCACAGGGCGCGGCCGAGTTCGACGAGCTTCTGTTTTCCGTACGGGAGGGCTCCGGCGGGTCTCTCCAGGTCGTCGCCGAGACCGACGAACTCGGCGATCTCCCGTACACGGTCGTGGTGTTGGCGCGCCTCGCGGGCGGCGGACGGCAGCCGGAGCCCGGCGGCGAGGAACCCGGCGCGGGTGAGCCGGTGGCGGCCGAGCAGCAGGCTGTCGGCGACCGTGGCGTGGGGCGGGAGTGCGAGGTTCTGGAAGGTGCGGGCGATGCCGAGGGCGGCGATGCGGTGCGGGGGCAGTCCGGTGAGTTCGGCGGCACCGAAGCGGACGCTGCCGGAGGTGGCGCGGTAGACACCGGAAAGGACGTTGAAACAGGTGGACTTGCCGGCGCCGTTGGGGCCGATGAGGGCGTGGACGCTGCCGGGCTCGACGGTGAGGGAAACGGCATCGAGGGCGGTGAGCCCGGCGAAGCGGACGGTGAGGGTGTTGAGGTGGAGCGTCGCCGGGACGTCCGGTTGTGGGGTGGGTGTCATGGGGTCCTCCCCAGCGGGAGACTCGGCCTCGCCGGCGTTTGAGGCGCGGAGTCCGGGGCGGAGCCCCGACAAGAGCCCCGCCGGCGATTGAGGCGCGAGGTTCGGGCGCCCGTACCCGTCATGCCGACCACCTGCTCAGCACCGGCGCCGCCGCCTCCGCGCGTACCGCGTCCTGCGCGGCGTCCTCGTCGACCACCCCCAGATACCGGCGCCGCACCTCGTCCGACGCGGCCAGCCGTTCCGCCGGTCCTTCGAGGGCGACCTCGCCGACCTCCAGGACGTAGGCCGTCGAGGCCAGCCGGAGCGCGATCGCCGCGTTCTGCTCCACCAGGAGCACCGACGTGCCGCTCGCGTTGATCTCCTGAACCGTCTCGGCGATCCGTGCCGCCATCAGCGGCGCCAGGCCCAGCGACGGCTCGTCGAGCAGCAGCAGCCTCGGCCGGGCCATCAACGCCCGCCCCAGCGCAAGCATTTGCTGCTCGCCGCCCGACAGCAGCCCCGCCCGCTGGCGGGCACGGTCCGCCAGGACGGGGAACAGTTCGTGTACGCGGGCGAGCGCCGCCGCGGTCTCCCCCCGGCCGCCGCGCGCCCCCAGCGCACCCGCCCGCAGATTGTCGGCCACCGTCATCCGCGCGAACACCTGCCGCCCTTCGGGGACTTGGACCACTCCGGCGGCCACCACCCGCGCTGGGCTGAGCCCGTCGATCGGGCGGCCCTCGAAGCGGATGGAGCCGGACGTGGCGTGGCCGCGCTGGAAGGCGAGCGTGCGCGAAATGGCGCGGAGCAGTGTTGACTTGCCGGCGCCGTTGCCGCCGAGGACGGCGACGATCGCGCCGTCGGGTACGTCGACGGAGACCTCACGCAGCGCCCGCACCGGCCCGTAGCCGACGGACAGCGCGCGCACTTCGAGCGAGGCGACGGCCATGGTCCCTCCTTCTCCGGCTTGCCCTCTCCGGCTTGCCCTGTGCTGGCACACATCAGCACCGGGCAGGCCCACCGTCCACGCCGTACGGCCGAATCGCTGCGGATGACCAGCGGTGCCGCGCGCGCATTGTGCACGGGCACAAGGGCTGGCATCCTCCAGCCATGGGTGGCCGCAGAGCGCGCACCGAGCGTGAGTGGTCCGTCCTCGTGAGCGCCTCCGAGGTGCTTCTGGAGCGCGTGCCGCGACTGACGGATCAGCTCATCGAGGAACTGGTGGCCCATTCACCGCAGTTCGACCTCGCCGTGCCGCGCGACGAGCACTGGCAGCAGATCAACGAGGCGATGCGGTACGGCGTCGAGGCGCTGGCGGCGACTCGTTCGGCGCCGCGGCGGGACCTCCAGTACGCGGAGCGGCTCGGCCGGCGGCGGGCGGAGCAGGGGCTGCCGCTCGATCTGGTGCTGTACGCGTACCGGCACGCGGGCTATCTCATCTGGGACCAGCTTCTGGAGATCGTCTCCGAGAAGGATCCGGATGCGCTTCAGGTGCTGGTGCATCTGGCGTCCCACATGTGGGAGGGGGTGGACCGGCAGGCGTCGACGGTCGCGGACGCGTACCGCGGTACGGAGCAGGAGATGCGGCGGCGGAGCGACGAGCGGGTCCAGGCGCTGTTGGACGCGTTACTGGAGGGCAGGACCACGCCGGGGCTCGCGGCGAGCGCCGCGGCGGGCCTGGACCTGCCGGAGCAGGGGCGGTACGCGGTGGTCGTGGTGCGGGTGGAGCGCGCGGCGGGGCGTGAACCGTTCCACCGGGTCGCGGCGTCGGACGGGCTTCGCTTCTTCTGGCGGATGCGTACGGACTACGAGATCGCGGTCGTGGCGCTGGGGGCGGAGGCGGGGCTGACGGAGCTGGCTTCGGCGCTGCACCGGTGGTGCCCGGGGCCGGGCGGGATCAGCCCGGTGGTGCCGGGCCTCGCGGACCTGGGCCTGGCGCGCCGCCTGGCGGAGACGGCACTGCGCACGTGCGGCCCGGACGCGGACCGGATCGTGCGGCTGGACGAACGGCTCCCCACGGCGATGGTGGTCAGCCAGCCGGAACTGGCGGCGCGCCTGATCGCGGACGTGTTCGGCCCGCTGCTGGACCTGGACCCGACGGACAGGGCGGTGCTGCTGGAGACGCTGGACGCGTGGCTGGAGTGCGGGGGGTCGGCGGGCCGGGCGGCGACGCGGCTGTACTGCCACCGGAACACGGTCTTCAACCGCCTGCGCCGCTTGGAGCAACTGACGTCGAGGTCACTGGGACGCCCGAGGGACCTGATCGAGATGACCCTGGCGCTGGACGCCTTCCGCCTGACACCGGGGTGAGGGGGCGTGGGCGCCCGGCCCTGGCCGCGCCGGGGTCTGGGGCACCGCCCCAGTTTCGAAGGGGCGGGTGGGGAACCAGAACAGGCCCCGCCCCACCGCCCCACCGCCCTACCGCAGAAAGTCCCGCGCGATGTTCTCCGCCGCCCGTTCCAGCAGCGGCCCCGCCTCCGCCATGCACCTCTCCGGGTCCGGCTCCAGTTCCGTGAGCGCGTACGCCCGGCGGATCCCCGCCCGGCCCAGTGCCTCCGGCGGCAGCAGGAGGCGGCCGCAGACCGCCACGACCTCGATGTTCTGCGCGCGGGCCGCCGCCGCGACGCCCGCGGGGGCCTTGCCGTGCAGCGTCTGCTCGTCCAGCGAGCCCTCGCCCGTGATCACGAGCGTCGCCCGCGACAGCGCCGGCGCGAAGCCGAGCACGTCGAGCATCACCTCGATGCCCGCCCGGAAGCCGGCGTCAAGGCCCACCAGCGCGCCGTAGCCGATGCCGCCCGCCGCGCCCGCGCCGGGCGAGAGGGCGTACTCCGCGGCCTTGGGGCCGACGGCCGTCTCCAGGACGGAGGCGTAGTGGGCGAGCGCCGCGTCCAGCGTGGCGACGTCCTCGGGGGTCGCCCCCTTCTGGGGGCCGTACACCGCGGGTGCGCCCTTCGGCCCCGTCAGCGGGTTGTCGACATCGCTCGCCAGGACCAGCTCCACGTCCTTGAAGCGGGCGTCCAGGCCGGAGAGGTCCGCGGACGCCAGGTCGCGCAGACCGCCGCCGCCCGGGCCGACCGGCTTGCCGTCCGCGTCCAGGAAGCGCGCGCCGAGCGCCGCGAGCATTCCCGCCCCGCCGTCGGTCGTCGCGCTGCCGCCGACGCCGAAGACAATCGTCCGCGCCCCCGCGTCGAGCGCCGCGCGCAGCAGCTCGCCGGAGCCGTACGTCGTCGAGGTGAGCGGTGCGAAAACGCCCGCCGGGAGGTGCTGGAGGCCCGAGGCCTCCGCCATCTCCACCACCGCGGTCCCGTCCCGGAGGGCGTACGCCGCGGTGAGGGGCTCGCCGAGCGGCCCAGTCACCCGGACCTCACGGCGCTCGAATCCGGCCGCCACCGCGGCCGCGACCGTGCCGTCGCCGCCGTCGGCGACGGGCAGGGTCTCGACCGCCAGACCTGGTACGACCCGCTGGAGGCCGGCCGTCACCCGCTCCGCGACCTGTACGGCCGTGAGCGAGCCCTTGAACTTGTCAGCCGCAACGAGCACGCGCGCGGGCTGAATAACTGCTCCGTCCGTCACCTTGCTATCCCTTGCTTTCGAACAGGCAGTCGCGCCGCCCCGACCCTATCCGTCCGGTCAGACGGCATACCACCCCATCATGTCCGGATATGGCGCACCATGCCTGCTTACCGGTCTCGCCGACCACCGCGCGGTTCGGGCGCCGATTCGGTAAACCGGACGTATGGGCCTACCGCACCCCGACCTCACCGACCGGATTCTCGGCGGCTGGCTGGGCAGAGTCGCCGGCAACATGCTCGGCAAGCCTGTCGAGCGCGGCGACCACTGGACCCGCGAGCGCATCGACCGCTATCTGCGCCGTACGGACGCGCTCCCGCTCACCGACTACCTTCCCGAGCCCCCGGCGGACGCCGGCGTCGGCGAGTTCGAGCTGCGTCCCGAGTGGCGCCGGTGTGTACGGGGCCGGATCCACGGCAGCTGCCGGGACGACGACGTCGACTACACGATCCTCGGCCTTCATCTGCTGGAGACGCACGGCTTCGACTTCACCACGGAACAGGTGGGCGAGGCGTGGCTGCTGCACCTGCCGTTCCTGCAGACGTTCACCGCCGAGCGGGCCGCCTACCGCAACCTGGCGAACGGCCTCAAGCCCCCCGTCACCGCCACCCACGACAACCCCTACCAGGAGTGGATCGGCGCCCTCATCCGCGCCGACATCTTCGGCTGGACCTCCCCCGGCGCCCCGCGCCGGGCCGCCGGACTCGCCCGCCGCGACGCGGTCCTCTCCCACACCGGGAACGGTGTGTACGGCGCGATGTGGGCGGCCGCCCTGATCGCCGCCGCGTTCACCGCGGACACCCCGCGTCAGGCGATCGATGCGGCACTGGAACACATCCCGGCGGGCAGCCGCCTCGCCCGCACCGTGCGCCACACCACCGCCCTGCACGACTCGGGGACACCCTGGTCCGAGACGCTCACCGTGCTGGCCGCCCAGACAGGCCACCTCAGCTGGATCCACACCGTTCCGAACGCCGCCGTCATCACGGCCGGACTGCTGTACGGCTCCGGCGACTTCACCTCCACCATCACGCTCACGGTCCGCGGCGGGCTGGACACCGACTCCAACGGCGCGACGGCAGGCTCGGTGGCAGGTGTGCTGTGCGGAGCCGCCGCCATCCCCGCGCAGTGGACGGACCCGCTCGAAGACCGCCTGTCCAGCGCGGTGTTCGGCTTCGACGGCGTACGGATCAGCGAACTGGCTGAGCGTACGGTGCGGTTGGCCTCCCACTCTTGACTGCGCTGCCCGCGTGACCACCTCTGACTACGCCACGTACATCGCCTCCATCTGGCCGCGGCGCCCGCACCAGATCGCGGGCGGCAACACCGGGGTATCAATGACGTGAAGTTGCTTCACATACCGTCGTCCATAGCGAATATGAAGCTGCTGGAGTTGTAATAGTTCGGCAGTTGCGCAAGGTAAGATCCCGCCCTGGGCGGGTTGGCCTGGGGCCAATCCTCCGGACCGAGCAGGTGCGAAGAATAGTCGCTTGAGCCCACCTGCGGGACAAAGAACAATCGATATCCGGGCGCTGTCGCGTCCGACGTGAAGGTCCACAGCTGTACTGAGCGGTCATCTGAGACGTGGCAGTCCCATTGGACGACCCTGACCACGTTTCCGCCATTGTGAGTGCCGTCGAGGCACTTCCCGGTGCCCGTGTTCCTCAATTGGTAGGTGTCCTGGCCGGCCGTGATGCGTTCCCAGCGCTGGGTCGCTTCGCTGCTGACGCACTCCTGGAGCTGCATCATGGCACCCTGGGTGTTGACGGCGCCCTGGATCCCCACACACAGGCCCGTCGCTTGGTTGACCAGCTGGAGGCCCTTCGGTTTTCCGCTCGGCGCCGGAGGTGCGGCAACTACGGGTGGAACAGAACCGGTTACGCGGTCGTCGCGAGACCTCGCTACGGCGGAGGTATGGGTGGTCGGCGTCGCGGTGGCCGATACCGTAACGGTTGCGGTCACAGCCACGGCCGCCTCCGCGACGGAGCCGGTGGCGGAATCAGAGGCGGCCAGGGGCGGTCGGGCGGCGGTGGCCGGGTCGTCCGAGACGACGACAGTGACAGATGCAGCAATCGCTGCGGCCGCGGCCACCACCGCGGCGACGGCAAAGGCCGGGGTGGCCGGGACAACGCGGCGGGAGGATGCCTCACGCGAAATGCCGCGTGGAGAAGGGACTTCGGTGGGCTCGGGCGTCGCCAGAGCCGGGATCGCCAGGGCAGCAGAGCGCCCGTCGCCTGGTGACGAGGCCGGCCGCTCCGTCGTACTCGGCAGCAACGCCTTGGACAGGGTGGTGTGCTGGCCTGTGTGGATCGCGACGATGTCTGTACGTGCCCGGGCGCAGCTCCCGCACGTGGCCGCGTGCTGGTCGAAGTCCTTGGAGCGTGGGCAATCCCCGTGGCGGACGGTGTCATCCAGCACGGCGGCGAAATGGCGGCACGCTCGGCCGGCGGCCTGCGCGGCATAGGTGCGGAGGTAGGCCTCGTACAGGCCCTTGAGGGCGCGGGTGGCCTCGGAGTCTGCTGTGTCAGGGCTCAGCTCCGCCAAGGGTGTCGTGTGCCCTTCGTGTTCCTCGAGGCTTTGCAACAGCGTCGTCTGCCACGATTCGGGCAGGGCGCGAAAGGCCTGCAGCATCAGTGAGTTGGCCTGGGCGGCCGCTGGCTCGGACACGGGTCTCCTCGTGCATGTGTGTCGCGTAGTGGTCTTGCTGATCCAAAGGCGGAGTCAGCCGGCCTGCTGGAGATGCAGTGGGCTGATCAGGACCTCGCGATTTTGGAGACGATGCGCTAACGGGTTGGACGGCTGGTGGCAGGGGTGCAGCCGTTGGACCCCTGGGTAGTGGATAGATGCCGTGGCCGACTTGTGTCAAGTTCTGCGGCGACCGAGTTGATCACGCTGCTGTAGGCATCGACACCGAACTCGACAGTCGCCCCTCCTGCGGGGTTTGCCTGGCCACTGGCATGCCGAGTCGGGTCGCCGGCCGGGCTACCGGTCTGCCCAGCCACCCTGTCCCCGTCCCAGTCCCAGTCCCAGTCCCTGGCGCGACGAGCCCGGCTGGTTTCTGCTCACGACACGGACGCAGGTACTGAACCAGGTAATTCTGCGCTGCCGTTCCGAGGCCTCAGGCCCCACGCTGGAACCCAAGATCGCTCTCTTCGCCTGCACGACGCTACGTCAGACCCGAGTCGCCTTGGAGCGCCGCGCCGGCCTGACAAGGCCGTGGCAGCAGGACCAGAGAAATTCATGATCTCGGAACCGCCTCAAGGCAGTCTTCTCAGCCTTGAGGAGTGCGGCACCGCAGGAGTGCCACGACAGGGGGAGGAAGTAACAGATGCGCCATACAGACGCCGCTCAGGCACAAAAGTCCCGAAGACGTCGTTTCCGATCACCGGTGTGCCTCATGGCTCTGGTGTCGATGGTCTTCGCGTTGGTGGCCGTCGATCTCAGTGTGGGCGCCCAGTCGGCACAGGCGAGAGCCTGGTGGGCCAACGGAACGTCCCACCAGTGTCGTCCGACCGATGAGGGAGCCGTCGACTGCGTATTCACCGTCGCGAAAGACCGCAACGATTCGTCTCCCCGGGTGATCGACGTGCCCAGCGGTACGTCCAGTACTGGGTCGTGGCTGGTGGCATACGCCCGCAATGACGATGCCAACCAGGTGTTCTCACTGCGTCCGCAGGGCGATGGCAGTTTCCAGATCAAGTCCAGTTCCGGGCTGTGCCTGCAGCCCGGAGGCTGGGACTCCACATGGCGGATTCGCCCCGTACAGCAGGAGCGTTGCAGCGGCTCCGAAAAGGAGCAGTACTGGTATTTCCAGCCGGGTCCGGTCAAGGACAGCGGAACATCCTTCATGATCCGCAACGCAGCTGATGACCAGTGCATCGACGTGGCCAAGAGCTGGCTCGTCGGCCACTCGGACTACCTGAACATGTGGCCCTGCCACGGCGATGACAACCAGTTGTGGGGCACCCGCCTCGACGACGGCGGGCTCGACTTCACCACGGAGTGGGCGGCGAAGTATGCGCTGACCAAGTGCGATGCCAGCGTTGCCGAGCATTCGGCCTACCCCTACTGCAACTACAGTCAGACGCAGGTCGCGGTAACCGGCAATGATGAAGGGGTCGCTCAGTGCCTGGTGGCTCAGCACAGTGACGTAGCGATCCCGTCGACAACCGTCGATTACAAGTCGACCACCAGCACGTCGACGATCACAACGGATTCCATCGCCAACGGCGCGAAGGAGACCGTCACCGTCAAACTCGGCAGCTCCAACGACTTCTGGCACGTCGACTTCGCGGCCGAGGCGTCCCAGTTGATCACCCACTCGGTTCAAACGGGGACTACTTCGACCGAGGAGAAGACCTACCGCGCTGTGGTCCCGGCAGCACCTGCGCATTCCACAACCTGGGTGAAGGCCTTCCCTGTCAGCAAGACCTACACCGGCAAGTTCGTCTTCGCCAAGGGCAGCTGGGACGAGTGGACATACAACACCGAAGCCAAGATCACCGTCACCTACCCCGCCGGGTCGGGAACCACCATGATGTACGACTCCGGTGTCGCTGAAGACAAGCTCGACGCCAATGGGCGATGGGTGCGGCAGCCGGCCTGCGTCAGTGGCGGACCGACCGAGACCATGACCAACTAGAGGTCCCACTGGGTTCAGTCCACCGACACACCGCTCATGGGGGTGCCCCGGCTTCGGCCGGGGCACCCTCACTGCGCCGACTGCAGAGCAGAGTGCCTCCGGAAACTCAGAGGCGAGGGGCATGTTCCTGCGCCCAGGTGGCAATCTGGGTGCGGGTGGTGAACCCGAGCTTGGCCAGGATGCGCTGGACGTGTCCTTGCGCGGTGCGCGGTGAGATGACGAGCTGGGCTGCGATCTGCTTGTCGGTCAGTCCCTGAGTGACCAGGAGGGCGACCTGACGCTCCCGAGGGGTGAGCACGGTCACTGGATCATGCTCCGGTGGGCTGGGCTGCGCGGGGGGCTTGTTCAGTGCGCGGGCGATGGCCTGCTCCATGGTCAAAGCGGCGCCCGACTGCACGTGGGCAGTGAAGCACTCCTCGCTCAGGACGTCTCGGAGCAGGGCCTCGCACTCGGTGCGATGGTGCAGCAGACGCCCGACACCGGGCAGCATGGTGCCGGCCTTCTCCCAGGCGCTCTGTGCCGCGCCGAGGAGTTCCGCAGCCTGTGCGCCGTCCCCGTCGCTCGCTCGCGCCCAGGCCAGCACTTCCAGGCACTGGGCCACAGCCAGCCCATTGTGCGCGGGCCGACCGGTGCTCAGGCTCTCCTGGAGGTTTCTGACGGTCTGCCGGGTGTCTCCGTTCAGCCAGTTCTGGAGCCCGAGGAGCCACAGCGTGAACGAGCGGGACCATTGAGCGCCGTGGGCGTCGCACAGTGCCAGGCACTCCTCGCCGAGGGCGACGGCGCGCGGGTCGGCGGAAAGGCAGCAGGCCAAGCTGAGCAGGTAGAGGGTGGCCCATGTGTCGCCGATGTCTCCGTCCGTACGGAACAGGGCGAGGGCTCGGTCGAACAAAGGGATCGCGCGCGCGAAGTCGTCCTGGAACAGGGCGGTCAGCCCGTCGAACTGCTCGGCGTACGCCTGTGCCAGCGGGTCGTCGAGAGACTGCGCCAACGCGCGGCAGTCCGCCATCCGGACGTGTCCCGAGGAGGTGTCTCCGCGCAGGAGAGCCAGCCATCCGTCGGCCCACAGGGCCTTCAGTCTTGCGGGGCTGGGCGTGGCGTCCGATGCCAGCGCCCTGCCCAGCCAGTGGCGCTCTTCCTCCAAGCTGCCCGCGCCGAGACGGTGGCACCAGAGCGATCCGGCTATCTCCAGACCAACTTGGGCCTCGCCCGGTTCGGTCAGGCAGTAGTCAAGTGCGGTGCGGAGATTGGGCCGTTCCTGGTGCAGGCGGGCGAACCAGGCCGTCTGCTCGCCGGTGAACCACTGGGTCTCGGCACGCAGTACGAGCGCTCGGTAGTAGTCGCGATGGCGGCGGCGCAGCGCCCGGTCTTCCCCGTCGCCCAGCCGCAGGTGGCCGTACTGGCGGAGGGTTTCCAGCATGCGGTACCGCGCGTGCTGCTCCTCGCGGACCAGCACGGACTTGTCCACCAGGCCTGCCACAACGCCGAACACTTCCTGCGCGGTGAGGCCGGAACCGGTGCAGACCGACTCGATCGCCTCCAGGTCGAAGGCGCCGGGGAAGACGGACAGTCTGGCCCAGAGCAGTTGCTCCCCGGGCGCGCACAGATCGAAGCTCCAGTCGAGCGCTGCGCGCATGGTCTGCTGGCGCGGCAGGGCGGCTCTGCTACCCCCGGCCAGCAGCTCGAACCGGTCGCCCAGCCGTTCCAGGATCTGCTCGCAGGTCAGCACCCGAAGGCGGGCAGCGGCCAGTTCGATAGCCAGCGGAATGCCATCCAGGCGACGGCAGATCAGGGCAGCCGTCCTGCCGTGCTCTGAGGGTGCGCACTCCCCCAGCGCGGCAGCCGCCCGGTCGGTGAACAGGTCCAGCGCATCGCTGCGTCCGGCATGCGTGTCCCGCTCGGACTGCGCGGATTGCCCGGACTGCCCCGCCGGCCTGGGATCGTCCGGATCGGGCGCCGACAGCGGGGGCACCGTCAGCAGGCACTCTCCGGTGACGCCCAGAGCCTGCCGACTGGTGGCGAGGATATGCAGGTCCGGGACGGCTGCCAGCAGTGCGTCGGCCAGGACCGCACAGGGGTGCAGCAGGTGTTCGCAGTTGTCGAGCACCAGCAGGACCCGCTTGTCACGAAGGTGACCGGTCAGCGCGGCCATCGGCGGCCGGCCCATGTCGTGGTTCGGTTCGAACGCCGCCAGCACGGCATGTTCGAGCAGTTCTTCCTTCTCGACCACGGCAAGATCTGCCAGCCAGACGCCGTCGGGGAAGGAGCGTCGCACCTGCGCCGCCAGCCTCAAGGCGAGCCGGCTCTTGCCCATGCCGCCCGGACCCGTCAGAGTCAACAGCCGCGTCCGCGCGAGCAGTTGCCGCGCCCGTGAAATCTCGGCGTGCCGGCCGACGAAGCTCGTCGTGTCCGCAGGAAGATTTCCGGACTCTCTGCGCATCCCAGCCACCCGTGGGCCTCATCTCTCGTGCGCACCCGTCACCCGCTGGACAGTCACGGTGACCAGGCTGGAGTTGCGACCGGTGGGCGGTCGCCGTAGGGGGTCAGGCCAAACGCAGCCCGCCGGACCGATGAAGATCCAGATGTCTCGTGTCAGCCGCGAGTCAAACGGCGGTCCTCGTGGGCCCAGCCACCCAACGCTCAGAGCCTCAGCATCCCCGGGGTAACGGAGCGATGCACGGCCGGCTCGCGCCGCATCACCGAAGCCAGTAAACCATCCTTTAGCACCCCAAGAGCACTGAACCCCCTTCGTTCCGCGGCCTGTTCGCCATCTGTCAGGGCAGATTCCCAGTCCGTAACCGTGAGTTGGTATTGGTTCCATGGGCCGCCGCCTCTCGCGGAGGACCACTCGGCACCAAGGGGAGGGCGCGGGGACCGTTCACAGCGCCCCACGGCGTACGCGGGGGACCTTCACAGCGCCGGACGGCGTACGCAGTGTCCGCAACGGCAGATCCGCCACGCGCATCGGACGCCGGGAGCAACCTGAGTCTGAGTCGGCCAGGCAGCCGGCCTCTCCGCAGAAGGAGTCCGTCGTCGCCTCCACCCCTGCGGCGCGGGCTCCATCGACGGCGGCCGACCGGCGCCCCGTCGGCAGCCCTCGGCCTGCAACCCGGCGGAATCCGTGGTTGTTGCCGTCGCTACTGCCGTCAGAGGCGCAGGCCGTGCGGTCGCGGTGTCACTGGCGCGGTGTCGGCGTGGGGGGACTTTACTGCCATGCCCCGGGCTCGGCGCGGAGTATGGCGCGGACGGTCTGCTCGTAGTGCTGGTGGCCGGTCTGGGCGCAGTGTCCGGCGACCCAGTGGGTCAGCTCGTCCGGGGTGTGCAGCGTGCCGGATTCGGCGCCGCAGTTGCGTTCCTCGCCGGTGACGCAGAGCGCCTCGTAGACGGGCACCGCCATGGGGTCGGCGACGGTGGTCACGCGGTATTCGCGGAACCGGAAGCGCCCTCGTGTGGCGTTATGGGCCGGAGCGTCGCTGTTCGCGGTGTCAGGCATCCTCGGTCGCCTCTTCGGGGTCCGGGATGCGTTGTCCGCGTGAGTCGGCGACCCTGAGTGCGTCGGACAGGGCCTCGGTCAACCGGCGGGCGAGCCAGCGGTATTCGGTCGCCGACTGGGTTTGCGCCCCGGGGGCCGTGGCGCTTCGGGCGTACTCCAGTACCTCCTCGCCCATGCTGAGCTGCACCGTCTCGATGCTGTCGGCAAGGTCGGAGAGGTAGCCCCGGCCATTGGTGCTCAGATAGCAGGGCTTCCCCTCCGGTGTGGTCCACGGAAGCAGGCGGGGACCTGCTACTCCTGCTGCGGCGTCGTGTAAGTCTCGGCGGCGGATGCGATCCGCGTCGCTCCTGGGCTGGCTCACCGTGTACCCCCCGGCCTGGGTCGCTGATAGGGACACGGTGACCGTAGGTACTGGCTGGCCGTCACTCCATGCATGAGGCATGCCAGTTGGTGACGCATGGTGTGGGAAGTGTTGCGTTGCGTGGCAGTTATCCGACGACGCCCAGGTAGGCGGCCATCTCGCGCATCTCGGCAGTGAGGGTGCGCTTGCGCCTCTTGAGGATCTCCTGCATGGTCTCGGCGGCCATGCGCTGGTGGCGCAGCCATTCCGGGGAGGCGTGGCGGACGCCGGCCAGTTCGTCCATCGCGGTCGTCAGGTCGTTGGTGCGGGCGTGGGCGCGGGCCACATCGAGGCGGTGGCGGTTCCAGTTGTCGTCGCTTGGCCGACCGGTGTTCTTCCAGGCCTTGGGTGACATGGCGTCCTCGCTGGACTTGCGGACGACGGTGCGGGCGTCTCCCAGGACCATCGCGTCCTCGACGCCTTTCATGCCGACGGTCAGTGGCCCGAAGGTGGTCCAGTGCCGGAAGAATGATCCGGTGTGCTCCCGTCCCACCGCGGATGCCGCGGTGGTGGCCACCCGGTGGTATTGGAGGGCTTCCTGGGGGCGGTTGTTGCGGCCTGCGGCTGCTGCGGCGCGCAGGGCCAGCCATCCCCAGGCCGCGCATTCGTCCGGTGTCGCCCTCGACAGCCGTGGTTCGATCACGTCCGCGGTCTGGGAGGCGAGTTGTTCGGCCTCGTCCAGGCGGCCCTGGCGCAGCAGCAGCCAGCACATGCCGATGACGCCGGATGCGGCGGTGAGGGTGTCTTGGGCACCGCGGGCATCGGCGATCGCTCCGGACAAGGCAGTGTAGGCGAGGTCGTACTGCCGTACCTGGGTCAGATACCGCCCGGCCAGCTGCATCACCTCGGCGCGCGCCAGCAGCGCCTGGTGATGCTCCTGGCCGTGGTCGAAGTGGGCGAGGGCGCTGTTGGCATCGCGTAGTAGGGCAGGGAGTTGGGAAGCGACGCTCTTGTAGCTGTCGGAGTGGTAGAGCACGGCCCCATCGTGGACAGCGCGGCGGAAGCGGCGCAGGTTGGGCTCCTCCCCCGCGGCCTCGCCGTCAATGTCGGTGAGGCCCACTGGTGGGGTGAGGGCGGCACGGAGCTGGATCAGGTTGACGCGATTAGGGTCCTCGGCGCGGCCCACGGGTTCCGGGGCGTCCGGCGCGAGCAGCGTCGCCGTGGTCACGCGCAGCGCGCGGGCGAGCGTATGCAGGGTCTCCATGCGGACGGTTCCGCCCTGTTCCACCTTGCGCACGGTGCCCGGTGACACGCCTGCGGCGTGGGCCAGTTCCTCCTGGCTCATTCCGGACCGACGTCGGTACTTGCGGACGTTGTCGGCCAGCTCCGTAGTCATCAACTCACCACCTCCCATGCCACGGTACGCCCGGCCGGCGCATCAACCGGGGGCGATCCGGCAGACACCCACCCGCAGGGGTGTCCCACCACGTCGCGGGCCGGGCTCCGGCAGGATCGCGCCTGAGCTGGAGGGGACCCCTCCCGCGACCCGCGACCGCTCACCACGACGAAGCCGCACCCGCACTCGGCCCCTGCCCCTCGGAGGGAGGGCCGGGGTCTGGGGCGGAGCCCCGGAAAGGGTTCGTTGCGCTGGCTGTTGCGCGCCCGGACCGGCGGGGCCGTCGGCAGCGGGGCGGAGACAGGAATGGGCGGCGGCCCCGAGGGGCCGGAGCGCGCGCGGGCCGCCCCAGCGGACCGTCTTGATTAAGCACCGCCCGCTGACGCTGGCGTACATCCACTCCGTACTCAGGTCCGCCCTGGAGCACGCCCGTCCGCACCGGCACACCCCGCCCCCGACGCTTCGAACCCCTCACCGCTGACGAGGCCCGCCAGTTCCTCACCGCCGCGAACGGTCACCGGCTGTGTGCACTGTTCGAGCTGGCTCTCCACACCGGACTTCGCAAGGGCGAACTCCTCGGCCTGCGCTGGGAAGACCTCGACCTCGACGCCGGTACCGCTGCTATCCGCCGCACCTTGCAGCGCACCAGCGCAGCCGGGCGCACCACGTTGCCCACCAGGACCCGGGCCTCCGAACGCCGCATCGCCCTCCCCACCCGCTGCCTCCAGCCCCTGAAGCACCACCACGAACAGCAGCAGCGCGAGCGCGAGACCACAGGCACCACTTGGCGGCCCAACGGGCACGTGTTCACCGCTCCGCAGCGGTAGACCGATCGACCCGACCAATCTCACCCGGACGTTCACCGCGCTTCTCCGCAAGGCTGGCCTCCGCCGTATCCGCTTTCACGACCTCCGGCACTCGACTGCCACCCTGCTCCTGGAGCAGGGCGTCGAGCTCGTCGTGATCAAGGAACTCCTCGGCCACGCTCACATCGATGTCACCGCCACCGTCTATGCACACGTCCGGCTCCGGCTCCAGCGCCAAACTATCGACATCCTCAGCACCGCACTCGACGGACCAACGAGCACCATGTCCAGCAGGACCAAGGGCGATGAACCTCCGCCCTGCGCAGCCACCGTCCGCTGACGTTGCCGTCAACTACTGCCGTCACGGCGCCCCGAAGCCCCGCCAGGACACTTGAGTTCTAGACGAGTAGTTCCGATGGTGGTGCTGTCTCATCGGGGGTTGAGCGGTGTCACCAGGTACGTCGTGACATCGTGGCGCCATGACCATCGCAGTTCGCCCGGCTTCAGCCTTCGAGGATGTCCGTACCCTGGTCGGTCCAAAGTCACCTGGGGCCAACGTCTGCTGGTGCCTGAGCTACCGGATCCCGTCCAAGCTCAACAACGAGCTTCGCGGGCCGGCCCGCGGCGCGTACGTCGCCGAGCTGTGCCGTACGGATCCCCCTCCGGGGGTGCTCGCCTACGACGGCGACGAGCCGGTCGGCTGGGCCGCCGTAGCGCCGCGCTCGGACACCTCCTTCGCGCGCAGCCGTAAGATCCCGCACGTTGACGACCTGCCGGTCTGGTCGCTGTGGTGCATCCGCGTACGCCCTGGTCATCGCAAGAGGGGGATCTCGCACGCCCTGATTGCCGGTGCGGTCGAGTTCGCCCGTGCCCACGGCGCACCGGCGATCGAGGCGTACCCGCTCGACAGCGGTGGCGCCAAGGTCGACGTGACGATGGCGTACGCCGGGATCCGGAAGAACTTCGAGCGCGCCGGGTTCGCCCACGCCGCCGACACCACCTCGGTGCTGGCCGGTCATCCCAGAGTCCTGATGCGGCTCGACCTGCGCTGATAGATCAGCCCGGCGCCTCAACGGCCGGCAGGACGGTGGTCAGTGATCGAAAGCGGTCAGCGATCGCAGGACCGGAGCGCCGGTCTTGTGGTTGTGCCAGATGGCCGTGGCCATCGCGAGGATGCGCTGGGCGACGCGGACGGCGACGCCCTCGAAGGTCCGGCCGCCGTGCTGTTCGAGATCGAGCTGGCCCTTCAACGTGTCGTTGACCGACTCGATCAGCTGCCGCACCGACTTCAGCAGCGACTCGCCCTTGCGGGGCTTCTCCCGCTTGAACGACGGGCGGAGCAACTCCGCGCCCTGGAAGGCAAGGTCGGCCTCGAACTCCTTGGAGGCGAAGCCCTTGTCCGCGATCAGCAGCAGGCCGGGCCGGTCGGCGGCCAGCTCGGGCTCGCGGTCCAGCATGGCGGCCATCACCTCCCGCTCGTCGATCTTCGGGTTCGCCAGGGCCCATCGGCATGCCGGTCGGGGTGCAGACCAGGAACAGACGCAGGCCCCAGTAGAACCGGGAGTGGGATGCGCAGTACCCGTACCCGGCCCAGCAGGCCAGGTTCGACCGCTTCACCGTCGGCCTCGACATGCCGCACGGCACCGGCGTGGAGTCGACGATCCAGTGGTTGTCGAACCAGAAGTCCGTATCCGTCGCGAGGAGGCGTATCGCCTTCTTCACCAGCGGCAACGCGGCCCGCAGCCGCTTGTTGTATCCCGGCCGCTTGGTCAGATACGGGAACATCGAGGTCAGGTTGTCGTGAGCGAACCGAAGCCAGCGGGCCTCGGAGGCGAAGCCCAGCAGGGCCTGCGCAACGGCCAGGCAGATCAGCTCGGCGTCGCTCAACTGCGGTGGCCTGCCCAGGCATCGGGTCCCTCCGATCTCGTCGTCGATCTTCACGTACAGTCCGGTGATGAGGGCGTCCAGGTCTTCGTTCGTCACAAAATGATCTTGGACGCCCTCTCTGCATCCCCGGACGCACCGTCAGCATTCGGAACTACTCGTCTAGCGGTCGTCGCAACACCCCAGCTCAAGGGGTGCGATGGACTTCGAGATCCGTATGGTCCGGACTGTGGCTCAGGGGCCAAGGAAGCTCAGCGCTGAGCGGGCGGAATACTTCCGGCTCGTGACAGCGGGTTACAGCAACAAAGATGCATGCCGGATCGTCGGCGTGAACGAGCGGACCGGCCGTGAGTGGCGCAACGGCGGTGGGATCCGCAGCGGCCCAGGAAGCCGGCGGATACCCAGTGGACAGCTGCTCACGCCGACCGACCACAGCCCTACACCGGGCGGGCACCCGTTTCCCAAGAGCGGGTGCCCGCTGTCGGCCAAGGGCCGACAACCGCTGCCACTGTGCCGTCCCGGTATCGGAGCACCTCCCTGACCTGGGACCAGGGCGCCGAGATGGCCGCCCACCACAGCTTCACCCTCGCCACGAACGTCCCGGTCTACTTCTGCGACCCCGCCAGCCCCTGGCAGCGCGGCTCGAACGAAAACACCAACGACCTGCTCCGGCAGTACTTCCCCAAGGGCACCGACCTGTCCGTCCACACCCGTGCGCACCTCGACGCCGTCGCCGCCCAACTCAACGGACGCCCACGCAAAACGCTCGACTGGGAAACCCCAGCCGAGCGTCTGCATAACTGCTCGCCGTCTGACACAACCGATCATGTGTTGCGACGATCTCTAGAATCCGCCCTTCGCCTGACGGGGCTTCGCTTCGCTGGCGGGAACACCGGAGCTACTTTGACCAACCCCCGCATTTGTTGCCTCAGCGTGAACTTGACGCCTGGAGCAGGCTGCACACGGAGGACCAAGACGGCAAGGCATCTTGAACCTGCTTCAGGTCCATACTCGAATAGTCGGGGGGCACGTCGCCAACTCCTTCCACTTCGAGGACATAAAACTCTGCCAGATCACCCACCACCCCAAGTTGCGCCCCCGGGAAGAATTCAAATCTCGCACGAAAAGAATCGTTCAACCGGTCAGGAACACTGGATACGACCGTCAGCGCCGCAAGAGGACCTTGCGCCGCCGGCGAGTTCCACCCGAACGAGTGCAGACCGCGCACTACAAGCAGCGCAGCATTCCCTACTTCAAACTGCAAGGAAGTTCGCAGCTCAAAGAGCAAGGCCGCCGTGGAGGTCAACTGGCACACCCGAGAGTCGAGCAACTGCGCCTCCTGTAGGGCATCCTCCTCCCGCAGGGGATCCGACTCGGCCGAGTCAAGAGCCGACGAATAGAGCCTTGCCTTGACGAGATCATTTATCGAGATCATGGAATCGGGATGTGATTGTAGGGGTCGGCCTTGCCGACCGTCTGTCCAGTTAGAGGATTGACCGATTGCCCTGCTTTATTCATGTAGACCACATAACCGTTGGGGTACTGATACTTACCAGTGGTGACAGGATCCATCACCCGGACTTGTACCACCCGAGGGTCGAGGCCCTTAGTGCCAGCCGGGATATCGTAAGCCCCGCCTTTACCCGTTGCCACCGGGGTACCGGCCGCCCCCTTGGGCAGGGGCAATGTTTCTCCAGCAGGCCCAGTTACAGATCCGATAGAACAGTTGCTGTTGTGAACCAGGACCGGAGTCTGCCCCGCCAGCACATAGTACGTGTGCAGGTCTTCCACCGTGAGGTTGTAGGTGCGGGCGTGCTTGGTGAACGCGTGGTTGCCCGTCACAGTGACGGTTGTGCCGTCATCCGTGAGGAGTGTCATCCCGCGCGTCAGCTTGGCCGCTTCGACCCATCGCCCCTCGGACGGGGACCAGAAGGGGTGCTCATGTGTTGCTGTGAGCTCCTCGGTGCCTTCGCTGGCTTCGATGGTAAGCGTGTTGAAGTGCTTGTCGTCCTCCGTGACGATGAGCCGGGTTACTTCCCGGGGCCCGGATTCACCGGTTTCCGGGTCTGTGGCCAGTACTTGGTCACCCAGCTCGACGTCCTCAATGTTCTTGGTGGTGCCATCTGCCATGAGGACTTCGGTTCCTGCCAGGAAGCACTTGTTGCAGCCAGCGCCTGCCAGTCGCGCACCACGAGCTGCGGCAACGATTCCTGGGAGGGCTGCGAAGAACGTCTGCGTCGCCTTATAGCCGACGGCATCACTCGCGCACTTCTCAGCATTGTTGAGGCAGTAGGTTGCCGCGATCTTCTTGGCACCGGCAACGTCTCCGGTTTCCAGAAGGTGCTTGTAAGCTGCCGCGCAGCCCAGGCGTCCGTAGCAGGCGTTGGCAGTACGGTCACCGTCACCTACTGGCGTATCCCAGTAGCTGCCGCCATCGACCCTGTAGTAGGCCATCCACATCTGGGACAAGCGGGTCTCATCGTCGGTGCTGGGGCCGAAGCTGAGCAGCCATTCTTCTACGTCGCCCTCATCGCCATCACCGCTTGCCGTGCCATTGGTATCGCCAGAGCCGGTGTCGCTACCTGTCGGAAAGAGTGGTGGGAAGCTCTCGTGGTCCGGCTCCTGGTCCCCGAGCTTGCCGCCGTCATCGGGTGTGCAGTGCCCGTTGCCGGGATCGATGCACAGACCAGTGGGATCCGAGAAGGTGACAGGGGTGTTGTTGGCGTAGGCATAGCCATTCAGGGACTGGTGCTGTCCAAGAACCATGACGAGGTCAACACTGATGAATTGACCGATGCCAGGGTCATACTCGCGGGCGCCGATGTGAGTCATGCCCGTCTTGGTGTCGGCCGGTTTGCCCAGAAAGCCCTTGTCGTCCGGCCAGGCCGTTGCGGCAGTGCCTCGAGCGGCGCCGAAGGGACTGCTGTAGCGCTTCGTCACCGCAAGGGTTGTGGCATCCAGTGCCACGCTCGAGGTGCCGTGGTGATCGGCGGCCAGGAAGCTGAGCCTGGTGCCGGCGACGCCCACCGTAGCGGCGCGGACTGCGATCGTCTGGCCTGCCGCGGTGTAGTAGCGGGTGCCGGAAAGGGTCTTCGTGGTGCCCTTGGTGGTGAGGCGGACCTCGGTGCCGCCCAAGTAGAGAACGGTGTCCCCGTCCGTGGTGGTGGGGCGGCGGATGAGGAGCTCACCTGAGGCGTCGTAGAGGTAGCTGGTGCCGAGCGCGGGCTTGGAGCCGGCGGCCGGTTCCGTCGTGCTGACGAGCTTGCCTTCGGCGTTCCAGGCCAGGGTCTGCTGGGCCTGGGTGCCGGGGCGGTTGGTGGTGTTGCCCGCCTTGTCGTACGTGTAGTTAGCGGCCTTGGCGCCGGTGGTATTGGCCAGCGGGTGAGGCTGCCCGGTGGCAGTGCCGTAGGCGTAGTTGGTCGTCTTGTCACCCGTCGTCATGTGCTGGGTTTCGGTCTTGCGCTGGCCGGAAGGCGTGTACGTGTAGGTGGTCCAGTACGGGGCCGCGCCGTCGATGTTGGCCATCGTGCGCCCGGATGCCGCACAGTCGGCGGTCTTCGGGGTCCATGCCTGTGTCATGCGGCGGTGGCCGTCGTTGGCGAAGCACTGGTAGTCGGGCTTGCTGGTTCCGCCCAGTGTGGCCGTGTCGAAGATGGAGGTGACGTTGCCCGCGTCGTCCTGGGTGAACTTCAGTTCTTGCGGAAGGTAACTGTGGACGTCGTCGCTGACCCAGGAGTTGGTCAGGCGTCGGGTTCCATCCTCGTAGGCGTAGTTGAGATATGCCTTCTTCGCGGTGGGGCTCACACCGAGGCTCAGCTGGAGAAGGTCGCCCTGTGGCGAATATGCCGCGGCCTGGACATAGTCGGTGGTGCCATGCGAATAGGTGAGCTGACCCAAGGCGCCGTACTTGTATTCGACGGTCTCGGAAGGCAAGCCAGCGACAGCGGGGCTTCCGTTCTGTTTGGGCGTGCCATCCAGGTTGTAGAAGGCGGAGGTCGACAGAGTTTTTGGAACGCCGGCTGTGACGAGCGGGTCGTTGTCAGGCAGGGTCAGCGATGTGCCGGTCGGCTGGTACATCGCGTCGTAGCTGTCGATCTTCTGGGTGTAGGCCTTGCTCGTGGGCTGGCCGAAGCCGTTCTCGTAGCGGACTGCGGTGTCCTGCTGGCCCTTGGCGAGGGTGTCGAAGGTCCAGGCTGCGAGCTTGTTGGCGTCCGTTTTGGCAGCGGTGCTGGTGTCCCATAGACCGGTCTTGCGGCCCATGACGTCGTACTCGGAAGTGAGGATCCTGCCGCGGGAATCGGTAGCGGTGTTGACCTGGTCGAGCGCGTTGTACGTGGTCGTCGAGGTGCCCTTGTCCGGGTCACTCGCACTGGTCTGTCGGCCGAACAAGTCGTACTTGTAGATCCACTTGGCCTGATCCGGACCGGCGACTGTCTCCTGCTGCCCGGTGGGGAAGTAGGTGAAGTTCGTGCTGGTGTAGTCGTCGCCGATCGGCTGGGTGCCGCCGTATTCGCGGCGCTGGGTCGTCTGACCGAGTGCGTTGGTAACCACTGCGGTGGCCTGGCCGCCAGCGGGGGCTGTGGTGGTGACGGTGTCGCCGGTGTAGGCGGTGTCGATCGTCCAGCGCGTGACGCTCCCGACCTTGGTCTCCGCCTTGATGGCCCGTCCGGCACCGTCGTAGGTGGTGTCGACCCGCATCGGGGCCTGACCGCCGTCGATTCCCACCAGGGTTCCGGAGGGGGCCGTGTCGTCGTCCCAGATGTCGGACTGGGCCGAGATCGCGAGACCGCGCTCGTCGTACCAGTTCAGCGCGATCAGACTGCCGCCCCTCGGAGACGGCGCCTGAGTCTGCCTAGGACGCAGGAGGTTGTCGTAGATCTCGTACGTGGTGTTGTAGCCGCTGCCGTCGCCCTTGAGCACGGCGGTGGACACCCACGGCAGGTCAGAGGCAGTGACGCTGTAGTCGTACACGTAGTTGGGGGTCTTGCCGAGGCCCTTGGAGCGGTTGGGCAGCCAGGTCTTGGTGACACGGCCGAGGCTGTCGTACTCGCTCTCGGTGATCTTGCCGTTGGTGTCGGTGACCTTGAGGGCAGCGCCCGTGGCGAAGTCCACGAGCGTAGTCGTGGTGTGCCCCTTGGCATTGCCGACGGTGCTCCTGGTCGTCGGGCCGGTTGCAGCCGGGGTGTAGGTCGTCGTAGCAGCAGTGGTGTCGTTGGTGTCCTTGACCGTCAGAGGACGGCCGAGGGTGTCGTACGTCGTCGTGGCGAGCTTCTGCCAGACCGGGTTGTTCGCGGTGGTGTAGCCCTTGGCGCGGCCGGTCCAGCGGGCCTCACCCTTGGTGGGGGTCTGTGTTGAGGACCAGGTGGTCGTGTCGTAGGCAGTGGCGTCGTCGGAGATGACGTCGCCCGGCACAGTGGAATCAGCCGGCAGGTTGAGGTCGTCACCTGTGATGGCACAGGGCTTCCCTGTGACGCGGGTGCGGGAGACCAGGGAATTGATGCCTGCGGCGTCATTGCGGGCGTACCAGATGCGGGAGCACTGTTCGTCACCGGTAATGCCGTCGTCGCCCTTGTCCTCGATGTTTGTGGCCATGCCGTAGGCGTCGTAGGTCGTCACCGTGGAGCGGACCCGGTCACGGGCGGGGAGGTTGGTGGTGATGTTGGTGCGTGCGTGGCTGGCGCCGGTGCGTATGTAGTAGGCCTCGGTGTCGGCGTAGGACTTGTGCTGGGTCGCCGTCCGCTGGGACCACGGGTCATTGACGGCCCCTGTGACTTCCTGCGCTCCGTTGTAGGTGACGGTTTCGCGGGTGAAGCCGGCGTACTGGCCCGAGTCGGTGATCGCCGGGGCCTTGATACCTGTGACGTGGGCGGTCTTTCGTGCGGTCGGGTCGGGGGTCTTTCCGTCGGTGCCGAGAAGGCGGTCGCCGTCCATGCCGCGCATGTAGACCGTGGCGGTCTTGGACTGGGTCTTGCCGGCCATGCCGGTGAGGTGGGTGACCTTCTCGAAGCCGCGCCAAATTGACCAGGTGCGTTCCTTCTCCTTGACCAGCGGATCCTCGTTGTAGTGCCAGCCGGCGCCGGAGTAGCTGTAGGTGTGGCTGACTCCGGATGAGCCGCCCTTGGGGTCGGTCGTAGAGACCTGCTCTACCGGGTACTTGTGGAACCAGTCGAGGATCGGGTCCTTCTCACCGTTCGGCGACCAGTACACGGGGTAGCAGCGGCGGGTGTTCTCATCGAGCTTGGGCCGGGCCTGGCCTGCGAGGCAGTCGGCCTGAAGGTAGTTGACGATCGTGGCAGAGCCGGTCTCCGACGTGATCGTGTACAGGCGGGGCTTGTGCAGCGGCAGGATGTTGTCCTGGGCGCCGTCGACGCGGTTGGCCCGGAACTCGTGATCGAATTTGACCGGATCCAAGGTAATCGGCGTGCCGCGCATCCCGGTGTGGCGGATCTCGTCCAGCCACAGGGACTGGTCGGAGGAGTCACCTGTATCGCCCGGGTCCAGATAGGCCTGCGTGAGCGCCCACTGATCCACCGGAGTGAAGGCGGGCGTGGCGGCAGCCGCTTCCCATGCGTAGGTGGTGACGGCCGTCATCCGTTTGCGCGTGAAGAAGCTTGGGCCCGTGTTTCCGGTGCACTTGGCGTCGTTCTGGCAGATCGCGTCGAGTGGGACGTCGGGCCAGTTGTCGCGGGTGTCCGGGTCGAGGTTGCTGCAGCCGGTGCCGGACTGGATGCAGCGTTCCTTGTAGTCGAAGACGACCTTGTTCGAGGCGGCAGGGCTGCCGGTGAACAGTGCGCCGGCCCGCTGGCCGTAGCGGATCTCACGCAGATATCCGCCGCGGGTGTAGAGGGTACCGGTGGTGTCGTCGCCGAGCCTGTCGTAGTTGTTCTCTTCGGCCGTGTACCAGTAGCTCATGGCGTTGCCGTGGGTTTCCTCGACATAGTCGAGGTTCCAGCGCCAGGCCTGCTTCTTGTCACGGCCGGCGAAGCTGGTGCCGTCCGCGTAGCCGGGCTCGCCGGAGTCGTCACCGAAGACCGGCACGGTCCACACCGACTGCGTACGTTCGCCGGCCGGTGCGCCATCGAGCTTGTTGAGGCCGAAGACGTACTTGGTGCCCTCACCGGTGATGACGGTCCAGGACTCGCCGTCGTCGTCCCCGTTCTCAGCACCGGTGGAGTGAATGACGGTGGAGGCATCGTCGTTCTTCAGCCGCCACTTGCCGCTGGTGTCGTCCTTGACCAGCTCAGTGGCCTTGCCGTTCAGGACGAGCGAGGCGTTCTCGTACTTCCAGCACAGGTCGAACTTGTCGGTCTGCCCATCGTCGTCGCAGGAGCCGTATTTCCGCTCGACGTACGAGGAGGTGATGTCGAAGCCCTCGCCGACCGTGCTGCCCTGGTTGTTCGTGTTGGCCGTACGACCGTCCACACTGCCCGAGTCGTACGAAATGGTCAGGCCCGGCCTCGGGCCGGCAGCCGACGGCGGGACGCGAAGCGGGTAGCTCCAGGTAAAGGAGCCTGAGGAGCCGCCGGCCTCCCAGGTGGAGGAGGACGCGAGCGGGGTGGCCTTGTAGTCACCCGTACTGGACTGTGTGCCGGCGGCGAGGGCGAGCACCATCGTCTGGCCCGCAGCAGGTGCGGCCGCCGACTTCGCCGCGCGGGTGGTCACGGTGGCGGCGGGCTTGAAGGACAGGTCCGCGTCGATGCGGTTGTTCTTGCGGTGGTTGTTGAAGGCCATGGGCGTGCGGGTGCGGCACTTCGCGCTCGCAGGATTCTTCAGTGCACAATCCTGCAGGCGAAGGACCTGCAGACGCCCCGCCCAGTCACCGCCATAGGCGGATGCGAACTTGCCATAGTCGATGCCGAGTTCGGTCGCACCACCATTGGCCGGACCGGTGACGGTGAGGACGACGCCCTTCACGCCCAGAGCAGCCGCCTGCCTCTGGTCGAGCACGTTGACCTTGACGCTGCCGGCAGCCTTGCCGGACTTGGCCTTCTTGACGGGCTTCGGCGACGTCAACGTGACGGGGAGAGCGCCCGGGGAAGCCTTGACGGCACCAGCCGACGGGACGGTAATCGTTGCCGTGCCCGCCGTCGGCCAGGAGACCGACTTCGCCTGATCCGCCTTCGCCCGAACTGCGTCTTCGCGACCGGTCTCCGCAGCCTTCTTCAGCAGCGCGGCACTCTTCTTGTCCAGCTTGCCTGTAAAGCGAGAGACCGACTGCGGCGTCGGAGCCTTCAGCTCGGGCTTGCCGAGCGGATCGACTGTGGCGGCAAAAGCCACGGGAGTGAGCAAGCCGGGTATGAGGCTGACAGCGACGACTGCGGCGACGTGCCGAAAGGGCAACCTGTGTGCGCGTCTTTGATTCCGGCCCCGCCTGAGGGGAGGCGGCGTGAGCGGCTTCATGCATGTCCAATTCGGTCTGGCCGCGCGAGCGGCAGGAAAGAACCAGGTCTGGTGTGTCGTGGCAGTACGCGAAGCGATTGGAAGGCGTCGAGTCGCTTGGCCGGGGGCGGACACGATGCGCCCGCCCCCAGGCTGGTGATCACGCAGGTCCCGTACCGTATTACGGGGCTCCGACGACCTTCTCGCCTACTTGACCGTCGTTCATCGCGCCCGCCCACACGCGCAGGCCGTGCAGACTTCCGGGCAGATAGTGAGCGGTGGTTCCATCAGCGGAGCCTCGGCCGGCAGCAAGCGCGCCGCTGCCCTGCATGAGCTCGCTGAAGGAGTAATCGGCGTCCGCGGTCATGGGTTGCTTGTTGACAAACAGACTTGTTGCGCCGTAAGTCGCGCCGTTATCGGCTGACTTGGCGGCGTTGAAGACACCGGTGACCTGAACCGGGATGTCCATATCCGCGGCGAATTCAGAAGCCACCTGACCACTGCCGATGACCTGGCCGGTACCGTCGGTCGCCGTACGACCGAACTTCCACAAGTAGCCGCCTCCGGCGGTCTTCTCCACCCACAGAGCCCACGACGACTCTCCCCCGGCGGGAGTGGCCTGCCCGAAGACATACGCGCGGTATCCCGGGTTCTTGGCGATGAGCTTCGCTCCGTCGAGGGTCACGTTGGCTGAAACGGTGAACGATGCGGTCTCATCGATGACCGGCCCAGTAGCCGCGACGTAGCCGGCCGTGCCGTCCAGGACCAGGCCCTCATCTCCGCCGACGAGCGAGGCACCCGATGCCGACAGCTTCAGCGGCCCGACCGGATACGCCGAGCGGTTGGTCAGCTCCGTGCCTGAGGAACTGACGGCATCCCAGTGAGCGATCAGAGGGACTGCCGGGTTGCCGTCCGCCGACTGGATCGCTTCCGCATCGGTGCGCAATTCAATGTCACTGGCCTTCAAGGCGCGCTGCCATACGGCGACCTCGTCGATGTTGCCCCGGTAGTACTGGGTGAACGCACCCTTGGTCTTCGTACGGCCGAACTGCAATCCGTTGGAGGATTTCCAGGGGGTGTACGTGCTGGACTTGCTGCTGGCCACGACCGCGCCCTGAGCGCGTCCATTTACGAACAGCTCAATGGTGTCGTTGGCCACGTTGGTATCGTTCTTCGTGTCGAAGACTCCGGCCACATGCGTCCACACGCCCGCGGTCGCAGGCTGATCCGCAACAGTCTCGATGTTCACCGCATCCGCCGCGTCCTTCGACCCCCGCTTGAAGACCCAGGTCTTCTTCGTCGGCGAATACAGCAGCGTGAAGGCGGAGTCGTGCGTTCCCGGGGCGGACAGCACCGCACGGTTGGCAGTGGTGTCAGTGAGATACACCCAGGCGGACACCGTGAAGGACTCCTGGGTATTGAACGCCGCCGTGCTCGTGGCGGCGTAGCCGACCTGCTTGGCTGGGTCGGTGACTGATTCGTTCAAAGCCAGTGACCAGTCGCTGTCACCTCGGCGGCCTCTCGGCGACCACGTCGCGGTGTTCGGCTGCGGCTGGTAGAGCGTGGCGTCATGCCGAATGCTGCCTTCGACGCCGGTGTCCTCCGCCGTGCCAGTGCCCTCGGCGAACCTCCAGCGGCCGGTCTCTTGCTCACCGATCCCCACACGGAACTTGAACTCGGCGGTGGCGCCGTAGCGTTCGCGATCAGTGATGTCGTAGGCCTGCACGAAAAGTCTCTGATCGCCGGACAACAACGGGACAACGTCAGTAACCGTGACCGTCGCCCCGGTCACCTTCTTCGCCCCGGCGGAGTTGTCCGACGACAGCCACCACCGGTAGCCCTTGACGTCGGTGTCTGCAGAGTCAGGCTTGAAGGTGAAGCTGCCAGGCGTTCCCGGGGCTTCGCGTGCCGGGCAGTTGTTGGCGTCAACGCACTCCACGTAGCCCCTGCCGTCAACGAGGTTGGCCGTGACGTCAGGTTCCTCGGGTCCCAGCGTGTCGACCTTGAAGTAGCACCACGCTGAGCGACCCGAGGAAATCTTCCCGTTCTGACCGTTGTGGGTCCAGTACGACTCGGTGAGCATGTTGAACCGGTACGTCGCACCCTCCGCTACCCCATCGATTGCGAACGGCACCACGGTGTCATCCGGAACCGAGCCAGTCGAGGGCACGTTGACCGTGAAGGCGTCGGCCCATGTGCCATCGCTCTTCAAGTACTCGGTGTGGAACAGTGCCCGCAGGGAACCCCGGAACTCGTTGCCCTGGGGCTGCTGCTGCGTCTGAACCATGCCCCGGATCGTCGGATCCTTACGTGTGACGATCGTCGGGTCAGAGACGCTCTTGTCGCAGAACTGCGTATTGCCGTAGCCGGGAAGAACACCGACGTTGTTCGGCAGGTACGGCTTGGGTACGTAGATGACCTGCAGGTCGGCGTTGTCTTCGAATCGCTTCCACGCGTCCGGGTCGCCCTCGTTCTTCGCCTTCAACATCAGGGTCAGCCGGGAGAACTTGCCGTCAGCGAAGTTCTTCACCGTGGCGGTGAGGTTCTCGTCCGTCTCGGCCGGGTTGTCGTGGAACTCGATCCACTTGTCCGGCTGCCCCGGGGAGCAGTTGTCGCCGCGGCCGGCCGAGACGTTCTGGTCACCCATGTGGTCCAGCTCGGACGGGCCCGGCCAGCGAGTGGCC